>JBARXJ010000049.1:0-123095 GCA_049647265.1 Microcoleaceae cyanobacterium
GTTCCCAACCCCCCATCAAAGTCAAAGCGAAGCCTCCTTAGGTTTCCCCCTACCCCCCTTACTAAGGGGGGACTGAGGGGGGATGGGGGACGGAAGGGGGATATCTTCGGGGGGACTGAGGGGGGATTCAACCCTGTTCCCTAGCGCGTAGCGCTATACCACGAAAAATAGCAAAATTTTTAATGGCTTCAGAAAATCCTTGAAATAATAATAGAACAAAACTGATAATGACTAATGTTTTAATTGGATAACGAGGCAAGCCACCTGGATCGGGTGAAACCTCTTGAATACTCCAAGAATTTACTACCCAACCCCAAGAATAGAAGATAATCATCACACAGAATGGGATGAGAAAAATAAGAGTTCCTAAGCAATCTATTAATGCTTTTTGTTTGGTACTGAGACGGCTTTGAACGACATCGACTCGCACGTGTTCGTTATGTTTTAAAGCATAAGCCGCGCCCAGAAGAAAAATCACATCAAAAATATACCATTGGGTTTCTATGAAAGCATTTGAACTGAGATTCTGACCAATAGTACGCCCTACATATCGACCTATCACATTCCAGGTTCCCACTGCAATCATCACCAGGCTAAACCAATAGACAAAGCGACCTAAATATTCATTACCTCGATCAATCCAAGCGGATAATTTTAATAAAGTTTGCACAGAACCTCCAATCAATTGTTAGAATATCAATAAATGAGCTGGCTGTTATTATATATTATCCAACAGATCAATTAATACGGCTTTCAAAAATATTGAAGTTTTTTAAACATTTAATAACATTCTAAAAGCCGTCTGGTTTCAATTTTGATAAGCTGCTATTCTTAGTTGCTGAGATTTGGGTTATCTTCCACAAACTGACATAGCAAAACCCCAAACCATCGATTCGGATCAGTCCAACTATGCAGTATTTTTAAGCCTTGACTGTTTAACTCGGCTTGCAGGGTGGTTAGATCAAATTTTCGGGAAATTTCTGTGCGAATGGTTTCTCCTTTTTCAAACTGTATTTTTAAACCCAGCCGATCTAATTTAACGCTTTGATCTTGCCGACTGCGTAAATGCATTTCAATTTGATGCAGTTGAGAATTATAAAATGCCTGATGTTCAAATTGCGTCAGATCAAAATCGCCCTCAAATTGACGATTTAAATGGCTCAACATATTCAAATTAAAGGCTGCGGTTATTCCCTGTTTATCGTTATAAGCCGCTTCTAAAATATTAATAGGTTTTTGCAAATCAACACCCAATAAAATATATTCTCCGGGTTCTAAAGCCGTCGTCATTTGGGCAAAAAATTGCTGACTTTCAGTTGGGTTTAAGTTACCTAATGTACTACCCAAAAATGCAATCATTCGGCTGGGTAATGTGGTTGGTTTTAGGTGTTGTAAGGCTAATTCATAGGTACTGACTAAACCCTGAATTTGTAGTGTGGGATATTCCTGTAATAACTCATAAGCGCTACTTTCCAATATGCCGCCACTGACATCAACGGGAATGTATCGTAAGGAATAACCAAGCTGTTGGTAGGCATCGAGTAAAATTCGGGTTTTAGTCGAACTTCCGCTGCCTAATTCTACCAGTTCACAGGGGCCTGTTAAACGGGCAATTTCTGCCGCGCAGACGTGTAAAATACTGGCTTCAGTCCGAGTCGGATAATATTCGGGTAACTCACAAATTTGTTCAAATAGGATCGATCCGCGATCGTCATAAAAGTACTTTGGCGGTAAAGTTTTGGGAGTTTGAGTCAGTCCTTCGATCAGAGTATGGCGATCGGCTTGTTGCAGGGTTTGAACCGCTTCTGAGGAGAGCAGCTTTTCTAAGTGTAACCGAGATCGAACGCTTGAGCGATCGCTGTTGTGAGAGACTGTGAAAGATTTAGAAATTGGCATTACCATTTGACAAAATCAGCAGTTTGGAGTTCGTTTTGTATTATTCATAACAAAATAAAGTGACTCCCGTTGTGTATTGTCTCACAGGAGTTGATTTTTGCACATGAAGTTGTCAAGCTGATTCTATCAAAGCGGCGAGTTTTAGTTATAATTCGCTTATTTTAACACCTCAAAATAAACTAGATCTTAGTACTGAGTGCAGGGGTTACCTTCTCGAGAATATACTGCTGTTGTTCTGGGGTAAATAGTTTGTAAAACTTTGTCGAGTTCGCATTACTAATTGGATCTCCGACGGAGGCTTTCCAGGCTTCATTGTTTAAAACCACTTTCTCAGCCATTTTACCGTAATCTTTCAACATTGAAGGACTAAATGGAGTTTCAATAAAATTACACAATTCTCGAATAACAACTTCAGGATTTTCGACTAATGCTTCATAGCGAACTAAAATATGATTCGGTTTATGTAAGTGTAAAGAACTAAATTCAACAGAACGAACCCAATGGCGAATACATTTCTCTAATTCCCAGGGTTCACCCCAGACTTCGGGTTGTCGATGCTTGTGAGTCACATCATAAAGAGAAGCCACCACATCAGAACCATTGCGAATTAAATGAATAAATTTAGCATCAGGAATTGCTCCTTCAATATAGCGAATATAACGGACGTGTTCTGGTGATTTTTCCAGCCAAATTTGTTGACCTTTAGCCCGTGTTGCACCATCTAAAGCTTCCTGCAAAACTTTACCATATTGACGCATAAATCGTGCCTGTTTAGGTAACTTTTGCAGCAGTTGGGGTTGATTAATTTCTTGTAAAAACCAGTTGAGTTGTTGTCGTCCTTTTGGGGATGCCAGCCCCAGTAAACGACTCCAGCGATGTATCCAAAGACTTTGAAATAAATGAGATTCTGGGAACGAAGCAATGTCTGGATGTGCTGCTAATAAACTTTGAAGTAATGTTGTACCCGAACGAGGACAACCCACTAAAAACAGCCGAGATTTAATCGTAGAGTCAGGCATAATTAATGATTAAGTTTGACGAGTTTTTCGGTGAGGAATTAGTGAAGCTACTAATGTTAAAACTTGTTGAAATAGTTGAGGTGCAAGCCATCGAATCATTAGACTATAAGTGAGTATACCCGTCCCCGTACAAATAGTTATCAATAGAGGTAAATTGAGAAGATCTCCGCCATAAATTTTAATACCGGTGATTAAACTTACCATGACAATAGCACTTGTAAAAGGCGCAACAAATTGTGAGGCGTAAGTTTTAAAGTCAATTTTAATCAGTTTATGAATTGCCCATAATGGCAGCGGTAAAAATAGATATCCTCGAATCACATAAGCGGCAGCAACGGCTAAAATTCCCCAATGTACAACAACAAGAAAACCGATTACATTTCCGACTGCATTCACCGCATTGATTTTAAATCGCCAACTGGGTTTTCCCATTGCTAAAATAACAGATTGGTTGAAATATTCAATCGCGTGTAAAATCCCAATAATTGACAAGATTTGCATCACAGGAATACTCGGTAACCAATTTTCTCCGAATACCATCGGAACGAGTTCAGGCGCTAAAATAGCCATTCCTAAAAAAGCTGGAAATGCGACTAAACTTGAGAGTTGAGTGGCTGTATAAAATGCCCGCCGCATCTTCTCCGGTTGAGACTGTAAACGAGAAAATGTTGGTAATGCAACCTGTGCCATTGTATTAGTTAATAGGTTTGTCATTAACAGTAATAAACGATAAGCAATCGTGTAATACCCTAATGCAGTCGCCCCCAAAAAATAGCCTATTAAGAAATCATCCGAACGTCGATTAAAAAAGTTGAGCAGATTAAATCCTAAAATATTAATGCCAAAATGAAATAGTTCGTGAAAGTGTTTTTGTGAGACTTTAAAGCCCGGTTTCCAGTCACTCGCCCACCATAGAACTAAAATTCCTACAATATTATTCGTCAGTTGTTGACCGACTAAACTCCAAACCCCACAGCCTAAGAATGCCATCGCAACACCTACAATACCTCCAAAAAATGAGGCAACCAGTGAACGAATAGCGAGGGGTTTAAAAGCTAAATCTCGACGAAAAATAGCTTGTTGAACGCTATTAAATGCACTGAGTAAAAACCCAAGAGACAGCCAACGGATAATCGGAGCAAGTTCGGGTTGCTGAAAGCCTTGCGCCACAATACCAGCAATTGAAATACTGATAATTGTCAGGACAATACTGATAACTAAACTAACCCAAAAAGCCGTATCTAAATGTTCTGGTTCGAGTTCTTCTCGTTGAACAATTGCCTCAGCAAATCCTTGATTTAGAAAAATTTGTACAAAGGCAAGAAAAACACTTGCAAGCGCAATTAACCCAAACGCTTCGGGGGCTAATAAACGAGCTAAACAGAAAAAAACCACTAAAGAAACAGCCTGGTTACCCAATTTTTGAATGGCAGACCACACAATACCTTTAGCTGCTTGTTGACGTAAGTTCATAGGGATAATGGATTAAGTAGGAGGGATTAAAGTGAGACAGCTCAGGGGTAAGCAAGCTGATATTTTATTTGTTTTTGCCTCTGGTTAAATTGTTTAATTTCGAGATTTAAACGAACTGTAATGATCACAAAGTAAACCCAAATATGAGTCGGATAAAATAACTCACTCACCGTAATATTGGGAATCACCATCCAAGTTAAAAAGACTAAGGGCAAAAGTGATTCAGACGAAGGATTAATTCCCATATAAAAAACAGCAGATGCAACGGTTCTAAAGAACGCAAATAGGAAGATTACAAATCCAACTACACCCAAATCTAAGAAGATTTCTAAGAAGCCATTGTGGGCATGAGGCGGCTTAAATCCTTTAGGAGTTGAAATCCCATTCGCCGGGTTTTCTATGCCTCGCCAAGCTTGCCAAAAACCCTGAGTTCCATATCCTAAAATCGGTCGTTTTTCGACAATTCTTTCAATAATTTGCGGCCAAAATTCTGTTCGTCCGGTTAAAGAAGGGTCTTTATCTAATGCATTGAGAATATTAAACCAATTTTCTAATACAATGAGCATAATTCCAATTCCTAAGACCATAAAAATAACGACTCCAACAAATGCTTGCTGAAAGCTTAAACTTTTTAATAACCTTAAACATCCGACTAAAGTCAGTAAAATTAATATTAAAACTAAACTCGTTGCTGAATTAGTATTTTGACGGACATAAAGCGAGAAAAAAGCAAATGAAACGGCAAACCAGCGCTGTTTCGGATGATGGATGGCATGAAATAACCAAAGGGTAATATTTAAAGATAAGAGAATTCCTAAACGGTTGGGATGGCTGGTAATTCCTTTCCATCCTTTAGGTTCAACTCCAATTGATGGCATTGCTAAGGCATAAAATGCACTTAAAATAGAAATTAATGTGGTACTATATCGAATTAAAACAACTAATTTATCCCAACTATAACGGCTAGCAATATGTGCGGAAAAAATAGATAAGCCAACAATTAGTAAACTTTGACGCAGTGTATAAGCGGGTGTTTCTGACCAAATAGCAGACAGAAGCGATAAGCACAGTAGAAGTCCTAAAAAAGGATTGCTAAACAGGAGTAAGGAACTTTGAAAGATACGAGAAAATGAGGATTTTAAAATAATTATAAAATAACTATATAATCCAAACTTTATCACAATTGATCTCAAGCTAATTTTGGGAACAGTAAAGTGATACGGTTGTAATATATTAATGGGAGAGATTGCTAAGCCAGGAGAAACAAACAGAAATACAAAAGCTAATAAATATTCTAACTTTGCTGCTATTTTCTGCTTGCTCCCATAGTGAAATGTAATCAGAAAATAAATGACGAAGACGAATAAAAGGGGAATCAGAATCAGAGGATCGGTAATTAGCTCTTTCATAAAAATCAACTTTTAATGGATTGAGTTATTAATAATTTCAATCACTTTTAAATTTATGAATCACTTTAACAAAATCATTAAAGCAATTGAATCAATCAAGATTCTGATTCAACCCAAACTATCGGATTGCTGCAACGGCTCTGCGGGCTTTGTTAATCGTAGACCAAGCCAATCCATGTAACCCTCCGTAGGATTGATTGATGGTTTTGAAAGTGTCTAATTCTTGTTCAAAAGAACCCCCTATATCCTTAACTTGTTGGTTTAGCAGTTGCTGAGTAAATTCATATAACTCAATATCCAAGGCATTCTGTTGTTGAATTGCTGCTAATGTATCGGCTGAAATTTCAGATTTTTTTGTGGTCTTATTTTTTCCGGTATTCTTACGAGCGTAGTAAATATTTTTCCAACCCAGCTTCTTCTGTAATAGTAATAACGTTTTATCGAATTCCTCCATTGTTCCCACCACCGAAAAGTGATTGAGTAAATGCTGCTTTGCTGTCTCTAATAAATCGGTTGTAGCACAGCCAAATTCAATCCTCTCATCCTCATCTCCATTTGTTGCTGCAATTAATCGAGTTTGACCATTGTCTAGTTCTAAAGAAATCCCAGAAGAAACAAACGTTTTTAAATCCATTTGCTTTTCTGTGACAATCTGATGTAAATAGTGATTAGGAGTTCTCAGCACATGATAATAGTGAGAAATAATTCGTTTCACTGGGTCTCGCAGCAATGTAAAATAAGTACAAGGTTGAGATACATACTGATGCAGACCAAACCCCATGTGTCCTTTAATCAGTTGAAATTGTTGCCGTTTTTCTTCTGGAAAATTCTTAAAGGCTGTAATTGATTCAGCCACTTGAGTTGCGTGTACCCAGTAAATATGATCGAGCGGATAATGGCGATCTATAATTTGATGTAAAGTGGTTCCTGCTGTTTTAGGAATGTGTAAAAAAATTAAAGTTGGAGTCGGGGAAGAATTCAGGGAATGATTGACCACGTTTTTTTTCTCCAATAAACTAAACTGAGAAATTCAACTCAAAAAGAAATTAAGAATTACAGTATTGGTTTTCTTCAGATTGAGTTAGGCTAGATTGAGGGAATAACAATCAGCACTATCTTCAACTCTGCACTGATGATTCCCCAATTGACTCAGAAAGGTAAACATTAAATTGAAATTTTTTTTAGTTTAATCAATCCGTAGAGCGGGTTTACCATAATCATCTGGTATCGTCAATCATTTCACGCCAGAATTGACTACACTTCAACTGAACTTTAATCTAATGATTCACTTAAATTCTTACCCTTGTCTATTTTCAATCTCTCGGCGATCTTGGAGTTGTTTAACCCTTGTTATTGCCCTGACATTTACCCCCAATTCATCCTGTTTAGCCCAATCCTCTATCCCACAGACGGCAACAATTTCACAAACTCATTCCCCCTATGCCTTGGGCAGTGGCGATCGCATTGCAATTAATATCTTAGATTTTCCAGAATTAGCCGGAGAATATCTAATTCCTCCCACTGGTATCGTAGACTTTCCTTGGATTGGTCGTGTTCAGGTTTTGGGTAAAACTATTGAACAGTTGGGAGGCGAAATTGAACAAAAATATCGCCGCTTCATCAAGCGCCCCCAGATCACTCTCAATGTGATGAACTATCGCCCTCTGAATGTGATGATTCTCGGAGAAGTCAGCCGTCCTGGATCTTACACCGTTGACTTAAAAGAAGGGGCAGGAGTCAATACCCCAGGAATTCAATTTCCCACCATTATGCAAGCGATAGAATTGGCTGGGGGTATCACTCAGGATGCCAAACTCGATCAAGTCTTAGTCCGTCGTCCCCTACCTGAGGGAAAAGAACAAGTCATCACCTTAAATATCTGGGAAATGCTGAGAACAGGCCTGGGTGCTCAGAACTTAACCCTACGGGATGGAGATACCATCTTTATTCCGACTCAAACGGAGATCAGCCTTGCAGAAGCGCGTCAAATTGCCACTGCCACCGGAAGTATCGCCCCCAATCCCGATTTACCGCGAACTGTTGCTGTGGTGGGGGCAGTCCAACGACCGGGATCTTACGTCGTCAAGGGGGGGGGAATTACAGAATCCTCTGAACCCTTTCGCGATACAGAGGGGTATCCTAGCTTAACACGAGTCATTCAGCTCGCCGGAGGGATTACACCCATGGCAGACATTCGTAATATTCAAGTCCGCCGCCAGACTCAAACGTTTAGTGAACAAGTGATTCAGATTAATTTGTGGGAACTGTTACAGTCCGGTGATATTAGTCAAGATTTGATTATGCAAGAAGGAGACACCATTGTTGTGCCTGAAGTTGCTCAAATCAATACTGAAGAAATCACTGAGATGGCAAACGCTAATTTTGCTCCCAATCAAATTGAAGTCAATGTGGTGGGAGAAGTGAAGCAACCCGGTGTGGTGGCAGTCCGGCCCAATACCTCTCTGAATCAAGCTGTATTGGCGGCGGGCGGTTTTGATGAAATTCGGGCAAAGAAAACTAACGTTGATTTAATTCGATTAAATCCAGATGGAACGGTTTCTACCCGAACCATTAATGTTGATTTTTCCCAACAGATTAACGCTGATAGCAATCCTTTATTACAAAGTAACGATATTATTGTCGTTCATCGCTCCGGTTTAACTGAATTTACTGATTCATTTAAAGAACTTCTTATCCCTGCCAATGCGGTTCTCTCAACATTTACAATTCCCCTCCGAGTTGTAGATATCTTAAAAAGAGCAGGAGTTGCTTTTGATGAGGACGATTAATTAGGCTAATTTATCTTAAAATCCTATGGAAACTGAACATAACCATCAACCCTTTTTTCCACAAGATTACAAAAAATTGTCTCACCTTCAGCCCATTCCAACCCATATTCCAGCAGAATCTACGAGCGATGAAGATAGCTTAAATTTACCTTGGATTTTTGCCGTTTTTCGTCGTCGAGCCTGGATTATGATTAGTGTGTCTACTGTGTTCACCGGACTATTAGGAGGAGTTATAGTTTGGCAAAATAAACAAGTGATCGATGAATATAAAGGCACTTTCCGATTATTAGTAGAACCCGTCACGGCTGAAGGTCGATTATCTCAGCAATTTTTACAGTCACAAGTGGATGCTCGTTCTGATATTCAAAGCGTTAGAATTAATAATAGTTTACTGGATTATGAAAGTCAAATTCGTGTTTTAAAAAGTCCAAGCTTAATGAATCCTGTGATTGCAGAGATTCAGAAGAAATATCCAGGCATGACTTATGAGTTGATGATGAAAAAACTCATGCTCGAACGCCTCAGTTATGAAGAAGATGGCTTTGAAGAAGGCACTAAAATCATTGAAGTGAGCTATCTCGATACCAACCCTGAGCAAATTCAATTTGTCCTAGAGACACTGGTTGACAGCTATCTAGAATATAGTCTAGAAGAGCGTCAAAGTAGCTTTATGCAAGGGATTGAGTTTATAGAAGCGCAACTCCCCCAACTGCAACAACAAGTGAGTCAACTGCAACAAAAACTGCTAAACTTACAACAAACCTATAACTTAATTGAGCCCGACAGAGCAGAATTTAGCTTATCTGAACAACTGCATCGAGTAGAAATTGATCGGATAGAATCTCAAGCTAAATTAGTAGAAGCTCGAGCAACTTATGAAAATGCTAGACGACAATTTGAACAAGGAAATGCGACGGCAGTTTTAGCCAGAAATCCTAAAGCCTATGAGCGGTTATTGTTGGAATTACAACAAGTTGAAGCCGAACTGATTAAACAATCTTCTCGATTAACCAATAATAGCCCATTGGTTCAAAGCTTACAAGAACAACAGTTTGAGTTACAAACGTTACTGCGGCAACAATCGCGAGGTATTGTAGAAAACTTAGAAAGTGAAGTTCAAGGATTACTCAGTAAAGAACAACTTTTGCTCACTGAAGAACAAATATTAAGAGAAAAAATTAGTCAAGTTCCCATATTTCAGCGCAAATACGCCGATTTAGAACAAAAATTAGAAATCGCTCGCAGTAGTTTAACTCAGTTTTTATCAAAACGAGAAGCTTTAAGTTTAGATGCCGCACAACAAGAAATTCCTTGGCAGTTGATTGCACCGCCCGATTTACTTCGCAATACAAAAGGTGAATTGGCTCCCATCGCCAATCAACAAACCAAACGAAAGCTGGTATTAGTCGCCATTGTTAGCGGCTTACTCGGTGTTGGCGTTGGATTTTTAGTTGAAATATTATTGACTGTTTTCCATACTCCATCTGAGATCGAAACCGCAACTAAACTGCCTCGAATTGGCTTAATTCCTTTCAATCCAAAACTAAAACGCTCCTTCAGTTTATTGAATACTAAACAGTTAGTAGGAGTCAAATTAGGGGAGACTTCTCGAGATCAAAAATCTTCGACTGCCACCTCCTCTTACTCCAGCCGCAACGATGCCAATTCCCCCTTTTGGGAAGCCTTTCGATTGTTATATACTAATATCGATCTGCTGAGTTACGATCGGCCGATTCGTTCTTTGGTGATTAGTTCAGCCACTGCTGAAGATGGTAAGTCAACTATAGCAGTTCATCTGGCTCAAATTGCAGCGGCTATTGGTCGGCGGGTATTACTGGTTGATGCTAACTTCCGGCATCCTCAACTTCATACCTTCTTTAATTTACCCAACCAACGGGGATTTAGTGATGCCATCGCCTCCGATCTCAGCCTCAACGAAGCCATTCAGCAAGTCCCCCGAGAAGATAACCTATTTGTCCTAACGGCGGGCGAAGTTCCTCCTGACCCGATTAAATTGCTGTCGTCGAAGAAGCGACAATATTTAATGGAACAATTTGATGCTTTTTTTGATTTAGTGATTTACGATACACCGCCACTGACGGGTTTAGCCGATAGTCATATTCTGTCGGCTCATACAGATGGCACTATTTTAGTGGTAAAAATTGATCGTACCGATCGCGCTTCTGTGACTAATGCTCTAGATGAACTCAAAATTTCTGGCGGTTCAGTCTTAGGGTTTGTGGTCAATTGCGTTAAACCTTCCTAGCAATTCAGGTGCTATATACAGGCTGGAGATTTTTTAAACTTCAGTAAACCTAAACTTTCAAGGTTTTTAAAGAGTGCTATAAAGCTTAATTTAATCAGTGATAATTTTTCAAAAAAACAGATGAAAAAATTTTCATTTAGCTCTCATTTTCCTATAATCCGGGAACTCTATAATTATATTGAGCCATAAAAAAGGGTTAAAGGTTGAGATGATTAATATCTTTGGTAGCATCGGAATCGGACTCAGCTTAACAGTCATCGCTTTCAGTGGAATAGGCACTAACACAAATGCCAACTCATCCACAACGGTAGAAACACCAACTGAACAAACCGAAAACTGTTCTCAAACTTCCGTACAAATTTGTCGTTCTCATTTCACCGATCCCGATACTGGAACCCTCATTGAAATGTCTACCTTAAAACCCAATTAACCTATCTAAATTGATAGAGACGTTATATTTTGTCATGACGTACTTACCCACAGGCGCTTGCCTGGGTTGACAATAACAGGCTGTGCTTTAGACCCATGTTAAATACGTCCATCACGTACAGCGATATAACGTCTCTACATTAGATTCAACTCTGTATGAGCAACAAAGGGTTAAGATTATCCCAAATCTAAATCCGTCACCGCCCCCACACTACTAGAAGACACCAGCTTGGCATATTTCGCCAATACCCCTTTGGTATAACGGGGAGTCGGAGGTTGCCAATTTTGACGACGTTGTTCTAATACTTCATCCGTCACGTTGAGCTGTAACAAGCGTTTCGTCGCATCAATGGTAATAGTATCCCCTTCTTCTACAAGGGCAATCGTGCCGCCAACAGCCGCCTCTGGGGCAACATGACCGACCACCATCCCATAGGTTCCCCCAGAAAAACGGCCATCGGTAATCAATCCCACCGCATCCCCTAAACCTGCGCCAATAATGGCAGACGTGGGGGCTAACATTTCCCGCATTCCAGGGCCGCCTTTAGGGCCTTCGTAACGCACGACAATAATATCTCCGGCTTGAATCTTACCTGCTAAAATCGCATCGAGACATTCTTCTTCAGATTCAAACACTCGCGCGGGCCCGGTAATTTTAGGATTTTTCACCCCAGTAATTTTTGCAACACCCCCTTCAGTTGCCAGATTTCCCTTTAATATGGCTAAATGTCCTTGAGCATACATCGGGTTATTCCAAGGACGAATGACTTCTTGATCCCCATTCGGTTCTGTGGGAATATCAGCTAACTGTTCGGCGATGGTTTTCCCGGTAATGGTTAACGCATCCCCATGAATTAATCCCTGTTGCAATAACATTTTCATCACCAACGGTACACCGCCTGCTTGGTGAAATTCTGTTGTCACAAATCGACCACTGGGTTTAAGGTCGCATAAGACCGGTACTTTACCCCGAATGGTTTCGATATCATCTAAACTAAGTTCAACATCAGCAGCATGGGCGATCGCCAATAAATGTAACACTGCGTTGGTCGATCCGCCAATCGCCATAATCACAGCAATGGCATTTTCAAACGCCTTGCGAGTCAAAATAAAGCGCGGTTGCAGTTGATGACGGATGGCTTCCCGTAACACTTTGGCAGACTCAGCGGTACTCTCGGCTTTTTCTGCATCTTCTGCCGCCATTGTCGAAGAATACATTAAACTCATCCCCATCGCTTCAAAAGCGCTAGACATGGTATTAGCGGTATACATTCCCCCACAAGACCCGGCTCCCGGACAGGCATTACGTTCGACTTGCAGCAATTCCTCGCTATCAATTTTACCGGCGCTATACTGTCCGACGGCTTCAAACGCACTCACCACTGTTAAATCTTTGCCGTTATAATGCCCCGGTTTAATCGTACCGCCGTAAACAAATATAGCCGGAATATTCATCCGAGCGATCGCAATCATCGCCCCGGGCATATTCTTATCGCAACCGCCAATAGCAAGGACTCCATCCATACTCTGGGCATTACAAGCCGTTTCGATTGAGTCTGCAATCACTTCTCGGGACACCAGGGAATATTTCATTCCTTCGGTTCCCATAGAAATTCCGTCACTAACGGTAATCGTACCAAACATCTGGGGCATTGCCGCCACGTCTTTTAATGCTGCTTCTGCCCGTAGCGCTAAATCATTCAGACCCATATTACAGGGGGTAATGGTACTATAGCCGTTGGCAATACCAATAATGGGTTTAGTAAAATCCCCATCGTCAAATCCTACCGCCCGCAGCATGGCACGGTTAGGAGTCCGCTGGCTACCCTGAGTAATGGTTTGACTTCTTAGATTATCAGACATATTTCTACTCCATTAAAATAAAACGGATATCACTTGAACAACTCACCGAAGCCTGTCTACGGTAGACTGTCAAGCTTTAAGAGGTGACTTCAGTCATTCTTGCTATCCTGACACTATGCTATACCTGCAGTAATGAATGAACCGATAAAGACTGCATCCTAAATGTGCCAATCTCATAGTCGAAGCGTTAGGATTTTAGCATTAGTCCGTCAAAATAAAAGGGATCAGAGTGTGAATTTAAACTAAATATCAGGGAAGGCTAAGGAATAGAATAGCTTAATTGCTCGAGACTATGGCAACTATACACAAGGCGAATATATATGCAAGTTGATGAATTGCTCCGGCAATACGAAGCTGGTGAACGGATGTTTCGTTCGGTAAATTTGATTGGTGTTGATCTCAGTGGGGTAAATCTCAGCGAGGCTACTTTAATTCGAGCCAATTTACAGAATACCAGTTTAATTAATGCTGAACTGACGGGGGTCAACTTCCGAGAAGCCAAACTGATGGGGGTTGATTTTAATGGGGCGAATTTGTATGAAGCTAATTTAATTGGTTCAAATTTAACCCATGCTGATTTTGGTCATGCCAACTTAGAAGGGGCGAATTTAAGGGGATCTTCCTCTCGGAATATTTCACTGGCTCAAGCGAACTTAACAGAGGCTAATTTAACAGAAGCTAATTTTACAGGCGCTAATTTTGTGGGGGCAAATCTTTCTTGCGCTACCCTAATTCGAGCTAATTTTTCTAAGGCGAATCTGACAGGAGCTATTTTAGAAAATGCTAATTTAACGAATGTTATTTTTCGAGAATCTATTCTTGAAAGAGCGAATTTAATGAATGCTACTTTAAGTGGTGGATTATTAATTGCTGCGAATTTTAGAGAGGCTGATTTAAGTCGGGTGACGATGATTGGGGCGGATTTAAGTGAAGCCAATTTAAGTGGGGCAAATTTACGGGCGGCAAATGTAAGCTGGACAACATTACGGGGTGCTAATTTAAGTCGGGCTCGTTTATATCGGACAAAATTAAGTTGGTCTAATTTAAGTGGGGCGAATTTAATTGAAGCGATTTTATTGGATACTAAGTTAGACAGAGCTAATTTACGAGATGCTAATGTTCGGGGGGCAATTCTACCGGAAATGCGCTAGTTTTTCATTTGCTTTTTGGATAAGCTTTAAGTTTTTCATGTCTTATATTACTCAACCACAACAAATTCAAGCGGCAATAGAACGCTGCTCAATGGCATCTACTTTATGGGTTGATACTGAAGTGGCAGATTATAAAACTCGTAACCCTCGACTGTCTTTAATTCAGGTTTTAGCTAATGTTCAAGATGATAACCCTGAGTTGGTTTATATTTTAGATGTTTTAGAATATCCTGATTTAATCAATTTCTGGATTGAGCAAGTAATGAGTAATCCGCATATTGAAAAGGTTTTTCATAATGCAAAATACGATCAAAAGTTTTTAGGAAAGTCTCAGGTAAAAAATATTACTTGTACTTTAGAGATGGCGAAGAAAATCCCATTTTATCAATTGCCTGTTTCTAATTATCAGCTTAAAACTTTGGCTTTAACCTTGGGTGATTTTACAGAGATTGATAAACAACTATCTCAAAGTGATTGGGGTCAACGTCCGTTAACTCAGCAGCAGTTAAATTATGCCAAAATGGATGTGATTTATCTCAAGGCAGTACATGAAAAACTGGTTGATCTGAGTCAGAATTGTTTTCCAGATCCGACAACAGATAACCTTTCTAATTTAATTAAACGATATCAAGAAATTCAACAGCAATGGCAGTTACTCGATTCCGAAATCGAACATTTAAAGCAGCGAATTAAACAGGGAATGCAAGCCCAAGAGATTCAAGACAATGATAATTTTAAGCTATCTACTTCTGAACGAAAAACTTACACTGTAGGGTTAAAAGATTTAGCGGAATTTGTGCTGCAATATCAGCCGGATTCAGAGATTGCTATTACCTTAACTCAGTCGATTCAAAAACAATTAGGCAATAATGAAAAACTACCGTTACAAGTTCAGAAAACACAAATTACTCGGTTAATTGAAAAGCCACAAGAATAATATCTCTTCTGAAAAAGAGTGAGGCGATAGTATTTTCATCTCTTTATTCTTTAAATCAATTTAATCAATTAATTTTTTCAATCCATTGACAAAACTGTCAACTATTTTTGAGTGAGTTAAATCTCTATTGTAACAGCTTATAGGACTAAATACAATCCTTTTTTTTTATCTCAAAACAAG
This sequence comes from Microcoleaceae cyanobacterium, assembly GCA_049647265.1. Classification (GTDB taxonomy): domain Bacteria; phylum Cyanobacteriota; class Cyanobacteriia; order Cyanobacteriales; family Microcoleaceae; genus JAAURB01. The sequence continues at coordinate 15,413 of JBARXJ010000049.1, forward strand.
GCAAGCTAGAGATATAGAAACGGATTAAAGGTAAAAAAGCAATGTTAAAAGCACAAGATGTGATGACAACGGATGTAGCAACCATTAAAGGTTCGGCAACAGTGGCAGACGCAGTCAAGCAGATGAATGAATCCGGAAAACGGGCTTTAATTGTCGAACGCCGCCAGTCAGAAGATGCCTATGGCATTGTCACAGAAACGGATGTAATTTACAAAGTCGTCGCTTATGGCTTAGATCCTAAAAAAATGCGAGTGTATGAAATTATGACAAAACCTTGCATTGTGGTGAATCCAGATTTAGGAGTCGAATATGTTGCGCGTTTATTTGCTAATACCCGAATTCATTTAGCCCCGGTGATTAAAGACAAACTTTTAGGTGTGATTTCTATTGGTGATATCCTAGCAAAAGGAGATTTTGTAGAACAGCCAAAAAGCCTTGTTTTAGCCGATCGAATTCAACAAGCGATTGAAGAAGCGCGATCTGTTTGTAGCCAAAAAGGAGCAACTTCAAGAGACTGTGCCGCCGCTTGGGATGCTGTAGAAGAATTACAAGCAGAAGCGGCTCATCAACAAGCCAAACCCATCGTTAAAACAGCGTTTGAAGAATATTGCGAAGAAAATCCCGATGCCTTAGAAGCACGGATGTACGACACCTAAAGGGATGATTTGTGATTCGTTATTTGTTGCTGGTTCCGGGTTGGATGTAGAAGGCAGCTTGGGAATATAAAATCATCAATTAATCTGTTGATTTGCTTCTACTTCAATGCTTCATCACTATTACTAATAAAAATAACAATGAACGAATGACAAATGCTCAATAACTTATTCAAAGGATTAGTATGGGGCAAGTGATCCTGCCAAAGCAGCTTTCAGATCTCGGGCAACGTTTTATTGTTCAACTGCGCCAACCCGGATCTCCGAAACGTCTTGCTATTTTTGAAGCCTGTATTATTGGTATCGTTTCTGGACTGGCTGCTTTTTGTCTCAAAGAAGGTGCCGGGCAGCTTGGCTCATGGCGGGTGTATTACTCTCTCAACAGTGGTATTCCGCCTTGGCTATTTCTCCCCGGTTTAGGCTTAGTTGGGGGATTTATTACCGGGTTATTAGTCGAACGCTTCGCCTCAGAAACCTCGGGTAGTGGGGTTCCCCAAGTCAAAGCCGCATTAGCAGGTTTACCCATTTCTCTGGATTTACGGGTGGCGATCGCTAAACTGATCGGTACAATGTTTACCATGGGAGCGGGTTTAACCCTCGGACGACAGGGGCCAACGGTACAAATTGGCGCGGCTATTGCAGCTTGGATTAGTCGCTGGGTTCCGACTTCTCCCACTTATCGCCATCAAATGATTGCCTGTGGTGCGGCGGCGGGTTTAGCAGCCGGATTTAACGCCCCTTTGGCGGGGGTATTATTTGTGGTGGAAGACTTGCTACACGATATTTCTGGTATTACCCTCGGCCCTGCAATCATTGCCTCTTTTATCGGTGCGGTGGTGGCGCGACTCTTGGGGGGTCAAGAAATTCCACCGGAGCAACTCCCCCCAGACGTGTTACAAGCCTCCTATCAACAATGGTTACTCGAATTACCTGAAATTCCCTTTTATATTATCTTAGGCATTGCCGCCGGGGTATTCGGGACGCTGTTTAGCCGGGCAATTGTTAAATTAATGCGGTTTAACCGTCAAACCCTGAAGCTGAGTTTACCCTGGCGGATGGCGCTTTCTGGGGTATTGTGTGGGTTAATTGTTTCTGTACTGCCTGTGGCATTTCGTAATAACGCCGGACTACGAGAAATTATTTTAAGTGGTGATATTACTTGGCAAACAGCCGCCTGTTTCTTTTTAGCCTACTTTCTCCTGACGACAATTGCTGCAAGTTCTGCCGCGCCTGGGGGACTATTTGCCCCGTCTCTGATTTTAGGCGCAGCTTTAGGAGAATTAATCGGAATTTGGGAGGCAGCTTGGATTAATTTAGAATCTCCCACCACGTTTGCTTTAGCGGGAATGGCAGCCTTTTTTTGCGCTGTGTCTCGTACCCCGATGACTTCTGTGGTAATTGTTTTTGAGATTACAAAGGATTTTAATCTGGTTTTGCAATTGATGATTTGTACCGTGGTGGCTTATCTGGTTTCAGAACGGTTAGATTCTTATTCGTTGTACGATCGCTTATTACAGCTTAATGGGATTGAACTCAATCGCAACCAAACCGAACATGACTCCCTCAGTACTCTGACGGCGGGGGATATTATGCAACGCCAAGTCGAAACCTTGGAGAGTACGTTACCTTTAGAACAAGTTCGCGCCTGCTTTTCTCAATCTCATCATCGCGGTTTTCCAGTCATTGAACAAGGAAAATTAATTGGAATTGTCACAGAACAAGATCTAGAAGCCGTTAATAAGCGTTTTCTCCATCCGCAAACTCCTCTGCATCAATTCATGGTGAAGCAACCCATCACCGTTAAACCCAATGATGCTTTAAGTGAAGTCTTGTATTTATTGGCAAAATATAAACCCAGTCGCTTACCAGTGGTTGAAGGTCGTAAAATCGTAGGAATTATTACCCGTAGCGATATTATCCGTACAGAAATTAACTATATTACCGGAGAAGCGACTCAAATCGGGCGACATACAGAACCGTCTTATCCGGTGTATTATAAGCGATCGCCCCAAACCGGATCGGGACGACTGTTAATCTCATTACATAACCCTCAAACCGCCCCCGCTTTACTCAGAGTGGCTGTGGCGATCGCTCGCGAACGAAATTATGAGATAGAATGCATTAGTGTGATTGTGGTTCCTCGCCATCAATCTTGTTGTGAAACCTCTGTCTCGTTGCAACGCAGTTTAGAATTATTTAAATCCGCCGAACATATTACAACGACTTGGAAAATTCCGCTTCATACTCAAGTCAGAGTCGCCCATGATGTGTCGCAAGCAGTCTTAGAGGCAGCTAAAGATCGTCATATTGATTTAATTTTAATTGGATGGCGCGGAGAAGTCTCCAATCACGATAGAGTCTTTGGGGATGTTGTCGATCATATTATGCAGCAAGCCACCGCAGAAGTGGTCGTGGTGAAATGGGCAAAACAAAATCGTTATAAAATACAGCAATTTGAAGAAATTGATCAAACGGCTATCCCGTTAACCCAAGAGGCTGTTTCTAATTTTTCAGCCAAAGAATTTAACTTTTCTTCTTATCTGCGTTTACATTGGAACCGTTGGTTAGTTCCGGTTCGAGATGGTTCAAAACAAGCGGCTGCGCTACAATTATTACCGGCTTTAATGCAACTGAGTTTACAGCCTAATGTATTATTATTAAAAGTGATTAAAGATCATCATGTCGAAGAAGAAATTCAAACCTTAGATTTTGTCGCTCAAGGGTTAAGTTCTTATATTGAAGCTTCTATTGATGTAACAGCAGTTTGCACTCAATTTGTCGCCCATGGGGTGTTAGATGTAGCCCACCAACGTCAATGTGATGTGATTGTTCTCGGTGCTAGTCAGGAAGGAATGCTGAGACAGGTGATTCAAGGTAATATCCCAGAAGCGATCGCCCGTGGCTGTGATTGTACCGTGATTTTAGTGCGTCCTGCAATACCTCGATAAATTTTTATTATAAATTTAAGATGGCTGATTGCAATACCTAATAATATAGATCAATCTCTAAGATTTTATTGATATTATTGCTCCAGATTCGATAAATATTAGAAACTGGGTTATCTTCTGATCTCAATAACTCTTTTATGTCTGTTGTCTTGAGTTTGGTTTAATCATGTCTACTCATCCTCGCAATCCCGTTTTATTAATTCATGGTATTTTCGATACAAATAATATCTTTAATAGAATGTCAGCCTATTTAACTCGGCAAGGCTGGGAAGTACACAGTTTTAATCTGCAACCCAGAGGCGGATTTTTAGAACTTGAGCGATTGGCGCAACAAATTACAGACTATGTAGAAAAGACCTTTCCACCGGATCAACCGTTCGATTTATTAGGATTTAGTATGGGCGGAATTGTCAGCCGATATTATATTCAACGCCTCGGAGGAATTGATCGCGTTCAACGGTTTATTACGATTTCTTCCCCTCATAATGGTACTTGGACATCCTACTTTTATATTACACCGGGAACGGTTCAAATGCGCCCAGATAGTCATTTTTTAAAGGATTTAAATCAAGATATCGATCAACTTAATCAACTCAACTTTACCTCAATTTGGACTCCATTTGATGGGATGATTGTTCCAGCAAATAGTTCTCAGTTACCCGTAGGAGAAGAAATTAAACTAGACATTTTACTTCATGCTTGGATGGTTCGCGATCGCCGCTGTCTCCACACTGTAGCAAATGTTTTATCTCAACCGATAAAATCTTCTGTTAAACCCTAAAGTTCCTGTCGAACAGTATTGGGTACGCCAATGGGAGATAATTCTGCAATGGCGCGTAGGTTCTGGGTTCGGACTAACTCCACAAAACTCAGGCTAGTTCGTCCTTCCAGTTTAGCGATCGCTTCTATCCCCTCAATTAAAGCAATGGCGGCGGAGGCGCGATCATAACCTCGGCGTTGAGACACTCTTAAAGCCAGTTCATCGGCTTCTAATTCTGTTTGAGTCCGATGGTTCCCCTGCCAGACTCGCACTATCCCTAAAGCCCCTAAACTCCCCGCTAATACAACTCCCATGGCATCGTGTAGTAAAACTTCTGCAACTAACCCTAACCCTCCCGCAACCACAATACCTTGATTGACATTCGGCTGAAACCAACGAATATTACACAACCAATTCACCGTTCGTAATAAAATTAAATCTCGTTGCGGTCTAGATAAATGTTGCCAGAGATCAAAATTGATATAAATACGCCGCGCGGGTTTCCAAGGGAGGGGAAAAGGACTCTCAATTACGGTAGACTGTTGAGGCTGACTGACAAGCTGAGTCATCATCCGACCAGAAGCAGGCATTAGATCGAGTAAATGGCGAATTTCGACATCCTGATTCATGATTATTGAAGCGATTGAGACAACGGCATATCAGAGATTTTAATCTGTTACGTTTCTCTTGTACAGCTACAGGCAAGCAAACAGTAATTAAGTCTATGCTGTTAGTTATGACAAATTATTTCTGATTGTCACAAATTAAATTAATAATCAAGTCTATTTATCAAAAATCATAAAGCTTGCGATAACTGATTCAATATTTATTTAACTTTCCAAGTAATTAAGTTAGTCTCTGAAGGTTGTTGCTGTTGAATCTGACTCAGATTTTGATTCGCTGTGAAAGGATTGTAGCGAATATAGAGGGATAAAGTTAGGATGGTTGCAAAGATTAATTTTTCTAACATGGTTCAGCTCCTCCTCAAAGTTATCAATTCCGACTCAACCTGTATGAAATAATAAAGAATTTTGCTGCCATTCTCTATGATGACATCATCTAATAAGTGTGAGATTACTTACAACGATGAAGTGATTTTTATCACAGCTATATCATACAGAAGTTCGCTAAGATATTAAACCGTAAAAATACCGAAAGAATACAGCAGTTGTTGAAGCGAATTCTAAACAATTAATGAAAATTTGAGTCAAAGTAGAGAGTGGACTCATCCGAAAGAAATAGATTAATCTTAATATTTGACCGTTACGACTCACAGAACGGTACAATGTCGCAATAGGCGTTTGTTAACTAGATTCGGAGGACAAGATGCTTGCATACATCTTGGCAGTTGCAGTTGCTATCGGCAGCTTTGCACTATACATGGCAGCTTTCTTTTTTCCAGAAATCCACCGCAAAAATGACTTTGTCTGGAGTGGGGTGGGACTATTTTATGCTTTAATATTATGGGTCTGTGCGGGACGGCTTACAGGAGCGGTTCTCCTAGGTCAAACAGCCAGTGTCGCTTTATTAGGTTGGCTGGGTTGGCAAACGGTGACGTTACGTCGTCGCGTTACTCCTGAAGGCTTGAAAACCCCCATTCCTGCCGCTGTTGAGAAACGGGTTAACCAAGTCTTACCTTCTCAAGGTTCTACTTTACCTGCGGCAGTTGAGTCTTCTGTACAACTGGAAAAATCTCCCGTCGTCAGTCCAGTCGTTAGTCCATCACAACCCACTGAACTTTATGATCCTCAGGCAACTGTTAACCCTGCCACTCAAACCACCCCACCTGTTAACACTACACCGTCAGAGGTGATAGGGGAAGTTACCGAAGCAGCAGAAGAATTGGTTGAAGCAGCCACAGATAAAGCTGAAGATGTAGCGGAAACAGTCACAGAGTGGGTGGAAACGGCTGTTGATAAAGCTGAAGATATGGCTGAAACGGCAACAGATAAAGCTAAAGAGGTTGCTGAAACGGTAGAAGATAAAATCGAAGAAACTGTTGCAGAGGTTAAAGCAGAAACGAAAATTCTAACCAAAGCGCGTCCCACTGCTAAAGTTAAATCAAAACGCCAAAATCCCCTTTCTCAACTGTTAGGAGTCGTCACAGGTATCTTTGGAAGAAAGCCAAAACCGCCACAACCCATTAGTCAAGCAGAAATGGTCAAAGCTGAAGTTCCTAAAGTGTCTCCAACCCCTGAGACAGAAATAACGCCAACTGCTGAAGTTACCCCAAGTGAAACAGAAACAGTCGAAATCACAGAGAGTGAGATTTCAAATATAGAAACAACTGAAACAATAGCGACTGAAACAGAAATAGAAACCGTAGAAATAACAGAAATAACAGATAATGAAATTGCCAGTAAGTCCCCGTTTGAAGAATTAACTTCCCCTACTTTGGAACCGCAAGAAAATATAGAAAAAGCGGATTTAATTGAACTGGCTGATGCTATCGATCAGGCGGATAATCCTGTGGTTACAACCACTTCTCCGGCTAAAGTTGATGTGGGGGAAATTGAACCCACCCCTTCTACCGTCGAAACCGTCGAAATTATTGAAGAACCCGTTGAGTTAGAAGCAGAGGTTGAAATGGCAGAAATCATTGAAGAATCAACAGAAGAATCAACACCGACAATAGATACTACAAAAGAAGAAGTAACTCTAGTAGAAGTTCCTGAGGAGACTGTTGCTGAAGCAGACGCAGAAACTAAAACGGAGAATCAATCTGATGCAACACCACCCAGTTTAAAGCGTCCTAATCCTCCAAAAAATTAACGGAAAAAATAGAACAAAATAGAGTTATTGGAGTGAAATAAAACCTTTGTGGCAACTTGGTGTTGTGTTAAACAGTGTGGCGCTTGTTGTAATCTCAATCCCGCAGATCGTCCCGAATTAGATCAATATCTGTCCCCTGAAGATTTAGAATATTATCTGAGTTTAGTCGGAGAAGATGGCTGGTGTATTCATTACAACGATCAAACGCGAGAATGTCAAATTTATTCAGATCGTCCCTGGTTTTGTCGGGTACAAATTGAGACGTTTCAGCGAATGTTTGACATTGAACCGGAAGAATTAAATGATTTTGCCATAGAATGTTGTCAACAGCAAATAGAAGGGGTTTATGGCAATCAATCGGTGGAAATGCAACGGTTTAATCAAGCAGTTGGTATCACTGAAGGTAAAGAATAGTAATTTGTTATAAAGTTATTTATTCTTTGTAAATGGAATTTACTTTTATGCGATCGCCTAATCTTATAGAATTAACTCCCTCAATAAGTAATAACTAACAACTCATGACGAATTACTCCTTCAAACTCACGCCTAAACCGGGTTGAGTATTCGGAATTAAACAACCATTGTGAATGTCTGCACCTTGAAACGGATCATCTACTAAATTTAAGTGAGAATCTAAGTCTAAATAATCGGCTAAAGGCGCTAAATGAGCCGCCGCAGTATTGGCTAAATTACTATCAGAATAACAGCCAAACATCACTTTTAGACCATAAGCTTTTGCGGTATGAACCATTCTTAATGCTTCTCTCAGTCCTCCTGATTTCATTAGTTTAATATTAATCCCATCCACAAAACTAGCCAATTGAGGAATATCTTGACTTGTCCAACAGCTTTCATCGACAAAAATAGGTAAAGAAGACTGTTGATAAAGTTGAGGTAATTGTTCTAATGTAATATTAGCAGCTAAGGGTTGTTCGATATATTCAACGCCGACAGACTTTAGCCAATGAGACATTGTAATTGCATCTTCTAAACTCCAACCGCCGTTAGCATCAACATACAATAAAACGTCTGAAGGAGCCACTTCTTTAACCGCTAATAACATCTTTTTATCCGCAGCAATTCCTTCGGGACTGCCTAATTTCACCTTCAAAACTCGGACATTTAAATAATCAATCCAGTCTCTAACTCTCGCCTGCGCGCCTGCTGGAGTATTAATCCCAATTGTAACAGAAATCGGCACAATTGTATCGCGATTTAATCCCCAAAGTTGCCATAAAGGTAAACCGACTTTTTTTCCTAACCAGTCATGAAATGCCAAATCTAAAGCGGTTTTTGCGGCAGAGGGAAGCTTAACTTGAGAAAATAAAGCTTCAATTTGCTGAAAATCAAAAGGAGTCAAATTAATCAGTTTGGGTTGAATTGCAGTTAAAGCTTGAACTAAACTTTCAGGGGTTTGTGGAATATCTCCCACAGAAAACGGAGAGGCTTCTCCCCAGCCTTCTATGCCATCTTGTTTGATTTTCACCCAAATATTGGTAGACTGAGCCGTTGTCCCCCGACTAATGGTGAGGGGAAAGCGTTTATTGACAGTGAATGTTTGAATCTCTAATTCCACAACTAAAAATTAGCCAATATAAAGTAAAGTGAGTTTACAGACTGACACTAATATTGTAGGCTTAAATTAATTTATTATCATCTACCCATAATAATCGTGTCAACTCATCAAAATACTTTAAAAATCGGTAACTTAGAATGGTTTTATCGAGAAACAAGTCCTGAGAATACAGATAAACTCCCAATTGTCCTGTTACATGGTTTAATTTCTCAAAGTTATAGTTGGCGGCAGTTGATGAAAGAATTAGCCGAGCAAAACTATCGAACAATTGCTCCAGACTGGATTGGTTCAGGATTTTCTACTAAAGCAGATAAGCGAGATTTTTCCTATACACCGGATGCATTTGTAGAGGAACTGAATCAATTTATCGAAGCGATGGAACTGAGTAAATTTCACTTAGTGGTACAAGGATTTTTAGGATCAGTCGGTTTACAATATGCGTTGCGTTATCCCGATAAAATTGAACGGTTAATTATTCTAAATACGCCTGTCTCGACAGATGCTAAATTACCTTGGAAAATTCAACAGATGGGATTACCTTTTGTTGGGGATATGATGGCGCAAGATCCATTATTGGTAGATAGAAATTTAGAAGGTGGGAGTCGCTTTGTGATTGAAGATAAAGATTTAGATGTCTATCGTCGTCCCTTCTTACAAGCCTCTGCGTCTGGGCGATCGCTCATTGCAACGATTAAAAACTTACAGCTAAAACAAGCAATGGATGAAGTTGTATCAGGGTTCAAAACTTGGGATCATCCCACACAAATTATCTGGGGAACTGCCGATCCTTGGCTAACCACAGAACAAGCTCAAGCCTTTGCAAATTCTATTTCGGGTGCGGAGTTTATTCAGTTAGAAAAAGCCGGACATTATCCTCAGGAACACTGGCCTCAAGAAATTAGTGAAGCGATATTACTGTTCTTACGAAAAAAGGCGATTTGAGGGTTGCTCTGAATCTCTGTAGAGACTGTTGAGGATGTATTGATAACCGATTAATTGTTGAGTTCAAGTATTACAAGTACTGGTAGACAACTTGCTCTTTTAAGTTATGAACACTAATAACTATTTGATCTGTTCTCTGTCAAAATATTAAGTGAAATCAGATTGAGTAATTAGTCTCCGCCAATGGAAACGATAAACCCGCCAGCGTAAGACTCAGCTCCTGTGTCAATCGAATAAGATCCTGAATGCTGCCGGGAAACTCGGGCTAATGCATTTGCCTCTAACTGCGCCTGGGCGGTGGCTTCTTGTGGATCTTTGGCATGGGCTGCCACTGTAGCTATTCCGACTCCCACAGCACCCTGTTCATGGGCAACAACGTTAGCAGACAGATCAACTTCGACCAAAGTCCATTCACCAATGGCATCTCCAGAAGCCTCTACTGAGATCCCCATCCCCGCCCCTGTAGTCATTTGAGTAGTTTGAGGTGACAGTGTTTCTAAGTAAGAAAGATTGCGAATTTCCATAAGTTTATGTGGAATCTATCCCATAAATAAAGGTTGATCAAGGCTATTTTAATGATTTAAATCTGATTAATGTTGCCAAACTGGCAACTCTTAATTACCATTAACAGTTATGACAAATTATTTTAGTATACACATCATAGAAAATGGAGAGGTTTCAGAAAATATCTCTCCATTATGTCGAGTTTCAGGGTGAGTTAAACATGAAATTAACCGGAGCCACTATATTTTAATTGGATGAGTTTCATATATGATTCTAAAGTGACCCCCTCCAGGCCGTTTTCTACGACTAAATAGATTATAATTATTATAATTATTTAAACAGATTGCCGAGTCATTTAAAGTCTGAACAACATCTTTTTTAGATTTAAAAAACTGGATTTGAACTTGGGTTGTAAAACTGAATAACAGCGTTAAAAATACAGCACTTTTTGTGCAGTTCACAGTAGACATGATTTTTCCTCGCCATTTAATAGACTTACCCCAGCCCTAGAAATCAAATCAACTCACTCTCAATTAGTAAATTTTATTTCTAGATTTCTATTGTCACAATCCCAGGAATCAAAAGACTTTTGCGGGTAGATAGAGAGTTCTTCAATCTGTTATTACCGGATTTCGGAAAATTGGTATAAATCATTGGAGAACAGTATTTCAGGCGGGATGATAGAACCTTTGTCAACTCTGAACTCGTCCTATTTAATCTGTAATCTAGCTAAAGTGCAATCATCCAGTAGCAAACGAGAGTAAAGCCAGAAGTTTGTATTTTTCTAATATAAAATAACGTCAGACACAACAATTAGAAAAAACCCCTCTCCACACCTCTACCCTAATAGGAGAGAGGCTAAAATCTTAATTTTTCGTCTTTCTTCTCCTACAAAGATAGGGCTAGGGAGAGGTTAAACAGACTGGGGAGATCTTTCAAGCGCCTCACGTTAAAACACTTGAGAGAAAGTTGTGCTTCAGTCTCTCCAAATGATAGATTTTGAAGCACAACATTGATTAAGCTCAAGCCTAATTAAACGTGACTTTTGACTTTTATATCTGCATCATTCTTAGAAGCTATGCTGCCTCTAATTCGGTCAATTGAACCTCATCCATTGTGTCGGTAGGTGCGCCATCTTGAACTAAATTTCTGGTTTGCCCGTTTTGCTCAATAAAACCCCCTACCATTGCTAATAATGCCTCAACTTTTCTTGTACGCCATTGATCAATTACTGTTGCCGCTTCAGCCGCAGATAAACGCCGATGTAAAGCTTCATACAAATAGCTAGCGTGACGGTTTTCATCTTGGGCAACACTCAAAATACCCTTTTTCACACTACTTAAAACCAGATCTTCATCCGGTAAAACATTCGCCATGCGTTGGAAGTCTTTAGTAGCATCCAATTCCAAAATATAGGTACTGGCAATAAATACAACCCAGTCAATATTTTCTGCTTTTAAGTCAGTCTGAGTATAGCCTTTAAAATAAGCCTCGAAAAACGGACTGCTTCGCTCTGCCTTTTTAGTCTTGTCTTTTTCAGCATCCTCAGATAACTTTTTAAAGTCAATCACTTGCTTATTGTGCCGTTTTAATGCCTGAGCAAAAATTTGTCCGTGACGACGTTCATCACTCGCATGACGATCCAATTTTTCTGCTAGCCAACTGTCTCCTTCTGCAGCGGCGCGATCGCGTAATTTCTCCAGGAAAGGCACAGCTCCCGACTCTGCCATCTGAAACCCAGCCAGTACATTCGGACGAGTTTGAGCATCTCGGAGGTTGCGCGATAAAATATAAGCACTTGCACCATTCCCGACAATGTGAAGAATTTGGTTGAGAAGATTCATGTGTAAAATAGATGAATGAACAAAGCTTTATTGTACAGAATTTAACATGATAAAAACACCTGCTTTAGTAGAAACTCAAACAATATCAATTAACATCTCCCCAGATCTTAAACTCTCTGTGACTCCGCAACAGTTTGAGGCGATCGCGGCGGTTAATAGAGAGGTAAGATTAGAAAGAACCTCACAGGGAGAATTAATTGTGAACCCACCCACCGGCTGGGAAACTGGAAAGCGTAATTGGAGTATTTCAGGAGAATTATATCTTTGGTGGCGCAGTGCAGGAGAACCAGGGGAAGCATTTGACTCTTCTACAGGTTTTACGTTGCCAAATGGTGCAATTCTTTCCCCGGATGCTTCTTGGATCTCTCAGCCCCGTTGGGATGCATTAACGGCTGAAGAAAAGGGAACTTTTCCGAATATTTGTCCGGATTTTGTTGTAGAATTACGGTCTAAATCGGATAGCTTCAAATCTTTGCAAACTAAAATGAAAGAATATCTTGAGAATGGTGCAAAACTGGGTTGGTTAATCGATCCAAAACGCAAAATCGTTGAAATTTATCGCCCGCAACTCCCTGTAGAAATATTAGAAAATCCGACTGAATTATCCGGTGAAAATGTCTTACCTAATTTCGTATTAAATTTATCTCGAATTTGGAGCGAATAGATTTACACGGGTTTAGCCGTTAACAATAACCAAAAAATAGCTAAAGTTAAAATAAATATCCAATAGATAATTAATTTCATCAATGTATTCTAACTAATTTTTGATGAGCCAATCTTTCCCAATTCTTAAAGTTAATTCTGAACCCATTGCACCAATAGAAGCCGCTTCAATTTTACCAAATTCTAATAAATCTTGAAGTAACTCTGCACTTTTCAAATCTCCCTGCTGGACAATAATTTGAGTTTGTCGTTGTTCATCTGGCCAATCTGAAACCAAATAAGCATTGTAAAATCCTTTATTAATGAAATACTCTAAGATTTGTTCATCAGCCGTCTCATTTCCCGAGGCATTTTGAATAGCAATTTTCAAGTTAAATGGAAACTCTGGATCGGTTGATTCTAATGTACTTAAAAGATAATCTTTTGAATTTTGTTGAAAATATTGATGCAGAATGCGATCGCGTTCTAATTCATTAATATACCAATAACTGGTCGTGGTTTCATCTAAATTACTGCCTTCTCCCGGTAAGATTACCATTTTGACTTGATTTTCCTCTAACTTTAAACCAAAATGAGCCAAGGTAATTAATTCCTCAAAACTTAAATTTGTATCCACATATTTTTGTAAGACTCGAATCATTTGGGGTAAACGAGGTAAAACGGTTGGATGATTTAATCGTTCTTGAATGGCTTGTAATAATACTTGTTGACGTTGAACACGACCAATATCACCATCATCACCTCGAAACCGGGCAAATTGATCGGCTTGTTCTCCATTCAGGGTTTGCCATCCGGGTAATAAATCTATCTTTAACTGTTGAGTTTGATCGAGATAAGACATCGGTTGCGCGACAAATATTTCAACCCCTCCCAATAAATCAACCAGTTCTTTAAATGCACCGCTACTAACCCGAATATAACGATCAATTGGTACTTGATTAAGATTGTCTTGAACCACTTCAGTTGCCAATTCTACCCCACCCCAATAATTGGCTTCATTGATTTTTCCCCAACCTACCCCTGGAATTTCAACTTGAGTATCCCGTGGAATTGATAAAACATTAATTGATTCAGCCTTTTTGTCAAATCGAACTAAAAATAAAGTATCGCTACGACCTTTAAACACTTCTTCTGAGTTAAGTAGGGTATCGGGATCGGGATCAATTCCCATGACTAAAATATTAACTGGGCGAGATAAATTAGTCGAAATGCGGTCGCGCCAAGATAGATTTAATTCGGTTGACTCGACATCAGATGTTTGTTGAGAGTTTCTGATGGCTAAGACCCCGAGAGTAGCAGAACTTCCGGCAATCACAACCAGAAACCCTAAAATGAGCCTACGTCGTAATGAAACTGAGTACAGTGGAGAATTCATCGTTTTAAAAGGGTTGAATCGTTATTTTAAAAAGCGAGTAAGTCATTGCTGAGAATATAACAAGCCGAATCTATCAATCGATCATCATATGATTGGAATTTTATATCAATGTCAACGATAAATTACAAGATATACAGGATAGGAAACAATTCAAACGGGGAATTATTAGAGATATCAACGATAATTTGTTCTCTTGGTGAACTGACAATAGACCCATAGACAACATACAATCAAATCAACGGATGTTACAAAGTTTAAACCGAATGATACCTGTTATTCTTGCTGGTGGTAAAGGTGAACGATTTTGGCCCCTGAGTCGTCGGCATCGGCCGAAACAATTTCTGAGTTTAGATGGCAGTGGTAAAAGTTTGCTACAAGCCACAGCAGATCGCCTATTGCCTATCACAACAGGCTGGGATGGGTTGTGGGTTGTCACGTCTTCTCTGTTATCCTCAGGAGTCCAGGAACAACTGCCAGAGTTACCCGTTGAGAACCTGTTAGCCGAACCCGAAGGCCGTGATACTGCCCCGGCGGTGGCGTGGACAGTGATTGAAATTGCCCGCCGCTATGGTGAAGATGCCATTGTTGCCTTTTTTCCAGCGGATCATTGGATCAAAGAACCCGAGAAATTTCACCAAACTTTAGCAGCGGCTGCAAAGCTGGCTACCGAAAAAGAGGCGATTGTGACATTAGGGGTAAAACCGACTTACGCTTCAACCGGATATGGTTATATTGAACAAGGAGATACAGCGGTTAGTGAAGGGGAGTTTCCGGCTTATCCAGTGGTGCGGTTTACCGAAAAACCCGATCTAGAAACGGCCCAACAGTTCTTAGAAACAGGTCGGTTTAGTTGGAATGGGGGGATTTTTGTATTTCGGGCCGGGGTGATGTTGCAGGAATTTCGGACTTATGCCCCAGAGTTAATTACAGCGTTGGAAACAAAGGGAGTTGAGGCTTATCCAGAACTGAGTAAGATTAGTCTAGACTATGCAGTGATGGAAAAGACTCAAAAAGCGTATGTGATTCCGGTTGATTTTGGCTGGGATGACTTAGGAGATTGGAATTCTTTAGAACGACTCTCAGGTAACGGTAAACCTAATGTGGAATTACTTAAACATATCGGCCAGGATACAACAGGCAGTATTTTGTATGGGTCTGACGAGGATGTCGTGGTCACCATCGGTATAGAAGATGTTGTGGTGGTTCGTGATGGTAACGTGACTTTGATTGTGAAAAAAGATCGCACTCAAGACATTAAACAAATGCTGAAAAAATTAGCCGACGATCCTCAGCTTAATCAGTTGTTGTAAAGTCTGCAATGATTATCCCCTCTCCCGGCAGGCGAGGGGTCTAATATAAGCTCTAATTGAACGGAGAGGGAGGGATTCGAACCCTCGGATAGGCAATAACCTATCAACAGATTAGCAATCTGCCGCTTTCGACCACTCAGCCACCTCTCCAAGGCGCGACAATTTAGTATTGTAACAGATTATTATCGCGATGTCTAGAGGAAATAATAAGTTATTTGTTATCGGTTGTTTGTTGTTTGTTCTCCCTTGTCTCCCTTGTCTCCCTATCTCCCCATCTTAAGAGTCTCTCTCACTGATAAGGCAGTGGATCGCTTAAATTCAACGCTTCAAAAGCCGCTAATCTTAAACGACAAGAGTCACACAAACCACAGGCCATATCATCCCCTGCGTAACAAGACCAAGTATTTTCCCACCGAACCCCTAAACGATTTCCCAGTTGAATAATATCAGTTTTTTTCAGATCAATTAATGGGGCATAAATCGCGATCGCCTTGCCTTCTCGTCCTTGCTTCGTTCCCAGTCGAAACACTTCCCCCATTGCCTCAATATAATCCGGCCGACAGTCTGGATAACCGGAATAATCCAAGGCATTGACCCCAATATAGACCCGCTCAGCATTAATCGCTTCAGCGTAGGCCAGGGCAAAGCTTAAAAAAATTGTATTGCGAGCGGGGACATAAGTCACCGGAATTTGATCGGCCATCTCTTCTAGGGAACGATCCGCCGGTAGATCAATCTGATTATCGGTTAAAGCCGATCCCCCCCATAAACTTAGATCAAACCGAACCACCTGATGTTCGACTGCTCCGGCAATTTTAGCGATTTGTTGAGCAGACTCTAATTCTCGGCGATGGCGCTGTTGATAGTCAAATGATAAGGCGTAGCAGTCACAGCCATCGGCTTTGGCTTGATACAAAACAGTAGATGAGTCTAACCCACCTGAGAGTAAAATAACCGCCTTTACGTTCCCCATTGAGTTCTATATTTTGCTATTTTGCCCAGTGATTTTAACAAACATTAAGAGATCTCGCAGATCCTCAACTCACTGTTGATCCTCTTGGGGCAGAGTCACACGCGCTACAATCAGAAAATATCAAGTTTAATCAGTAAAATGTAATGATTCCAACCGTTATTGAACAATCTGGCCGTGGGGAACGCGCCTTTGACATTTATTCCCGTCTATTGCGCGATCGCATTATCTTTTTAGGACAACAAGTCACCTCAGATCTAGCGAACCTGATTGTGGCTCAGCTTTTATTCCTCGATGCAGATGATCCTGAAAAAGACATTTACCTTTACATCAATTCTCCGGGTGGATCTGTAAATGCCGGACTCGGAATTTATGACACCATGAACCATATTCGTCCGGATGTCTGCACCGTCTGTTTGGGACTGGCGGCCAGTATGGGTGCGTTCTTGCTGAGTGCTGGTACTAAAGGAAAGCGCGTTAGCTTACCTCATTCTCGAATTATGATTCACCAGCCTTTAGGCGGCGCTCAGGGCCAAGCAACAGATATTGAAATTCAGGCCCGAGAAATTTTATATCTCAAGCAACGTCTAAACCAATCTCTCGCCGATCATACCGGCCAACCGTTAGACAAAATTCAGGAAGATACAGAACGAGACTTTTTTATGTCGGCTGAAGAAGCCAAAAATTACGGCTTAATTGACCAAGTCTTTGATCGTCGTCCTTCTGCATCTAATCCTGTATAGAAGCCAGGGAGAGGGGTGTAGAGCTCAATTTACACCCTTTTCCTTATCTTTCCTCAAGCTTCAACTGAGCGTTGATTTCGGAGATATTCAAATACGCTTTTATCTCCAATATCGGGATCAATGGCTTGAAAGGCTTTACGAATTGCAAAAATCATAAATTGAATTGCCCAGAAAAATAGTAAAAACTTTTGATTCATCACGGACCAAAAGCCAGCCATATAACCCAGCAATAGTAGCGGGACTAATGGAGTGAGTAATTTTGTCTCGATGCGGTTGAAGCAAAACGCTTCTTTAAAATAAATTCCCGTCAAAGCAACAAAAGTCCAACCCACTCCCCATAACGTATTCGGATGATGGTAAACAGCAGTAGCCAGCGGTTCAGAGTAGTGCAACGCAACCACTAAAGCCGTTATCCCACCAATCAACCAGAATAGTTGAAGTAGTCGGTGTAGAATCGCTAAATAGATATGAATCGTGAATAAACTCACCCCTAATGCCACCCAAAAACAGGCATATAAACCCGTTAAAGCCGATATTGCCATTGAAGAATCACCCTGCCATAAAACAATTGCCGTGGCAACTGCGAAGCACAGAGCTGCTATCATTAAACCAGTTCGATAAACAATCACTTCAGTACGATCGTGGTTTGTGATTGTGAATTCACCAAACTGACCTTGGTACGTGGTTGACTCAGCAGTACCTGTTTGTGTAATCATTAATTTCCTCCTGTTTATCCCGTCTAACAGGGACTATTATTACCTGAAATTCAGGTCGTCTGTCTTCCCTAGAGATCTATAGAATGTCTAAATCTTATCAAAAAAAGAAAAAACAGAAATCTCCCCCTCCCCCAGAAGATCTTAGACCCATACAAATTGATGAAACGATTTTATCTGGACGATTTAACTACAAACAAAGTAGTCCAATAGATTCTGATATGATGGCAGTGGTTACCCGTCTGATTGAAAAATTTGAGGATTTAGGATTAACCGGATCTGATGGATTATTATTAGGTTCAGATGAGTTTGATGTAGAAGCGTTTGAAGCCAGACTTCAAGAAATCTTAGGAAGAAAAAATCTTGAATCTACTCCACAAAATATCAAGCGATACTGTCACTTCCTTCAAGCTAACATTCAAAACCCTTGCTATTTAACGGGCCGAGAAAGTTTTTCTTGGGAAGAAGAATACTTATTTGGTTCCGGCTCAGCTAAAAGCTATGAACGGTTGAAAAAAAAACACCCCACTCACACTGATATATTTAAGTTATTGGAATTTTCTCAAACTTTTTCAGAAATTGATGGGATTTTAGTTGAAGTTGAGCGCACTAGCGATCAGAAAAAATTTACCTTACCTTTAGCCGATTTAGCGATGAGTACAGTAGATTCTCCTAACTATTCTATAATAGAGGATTATTGTATTTGGTTTATTAACTATGATTAAAAAAAGTTTTCTTCTCTTTGACTAACCCAGAATTTGAGCAATTGTTGCTTGATATCCCCCAACTCAATAACGTGATCGCTTAGTGAGTTTAGCGATTGTAATACTGAATTATTCTGTATAGCCCGTCATTTACCATCACAGGTGAGGCTTCTCAGCACAGTTATTATTTCCCTTAACTATTTGGACAATCATTAAATTCTAACAAATCATAAATCAATTGCGTTGGCGCAGCCTCACCGAACGCAGTATCGCTTTTCTACAAGACCTTAAAATGATATCCTAATTAATGGATACTTTTCCCAAATTTGCACATCGAATATTTAATACATCTGCTACTTCGATCTTATAATAGATAAAGTACGGACATCAAAACTGGGAATGGGTGAGAATCAATCATTCCTTAGCAATGATCTCACTCTCACTGCTCTTTACTGCTCAACCGTTAGTTTAAAATCTCGAATGTCATCTTCAAAACTTTCTGATGCTCAAAAACAGGAAATCGTCCAAATTTATCAAGAAACGCCAGAAGAAACAACCATTACCTTAGCAGAACGTTATGGTGTGAGTAGTTCGACAGTTAGACGTATCCTGCAAAATGCGATTCCTAAAGAACTGTACGATACTTTGACTCAGCAAAAGCAACGTCTTCATCGTACCGGAAAACGGTCTGCTCGCAAAACTACAACCTCAACCGTTTCAACCCCTATTTTAACCCTCGAAACAAAGTCAGATGACTCAGAGGCAGAGGTAGAGGCAGAAACAGAGGTAGAGGCAGCGGCAGAGGCAGAGGTAGAGGCAGAAGTCAAATTAGAATCAGATGATAACGATTCTACTTCTACCTTAAAACGACGGCGAAAACGCTCTTCTGCAACAGGTTCTACCACCTCGGAAGAATCAACAGAACAAGAGCAACCAACGGTTACAAAAAAAATTATTCCTTCTCCTCAAACGATTAACCGTCAACAATTAATTAAATCTGATGCTCATCAGCTTACTTTAGAAGACTTTTTTAATCCGGCTGAAGAATTGAGTGAATTTGAAGAAGAGGAGGATGAGGATTATTTAGAAGAACTGGATGACAATGAAACTGACGAGCAAGAGAGTCATGAATTATTAATTTTAAGACAGCAAGCTGTATCAAAAGCCAATACAGATCAGATTAAAATTATGCCTTTGAGCGAAGCAAACTTACCTCGAACTTGTTATTTAGTCATTGATCGATTTTCTGAATTAATTACACGACCGCTAAAAGCATTTAGTGAGTTAGGACAAATTCCGGCTGAAGAAGTTCAAAAAAAGACATTACCTATTTTTGATAATCATCGGGTAGCCAGTCGATTTTCTGCACGGAATCAACGTGTTTTTAAAGTTCCAGATAGTAAACTGCTACAAAAAACAGCACCTTATTTACAGGCTAAAGGGATTTCTCGACTGTTTATTGATGGTCAAGTTTATCGCTTTTAATCACTTAAAATTAACAGGATTGTAAATCAGCCAGTCGTAGTAAAATCCGATCAATTGCCTCACGGGATTTGCGAGTTGATTGATTAGATTGATTTAGAATAATACTAAAAACAAGGGGGGAAGAATGGGGTGGATTAATGTATCCTGCCAGAGCAGAAACGCCAGTCAGTGTTCCTGTTTTAGCAGAAATAATGCCAACAGTAGAAGTATTTAAAAATCGTTTTTTTAGGGTTCCACTGACTCCGGCAACAGGTAGGGAATTTTTATAAAGTTCAAACTGAGGAAGTGTCGCCATCACTTGTAAAATTTGAACCAGTGCAGCCGGACTAACCCAATTTTGCCGAGATAAACCGGAACCATCTACTAACACATAACTTTCAGAATTAATCCCCCATTGTTCTAATGTTTCTTGAATTTGATTCAGTCCTCCTGTGACTGTATCTTGTGGATTTTTACGAATCCCTAAAGTCTGTAACAATGCCCCGGCAAATACATTATTACTTTCTAAGTTAACCTGTTTAATTAACTCGGAAATAGGGGGGGATTCAACGAGCGCTAACTCTTTAAGATTAGCCATTGAAATAGATTGAATAATCGATGATTGTAAGACTTCAATTTCAGCTTGTTTTAAACTCTCTTTTAATCCCTCAATAAAGTTTTCTGCTGGATCGAGTACTGCGGCATAAACCGGTTCAGGTTGTGAACCCACGCGAAGCTGTCCGCCAATATGCAAAAGTGGCTGCGTTAAATCTCGTCCAATTTCAACAAATTCGGGTTGATTTTTAGCAACCGTAATTGACTGATTATCAATTTGCCATCCATTACCTTGCTGAGGACGAACCCAAGTCACTTTTAACGGTTGACCCATTGCTTGAGGCGTTAAGATTAAATCGAGAGAATTTTGATTTAAAATTAAACTATTAATTGGCGCACCATAACCCGCTTGAATATCTTCCCATTCCCAACTCGGATCGATAGCAGCACCGGAAAAATAGCTATTATCTGCATATAAATGATTAACTTGAGTTATTCCTTTACGCTTCAATTGTTGGGCTAAATCTTGAAGCTGAGTTTCTGTTAAGCTGGGATCGCCGCGTCCGACAACAAATAGATTACCTCGATTATCTCCATAAATAGAAGTGCGAATGGATTTAGCAGCCCCTAACTCATGTAGCGCCACAGCAGTTGTGAACAGTTTCACCGTCGAAGCCGCCGTAAAATAATGGTTGGCATCTAAAGCATACAAAGGCGTAGAAGAACCCAATGGTTCAATTAAAATACCCCAGCGAGATCGTTGAAATTGAGGGACATTGATAATCGCTTCAATCTCATATTTTAACTGGCTTGAACAAATTAATTCCTGAGTTTGACCGGGAGTCATAGAGGCTGCAAGACTCACAACAATGATCAAACTGATCGCAATAAATCGCCATCGAATTCCCATTGACTTAAGCTTCCACCACCTCGCCCAATGTTACCCGATTTCGCCCTTGCACTTTTGCTTCATTTAACGCATGATTTGCAGCTTCAACCAAACTAGCTGTATCTTGTCTGCCTTGAGGCACTGTACTGGCAACACCTAAACTAATCGTCACAACCGGCGGACGTACAGGTGAACCGCTATGAGGAATTGCGAGTTCAATCACTTGTTCGCGGATGCGTTCAGCCACATGAATTGCCCCCTCAATACCCGTTCCCGGCAGGGCTACGACAAACTCTTCATCTCGATATCGAGCGACAACATCAGCGGGTCGTAAGGTAGAATTTTGAATCACTTGAGCAATTTTTTGTAAACATCGATCTCCAGCCAGTTGACCATACAAATCGTTATAAAGCTGGAAAAAATCAACATCCCCGAAAATCAATGATAAGTTTTGTTGTTCGCGGGCAGCCCTTCTCCATTCTCGCTGTAAGCAATAATCAAACGAATAGCGGCTAATAATTTCTGTTAAATCATCAATATAGGAAATTTCAGGAGAAGGCAGACTTCGCAAGGGAAAATACTGTATGGGTTGAGCCAGATGTAAAGCAACTTTCGGCTCCACTCGGGGTTCTGAACTGAGTAAATATTTACTAAAATACTGACGATACAGATCGCAACTCAGCGTCGCCCTATCGCCTTCTAACTTGATGATACCTAAACTCTTAAGCTGATGAATTTGCAGAGGTTCCAACTCGATGGGACGATCTCGGAGTAACATTTGTTTAAGAATGACTCCTAGTTGAGGTTCTTGATTGAGGGTACTGAGTAACCCCCGTAAATAATCGCTGTATATCCCTGACTCTGTAGCAGCTTGACGGATAAAGCGAGTAAACAATTGCTGTTGTTGGTCTGTTGGGATTGAAGATGCCGACACTGGCGCTACAGTGGCAGAGTAGGGTTGTTGATTGAGTAAAATAGAATCACTGTATTTGAAATAGTACAGCGCTAACTGAATCAGGTAAGGATGTCCCCCGACAATTTCCATCAGTTGACGAATTTCAGTATCGCTGACCCATTCGAGTCCGTAACGTAAAGCCAAGGCTTGCACTTGCTTCGGAGTCAGAGGTGGCAGGGTGAGTGGCAAGCCGATATTAAAGGGAGATTGCATTAATTTCAGCGGGATATAAATCTCTGTAGAATGACTCACCACCATTCGTAATTTTTGCCAAATTTCGGTGCTTTTAGCTTGTTCAGACCACAGGCGAATTAGGGGTAAAAATTCTGAAGTAATCTCGGGGTACTTAAAAATACGATCAAATTCATTGAATCCTAAGACTAAAGAAGTGGGAATGGACTCTAGAATATAATGTTGGAAATAAACACTACAACTGACCTTGCTTCCAAGTTCATAATCCCAATATTCATCCAGTTGAGGAGTACGATTTAATTCTCGGCTGATATTGGCACAAAACCAACGAAGGAATTTATCTAAACTGGTGAAAACTCGATCGTCGGCTTGACGCAAATCTAAATTAACAGTCTGATAACTTTTCTGTACCGCGTGATCTAAAAGCCTCAGCATCAGAGAACTTTTCCCCATTTTTCGAGGGGCAATAATCCGAATCACACTACCGGGTTCTGTAATTTCTGCTTCTGCAAGTTCTTCTATTGGCGATCGCGGAATATAAAATGGAGAATCTGGAGGAATTGGGCTATCGGGGAACTCTGGTAATGTCGTGAAAGTTAAATGACTATTTTGAATCAGTTGATATTGAATTGATGTCAGGGGACGAGATTCTAAGAGGCGACGAAAGTTCGTTTTGGTGATGGGTTCTTCAATCACCTGACTCAAGAGAGACCACAAGCGGGCAGCAACTTTGCGGACTCGTTCTGCGCCGTAGAAAGCTTCTTGGGCGATAGCAGTGTAGGTTTTTCCTTCCCAAGCCTGCCGCAAGATCAGTTCTTGCAGAGTGGTTAAAGGTTTTGACTCAGTCGCTTGTAGTAGCTGAATTACATCTTCAATGGTCATTACCGGACATTAGCACTCTACACAATAGATTTCTTAAAGTGTTTGTGTCTCTCAACTGAACTTTAAGCACACATGCACAGGCTATTAATTACAGAGACATGAGCCTATCGCAACTCAGAGAACCGCTTGTTGTTAACCGCTTCGGTGGAGACGATTCTAGGACTCGTCTCGCCGGTTAGGAAAGAAATATCTGTTGAATTTTGTAGTCTGAGGTTTTCACTATAGTATAAATATATATAAATTGACAATACGGCCCGCTATACTGCCGATCGCAATTCTATACTCATCTACAAAAAAGGCAAAGAATTATGATATCGTCCAGCTATAGATTTTATTAAAATTAATAGAAAAAATATCAAATTTTTATAGGCTTTTAACGGGTGAGTTGCAGCTACTTTACGACATTTTCAATCAATCTCAACCGGGCTATTTTGCTCTGTTGAATTTCTTCGCCTTGCCCTTTTTTTTACTCATTTTACTCAGCCACATTAAACCATAACCCCTTTTCCAAGGTCACGACATGATGGGTGTGAGTCTTATTTTCTACAAGGATAAAGCTCAGCCATCGTTATTTTTGTGTGATAGAATTTATACAGAGTAGCCTCTTGAGCGAAAGGGGATAAACGAGCCGGATTCTATCGAGCGCTAAACCGCCTGTGATTGCAGCAGTATCAGCAAAAATATAGCCTTTGGCTTTCTGTCAGAAAATTAATTTGTTATCCAATGCAGTCATCTCTCCTTGTACAATGTAGCATTTAAAACATTGAATTAACATCAAGTCAGTATATACACGTATAAATTAATCATGGGATTGATCTTCTGCTATGAAATACAGTCAATACAATCGACATTCTCACCCCAGCGCTCTATTTGATTGCTCATGGGATGATCCTCAGGGTGAAGAGTATAGCTAAACTAGAGGGAGTTCACCTGCTTATGTATCAGCCAGTGACACACCCGACACAAGCTGACCCTAATTCAACCTGTCTCACGACTCAATTAGCCTGGACAACAGGACAAGATTTTTTCTATGTTTTTGTACAGTACCTGGCTGAAAAATTAAGTGCTGCCGAAGTTTGGTTGGCACAAGTGATTGCGGACAAGCCTCATCAACTGCAGACAGTCGCACTGTGGTTTGGCGACGAGCTGAAGCCAAACGTGACCATTAATCTGTCTGAAACTGCATGGCAAAAGGCGATCGCACCCCGTAGCCTAACTCCTGATGAAGGTCAAAAATTAGCGGTTCAACTCTCTACATCAAGCGCTACCACCGTAGAAGCCTATATCGCCATTCCACTTAAAGATCACACTCAGCAAGTGATCGGTTTGCTATCGATTATCAGCGATCATCCCTGGCCTGATTTAAAACAAGCTGAATTGCTCTTTTCTCAATTTGCCCGCAGAATTTCAGCCGAGCTACAACGTCTACCTCAGCCGCCTATTTTACCCATTACAAATTCTCTTCCCCTGCACCAACAACTGCAAGACACCACACAAACCATGCGGAAACAAAAACAACAGCTCGATATCGTCAATGTCGCTTTAGAACGAGAAATTCAAGAGCGGATTTCAGCCGAGTTTAACCTCCTCATCAGCGGTATTCGCCTGCGTAAACAGCAAGCCGGATTGCTTGAGTTGGCTAAAAGTCAAAGTATTTATAATGGTAACTTTGAAGAAGCCTTAGCAGAAATTACTCACTTAACCTGTCGCACCCTGAATGTGGAACGGGGTGGGGTATGGTTTTATCAGGACAATCAGACCACACTTCGCGCTTGCCAACTCTACGATAATTACTCAAAGACTTATCAACAAGATATTGTATTTTCAAGAACCAATTACCCCGCTTTCTTTGAGGCCCTCAAACCCGAACGCGCCATCGCCATTCGAGATGCTCGTCGCGATCCACGCACTCAAGAGCTAACAGCAGACTACTTTCAACCCGCTGGGATTACCTCTGTTCTCTATGCCCCGATTCGCTTCAAAGGAAAAGTTCTCGGTATTATCAGTTTAGAACATACCCATGCTCCCAATACGGGCTCTGTTGGAAATGCTACACTTTCAGGGCCTCACCGGAGTTTACGGGATTGGGCGATTGAAGAACATAACTTTGCCAATTATCTGGCTCATATGACCTCTTTGGCATTAGAATCACGCGATCGCGCCCAGGCCGAAGAAGCCTTAAAATCTAGCCAGCGCTGGGTACAACAAATTGCCGATGCTAGCCCTAATATTCTCTATTTGTATGATTTAGTCAACAGACACAATCTGTATGTCAATCCAACGGTTGCTGACATTCTAGGGTACAGTGCCCATGAGATTCAACAGATGCCAGATACCTTTGTGCAGCAACTGATCCATCCAGATGATTTAGATAATCTGACTGATTATTATGCTCAAATGGCAATTGGCATTGATGGAGATATTTTTGAGATTGAATATCGCCTCAAACATCGTAACGGCGGATATCTTTGGCTGGTGAGCCGAGATACTGTATTTCAGAAGACAGAAAGCGGACTGCCTCAGCAAATTTTGGGGACAGCCAGTGATATTACAGAAATTAAACAAGCTGAAATTACTCTCAAAGCGAATGAAGATTTTCTCAACCGAGTGATTAATGCCGTTGCCGATCCGATTTTTGTCAAAGATGAGCAACATCGCTGGACAATGGTGAATGATGCTTTTTGTCAGTTAATGGGAGCCGATCGCCATGCTTTAATTGGTAAATCTGAACAGGATTTTCTACCCCCCGCAGAAGCTAAAGCTTCCTGGCAAAACGATCATTTGGTGCTGAGTACAGGACAAGAATCAGATCGCGAAGAAACTCTCACCGATCCTTCGGGAAAAGTTCATACCCTCATTACTAAAAAAATTGCTTTTACTGGAGGATCGAAAGATATTTCAGGGCGAGATGAGTTAGCTCGCGATCAACCGAAATCTAGTGTGCCAGCTTTAGTCGGAATCATGCACGACATTACAGAGCGTAAACAAGCTGAAATGGCTTTAAAACAGCAAGTACAACTGTCTGCGTTGCGGGCTGATATTGGGACTGCCTTAACTGAAGCGGAATCTTTGGCTGAAATGCTCAAACGTTGCGCGATCGCCCTTCAGGAGCGCTTAGGAGCCGCTTTAGCACGGATTTGGACTTTAAATGAATCTGAACCGATCTTGGAGTTACAAGCCAGTGCAGGACTGTACACTCACCTGAATGGAGAACATGGCTCGATTCGTGTGGGCCAGTATAAAATTGGTCGAATTGCGGCTGAGCAACAGCCCTATCTGACAAATCAACTCAGTGGCGATCCTAATGTTCACAGGTCAGATTGGGTAGAGCAACAAGGATTAACTTCATTTGCCGGATATCCCCTGACAATCAAAGATCGCTTGCTGGGAGTCGTTGCCGTTTTTGCCCGTCATCCCCTCGAGAGCGTCACCCTCGATGAAATTGCTTCGATTGCCAATGGAATTGCGGTTGGTATCGATCGCAAACGTGCTGAAGCCAAATTACGGGCGAGTGAAGCCAGTCTTGCCACGGCTCAACGGGTGGCTCAGGTGGGAAATTGGGAATGGGAAATCAACAGCGGCACTTTAACTTGGTCAAAAGAATTGTATCGGATCTTTGGCCGGGCTCTCAATCAAAATCAACCCACCTACGCTGAACTATTGCAGCAAATTTATCCCGAAGATCGTCCCATTTGGCGTAAAAGTATTCGGCAGATGATGCAATATGGCCAGTTTTCAGAGATTGATTATCGAATTGTACATTCAGATGGTTCGGTTCGTCATATCGAAGCGCGAGGAGAAGGGGTCTTAGACGAACAGGGACAGGTAGTCCGTGCTTTTGGAACCGTGATTGATATTACCGAACGTAAACGCTCTGAGGAAACCCTTAGACAAATGGCAGAACGGGAACGGGCGTTATCTAAGGTGATTCAACGGATGCGGCAGTCGTTAAACTTACAAACGATTTTTAGCTGTACCACCCAAGAACTCCGACAGGCGATTAAGAGCGATCGGGTTGTGATCTATCAGTTTAATTCAGATTGGAGCGGGGAGTTTGTCGCCGAGTCGGTGGCTACGGGTTGGAAATCTTTAATTCAGCAACAAGATGAGCAACTGCTAGATACGAAAGCGTCTGTGAATGAAAACACTTGTATCGTCAAACAACTTGTAAGTGTTGAGGACACCTATTTACAAGAAACTCAGGGAGGAATTTACAATCAAGGCGTGAGTTATTTATGTGTAAATGATATATACACCGCCAATTTATCGTCTTGTTACATCAATTTGTTAGAACAGTTTCAAGCAAAGGCTTATATTACCGTCCCGATTTTCTGTGGTAAAAAACTTTGGGGATTATTATCCACTTATGAAAATAGTAAACTTCGCCACTGGGAAGAGTCAGAAATCCAGATGATGGTTCAGATCGCCACTCAATTGGGTGTGGCGGTTCAGCAGGCAGAATTACTCGAAAAAACACGACTGCAAGCAACAGAACTTCAACAAGCGAAAGAACTTGCTGATGCGGCTAACTGTGCAAAAAGTGAATTTTTAGCGAATATGAGTCATGAATTACGGACTCCGCTCAACGCGATTTTAGGCTTTACTCAATTGATGGAACATGACGGTAATCTTTCGGCGGAACATCAACAATATATTGAGATTATTAGTCATTCAGGGGAACATCTCTTACAGCTGATCAATGACATTCTAGAAATGTCAAAAATTGAAGCAGGTCGAGTTTCATTGAATGAAAATAGTTTTGATTTTCATCGAATGTTAGAAGCGATAGAAGATCTGCTTCGGCTCAAAGCACAGTCAAAAAATATTAAGCTAATCTTTGAAGACTATCAAAATATCCCACAATATATTCAAACGGATGAAAATAAGTTACGTCAAGTTTTAATTAATTTACTCTCGAATGCCATTAAGTTTACTCACAAAGGTTACGTTGTCTTACGAGTTTTACTGATGCAGTCTCTCATAAATATTGCAGAAGAAAATGATATCATCAGAATTCGATTTGAGGTAGAAGACAGTGGACAAGGCATTGCCCCAGACGAAATCAAGCAATTATTTGAGGCTTTTAGTCAAACGGAAGCCGGAATTAAATCGGGAGAAGGAACGGGTTTAGGACTCCCCATTAGTCAACGATTTGTACAATTGATGGGGGGAGAACTTCAAGTTGAATCTCTACCGGGAGAAGGCAGTTTATTTAGCTTTGAAGTGCAAGCCACTGTAGCCGCAGAAATTGAAAATCCCATTGCATATTCTACTCATAAAATATTAGGCTTAGCAGCCAATCAACCCACTCGTAAAATTCTGATCGTAGAAGATAAACTCACCAATCGTTTGTTACTGATCAAACTCTTAACAAATCTAGGTTTTGAAGTGCGAGAAGCCACAAATGGTGCTGAAGCCGTTGCGTTTTACTCCAGTTGGCAGCCTGATTTAATATTAATGGATATGCGGATGCCTGTGATGGATGGCTATGAAGCCACTCGCCAAATTAAATCTCAACCCTCAGCAAAACAGACTGTTATTATCGCCTTAACTGCTAGCGCCTTTGAAGAAGATCGAAAAACCATTCTGTCAATTGGATGTGATGATTTTGTGCGTAAGCCGTTTGAGGAAGAGATTTTATTAATGAAAATTAGCCACTATTTAAATGTAGAATATATTTATCAAGACAATCCCAAACCATCCATTAATGGCTCACAATCAGATGAGCCGGATGAAATACCATTTACTTTAGAAACCGACAGCTTGCTTGTGATGTCTCGTGAATGGGTTCAACAACTTCACATTGCAGCGGCTCAATGTAGCGACTTATTGACCACTGAACTGATTGCTCAAATTCCGACAGAACATCATCACCTTAGCCATGCTCTTAACACTTTAGTTGATAACTTCCGCTTTGACCAGATTATGGAATTGACCACACTTCCCCCGGAAACTGAAGGGGAGACCAGATAAAGATTAGCCACCAAAGATACATTGTTATCTAATGCCTCAAATGACCCACAACTGACAACGAATGACGGATCTGACCTTTCTTTTCTGGGGCAAACACGCTAATATGATTACATAACACTCTAATTTACAATCCTCGATTAACCTGTATATCAGCCTATTGATAGAGGTTATTAGTGCAAAGTTCCTTATTGCCAGGCTCTACTGGTACAGGACTGATGTATTAGATAATTTTTTAATAAAGAGAAACAATCAAAGTCAATGCTTAATCAAGTTTCAGAATTTTCTAACCCTTTTGGGTTCGATGTACTTTTTATGCTTGTGATTTTAGTTGCTTTGGAGGCTATTTTATCGGCTGACAATGCAATTGCGTTGGCATCAATATCAAACGGCTTGTCAAATCGCAAACTCCAACGTCAAGCCCTAAATCTGGGTTTAGTCTTGGCATTCGTTCTCAGAATAGTACTGATTATAACAGCAACTTGGGTGATTCAATATTGGCAATTTGAGTTACTCGGCGCACTTTATTTACTCTGGCTCGTCTTTCAATATTTTAGTTCTAAAGAAAACGACGGGGATGAATTTCACGGGCCTAAATTTGATTCTTTATGGCAAGCGATTCCCATCATTGCTTTAACTGATATTGCCTTTTCTCTCGATAGTGTGACGGCTGCGATCGCGGTTTCTGAACAAACGTGGTTGGTGATTACTGGGGCTACCTTAGGAATTATTACCCTACGGTTTATGGCTGAATTATTTATTCGGTGGTTGAAAGAATTCAAGCATTTAGAAACAGCAGGATATGTGACAGTGGGACTGGTGGGTCTGCGATTATTGCTACGGGTGGTTAATCCACAATTGGTTCCCCCGGAGTGGATTTTGATTACCTGTGTCGTTTTATTATTTACTTGGGGATTTTCTGAACGAACCCGACAGACCGTCAAAGAACGCCGTCCAGCGCCCGTTTCTCAGAAGATCGATTAAAGGGTAGGGTGCGTCAGTGACGCACCTTAATATTAAATTATTCCACCAGCCAAGACATCAAACTCGGTTCCCAACTGACGAGTTCTTCATCCTTAAACCAGAGTTTAATTTCTTGTTCAGCGGTTTCGGTTGCATCAGAACCGTGAATCAAATTCCGACCCACACTAATGCCAAAATCCCCCCGAATGGTACCGGGTTCAGCCTGGAGGGGATTAGTTGCCCCAATAATTTTACGGGCAGAAGCAACCACGCCTTCACCTTCCCAAACCATCGCCACCAGCGGGCCAGACGTAATAAATTCAATCAAACCGCCAAAAAAGGGTCTTTCTTTGTGGACGCTATAATGTTCTTCAGCTAACTCCTGACTGACTTGCATCAGTTTTAGTCCAACCAGCGTAAAGCCTTTCGCCTCAAAACGACGAATAACCTCGCCAACGAGTTTCCGCTGAACTCCATCCGGCTTAATGGCAATAAATGTGCGTTCCAAAGCAATCTCCTAAAATTTAATCAAAGCCTACATCGATCCAGATTAACCCGTTTTGCATTCATATTTGCCTTTTCTTCGGGATATCAGCCACGCTACACTGTGAAATCAGAAAAGTCCAACTGTGAGGAGGCCACCAATATGGAATTACAGTCTATTTCCCCGAACCCATCATCTCTACAGTCTACAACGCCGCTGCAATCTGTGTCTACGTCTACAGAACCTTCTCAACCCGCTTGGACCATTGAAGACAGCGAAACCCTCTATCGCATTCAAGATTGGGGTTGTCCTTATTTTTCGATCAACGCAGCCGGTGATGTAACGGTATCCCCGAAAGGCGATCGCGGCGGTTCTTTGGACTTATTTGAATTGGTCGAAGCCCTCAAACGGCGTAATATTAGTCTACCATTATTGATTCGGTTTCCGGATATTTTAGAAGATCGGATCGAACGGTTGAATGCTTGTTTTGCTAAAGCCATTACTCGTTATAATTATCCCGGTAGTTATCGTGGGGTTTATCCGGTTAAATGCAATCAGGAACGACATTTAATTGAAGATATTGTTCAGTTTGGTAAACCTTTTAAATTTGGCTTAGAAGCCGGATCAAAACCTGAATTATTGATTGCGTTAGCGTTACTCAAAACACCTGATGCGTTACTCATTTGTAATGGTTATAAAGATAAAGAATACATTGAAACGGCAATTTTAGCCCAGCGTTTAGGTCATCGTTCTATTATTGTGATGGAACAGCCGGAAGAAGTGAAGTTAGTCATAGAAGCCAGTCAACGTTTAGGGATTAAACCCGTTGTGGGAGTGCGGGCAAAACTCAGTACAAAAGGCATGGGGCGTTGGTGTGGAACAACAGGCGATCGCGCAAAATTTGGCTTAAGAATTCCAGAGATTATTCAAGCGGTTGAACAGTTAGGAAAAGCAGGTTTATTAGATTGTTTACAATTATTGCATTTTCATATTGGTTCTCAAATTTCTTCTATTAGTGTGATTAAAGATGCCATTCGTGAAGCCAGTCAAATCTATGTCGAATTAGCCCAATTAGGGGCAAATATGCAATATTTAGATGTCGGCGGCGGTTTGGGAATCGATTATGATGGATCGAAAAGTAAAGCCCAAGCTTCGATGAATTATGATATGCAAAATTATGCCAATGATATTGTTGCAGAAGTGAAAGAAGCCTGTGAAGAACGTCAGTTATCTGTTCCCACTTTAATTAGTGAAAGTGGACGGGCGGTTGCTTCTCATCAGTCAGTTTTAGTCTTTAATGTTTTAGGAAGTAGTGAAACCACTTCAACGGAATTACCTAATATTCAAGAATCTGATCATTTAATTCTGAGGAATTTATTGGAAACCTATCAATCTATTAATCCTCAAAATTATCAGGAAGCTTATCACGATGCGATTCAATTTAAAGAAGAAGCCATTAGTTTATTTAACTTTGGTTATTTAAGTTTATGCGATCGCGCCAAAGCTGAACAGTTGTATTGGGCTTGTTGTTGTAGTATTCAGGAAATATTGAGTCAAGCCGAACAAGTTCCTGAAGATTTTGCAGATTTAGAACGAATTTTAGCCTCTATTTATTATGTTAATTTATCTGTATTTAAGTCTGCACCGGATAATTGGGCGATTAATCAATTATTCCCCATTTTACCCATTCATCGTTTAAATGAAATTCCCGATCAACGAGCAACTTTAGCAGACTTAACCTGTGATAGTGATGGCAAAATTGAGAAGTTTATTGATCGAGGAACAGTTAAAAATACACTAGAATTACATTCCTTACAAGAGGATAAACCTTATTATCTAGGAATGTTTTTAGCTGGGGCTTATCAAGAAATTATGGGCAATTTGCATAACTTATTTGGCGATACAAATGTGGTTCATATTAAACTCACACCGCAAGGATACCAAGTCGAAGAAGTGATCAAAGGAGATACCATGACAGAAGTATTAGGATACGTTCAGTATAATCCAGAAGACTTAGTTGAACATATTCGCTGTCAAACTGAACTCGCATTACAACAACGAAAAATGACTATTGAAGAATCTCAGTTATTACTGCAAAATTATGAGAAAAGTCTAAATCGCTATACTTATTTAAGTTAAAGTCAAAGGGATGTAAAATGAAATGAAACTATTTTCTTGTGGGCGGCTTTGTTTATTCGGAGAACATAGCGACTGGGCGGCTAGTTATCGCAATCTAAATCCTAATTTAGGAAAAGGATATGCGATTTTAGTCGGAACAAATCAAGGACTTTATGCCACAGCTAAACCCCATCCTAGTCAGTTTATTTTACATCCCACTTTATCAGATGGTTCTCGAATATCATCTTTCTGTTTGCCAATGGAAAAAACAGCACTTTTATCTATGGCAAAAAAAGGTAATTTTTATAGTTATGGCGCGGGTGTTGCTTATCAATTTCTGCAAAAGTATCAAATACAAGGAATAGAAATAGATAATTATTTTACAGATTTACCGATACAAAAAGGCTTATCTTCTAGCGCCGCAATTTGTATTTTAGTTGCCCGCGCTTTTAATCAAGTTTATGATTTAAAACTTTCCAAATTAGAAGAAATGGAAATAGCCTATTTAGGAGAAAGAATGACACCGTCTCAATGTGGGCGTTTAGATCAAGCTTGTGCTTATGGAAATCAACCCATTTTAATGATATTTGATGGGAATAATATTGAAATTCAGGAATTCAGTATAACTCAAGATTTATTTTTTGTAATTGTTGATTTAGGCGGAAATAAAAATACTCACAAAATTCTCAAAGATTTAAATCAATGTTATCCTTATGCAGTTAATTCAATTCAACAAAATGTACAAGATTATTTAGGAAGTATTAATGGTAAAATCGTTCAAGAAGCCATACAAGCTTTAAAAATCGGTAATGCTGAACAGTTAGGTGATTTAATGACACAAGCGCAATCTCAATTTGATCGATATATCATGCCTGCTTGTCCCGAAGAATTAACTGCACCTCTGTTACATCAAATTTTGCATTATTCACCCCTTCAAGCTTATATTTGGGGCGGTAAAGGCGTGGGTTCACAAGGGGATGGAACGGCTCAATTTATTGCTAAAAGTAAAAGCGATCAACAACAGGTTATTCAAATTATCAAACAAGATTTTCCAAATATGAGTTGTCTTGAATTAATATTATCTAATACTAATGAATCAAACTAATCATTTAGTCAAAAAAGCTATTATTCCGGCGGCTGGGTTTGGGACTCGGATGTTTCCCGCCAGTAAAGGAATGAAAAAAGAATTTTTTCCGGTTATCGATGCAGATGGACGGGCTAAACCGATTATTTTAGTCATCGTTGAAGAAGCCATAGCAGCCGGTATAGAAGAAATTGGAATTATCATTCAACCGAGTGATAAAGATTTATTTGAAGGCTTTTTTAAACAGTCTCCAAAATCTGAATTATGGCGAAAGTTATCTAAAGAAAAGCAAGAATATAGTCAATATTTACAACACATTGGTCAAAAAATTAAATTCATAATTCAATACCAGCAAGAAGGTTATGGTCATGCCGTTTCTTGTGCAAAATACTGGGTCAATCATGAACCCTGTTTGTTAATGCTAGGAGATCATATTTATCGATCTCATCTTAATATTAACTGTACGGCTCAACTATTACAAATTTATCAGCAAGTTAACCATAGTGTCATTGGTTTAAGAAAGACTCCCGGAGAACAAATTCATCATTATGGTTGTGTTACAGGTAACTTTAATCAATCACGGGATTTTCTCTCAATTACTCAGATTTATGAAAAGCCAACATTAGATTATGCCCGAAGTCATTTACAGGTTAAAGGCATGGGAGAAAATGAGTTTTTATCAATTTTTGGATTATATATTTTAGAGGCTAAAATTTTTGATCTTTTACAAGAAGAGATTGAACAAAACCAACGGGATAAGGGAGAGTTTCAATTAACCTCTTGTTTGGAAAAGCTACGGCAGCAAGAAGGGATGACGGGGGTTTGTATTCAGGGAGAGTGTTTTGATACAGGAATTCCAGAGGCTTATTATAATAGCTTTTTGCGGTTTAAAGATTAAATATGTAACAGAGGTGACTTGGATACAGAGATGATTTTTAACGGCTTTGATAAATTCCTTTTTCCTCCAAGGTTTGCATAAAGAATTCTTCTAAACTGATACGGGATAATTTGATTGAGATTAATTGAGCGTTTGTTTCTAAAAGTTTAGGAAAAAAAGCCTGAGGTTCTGTATTTAAGTAACCTTGCCAAATATTATTTTCTATCGTAAAATTAGATATCCATTGTTTCAGTTGCTCAATCTCTCCGCCTTTTCCTTTAATAATATAAGTTTCATCGGTTCCTAGTAATTCGTCTAAAGAACCCACTTTAAGAAGATTACCTTGGGCTAAAATAGCAACGCGATCGCAAATTTTCTCAACATCGGATAAGACATGACTATTGAAGAATATTGTTTTATTTCTAGCTTTTAAAGATAATATAATTTCTCGAATTTGATAGCGTCCCATCGGATCGAGTCCTGACATCGGTTCATCTAAAAAGACAATTTCTGGATCGTTAATTAAGGCTTGTGCCATGCCAACTCGTTGTAACATCCCTTTAGAATATTGACCCATTGGTTTTTTCAGGGCGGCTGATTTTGCTAAGCCAACTAAATCAAATAATTCAGGAATTCTTTGGCGTTGAATAGATTTAGGAATTTGAAACAAACCTGCGGCAAATTCTAAAAATTCCCAACCTGTTAAATGATCGTAAAAATAGGGATTTTCAGGCAAATAACCAATGCGTTGTTTAACGGCTATATTTCCTATGGGTTGATTTAATAGTTTTCCGCTTCCACTGCTCGGGCGGGTAATACCCAGTAATATTTTTAATAGGGTAGTTTTTCCTGCGCCATTTTGCCCTAAAAGTCCGAAGGTTTCCCCTTGATGAACAGTTATACTACATTGTTTGAGAGATTCAACTTTTTGATTTAACCAAAAGCCAGTTCGATAGGTTTTACTCAGTTGATGGGTTTGGACAATGGGAATGCATTCAGCAGTCATGAGATGAAATATTTAAGCGGTTATACTCGATTTTAATACACGCTCTAGCGCTTACTCAATCAATAATATCCAGTTGGTTTCAAACAGATAAATTATTAGATTTTCAACCCACAGCTAGGCATACAATAGATGGTTATAGACTTCATCGGCAGTTAGAGTATTTAAAATTAGACCTACCCGTTTTGCAACCTCATAAGCGTTATTTTGAGGTGTCACAATAATGCCTGAATGCTGATCTCCTGATTTGACATAGCTTAGATGTAGCCTTTCATAATCTACCCGATTATGAGTTAATAGGCAGCGGTCTTCAGAAGCCGCATAGGCTAACTGTTCAGTATCAGAATAACCCGTCATTCCAGCATCAATCGTTGTTAAAACATCCAAACCCCTAACAATTAGAAGAGTCGCAACCAACTTAGCAATATCTTCATCCGTGTAAAGTGAGGCAAAGATTTTCATTCCATTTCCAACGCTGCGCGAATTGCAGGATGAATCAGATTCTCGGGGATACGGTTTCGTTCAATATATTCGTTAATTTTAGCTTGGTTATCCAAATAAAAGCTGAGGGCATCAAAAACTTGAGCTAAAGTAAGCTGAGGATATTGAGTTGGAATTTCTTCGGGGCGGGTACCTAAGCGCCATAGATTAACAATAGCCCTTACTGGTACGCGAGTTCCAATGATACTCGGTTCACCCCCCAAAATATCTGGATTACAAGTAACATATCTTGATACAGTTGTCGTCATTTTCAATCAAGTCTAATCATAGATAACTCATTTTTATTTTGACACTCTATGGAATAAATCTGCATGGATTTTGACCCTAGGGGTATGAAATAAATTTTACTCAGTTGATGAGTTTGGACGATGGGAATTAATTCAGCAACCATGAGATGAAATATTTAAGCGGTTATATTCGATTTTAATACAGCGATTCATAATAACAGTTAAGCCAGCATTCTGAGCGGTTTCAGCGGCGGCTACATTAATAATATCCAATTGTGTCCATAAGGTTTTAGCATTCACAGTAATGGCTTCTGTTACAATTTCCGGTAAGAACTCAGAACGGCGAAACACATTTACAATATCAATCGATTCTGGAATAGCTTTTAAACTCGGATAACAGGGTTGATTGTCAATTTCAGTCACAGTAGGATTAACCGCATAAACTTGATAGCCAACTGTTTTTAAAAATTGAGCAATTTGATAACTGGTTCGATGAGGTTTATCGGAATGACCCACTACAGCAATCACACGAGATCGGGTCAGGATATTTGAAATCGTCCGATCCTCTGGACTCAAAGACATGATGGCATCATCACTCGCTATATTTTATCAATTGATTAATCACATTTTAATTAATTCTATTCTGTCTAACCATTCAATACGCAGATTATGAAATATCGTCAAATTGGCAACAGCATTTTAAGTTGAACCCTTCTAATAGATATCAGACACTACTGTCAAACAATCGTCAACTTGGGACAACGAATATGGCAATCCTTGTTGGAACAGAAGGGGACAATTTTCTAATTGGTACATGATCAGACGATCAGATTCAAGGTTTAGCAGGATAAGATATTTTGTTGGGCAATGGGGGTGAAGATCATTTAGAAGGGGGTTCGGGTAAAGACTTCCTTTGGGGCCGAAGAGATAATGATAGTCTCAAATCCGATTTATTGTTCAGCCCCCACCCACCAAACCGCCCCCCAGTTATGGGTTAATTGTCGATTTTTACCCCGGTGAAGATAGCATCCAGCTTAAAGGGGGAATTGAATATGAATTAAGAGAAGTTGATTTACCCAATGGGGTGGCAGGTGTGGGTATTTTCTTCGACGCGGATCAGAAGGGGCGATAATGGCGCAGAACAATTAATTGGCATCATCCAAAGTCAACAGTCTTTGGACAGTCTTCAAATTAACACAAGCCCTGCCATCACAACCATTATTTAGAAGCTATGCTATTCAGTAATTGCCAACAAGACTAACTGAATAACGCTTTATGATTGTACTGATTTTATGGTAAAGTTCAGTCTCTTAGTTTGTCTATTGGTATCCACTAATAATTCGCCACCATAAACCATCCCCGAAAACTGCAAAATATCTTTCATTTTTAACGGTAAGACATTGATAATATCAGACAGAACCTTAGACATTAATAACTGTTTAGAATGTCTTGCTTTGTTTTTAATAAAAATTTGAGTATTTTTTAAATTCTCCTCTGTTAAAAACCCACCTTGTCTTTTATACAGGGTTTAATTGGGCTACAAACCTAGTAATTATACTGAGTTGAAAACCGAATAATATCATTGCAGTCAATACTACTATTTTTTTTTTAACCTCTCCTGATTTCATCCTTAAAAGTTTGTATCAATAAGTGGACAAGTTGATACGGACATTTTACATGAAAAATTACACCGCTATTGCGATATCTAGTGTGTTGTTAGCTAGCTTGGCATTTTCTGCTCAAGCAACAGAATCAGTTGTAACTCAGGAGTTAGAATCAGCTTCTCAGCCCAGTTTTCTCTCTGCTCGAACCAGTACTCACGGGCCACGTCGTATCGGACGAGGACCTAAACCTTACCGGTATGCCACGAATCATGAGGTATTTCCACACCGGGGAAGCGGTCGTTAATTGAGCAGTAATTGATTGAATTTAGACATTACTTCAGCAACGAAAATAAAGTAAAATCTCACGATTCGGGGCGCATCGTTTATTACCTCACTAAGGGTTAAACGAGTTAATGAGTTTATGATTATTGAGTCTAATTGTTCACTTCAAGCGATCGCGCGCAGAGATAGAATTCAAACATTGAGCTGATTCGATTTATATAGCAGTCTTCCACATCCGATGTTATCGCTTTTTTGAGCTAGCTTCTTAAGTCTTCCAATTAAATCTGATTTCGATCTGGTATTGCTAACTTGATTGTCTAGCAATGAAGTTAAACTTGAAATAATTTCTACGACTCATTCATTGTCTAAATCGTTCCCAGTTTGAATGGTTAGGATGATGTGCGATCACAGATGTATTCATTGAATAAGGGGAGTCGTTCTCTCTAGGGCTTGGTGTTCCCATGATCGTTGATACCAATCAACAGTTGTGGGAATAGAGTCATGAGTGATATGATTAAAGTAGACACCAAAATTTACAAGCCTCAGCTTTGAATCCCTCAGTGCCCAGGGTGCAATAGATAATGGTCAGTTATCACCGATAGACTCACTGAAGGGTACTTTCCACAGGATTATATCAGGGGATGGTAGTCTACCATAAGCTGAGTTAAACGGAGAAATTAGGGCTATTTTATAGCCCATGACGAGCGAACTGACCCTGAGTTAAGATTATACAAATCAAAACGATTAACTCGATCATCCACGGAGGATGCTACCATGCCTCCAAACTAGGTAGACCATTTTTAGAAATTGTCATGAGAAGGGATACCGATCTGATCAAAAGTCTTAGCCCCAGCGCAATGGATCAGATCATGCTATATTTGGCATTTAGTGCCATGCGAACCAGTGGACATCGGCATGGGGCATTTCTAGATGCGGCGGCAACTGCTGCCAAATGCGCGATTTACACAACCTATATGGAGCAAGGCCAAAACCTGCGAATGACAGGCCACTTGCACCATATTGAACCCAAACGGGTCAAAGTGATTGTCCAAGAGGTTCAGCAAGCCTTAACCCAAGGAAAACTGCTGAAAATGTTAGGTTCCCAAGAACCTCGCTATTTAATTCAGTTTCCCTATGTCTGGCTAGAACAATATCCTTGGCAACCCGGCAAGCCCAGAATTCCGGGGAATAACTTGACCCAGGAAGAAAAACGAGTCATTGAGAATAAGTTACCAAAATACTTACCCGACGCTCAATTGATTAATTCTTTCCAGTTTATGGAACTGATCGAATTTCTCCATCGCCGTTCTCAAGAAGATCTTAATCCAGATCGGCGTATGCCATTGAGTGAAGCGTTAGCTGAACATATTAAACGTCGTTTAGTTTATTCTGGTACTGTTACTAAAGTTGATTCCCCCTGGGGAATGCCGTTTTATGCCCTGACACGGGCTTCCTACTCCCCGGAAGATCAGGAAGAACGCACCTATATTATGGTGGAAGAAACGGCTCGTTATTTCCGAATGATGCGAGATTGGGCCGAACGTCAGCCGAGAGTGATGCGGGTTTTGGAGGAACTAGACATTCCCCCGAACCGAGTCGATCAAGCCATTGAAGAGTTAGATGAAATTCTTCGGCAATGGGCGGATCGATACCATGAAGCAGGCGGAGAACCCATGATTTTACAAATGGTATTTGGTGCCAAAGAAGCCGAATAATATCATTGGCATCGATTCAACAGAGACGTTGTTATGATCTGCAACGTCTCTACTGCTGTTTTCAATTATTCACTCCCTACGCGAGAAGGAAGATGATCTCGAAACTGGGAAGAAGGTAAAGAGTTTCATAATTCAAAGAGCAAAGAAGTTTACTGTTTTTTCCCTTCGAGATGTATGGGTTTAAATCCCCCACCAATTTTCAAACTTCTGACCTCTTCCTTCGCATTTAACCGTCTATCTGCATTTTCACCGTTAAGGTTTTCAATTTCTCATTTACCCAACGTTCAAACAGTTCGTTTTGCAGGCGTTGTTTCACCTTAGGGTCATCCAGGGACACTTCAATAAACTCTTCAACCCGGAATAAACACCAACGGTTTTCAATTTCAACTGGCCCAATGATACTACCAGGAGTGGCACTGGTGAGAGAAGCTTTTATACTATCGGGTAATGTTCCTTGACTCACAGGCCCCATCATCCCATTAACATGGCGTTCATTTGTAATGGAATGTTCCCGCGCCAGTTGTTCAAAGCCGCCAGCATCTTCTGAGAGTTTGCGGGCGAGTGTATTGGCGAGTTCTTGATCTTCAACTACAATTCTAGAGAGAATCACCGTATCTAGAAAAGACTTCCGTTCATGGAAATATTCTTCTAGCTGAGGCTGAACAATTGAAACTTTCAAGCTTTCCCGTTTAAAGCCGCTGGTGACCTGTTCGTGGAAAGCAGAATAAGTCATCCGATTTTGATCCAACCATTGTTGAAAGGCTTGGGGATCGGTTAAATTGCGTTCAATGCGGAAATTAATCACCGCTTGCTCAACGGCTGCCGGATTCAGATTAAGACCTTCACGAGATTGTAATTCTTGCTCAATCACATATTGACGAAGCATTTCCCCCAGAAAGGACTGTAACTTACCGGAGGTTTGTAAATATTTTAAAGATTGACCCAAACTAATGGGATCATCATTGACGGTTAAAAAGGCTTGAGACATAACTTACAATTTCCTTGGATCACATTGATTGCTTGCTTAAACTTTACTCAACAGAGCAAAATCATTCTCTCACTAATCTAGATTACCCTTGCCAACAAGTGAAATCAGCAGGATTTGACTACACTGCCACAGTCGCTGCCAACACAATAGCAACCATTGCGCCGATCAGAGTATTAATAAAATTAACGACTTCATTCGTTAACCAGTTGACCTGTTCTTGGAGAGTAGCACCGATCAGGCTTTCTAAATTGGTGGCAATAAACGCCGCAATTGCACACCATAAAATCCCTAAACTCCCGAACCATCCCACCGCCGAAGCGATTACCGCTATAACAATAGATGCAATGATCCCGGCTAAAGTTCCCTCTAAACTCACCGCCCCTTCTGTACCGCGAGGAACAGGTTGTAAGGTGGTAATTAAGAATGTTCGTTTGCCATAGGCTTTCCCCACTTCAGAAGCGCAGGTATCAGACAACTTCGTGCTAAAACTTGCGACATACCCGACACCCAGCCATGAAATTAGAGGATTGACTGCTGTGGGAGAATCAGCAAGCTGTTGTAGAGTAAAAATGCCGACAGCGCAAAAGGTTGCTGTTAACGCCGACCCCCAGACGTTTTCTGGGCCTCTAGCGCCTCCTCGTTTTTCCGCAATGCCTGCGGCTTCCTTCTCCGCAATGCCGATGCGAGTTACGCCTGATCCAAGGATAAAATAAACTGCAACAATTATATATCCTTGCCATCCAAGACATCCCCAAATTAAAACACCTAATATCCAAGCATGAATTAAACCTGCTGTGGTTAGTAATTTTTTCGGTAGTATTGCCACCAGTCCAATTAAAATCGTGTTGAGGGCGATCGCAATTATCCAAGGATTTACAGACCTCAGATCAGAAATTATAAAATTAAGTTGTTGCATAATCATGTTAAAGATGACAAAACCTACTTTATTTCATCTTGCTTTCCCGGTCAGTGATATTGAGCAAACTAAAGCCTATTATCAGGGCTGTTTAGGCTGTGAAGTGGGTCGGGAAACAAGAGTATCTGTAATTTTAAATCTGTATGGTCATCAAATTGTAGCTCACCTGGCAACCGATCCCCTCGAACCCCAAAAAGGGATTTATCCCAGACATTTTGGTTTAGTCTTTACATCCGTGGCAGATTGGGAAGCATTGCTACAACGCGCCGAGCAACAGCAATTATCATTTTATCAACAGCCTAAACATCGCTTTCCTGGCTTACCGACAGAGCATCGTACCTTCTTTTTAGAAGATCCATTTCATAATTTAATGGAATTCAAATATTATCGTCATCCTGAAGCAATTTTTGGATATCGAGAATATGGCTTAGTTGGGGATGCCCATTAATCCTGTGAAAATAATCTTCAACACTATCACATTTAGCTTCACGTCGGGAAGCCCCGCACTGTAGCTAATTCTTGCTCAGTGTCGGGATGAAAGACGGTAAAAAGTAAGGGTTCGATGCCCTTGCTTTTTACAAATAAGCGCGTGCTAGGGATTTACATTTTTTCCCTAAATACTATATAATAGGTTGATGTTGTTCAGATAGCAAAAGTGTTAAACCTTAATTATTGCTACCGAATTTATCCTGATGCCAGTCAAGAAAAGGAATTGCTTGACTGGCTAGAAATCTGTCGAGGTGTTTACAATTACGCTTTGAGAGAAAGAAAAGAATGGATAAATTCTCGCAAGTGTAAGGTTAATGCCTGTAGTCTTCATTCTGAATACGTTATCCCGGCTGACCAACCCTTTCCTGATTATTATAAACAAAAAAAAGCTTTAACTCAAGCCAAAAAAGAATACCCAGAACTTAAACGAGTTCAATCTCAAGTATTACAGGAGGTTCTGGGTCGTTTGGATAAAGCATTTAACTTTTTTTGGAAAAAAGGTTTTGGATTTCCTAGGTTCAAGAAATACGGTCAGTATCGTTCAATCAACTTCCCTCAGTTTAAAGACAATCCTATAACAGGGTATCAGATAAAACTGCCAAAACTAGGTATTATATCGATTAATTTACATAGACCTATACCTGATGGCTTTGTCGTTAAACAAATTC
This sequence comes from Microcoleaceae cyanobacterium, assembly GCA_049647265.1. GTDB lineage: Bacteria > Cyanobacteriota > Cyanobacteriia > Cyanobacteriales > Microcoleaceae > JAAURB01. Next base: position 58,716 of record JBARXJ010000049.1, read on the forward strand.
AAATAGTTAAAAAAGCATCGGGTTGGTATGCTGTTATCTGTATTCAATTAGATGTTAAAGTGCCATCTCCTCAACCTCAAGGTAAATCATTGGGGATCGATCTCGGACTTGAGAAATTTATCGCTACTTCACAGCAAGAATTAATTCCTAGACCCCCGTTTTTTATTGAACTTCAAACTCAGCTTAAATGGCTACAAAGAAGGTTGTCAAAAAAGCAAAAAGGGTCTAAAAATTGGCATAAAGCTCGTCAAAAAGTAGCCCTGCTTCACGAACATATTTATAACACTCGCAAGAACTTTCATTATCATGTAGCTCATCATCTTTGTAGCCAAGCTCAGATAATATTTGCCGAAGATTTAAACCTAAAAGCTATGTCTAGAGGGATGTTATGTAAGCATACTCTCGACGCGGGTTTTGGTGGCTTTCTAGAGATATTAAAGCACGTTGCTTGGAAACGAGATGTCTATTTTGAGAAAGTTGATGCTAATTTTACCAGTCAAATATGTCCTAATTGTGGGGTAGTTACTGGCAAAAAAGATTTATCTCAGCGAGTTCATGAATGTTCTAATTGCGGTTTTATAACTGATAGGGACGTTGCTGCTGCAATGATTGTAGAGCAACGTGGACTTGCAGCCCTCGGACTGGGGGTCAAGCTGCCTGTGGAGGAAGAGGTGATCGGGGATGCCCCCAAAAAGGCATCTAGAGCCGGACGTAGAAGCAGGAAAGCCTCATAGTGATATGGGGAAGCCCGCACCGTACCGCTTCGGTCGGTGTCGGGAGGAAGTCACGCATAACTTCTGATGAGTCTACTGCCAGGGTGACTCTTGTGAAGGGGAGACATCGGAGATCAGCTTTTGATATGGGTTTATAAACTTTTCTTCGCTGCCCGACTCACCCGACTTCAACCCCACTCAATGCTGTTGAGAATAAGTTTTATACTGACTTGACTCCAACCCCTGTATTATCCAGTACAATTAGCTGGTTGATTCTATGCAACATACCCTGAGATTGATGGCATACAATTTGTTTGATGTCATCCTCATTATATTCAACTCACTGCGGAATTAGCATGACATCCGATCTACCTGCAACATCAACCCATTCATCTCACTTACACCGACTCGCCAAAACATTTCGCCGCTGGGGATGGATTGGCTTTTGGATACAAGTCATTTTAGGATTAATTCCTATTTTAGTCTTTACTTTTGCTCTATTATTCAGAAACTTACCTGATAGCCAAGCGACCGGAAATTCATTACTGTTTATTATTTTAGCCTGTGCTTGTTTATTTGCACTTCTGTTTGCACTCTATTGGTGTTTTCGATATACTCAACTTTCAAAAAAACTAATTAAAGCTGATAAACATCCGGCTAAATCGGAGGTAATTCGCTGTCTTTGGATTGGTTTACTGGCTAATGTCATTGGGATGACTTTTGCAGTCGTTGTTACCATGGGACAAGTGGGAACATTACTGTTTAAAATGCTGTTTTTAATTCCCAGTTTGACCGTTTATAACCCCCGCTCATTTATTGCTCCTTTTGATGTTATTGCAATGCAGGCTATGGTTAATACTATTGCAGCCGAACTGATTGGGATTATAATTGCCTTATGGTTATTACGTCAGGTTTATCAAGCATCCTCTCGATTTGAATAAGATCAAAATAAATTCGCTCAATTTTATAGTTTATTCTATTAAACAAACTAAGAATAAGTATAAAAATTCTATTGCCACTGATTGCTTATCTATATCTTTACTAATCTTTTGGATTATACAAAGTTTTATCTGGAAAAAATATGTATCGATTTGTTAGAGAAGAATTTAGAGTTTTGCTTTTAAATTTTAAATACTGACTGTATTATCTCTTTCCAGAATTACTTATCCGTTACTTCAATAATAAAAATATCGGTTGATTTCAAAATGACAACTTTAACGAATAAAAGCACTCAAGTTTTACTCGGATTATCTTTAGAAGAACTAACAGAATGGGTGCAACAACAAGGTCAACCCCGTTATCGGGGAAAACAACTCTATCAATGGATTTATCAAAAAGGGGCAAAATCCTTATCTGAAATTACGGTATTTCCGAAACAGTGGCGAGCCGAAATGAGTCATATTAATTTAGGTCGTTCTACACTGCATTACCGTTCTGTTGCACCCGATGAAACCGTTAAATACCTGTTAAAATTATCCGATGGTAATATTATTGAAACCGTAGGAATACCCACAGAAAAACGCCTAACTGTATGTGTTTCTTCTCAAGTCGGCTGTCCGATGGATTGTGATTTTTGCGCCACGGGAAAAGGCGGATTTACTCGAAATTTAGATATTCATGAAATTGTCGATCAGGTTTTAACCGTTCAAACGGATTTTAATCGGCGTGTGAGTCATATTGTATTTATGGGAATGGGAGAACCCTTATTAAACATAAAAAATGTAGTGGCTGCTATTGAATGTCTAAATAAAGATGTCGGTATCGGACAACGAATGATGACTGTATCGACTGTGGGAATTCCGGGTAAAATTAGTCAGTTTTCGGAGTATAAATTGCAAGTAACGTTAGCGGTAAGTTTGCACGCATCTAATCAAACACTGCGAGAACAATTAATTCCCAGCGCCCGCCATTACCCTATCGAAAAGTTAATTGCAGAATGTCGAGATTATGTCAAAATAACAGGGCGGCGACTTAGTTTTGAATATATTCTGTTAGGCGGCTTAAATGATTTACCCGAACAAGCAATAGAACTCGCTAACTTATTACATGGATTTCAAAGCCATGTTAATTTAATTCCTTATAACCCGATCGAAGAAGTGAATTATCAACGCCCCAGTCCTAAACAAATTAAAGCGTTTGTCCAAGCCTTGAAGCAAGAACATATTGCCGTTAGTGTACGCTATTCTAGAGGATTAGAAGCAGACGCTGCCTGTGGGCAATTACGGGCGGCTAAAGTGGATGGATAGGATGCCTTACCTAAATCCCATTACCTATGCCGTATAACCTGCGTAGACTGTCGCTAATGCCTGCTGCACCACTTCTACCCCTGCCCCAGGACGACAAACATTTTCACTCAGATGCCGTTTCCAGGCTTTGGTGCCGGGTTGTCCAGCAAACAGTTGTAGCATATGACGGGTAATACTATTGAGACGAATACCCCGACTGAGGCAGTCTTCGATATAAGGTAACATCGCTTCTACGACTTGCTGACGGCTGGGAGGAGGGGTTTGTTCTGCAAAAATCTCTTGATCGGCTTTAGCAAACAGATAAGGATTATCATAAGCCGCCCGACCGATCATCACCGCATCAACATAATTTAACTGTTGCTGGACTTGGGATAAATCAGTAAAACCCCCATTAATTTCGATGAATAAGTGGGGAAAATCTTGTTTGAGTTGATGAACATCACCATACCGTAACGGAGGAACAGTTCGATTTTCTTTAGGACTCAAGCCTTTTAACCAAGCTTTGCGGGCATGAACACTGAAGCGTTGACATCCGCCTTGTTCAGAAACAATTTTGACAAAATGAACTAAATCTTCGTAGCGATCGCGATCGTCGATACCAATACGATGTTTAACCGTTACAGGAATTTCAACCACCTGTTGCATCTTCGCGATCGCGATCGCCACTCGTTCCGGATGAGCCATTAAACAAGCCCCGAAGTGGCCTTCCTGAACTCGACTACTAGGACAGCCCACATTTAGGTTAATTTCATCATAGCCCCAGTCTTGTGCAATTTGAGCCACTCTGGCTAACTCTTGGGGTTGATCGCCACCGACTTGTAAAGCTAGGGGTTTTTCAAGGGCTGAAAATCCTAACAGTTTATTGCGATCGCCATGGATAATTGCCGCTGTCGTAATCATCTCCGTATACAGCAGTGTACGACGAGTAATTTGACGCATAAAATAGCGAAAATGACGATCGGTGCGATCCATCATCGGCGCAACACTTAAGGGGTACAGGGGAGTCGTTGCGGTTTGAGTCAGAGTCATCTTTGCCAGTCATTGGGTGTTGTTTATTGTACCGTTGCCTTATGCTCCGCCAGTTTTCTTGCTATCGAAGTATTCCACTCGGGTTGTACAGTCTGCAACCGTTTCATCTTCCAAAGTCGCTGTATCATCAAGCTGTGGAATAGAAAGAGTGTTTTTATTCAAGGACTGATGAATATTGTCAGATTCAGATCCAGACAACTTAATCAGTAGCCGAGGCCCTGAATGTCCTAAGCGAATCACCATGCCCTCAGAGACAGGTTCTTGATTTAAAGGTTGACCACCAAAGAAAGTTCCATTTGCGCCAAAATTGACTATTTCCCATCCCGAGGAGGATTTCCATAACTCAATATGATGACGGGAAACCACCGCGTTATAAATGACAATATCATTGTCTTTGGCACGACCGATTCGTAAAATCGATTCATCTTTGAATGTCCAGCGGTTGACTGGAATAGGCTGAGTTGGGTGGATTAAAATAATTGTAATCACAAATCAATTATCACACAACAATATAAAGTTCTATTAGGTTTCAGATTATATTCTTAATCGATTGAATTAATCACTTGTGAGGGTTATTTCTATGATAGACGCTCTTTAAAGATATCCCTGAATTACTATTTGTCTGCTGAAAACCTATAGGCACAATTTTAACCTTCAGAATCACTTACTCCATAAATTAAGTCTTTCTGAAGTTTTAGCAGATTGAGAATCTATTTTGATTTAAGTGATGATGACGGAACGGATCAATCACACCGATCGACTTCTGTAATCTCTTCATAAGTTTCTGATGGATTAGTAGAATTGGGCTGGGAGGGAGATAACTTTGTTATTTGAGTTGGAAGTTCGTAAGGGTGAAGAACTTTTACAGGATATTCTGGTGCAGCAGAGATTTCATTGGTAGACTGACTCTGGTGTTGATGAGGATCAATACTAAGTTGAATTTTTGGCCCTGAAATAGCCAGATGAATGATCTGTCCATTTTCAACCCAGGATTCAGACACTGGCACACCTTCAATATATGTTCCGTTTGTTCCCAAATTAAACACTTTCCAGCCACAGGTAAAATGCCGAATTTCGACGTGATGACGAGAAACCACAGCACTGTACAAAACAACATGATTTTTCATTGAGCGTCCAATTCGGATAATCGGTTCTTGTTGGAAAGTCCAGCTCCGAACCGGAATAGACTGGAAAGGATGTAACAAGGTTAGCTTAATCACATTGGCAGTCGTTATTTTAAACACAGCACCCTGAAGTAATTGTAGAAGACAACTCTTAATGAATCATCCAATGCTGGCTATTGCCGTATGAGACAAAAAATCATAGCTAAAAATTTGGATGAAGGTTGATCTCTTACCATCCTCATTGTACCCATTCAACCCAAAGATGAAAGCGCTTCAATCAGAAATTTACAATGCTCATGCCATTTGAAAGATAAAAGAAACGAGATCTCCTTTGCCCAAAGAAATGCGATCGCCAGGTCTTAAACGGTGTCGATTTCCTGGGGATAAAGGAATATTATTAATATAAGTTCCGTTAGAACTCCCCACATCTTCGATATAAAATGCATCCGCTTCTACTCGAATATCAGCGTGTTTGCGAGAAATAATTTCAGAGTTAGGAAAACCGGATATATCAATATCTGGAGGCACTAAATCATTCGGTTTACCGAGATGAATCACAGACAGATTTTGAGGGAGTTCTACAACTGCACTGGTTTGAACATGGATTAATTGAGCAGACTGCTGCTGAAGCTGAGTTGCGGGTGTGATAGGCGCTGCTGGGGGCGGAGATAAATTGGGTTTTTCTAAATCAGGAGCTGAGGTTAAAACCGGCTCAGATTCGACGCTAGGGATGGGTATAGCATCAGGTTCTGGGGGAGTCACAACTGTGGGTAACAGGTCTGGAGAGGGCTGTTGCTTGGCGCTCTCAGGCTGTGGCAAATTAGAGCCACATTGACCACAGAACGTCGCATCACTTTGAACCGTTGCCCCACAACTGGGACAAGCAATTGTTGTGGGTAAAGGAGTATAACAGGCTTCACACTGAGTGGCTCCCTCAGGATTTTGATGGTTGCAGTTGGGACAGACAATCATTAGTTTAGTTTTTTGTTATTGGTTTTTCGTTATGGACTGGTTTTATAAGCGATCTGGATATGGGACTGAGGTTGATCGTCCAAAGTTTTATCGCCATTATTGAACCTGCCCTATTGCTGAGTTGCAATATAGCGAGGGAATTAACAATTCGTATGAGCGATACTCGCTGCATGACAACAGGCTTAGTGTGAGAATAGAGTCAAACCCATTACACTGTCGCGATTTCTTCGCCTGCGGCTTGATCTAATAGCCAGTATAATTCTCCCTGAGGTTTAATCAAGCGAGAGGGGTACATCATATCCTCCCCTGTTTCTGCAAACACTTGTGCTAAAGCAGGACGTTTATTAACTCCAGCCACTACAAACAGCACACAACGAGCTGAATTGATCGTGGGGACTGTTAAAGTGATCCGAGGTGTACCCGACTTATCGCCAACGGTTACGAGGCTTGTCTGTTCAGTTAGCGCTTTAGTATTAGGAAATAAAGAGGCGGTATGGGCATCATCTCCCATGCCGAGTAAGATCACATCAAATTGGGGAAATTCTCCCGCAGACACTTGAAAAAACTGCCGTAACTCAGCATCATATTTCTCAGCATCCACTGCTGGATCGTTGCCAATGGTCGGCATGGGGTGAATATTTTCTTCAGGGAAAGCCACCCGGTCAAGCCAAGCCTGACGCGCCATTAATTGGTTACTATCGGCATCATCAGCCGCAACATAGCGTTCATCTCCCCAAAAAATATGAATTTTCTCCAGGGGTAAGTCTTGGGCTGCCAGCTTTTCGTAAAGGGGTTTTGGGGTGCTGCCACCGGAGAGTGCTAGAGTAAATTGATCCCGTTGCGCCAGGGCGGTTTTGAGTTGCTCTAGAATAATATGGAGCGATCGCTCAATGAGTTGTTCTTTGTCTGCTAAGACTTCAACCGTTTTTTTCATTTCAATTAATTTTATAGATTTTGTCTCATTTTTAACAATCTAGAACAGATAATAATTAATAATCTGTAGTTGTTCTCTTGAGCTTAAGGATAAAATAATAATATTTCGACAGTGGGTTACGAGAGACTATCCTTTAAACTAAAGACAGTTTAGCTAAAGTAACGTTTAGTTCAGATCAAAGCACCCATATCGTCATGGCTCTGTATCTGCCCAATTAACCCATTTACAAGAGATTAGAGGGAATATGTCCAAACTCAAGTCTGCATCTGAGTCTCGCCGAACTCTCGCGGCTCGTGTCCGCTCCTTGACTCAACTCAGAATTTTAGGGCCAGTCGGAATTTTAACCTTACTGGGTATCTTCGTTTGGCAATTATCAGATCATCCTGAATGGTTTCAAGTCAACGATCGCACTCCCAATACACCCAATACTGCTTTAAGCGATCAGCTTTCTGATGAAGAACGATCCATCGCCGCAGAGATTGATAGTTCCAGTTTATTATTGCAAGAGTTAGACAGCAATGCCTCGCCCATTAATCCTCTCAACGATCCGATTTTAGCCGGGGAAGATTTATTAAAAGCGGTTCAACAATCTCAGAATCAGTCTAATGCATCTTCGACAGAAAATCTATTTTTACCCGAATTTTCAACTTCAAGCTCATCAGATTCAACCCCGCCAAAATATAACTTTAATTTTTCTCAAACTCAAGACAATTCTATAACATCACCGACTTTTAGTCCCAATTTTAATTCTAATTCAACAGTCAATTCTAATCCTCTAAATCCTCAAACTGCATCAGATGCCAATACAGACTCTACTGCTTCAACTCCTTTAGAGGCAGCGATGGAGCAATATAACTCCAATTCATCAACGATCAATTCAGAACAATCAAACTCAACTCAAACCAGCGTTTTAGAAGAGCGGGATACGGCTCAAACTGAGACCAACTCCACTGAAACATTATCTAATAATTCCAATCCTTCATTGTTATTAGATTTAGGAGTCAATTCCCAACAAACTTTACCCACCCAGACAAATTCAAATCTTCCTCAACCCAGTTGGGTTGTTCCCCGAACACCCAGCCAAACCACAACCTCAACCCCAAATATTGAGCCTGCTACGATTCAAAATCCTTATCAAACAAATCTTTCTATTCCTCGAAATTTACCCCTAACTCAACCCACAACTCCAACCACTACGCCGAACTACACCAATCCTTACGGACAGTCTCCAACGCCAAATTCTAATCTCAACTATGGTTACAATAACCCCGGTTCGGTGTCTAATCCAAACTACGGTGTAATTCAACCGAATATTCAAAATTCTATAGTTAGTCCAAATCCTTTAGTCCCCCGAACTTCCACAACTCTTACCCCATCCGCTCAACCGTTTTCTGTTCCTCGTCCTATTCCAGGGCGGACGATTGGAGGCGGTAGAATTAATACATTTGCTAATCCTTAATTCGATCGCAATGTGGGGCGTTCAACGGCAAAGGGCAGATATCGCAGATCTAGAGAGACTCACAAAAGACATCAGATGCTGGTCTATACCTGTTCTCCCCACCCACGCGGGGTCTGGGTCTGCTGCCTTGTTTTAAACGGGTAAGTTGGGTCACGAAAAAGTGCTATAAATCCACACTTTAATTCAGCACCCTCAAATTAGACGATGAGAGATAATTATAACAAATAATTAATAGTAAATAATACACCACTATTTTATCGAGTTTTGCATCCGGAAGCAGTTAGAAAAGCATAGAAAAGTAATTTAGGTATGCGATTCTAAATTATATATAAAAGCAAAGCAATGATGGATATTCAACCTTCTTCTCAGCCAGTGGCTGCTGAAGTCTCTTCAGAACATCTCGATCACCTCGTTACTCAAATTGAAGATGAACTACACAGTTCTCAAGTGTATAGCTTATCATTAATGAACCTACAAAAACTGTTAGGTCATGCCGCCGTTAAGGGTGATATTCTGATTCGAGCTGTGGGACGCGAAGCGATTCAAATTGCGCTCAAGCAAATGGCGTTAGGGTATGCGAGTTTTGCTCAAAATCCGCAGTTACAAACCATTCCATCCGTGGCAAGCGTTAGCAAAACCGAAGAACTACCCGAGGCTGAGAACACAGATACTGCTGAGACAACGCAAACTGAGATTGAAAACACAGATACTGTTGAGAACATAGATACTGCTGAGACAACGCAAACTGAGATTGAAAACACAGATACTGTTGAGAACACAGATACTGAGATTGAAAACACAGATACAGTCGTCTCTCCCTCGGGATATATCGCTGGTGGAAATGAGCCTCATCATATTAAATCAACTCCTCCGACTGCAACCGTTAAAACTGAAATCCCCCCAGAAACAGTAGATTCTACTCCAGGCAACAAGAAAAAGAAACTAAGCAAAGCTGATATTGCGGCTCAGAAAGTTCAGCAGCGCCGGGACTATCTTCGTCAAATTGCACAACAATTCCAGCAAGCGCGACAAACCCTTGGATTATCTCAATGTGAACTGCATCGTAGTACGATGGTGCCTCTATCCCATCTAGAAGCGTTGGAAATGGCGCAAGAAGACCAATTACCCGAAGATGTATACCTGCGAGGCTTTATCTGTCGTTTGGGTAATGCTCTGGGTTTAGATGGTACAGCCTTGGCTGCCGCCTTACCTGCTCCTGACCCGTTGCAAAGTATCACTCCGTCTTGGTCTTCTCCCGAACCGGATACAGAATTTTATTTAAATCAATTTCATCTCTATCTAGGTTATGCGGCTTTGTTAGCTGGATCAATTGGCGGGATTGCTTTATTATCTCAGCAAGGGGTACCCGAAAATGTTCCGGCTCCAAATGTCCCCGATATTCCAGCCAATAACTCTTCTTACTTAGATCGTTCTATTGAACCCGAATTAACTCCAGGATTACAACAGTCTCGAGATCAAGGTATTGTTGTCGGGGTTGATATTGTCCGTCCAGAAATCATTCGTTCTCAGTCAATGACCTGAAAATTGCCAACACAATTGATAACTGGTATTTCTTCCTATATCGTGGTTCGGAGTGTCTATCTTCAGACAGAGTTTATCCGAATTCATTTCCATACTGAGGTAGATGTACGGGTTTATTGGCAGTGATAAGGTGATGATACAAAAAATTAAAAATTAGGTTAATTAACTTATGTATACAATTGCTGAAGTCGCTGCTAGTGCCTCACATTTCCCTTATGCCACACTGATTGTTGGTGTTGTTGGATTTATCGCTGCTGTTTCCATCGGCTCTATTGCTTGGTACAACTCTAAGCGTCCTGTCGGTTGGGAAAACAAAGAGCGTCCTGATGTTGTTCCTGAAGTTGACAAGTCTGAAAATCCTGGCTTGGGTTAATAGAATATCATATTAGTATTACTAATATCCTTTGGTCAGAGAAACTGGCTGTCATAGTATTAAATTCAGCATCAATATTTTTTAGGAGACTCATTTAGTTATGGCAAACTCACCGCAAGATCAAAATGCCAATTACGACCGTGGCATTAAACCGGCTGAGGTCGGTGCACGTCAAGATCGTGAAGGGGAAGATTTTAAAAAATTACCCGAAAAAGAAGGCGACATCGATACCACAGGTGGGATGACAATTGACCGCGAAGGGAAAATGAATAACTACGCGATCGAACCGGAAATGTATATTGATGAACCCGGTGACTTAAGAGAAGAAGAAGAAGCAAATAAAGCCAGACGTGCTGCGGAATTAAAAGACATCAAAGAGCAAGGTGAGAAAGGCCCTGGTATCATTTAATAATTAAGTTAACTTAATTGATTTGCATATACATAACCTCATAAAGACGTTCTATCTTGAATGTCTTTTTTTATTAAATAGCAGTTTTAACAATCTAATTTATTTGTTCTTCTGTACACCACAAATAGATTTGAACTTCATTAAGATTGAGTAGAATATCATTAAATGTTTTTTGATAATTAATAGAGTAAATTAATAAATTTTACGCTTCAATTGCTTAAGAAACTGAGTCGTAAGTTTGAGAAGAAAAATTATCTGCTTCCTGTGGTGCGTGTGATTTCATTATATACATTTACTGCTATTATTTATATTGCAAAATACTCCATAATTTTAATCATTTAAAACTGATCTTTTCGCCCTCTTAACCGGGCAAAGGTTTGTATCGGATTTTGACTATTAACAGTAGATTGAAGTGCTGGTTTATCCCAACGTAAAAATGGATTGGTTAATTTTTCCAGGCTCAGAATGGAAGGAACTGTTGCTTGATTTTGACGGCGGGCTATTTCAACTTGATTAAACCGTTCTTTTAATGCAGTATTATTGGGATCGACTGTCAGGGCAAATTTAAGATTTTTTAGTGTATATTCATGGGCGCACCAAATACGGGTATTATCGGGTAAATTCCGTAACTGAGTTAAAGATTCAACCATCTGTTGGGGCGTACCCTCAAACAAACGACCACAGCCTCCGGCAAATAGAGTATCCCCACAAAATAACTCTCCGGTATCTTCTGAGGTTTGAGGCGGAAAATAATAGGCAATATGGGCGCGGGTATGACCGGGAACAAAAAACACATCCCCTTGGCGATCGCTAAATTCAACCCGATCTCCTTGCTTTAAAAAAACTTGTTGTCCAGGAATACGCCCGACATCGATTTCCCCACCATAAACAACTGCATTGGGATAGTGTCTCCGTAACTGAGTATTTCCCCCAACATGATCGCTGTGATGATGAGTATTAAAAATCGCAACTAAATCAGCCTTATAGGCTTGTAAACGCTGCAAAACGGGTTCTGCTACGGCTGGGTCAACCACTGCCGCTATTCGGCGCTGAGGATCGTGTAATAGAAAAATATAATTGTCTGAAAGGACTGGGAGCCGTTCTACCTGCATGAATTAACAATCTTATCCTAATTGCTGAGTTGATCATAACTATAGCGTAAACGACTCACCATCCTTCCCAAGAGGGGTTATGCCGCTGAAATTTCTTGTTGAAGTTGAGTTTTTTCTGGACTGGTTTGATGTTCTGGGGTCAAGGTTTCTGAAAAGATTTCAACAATGCGATCGCATTTAGAGTCCCAGTTTAAATAATCCCGATAGAGTCGCTCTTTGGCATATTCTCCCATCTGTTGCCGCAGTTGCGGATTTTCAGCCAGCTTAATCATAGCGATCGCTAAACCTGCTATAAACTGTTCAGGAGAATCAGGATCGACTAAAATCCCACAATTAGCATCTACAACTTGAGCAGGCCCTGCCCAGTTAGTGACGATTACAGGTAAAGCTGTTGCCATTGCTTCTAAAATCGCATTTCCTCCTGCTTCTCGTAGAGCCGGGAGAACAAATACATCAGATTCCTGTAGGAGTTGAGAGACCTTAATTTGCGGTTGCTGTCCATTAAAACGAACTCGATTTTGTAAGCCTAACTGTTGAACCTGTTGTTCAAGCTCAGGTAGTAATATACCATCACCTACGATTTCTAAAACCGCATCGATCTTCTCAACAACCTGTTGAAACGCTGAAATCAGAAAATTCACTCCTTTCCAATCCACTAAGCGTCCGACATAAATAAATCGTGTTGTTTGATTTGACTCAGATGTCTCATACTTTTTGGGAAGCCATTTTTCCATGTCAACCCCTGACTCAATTAAAGGATACCGTTTACCCTGACATCCTTTGGGCAAAGCCGCTTCAGTTTGTTGATTGGCAATAATCAAGGCATTTGCTTTTAATTTTCCGGGAATAACTCGATGCAGAATTCCAGAAAATTGACGACCTAATTTTACAGAAAGTCGGCTAAATTTGGAGTCGAGGTATTTAAAGGCAGGCGGAAACTCCAGTCCCCCTGATAATGGCCCAATTACCACTGGAACCTTCATATTGTACATGAAGCTCAGTCCTTTTGGTGTAATCGGGGCCGGTTCAAAGATCAGATCAATATCATGTTGAGCAATGAGTTTTTTAGCAAGTTTTCGAGCTTTGAATTGGGTAATCCAATGAATAATTTGATTAAAAATTAAATCCTGAATTCGGTAAGGAAACCGCTTACCAATCTGCCAAACTAAGACTTGATACCAAGTATCTTGGATAAAATGAATTTTATTCAGTTGTTCGGGCTCTTCTGCAAACTCTTGATTAAGTTCTTGACGCACCCGTTCATGACAAATGACCCTAATTTCAATATTGCGTTCTCGTAAAAGCTCCATGTAGTAGAAACTTTTACCAGATTCACCTCCCATTTTTCGAGAGATGTTTTCGACAACCATCAAGATATGCATAACAATCATGTAGATGTAATTATGATCTGATTTTATATTATTGATTGAGTTTTGAACTACTAAAACGCAAACTAATTTTAATCATTTAATTATTTTAAGAAATGTATTCTTGAATACTTTATTTATTGTTCCCGATTACCAGAATAAATCATGTCAATTTCTTAAAAAAAAATCAAATCTCTAATTGATCGAATCTAGTTACCCATCCACTTTAATTTTTGTCATACAAGGGTTTGACAAATATAAGATATGCAATTATAGAATAGTATTCTTAATCAGGTGAAAGCCTTTTATCATCTGTCAAAAGACAGAAAAATATATTTTGTGATAATGACCTGACTGAAAGATTTTAATACGAAAAAAACGAATTCAAGTCTGAGATCAGAGCGTAAAATGATAAAAAGATTGAATTATTAAACTTGATAGTTAGCATCTGATACCCTTAAGTAAAATTAGAATTAGTTATAGCAATGGACAGCAATTTATTATGCCGTGGATCACTCAATCTGCCTCTAACTTAGCCACACCCCTATTGATAGAGCGGATTTTAACCTCAGGTCAGCTTAATCGCTGGGAATACCTGACACTGATGTCTGCCATCTTATCGAATCGCGATCTGACGATTGACGATCGCCACCAGATTAACCGCATTTTTGATTATGTTCAAACGGGTCGGTTGAAATTAATCAACTTCTGAGTTAAGTAAAATTAATAGCCAGATTAGGGATGTAAGGGTAGCGATCGCATAACTGTTACGATACACTTTTGTAACATAAGTCCAGATTCTGTGCTAGGTTCTTTCACTCATACAACATGACACGGTTTATCAATCCATGGCGTTATCCCCGGATCAAACACAGTGCGATCATTGGGTTAGGGATCATTCCGGTCATAGCCATCCTCGGTGTGAGCGGGCGATATTTTGTAATGAATACCCAATCTCATTGTGATTCAGCCGGGGTCACATCTAGCGACTCATCTACCACCAGCGCATCGTTGGGCGACTCTTTCCAACTAACCCAATTTCGTCGCCGTTATCTAGATCCCACCCCGGAAGTCCCAAAAAACAATACCTGTAGCGTTGAAAATCCCTTCGATCAATCGGTGCGATCTGCCCTGAAAGCATCAAACTTAGCTCAAACAGCCAGTACTCAACAACAATGGGATGAAGTAGCGCGGTATTGGGTGCAGGCGGTGGCATGGATGCAAGCCGTCCCGCCAAACAGTCCCCAACGGCTATATGCAGAGAAAAAAGTAACAGAATATATGCGAAATCTGGCTTATTCTCAACAACAAGCCGCTGCTGGATCAACAGCATTAAACTTTCCCAGTTTTGATAGTGAACCCCTCGATCAACAGCTCCGGCTATACTTATCCTATCTGAGTACGATGGGAACGCCAGATGTCTTGATTGTGGGGAGTTCCCGCGCTTTACAAGGTATTGACCCCCAGCAACTCAGACAGTCCCTGGCAGCCAAGGGATACCAAAACTTAACGGTATTTAATTTTGGCATAAATGGGGCAACGGCTCAGGTGGTTGAATATCTGCTCACAGAAGTTTTAACGCCCGCTCAACTCCCCCGGATCATTGTTTGGGCAGATGGAGTACGTGCCTTCAACAGTGGCCGCATTGACCGTACTTACGAATCAATTTTGGCATCTGCGGGTCATCAACGTTTAATTGCAGGGATTCGTCCCCAACTCTCGCCAACAGAATCTAATGGCTCAGTATCCTACTGTTATGACTTGCCACAATCATGTCAGAAAAGCCAATATCAGCCCCAGCAAACGGCTTCCCCCGTCAGTTTTACCCAGACTTCAATCCCTAGATTTCAAACCCTGAACTTATTGTATAATCCAGCAACAAGACCCTCCGGGATGTTGGTATCGCTAAATAATATTGACGCAAACGGATTTTTACCCCTCTCCAATCGTTACGATCCTTATACTTATTATCAGCGCCGCCCGTATGTTCCCGGTCAATATGATGGGGACTATCGAGCCTTTAATTTAGGCGGAGAACAAGCCAGGGCTTTAAGTTCTGTTGTAGCATTTACCGAAACCCATAATATACCCCTAGTATTTGTCAATTTACCCCTGACTGATGACTACTTAGATGGGTTTCGCTGGAGCGCTGAACAGCAGTTTCGAGATAATATGGAATATCTCTCTTATCAGTATGGGTTTATTTTTATCGATTTAGCCGAAAAATCCATCTTACGAAATGAATATTTTGTCGATCCAAGTCATTTAAATCGTTACGGTGCCAGAAGTGTGGCTCAACTGTTAGCCGCCGATCCCGCTGTTCCTTGGCCATGAAAATATTAGTTGTTAGTTATTAGTTGTTAGTTATTAGTTGTTAGTTGTTAGTCCATTCCCCACTGCCTACTCCCTGTTCCCTGTTCCCTTCCAATAACAAAATCACTCTATTTCTGATGCCCCTGCCAATGCCACTAACAAACACAATAATAACGCTTCTGTCCATTCCACAGTCGCACCGTAAGTATCCCCTGTATGACCACCCAGACGGTAATTTAACCAAGCCCCCGTTAAAATGGCGATCGCAGTCCCGCCAAATGCCATACCCACCGCTACTAACCAACCTTGAGGATTGAGAATAAATTGAAATCCGCTTAAACTTAATAACAACAATAAACCAGGAATTAAATCAAACGGCGTATAAGATGTATCTTTGTGAAACGCCCCTTTTCCCGTGGGTTTAAGATAAGGATAACGGGCGATCGCCACTAACTGCCCCCAACGTCCCCAACCCGCTACCGCCATCAACGCTAACCACCGTTGTCCTTCTAAGTCCGTTAACGCGGTGATTTTCAGTAAAATGATCGCGATCGCAGCCATTGCCCCAAACGCCCCTGTAACGCTATCTGCCATCACTTCTAGGCGACGTTGAGGATCGGGGACAGCCAGCCCATCGGCTGTATCCATTGCCCCATCTAAATGTAATCCACCGGTAATGGCAATACCCGTAACGATTACGATAGCAGAACGGGTTAAAACCGGACATCCTAAGCCACTTAACCCCCAGTCAATTAGCCCCAATATTCCCCCAATAAAAATACCCAACGCCGGGGCAAGACGGGCAACCCCGCGAAATTCCAGCGTCCAGGATAGGGGAACAGGTAAACAGGTATAAAAAGCAATAGCCGCCGCGATCGCAGCACCCTGTCGTTGTAAAATGTGTTTGAAAGATTGAATCAGTTTGTGATGATCCATAAGGAGAAGTCAGGTAGGGGCGCATTGCATGCGTCCAGTCAGAAGTCATAACAATAACAACTTTTTGCTAATTTTATCGCAATGTTGGTGCTAAACTCTCCTAGCAGATCAACGAATTTCGATAATAATTACCCATCCTATAGAAAATATCCGATAGAACTGATTGAGAATCTTTGACTAAAAGCTGAATTATAGAAGATTTTCAGCCCTATTAAAAAATTGATTGAGATATTAAACAAAAACTTAATTAAACGAGTAACGTGATAGCCAGTGGTATAACTCGTTTAACTCCTTCCTTAATACTTTCGACAACCGCAGTTTCTGCACCTTTTCCAGTAATAGATAAACTCCAGCTTTTAAGCTTTTCCTTGAAAGACGGATCTTGTTTCGCTTTATTCGCTAAATCTTCAGCGACTTTTTGCTCAGCTTCTTCGGGTGAATAAGTTTGTGAAAGTTGGTCAAGTAGTTGTTGAATTTCTGCTGCCGCTTCAGCTAAAGATTGTTTTTGTTCGGGAGCATAATTGTATTGTTTGGCTTGTTGACGAGCATTGTCTTTGACTATATTTGCATTGTTAGCAATATTTGCGCCTTGCTGGTTGTTATGAAAAGTTTCTAAGTTATTGTTTGTCATGGCTACATTAATAGGTTGACTAGCTGCTAGTTTAGCAAGTTCAAGAATATCAGTATTTTGTTTTTTATGAATTTCTATTATTTCTTCCTTTGCCTCTAACTGTATTCTGTATTTTTCTTCAATTATTTTAAGTTCTTGTTGATACCTTTCTTCAAAGAATTTTTCAGTTGCCTCTTTATCTGTTCCTATAGGTGACTTTAATTTAACTATAAATGATCCATCGTCTCGATTTTCAATTGATTGAACTGGAAAGAAATCTCCCCCTGCTTCAACTTTTAGCTGTTCGTAAGATTTTAAGAAAGCTTGCCAATCAATTCCGTTACGAAATATTAGATCAATGGTTTCTTGTGATTTTCTAACTAAGCGTTCAAAATCTCCTGGTTCAAAATCTTTGTCTGTTTGATGAGGACGACGTTCGGTAAATTCATCTTTTTTTTCTTGTTCATTCCAAATAGAGTTGAAGAAAATATAGTCACATCTAATATTTTTTAAATTAGTCTTGATGTTGATATTCCAGTCTTCTATGCAAGCTCCTGTGAATATTACTTCTTTCAAGTTCGTGTTTAAAGCTTGGCTTCTATTGAGCATAGCTTTACTAAGGTCGGCTCTACTGAGGCTGGTTTTCCTTAGATTAGCTTCTCTGAGGTCAGCTCTACTAAGATTAGCTCCACTAAGATTAGCTCCACTAAGGTTAGCTCCACTAAGGTTAGCTTCTCTGAGGTCGACTCTACTGAGGTTAGTTCTACTGAGGTCGGCTCTACTGAGGTTAGTTCTACTGAGGTCGGCTCCATTAAGGTTAGCTGCAATGAGTTCGGCTCTACTGAGGTTAGCTCCATTAAGGTTAGCTGCAATGAGTTCGGCTCTACTGAGGTCAGCTTCTCTGAGGTTGGCTCCACTGAGGTCAGCTTCTCTGAGGTTGGCTCCATTAAGGTTAGCTGCAATGAGTTCGGCTCTACTGAGGTCAGCTCTATTAAGGTTAGCTCCGATAAGGTTAGCTCCGATAAGGTCGGCTCCTATGAGACTAGCTCTTATCAGACTGGCTTCACTAAAGTTAACTGCAACGAGGTTAGCTATATTGAGGTTAGCTCCATTGAGGTCAGCTCTATTAAGGTCGGCTCCTATGAGACTGGCTCCGATAAGGTCGGCTCCTATGAGACTGGCTCCGATAAGGTCGGCTTCATTGAGGTTAGCTCCATTGAGGTGTTTTATTCCTAGTATTATCAAAATAATACTCAGTGGACTAGCCATCTGTTACTTCATATTCTTATAGTTACTTCTGTTATAACCTTTGCATCTGGACTAAAGAAGCGTCGGGAAACATTTGCTGTGACCTCTCCCTAGCCCTCTCCTGCGAGGAGAGGGAAAAGAGGAAAATTGTATCTCGAAGAGACTGTTTAATCATGGAGAGGAGAGCATTTTTTTGATGATTAAATGTCTAAAACGATTAATTACTCCTCCTTCCTTGGCAGGGAAGGGGGCTGGGGGGTTAGGTCATCTCTCCACAAAGTCACGCTCACGGATCTTGTATAATAAAATCTTCCCCTTTGAATAGTACAACAACACCACCGTCCATGGTTCATGTCAAGCGCGTGGAACTTACTAACTTTAAGTCGTTTGGCGGCACTACAGGAGTGCCGTTACTCACAGGCTTTACAGTGGTTTCTGGGCCGAATGGATCGGGAAAGTCTAATATATTAGATGCGTTGCTGTTTGCGTTGGGGTTATCTTCCTCTAAGGGAATGCGGGCAGATCGGTTACCGGACTTGGTGAATAATGCCCAGAGTCGCCGGAGTACTGTAGAAGCGCGGGTAACGGTGACGCTGGATTTATCGGATTTACAAGATCAGTCTACTGTAGTCCGTCGTAATGGTAAACTGACGGCAACTGATGCGGAATTGGAAGAACTTGAGGCAATTAATGGTGAGGCGGATATTGAGTCGGTTCAACAAAGCTTAGAATCAGAATGGAGTGTAACTCGGAAGTTGCGGGTAACGAAGCAGGGAACGTATACTTCAACTTATTATATTAACGGTGAACCCTGTACTCAAACGGAGTTGCATGAACAACTGCAACATTTACGGATTTATCCAGAAGGGTACAACGTGGTATTGCAGGGGGATGTTACCAGTATTATCACTATGAAACCCCGTGAACGTCGGGAAATTATTGATGAGTTGGCTGGGGTAGCCCAATTTGATCGGAAAATATCGCTAGCAAAAGAGAAGTTAGATACGGTTAAAGAACGGGAAGAACGCAGTCGTATTGTCGAACAAGAGTTAATTGCCCAGCGCGATCGCTTAGATAAGGATCGATTAAAAGCAGAGAAATATCAGAAATTACGACAAGAATTTCAGCAGAAAACCCAATGGGAAGCGGTTTTAAATTATCAGACTTTACAACAACAATCTCAGCGTTTACAACAGCAAATTGAAGCAGGCGATCGCAGTTTAACGGATTTAAATCAACAACTGCAACAACAAAGTCAGACTATTGCTACAACGACGACAGAATTAGAACAGTTAAATGTTCGGGTGAAGGCAATGGGGGAAGAAGAACTGATTCAGTTACAGTCTACTTTAGCGACTCAAGAAGCCCAACAACGGCAATTTAATCAACGTCAACAGGATTTACAATTATCCTACGATGGAACAGTTCGGGAAATTGAGAAGACGACGGCGGAATTAGAACAATATCAAACGAATTTAAATCGTCTAGCAATAGAATTAACCACAGCCGAGAATAGTCTAAAAACTCGTCAATCTCAACGGGATCAAACCTTAGCTATTCTGAATCAAACTCGGGATGAAACGAGTAGTGTAGCGGAACAAGCGGAAGCCTGGATGCAGGAACAAACGGAATTGCATCATAATATTGAAACGTGGCAAAAAACGTTAAATCCGCAACGAACAGAACAAGCAAGGTTACGAGAGAAAGTCAATCAATTACAAAAACAAACAGCAGAAATTCAGCAAAGTTTAACTCAGTTACAAACAGAATATCAGGAAAAACAAGAGTTATTAAATCAGCAAAAACAACAGCAAAAAATTGCTGAAGAACAAGTTCAATCTTTAGCAGAAATTGTAACGGCGGCAGAAGCGGAATTAAAGCTGCAACAGGAAACCCAAACGCGGTTATTTAATGAACAAAGAGAACGTCAGCGGCAATTGGATAAGTTAGAAGCCCAACAGCAAGCCCAGCAAGAGGCAGCGGGAACTTATGCCACAAAAATGGTGATGCAGTCGGGGTTACCGGGGGTATGTGGGTTAGTCTGTCAGTTAGGGCGGGTTGAACCTGACTATCAATTGGCGCTGGAGATAGCCGCAGGTGGGCGCTTAGGGCATTTGGTAGTGGAAGATGATGGGGTAGCTGCTGCCGGAATTGAACTGCTGAAACGCAAACAGGCGGGGCGGGCGACCTTTTTACCGTTAAATAAAATAAGAGGAAACCGTTCGGGAATAAACCGGGCGTTAATGCGTTCAACAGAAGGGTTAATTGATTATGCCGTAAATTTAATTGAATGTGAACCCCGTTATCAAGATATTTTTGCTTATATTTTTGGTAATACAATGGTGTTTAATAGTTTAGCAAATGCTCGTCGTCATGTCGGTCAATTTCGCATGGTGACGTTGGAAGGGGAACTATTAGAAGCGAGTGGGGCAATGACAGGGGGTAGTCAGAGTCGGCGTTCAACGTTTCATTTTGGTACAGAAGATAATAGTTTTGAAGCGGATAAGGTTAATGCTTTGAAAAATCGTTTATCCGAAATTGAACGAATTTTAGATCGATGCGCTCAAACAATGATTCAAGCGGGGGATACGGTAAAAGCGCGTTCTCAAGAGTTAATTGAATCTCGGCAAAATTATCGGGATATTCAGCAAGGTTCAAATCAATTAGAATCAGAAATTAATCGGTTAAATAGTCAGTTAGAAAAAGGGCAAGCTCAATTTAATCAAAATACTCAGGAGTTAACGAATTCTCAACAACAATTAGAAATATTAGATAAAGAAATTCCGTTACAAGAAGGTCAATTACAGAAAGCTAGAGAAATGTTAGCGCAGTTAGAAGAAGCCCATCGCCATAGTGAATGGCAGCAAATGCAACAACAAATTAGAGGAATAGAAGCGCAATTACAACAGCAAGAGGCGGCTGTGCAAGAAGTGCAGCAACAAATTTTAGAGTTAAAGAACCAGCAAAAAAGATTAGTTGAAAAACAAGAAGAAGGTAATCAAAGTTTAGGGGAAGATCAAAAACAGAAACAATTACTCAGTAATCAAATTCAGAATATTGTCTCTCAAATTGATAAGATTAAAACGCAAATAACAGAAACTCAGGCGGCGATGAAAACGGTTGAAGCCAGCTTAGGGGAAGAGAAGCAAAAACGAGATCAAGTGGAAACTCAGTTACAAGAGATGCGTTTAGCTGGGCAACAGTTAGAATGGCAAATTCAAAAGTTACAAGAAACACAACTTGGACGAAGAGAACAATATAATATTAAACAGGAATTACTCCAGACTCAACAGGCTGAACTTCCCGATCCGTTGCCGGAAATGCCGACCGGATTAGATTTGGCTACCTTACAACGGGAATTGCGATCGCTACAAAGAAAAATGGAAGCGTTAGAACCGGTCAATATGTTAGCCCTGGAAGAATACGAACGGACTCAGGGGCGTTTAGATGAACTCAGTCAGAAGTTAGCCACCTTGGAAGGAGAACGCACCGAACTATTGTTAAGAATTGAAAACTTTACCACTTTGCGACAACGGGCATTTCAGGAAGCCTTCGACGCGGTGAATGAAAACTTTCAAACGATTTTCGCAGAACTTTCTGATGGGGATGGTTACCTGGCTATTGATGACCCAGAAGACCCCTTCACCAGCGGTTTAAACCTGGTTGCCCATCCCAAAGGTAAGCCTGTACAACGTCTCGCTTCCATGTCTGGGGGAGAAAAATCCTTAACCGCACTCAGCTTTATTTTCGCCCTGCAACGGTATCGTCCTTCGCCATTTTATGCCTTTGATGAGGTGGATATGTTTTTAGATGGAGCAAATGTGGAACGATTAGCTAAAATGATAAAAAGACAAGCGCAACAAGCTCAATTTATTGTAGTCAGTTTGCGTCGGCCCATGATGGAAGCATCTGAACGGACAATTGGAGTGACTCAAGCCCGAGGCGCTTATACTCAAGTTCTCGGCTTACAACTCTAACGTCAGTGACGAGATCGAGAATTGAAAATTGACAAATTCTCACCGATGCTGAATTCTAGGTTGTATAAAGTAATATGTATATTTAATTGCGTCTAGATTTGGCCCAGCATGACATCAGAAACTACCTGGCAACGTTCCGAGCTTCTTGGCACTCAAGTGATTACCCGTGACAAAGGTAAACGACTGGGAGTGGTCAGTCAACTATGGGTAGATATTGACCAACGTGAAATTGTTGCGATAGGACTGAGAGAGAACTTCCTCGCCGTAGCTGGAATGTCAAAGTATATGTATTTGAATACGGTGCGTGAAATTGGGGACGTAATTTTAGTCGATGATGAGCGCGTCCTCGAAGAAGACATTGACGTTGAAGCCTACAGTACCCTAATTAACTGTGAAGTGATTACTGAAACGGGAGAACCTTTAGGCCGTGTTCGGGGTTATCGCTTCAATACAGAAAATGGAAAACTACTCTCATTAATTATCGCATCGATTGGCATTCCCCAAATTCCCGATCAAGTCCTCAGTACCTATGAATTATCCATTGATGAAATTGTCAGCAGTGGCCCTGAACGGTTAATTGTGTTTGAAGGTTCCGAAGAACGCCTACAACAGTTAAGCGTCGGAGTCCTCGAACGTCTCGGTTTAGGGGAAGCGCCTTGGAACAAAGAAGACGAAGGATTATATTATCCTCCCACTGTTAAACCCGCAAACCAATTGGGAACAGGTACCCCCCAACGTGCTCCTCAACAGGAATATCGCCCCGCTGCCACCCCAGTGGTTGAGGAAGCCTGGGAAGCAGAGGAAGAATGGGTTGAGCCGGAACCTTTGCCTCAAGTCCAACCTCAAGCGGCTTATGATAATTATGAGGCGGATAATTGGGGAGATGATGATGATAACTACGAAGAAGCCGAATATGTTCCGGTAGAAGAACCCCAGTATGAATACGAAGAAGATGTAGAAACAGATATCTGGAATGATGATGAAACACCGAAGCCTTATAAAGGTCCCCGTGTTAATATCCCAGAGAAGAAGAAAATGCCCGAATACGAAACCGAAGACGGCGGTTATTAACAGGAGTCAGGTAGGGGCGCATTGCATGCGCCCGATACTGAGACAGGTAGAGACATTCCATGGAACGTGTTTACAGAATACAGAATACAGAATATTCCCTCGTCACCTCGTCATCCACCTCACCTACTCCCTATCCCTCTCTAACATCCCCACAATCATCGAAACAGCCACAATGGGGGCTGTAACCGCTCTTAAAATGCGATCGCCTAAAGAAACAGGTTGAAAGCCAACTGATCGAGCTGCTTGAATTTCTGCTTCTGTCCATCCGCCCTCTGGCCCAGTTGCAATCGTGATGGCATTAACCGGGTTTGATGACAACTGAGAAGGTAAATGATTGCATAAATGAGGAATATTGCCCCGCGCTACACACAGATAGCGTTGGGGATTTTTTATATTGTTTTCAGCATTAAGATGAGATAACGCTGCTTTCCAGGACATCGGCTCAAGCAAGGTGGGAACTATTTGACGTTCTGACTGTTCAGCGGCTTCTGTAACAATACGTCGCCATCGTAATAGTTTTTGCTCGCTGGGTTTAACTAAAGTTCGTTCACTTAAAATCGGGATTAACTGCGTTACACCCAGTTCTGTGGCACAGCGGACAATCTCCTCAAAACCACTACCTTTAGGAATTGCAGCCAGCACGGTTAAATCAATAGGTAACTCTGTTTTGATCGTAATAGTTTCTAAGATCTCTGCTTGAGGCGGTGTAGCCGGTAAAGTCACGTTGAGTTTGGCTAACCACCCATGACCGATTCCATCTAAAATAATAAAGCGATCGCCCGGTTTAAGTCGTAAAACTCGACCGAGATAATGCTGTTGCTCAGCGGTGAGATCAATCTGTTGATTGTTAATTTGATTCGGGGCGATCGCCAATCGTTGAAGTTGAACCATCCCACCTCAACCGCTGAAGATTAAACAATAAAACAACATTTTTCTGGTGTGAGTGCCGGCAGTCGTGAAACAGAATGCTAAGAGAATATAACCCTTCATCCTCACCCATTGCCAACACCCTACACCCCCTATTTAACCGCTTTGCGGTAGTTATTATCCCCGCCTTCGCGAGGACAAGGTTATTAGTCATTAGTTATTAGCTTCTTGGGTTTAAGTCCCCTCTTACAATCTTTAATTTAAGAGTTTTAGTTAATTAGTAGTTTAAATCTACTAACTAATTGAACTAAAAACTAACCACTAACTACTAAAAACTTTTAATTCAAACTGATCTATTCAGCAGGTTGTTCTGATTGGAGTTTATTCAGGTACTCTTCAATCGCAGCAGTGGCGAGCTCAACAACGGGTTTACCCAAGCGCTTAGACTCTTCTTTGAGTTGAGTATAAACCTCATGGCGCACGCTCACCCGATGCCGAATTTTATTCGGGTCAGTGGTTGTGTCTGACTCGGGCGCGGTGGGTTGGCTGACACCGTTGTTGTTACTGAATGTAACCGAAGGCACTTGTTCAGGAAGGGTTGCACTACTTGGCATCACTGCTGTCTCGTTCATATTCATCGAAGGCATGGGTTGATAATGGGTTACAAACTGGCGAATAGCATCGAACCCAACGCGATCGCAGAAATCCCCAAAAGATTCCTCAGCTTGACGATCTTGCTTAAAATAAACAAACATCGGTTCGAGGAAGCTTTCTAACTCATCAATCGGTAAGCGATCGACAAAGGGCTGAGCGAGTCGCGTCTGATCGGGTGATCCCCCTAACCAAATTTGATAGGTACCAGGGAGAGTGCCGACAAATCCGAGTTCCGCCACATAAGGTCTAGCACATCCATTAGGACATCCTGTCATCCGAGTAACAAAATGTTCTTGTGCCAGTCCTATCTTGTCCAACAATACCCGAATCCGTTTCAGGACACCAGGGATAGCGCGTTCAGATTCTGCGGTCGCGAGTCCACAGGTAGGGAATGCTGGACAAGCCATAGCATAACGCACTAAGGGATCAATGTCTGATTCTTTGGCGATGCCATGAGCGTCCAAAATCTGTTGAATTTTGGCTTGATCTTCTGGGTTGATATCATACAGCAGAATATTATGATTGGCACTCAAGACCATGGGCAGTTGGAATTGTTCCACAATGGTTTTAAGGGCGGTTTTGAGGCGGAAATCTCCTTCATCCTTGACCCGGCCATTTTCAACGGAAATCCCGACAAACTTTAAACCATCCCCTTGATCGTGCCATCCCAGATAATCTTGATATTTCCATTCCGGCAGGGATTTAAATGGCTGTAAGGGTTTGCCGAAATACTCTTCTACTTTGGCTCTGAATTTCTCCACCCCCCAGTCTTCAATTAGGTATTTTAGCCGGGCGTGACGGCGGTTACTGCGATCGCCATAATCTCTTTGGGTGGCTACAACGGCTTTAACCGCATCGTAAACATCTTCTTTGGCAACAAAACCAATTTCATCGGCTAGGCGGGGAAAGGTTTCTTCTTTGCGATGGGTTCGTCCTAAACCGCCTCCTGCATAGAGATTAAATCCTTCGAGTTCCCCCGCCTGATTACAAATCACGACTAAACTTAAATCGTGGGTATATAAATCTATCGAGTTATCTCCCGGTACAGTCACAGAACATTTAAACTTCCGGGGCATATAATGCTCACCGTAGATCGGTTCTTCTTTATCGTGAAAAATTGTACCGTTACCGTTGCGTTGGCGGGCAGCTTTGACTTCAGGATCTTCTTCGGCACTGACAAATTTTTCCCCATCAAGCCAGATTTCGTAGTACGCTCCGGTTTGAGGCGCTAAGAGATCGGCGATATTATTGGCATAAGTCCGGGCATATTCATATTCGGGGCGATCGCGATAAGGCGCAGCAGGAGCCATAACGTTACGGTTGATATCGCCACAAGCCCCGAGGGTTGATCCCATGCTTTTAATAATGGCAGCAATCACTGTTCTGATGTTTTTTTTCAACACCCCGTGAAGCTGAAACCCTTGGCGAGTGGTGGCTCTGATTGTACCGTTACCGTATTCATCGGACAGGCGATCTAAGGTTAAATACAGTTCAGTTGGAATGAACCCACCGGGGTTACGGGTTCGCAACATCATTTGATAATCTTTTTGCTGACCTTTGGCGCGCTTCTCCCGATTATATTGTTGGTAAGAGCCATGAAACTTGAGAATTTGAATCGCATCTTCTGTGAAGAAGTTTTCGTTATTTTGAAGTTCTGTAGCGAGCGGTTCTCGCAGATTGTTACTATTTTCTTTAATGCCTTCAAGTTTAGAAGGTTTACGAACGGAAGTTGATGGATTTACAGAAGTAGTCATAGAACAGTTAATTTATGTCTCGGCAGACGTAACAAAAGCACGCACATTAGGTGAACGGAGTTAGGTATCAAGCTCAAAACTCCAATAATCCGGTCGGAATTGAGGAATCGACCTCAATCGTAACATGATGCTATTAAAGATTGTCCCTCATTGCCAGAACAATCGGCTCAAGTCACAATGAAATATTAAGAGTTAACACAGGTTAAAAAAATGTCAAATTCCTTAATGTATTCAGAAGACCATTTTGTGGTATTGGAAGTGAATCAACCCGAAGTTATTCTGACTCGCGCAGAATTGCTGACCAAATTAGAGTCAATATTATCTCAACATCAAGATAATTTACCCCGCGACTTACAAAAGTATTCTACAGTCACTCAACAAGCGCAATACTTATTAGATACCTGTTGTGAGTTTGATCTCAGTCCTGGAAAATATTTACAGTGGTATGCAATTCGATTAGAAAAATAAAGTACGTTGAGGCATGGGTCTGCATCAATTTCAATTTAAACAGTTTACCATTCTTCAAGATCGTTGTGGGATGAAAGTCACCACAGATGGGGTGTTATTGGGGGCATGGACTAACCCCAATGGTGTTGGGCGAATTTTGGATATTGGCACAGGTACGGGTTTAATTGCTTTAATGTTAGCGCAACGTTGCACAGCCCAAATTGATGGGGTGGAAATTGATGGCTCTGCTTGTTTGCAAGCCCAGGAAAATGTAGCAAGATCCTCATGGCAACACCAAGTTAAAGTGTATCATTCTTCTCTTCAAGATTATACATTAAATTGCCCTCATTTGTATGATTTAATTGTCTGTAATCCTCCTTTTTTTACAAATGTTTCTAAGGCGGCAACTCCAGCTCGAACCCTTGCCCGGCATAACGATAAACTCACTTTGACTGAGTTATTTTTTGCAGTCAATCGGCTTTTAACAAAAGAAGGAAGAATGACGATGATTTATCCCTATATCGCCGCCAATCAATTAAAAGAAAATATTAAACCGTTTGGTTTGTTTTTAAATAAAATCGTTGCTCTGAAAACCACTCCTCAAGCTCAGCCGAAACGGATATTAATAGAACTCAGTCGCCAGCCTGTTTGTTTATCTGAGCAATCTCTCGTTGTTCAAACAAATCAGCATCATTATACACCCGAATTTATTGAGTTAGTTCGGGATTTTTATCTCAAGTATTGACAAGCGTTTCTTATAAAATACTTTTCATTCTGGCTTGAGCTTCCTGTTGCATTTGAAAAGCAATGCTAAAAAATTCTTGTCCTGTATGTAAATGAGAATCTTCATAATTTAAAGTAAAAAAGTTTAAATCTTCTAACCCATCTTCGACATGATTAAGAGAATAATAAAGATGTGCTGCCACTCCCGCAACATTTGCCGGATTTGGAATTGATCGAAATAAACGTTGTGCTTTTTCTAAACCTTCTTTACTGGTTTGAACATAAGTTTGAAAAGCCTCCATCAATTCATCATCAAAAGGATCGGCTGAAAGTTCATCAACTTCTGGTTGAAATGCTTCTAATATTTGATTAATAATACTGTTGATGGGTTGATAAACCTGAGACAACCATTGATGTAATTCAGCATCAAGAGAACTACCTCGTTGACGTTTACGAGCTTTTCCGTCTTGAGTTTTACGATAGGTTTGAGACTGTTGGGTATAGATATAAAGTTGTTGATCGTATGATTGTCGCTGTTTGGGATCGCTGAGAACTTCATAAGCGGCATTAATCTTAATAATTTTATCATGATTCGCACTATGAAGTTGACTATCTGGATGAAATAGTTTAGCTAAACGACGGTAAGCTTTTTTAATTTCTGCCTGAGTTGCACTGGGCTGAATCTCTAAAGTGTGGTAATAGTTAGACATAAAAGTTACATTGAAATTCATTCATCTTTCCACAAATAATTATTCTAGCATCAACTTATTTCTGGAAGATTATCGGCTGGAATAATCAGCGGTGATTCAATTGGCTCAGCTTGAAAAACAGCCTGCAATGCTTCCTGTAAAGTGGGACGCATGACAATCTGATTTTCGTAAGAAACAATCACTCGCGCTAAGGTTGGCAAGCTATTTTCAGTTGCTTCTAGATAAATCGGCTCTACATAGAGAAGAGATTGTTCAATCGGAATGACGAGTAAGTTCCCCTGAATCACACGAGAGCCTTGACGATTCCAAAGAGAGATTTGCTCAGAAATTTCTGGTTTTTGATTAATTAAGGCTTCGACTTGTTCTGGCCCAAAAACTAATCGTTCTTTAGGAAATTGATACAGTAAAAGTTTACCATATTGTTGAGCATCAGAACGTGCTGCTAACCAAGCAATTAAATTAATTCGACTGGCGGGAGTGAAGGGTTGTAATAAGATAAATTCTTCGGAGTTTTCTTGCGGTAAACGCATCGTAATATAATAAGGCTCAACGGGTAATTGTTCATTCCCATAGATTTCTGTTGGGACTCGCCATTGATCTTCTCGATTATAAAATACGCGCGGATCATCCATATGATAAGTTAGCAAACGTTCAGATTGAATTCTAAATAAATCTAGCGGATAGCGAATATGAGTATACAAAGAAGGTGGCATTTCTTCGATGGGTTGAAATAGCTCTGGGAAAACTTTTTGCCAGCTTGTAATAATGGGATCTTGGAGTTGATCGAGATAATAGAATTTAACGGAGCCATTATAAGCATCAATCACAACTTTGACAGAGTTACGAATATAGTTAAAAGAGCCACCTTCTGGATCGGAATAAGGATAGTTAGAACTGGTTGTGTAAGCATCTAAAATCCAGTATAAGTAATTGCGATCGGATGGATCTTTATTTGGATCAAATGACTTTGAGTCTCCTTTGGCAACAACCAAATAAGGATCGCTATCGTAGCGTAAAAATGGCGCAATAGCTTTGACTCTTTGGATAATATTACGGCGAAATAACAGCTTTGTATCGGGTTGAAAGTTGCGCGTAAATATCATTTGCCAATTTCTTAAATAATTCGCAAAAATCAGCCGCTGCCATCCTGAACCAATTGCAATACCACCTGTACCCTCATAAGTATTGTAGACATTTTCATCTCCCAATGGATAATCTAATTCATCCACGCTAGTAGAAGTCATGACATCAGTATTGGTTAATTCTCCATAATAAATTCGAGGATTTCCAATGGGAATACTATCTTTAACTCGGGGAGCGACTTCTAAGGTACTTTCTGGATTTAACTGAGGAGAAGCACCAATATTCTTGACGAAATATTCAGGAAGTCCCCCTTCTCCGACTCGGTTTACCGGGGACAAAGTAAAGCCATAACCATGGGTATAAACGAGGTGTTTATTTACCCAAGTTTGTGCTTCTTCTGGAACAGATTGATAATTGAGTTCTCGTGCTGTGATTAAAACTTGTTGCTTTTCTGTCCGGTTATTTGCTGTTTGTTCTTGAGGTTCTTTGAGTAAAGTATATCGGTCAATATCGGCTTCGTTAAATTCATAATAAGGTCGAATTTGTTGAAGCTGTCGATTTGTTTTGAGTAAAGGTCGCTCGTCCCATAAACGAACATTTTTAATGGTTAAATCATTGTTTTGAATATCGTTATAAGTTAATTCTCCTTGGGGTGCAAAGGTTTCGACAGTCATATTCTCTAAACCAAATGCATTACGAGTAAACCGAATACTACGTTCAATATAAGGAATTTCTCGAGCAATTTCATTCGGCTGAACCACTAAACGTTGAACAATACTTGGAAGTAGCCAACCCGCAGCAAAAACAATCGTAATATACCAAGCTAATATTGCTCGTAAAGAATAGCTATCTGCAAACAGTTTGGTGCGCGGACGAGTTAGGCGTTTTTTACGACGAAGTCGTAAGGTTCTTAAACTAATTTCAATATAAGGACGAAGGGCTTTAACAGAAAAGAAAGCTTGCCCAAATAAAAAGATTGCTATTGCAATTGTGATAAAAAATAAGAGTAAATATACAGGAGATTGGACATTAACATCAGTATAACTTGCGCCGAAAACAACCCCTTGCTTGGAGTAAAGAAGTTCATACCGATCTATGAGATGTTTTAAGGCTAAACTGAGCATTAGTAACCCGGCTAAACCATGTAAATGGCGTTGTTGAGGTTGAGAAAAACCAGAAAAACGACCTTGACTAAAGCTATTTCCAGATAATAAGTAAACTAAAGTACAACTAATCAAACAGGTCGTAAAAATACCAAATAGCCAAAAATCTAATAAGTGTGCAATGGGTAATATAAAAATATAAAGACTCAGATCGTGATTGAATAGATCTTCACGTTGATTAAAAACAGTTGGATGAAGTGATAATAAGATATTTCCCCAATGACTGGAAAGCACTAAACCAAACCCTAAACTCAGAAAGACTGTTGTTAGGAGTTGTGAAAGCTGAGGCTGAATAATGGTTCCGATAATAATAAGAATGCTAGTAATAATTAAGCCGTAAGAGTTGGGAATTTGTTGTAATAGATTGACAATGGACTCCACCTCAAACTGTTCAGGGATTAAAGGAGAAATTAAAGGTAGATTGAGATCGGGTCGCCAATACTTTAAGAAAATTTGACCATAATAGACTAAGATTAATCCGAGTAAGATGCTGAGGCTGATAATGAAAATAATTAATGGCTTAAAAGAAAGAGCAACTGGCTTTTTCACCGGGATAGGCGCGAAGTACGGCAGCTTCTCGGCAGTGTTTTCTACAGTCTCAGGCGGATATTTATATCGGTTTGCAATGATCCAGTTTCCGCCTAAAAATAATGCAGTGATTCCGGCTGCAATTAACCATAATAAACTCTGAGTCAACAGGCGTTGTCCGAATACGGAAAGATAACCCACTTCATCAAACCACCACCACTCAGCGATGACTTTTGCGCCGGAGTCAAGTAGTAGAAAGCTAGAAATTAGAAATAATAAAACTCGGGTAATCCAGATTTTATTAACCATTCGTATTAATTTAACTGCACTATAATTTAAGAAAGTCGGTTTTCTATTTTAGCGTTGGATATCAAAAGATGACAGACAAATGAATAACTTAACTTTTTGTAAACCTTCGTTAGAAAGTTCAATCTATATTTAACTAGACCTTAAAATAATAGATGCGATCATGATACCGATCAATTTTACATTGTAAAATTAAGCTGAAATGAGTAGGAGCGGATGTTGATGAGTAACTCCGGATGGATGACGTGGTTGCAGGAGCGTACAGCTCTTAATGTACTCGATACAAAAATCTTAACGGCGATCGCGCAACATCTTCAACATCGTACTATTGCACCTCAACAACCTGTCGTTGAAGCGCAGACGACTCCAGATGGATTATACATTTTATATTCGGGTCATCTTGAAACTCCCTCCTATCATTGGCATTCTGTTAGTTTACTGCCTGGATCGCTGATTAATCTTCAAGAATTGTTACTTAATCAGCCGATTCAAAAAACATTAATTACCCACGATCAATGTCAATTTGGTTTCATTTCAGCAGAGAATTTTCAAGCTTTAGTTAAACAATATCCAGAAATTAATCAAGCTTTTTCTCAACAATTAGCCAGAAAAGTAGAGGAATTATCAGCGCAACTCTCCTATGAACAGGAACGAATGGCTTTGCTTCAACCCTACTTAATTCCAAAAGTAAAACGGGGTATTGTTGGGAAAAGTCGGTATGGGGTCAAACTCCGAGCGCAAATTATTAAAGCAGCAAAAGATAGAGAAACTGTTCTTATTTTTGGAGAGCCCGGATTAGAAAAAGATAATTCGGCTGCATTAATTCATTTTAGTTCTTCTAATCGCAGAAAACCACTGATTAAAATTGATTGTGGTCAGCTTCAAACAAAAGCCGCCGAATTTTGGGGACGTGTGGGAGGAAAGCCTGGGTTATTAGAAGGATTAGAAGATGGTACTTTAATTTTAAATAATATTGAAGATCTGTCTGAAGAATTAATCCCTCAAATCTTAAATTTAATTAAAAATAAAACTTATCATCCGGTCGGTGAAACCGATAAAACTCAGAGTCAATCTCGAGTCACATCGGCTCGAATTCTCATGATTTCAGAGAAGGCATTTTCCCAACTCAATCATGAAGTTCATCACCTGATTAAAGTGCCACCCTTGCGAGTTCGGAAAGCAGATATTGAAGATTATACTAATTATTATATCAGTCTGATTTGTCGAAATCAATGTATTCAAAAACCTCAAATTACACCAGAAGCGTTACGACGACTACAGGCATATGATTTTCCAAATAATCTACAAGAACTTAAAAACTTAATTGAACGTGCATTTGTCCAACTACAAGGAAATTCTAAGATTACGGAAGAGATTATATGGCCGTCTCAAAGTAAGAAAAAACAGTTTCGTTTGAACTTACTCAATAGCTATCCACGCCTGCGGCAGTTTCTGCGGAGTCCTTGGTGGCCAGATTGGATTAATTATGGTTTTATACTGACTGCATATACCCTGGTTGTCATCACTTTATTTATTGGCCCTCAAACTCGCTCAGAA
Source organism: Microcoleaceae cyanobacterium (assembly GCA_049647265.1). Taxonomy (GTDB): domain Bacteria; phylum Cyanobacteriota; class Cyanobacteriia; order Cyanobacteriales; family Microcoleaceae; genus JAAURB01. The sequence continues at coordinate 91,943 of JBARXJ010000049.1, forward strand.
AATTTTGCACTCAATTTATTTTGGGCTTGGTGGTGGCCGATTATTTTAATTATTTTTCCATTTTTAGGGCGAATTTGGTGTGCCGTTTGTCCTTTTATGATTTATGGAGAAATTACCCAAAAACTATCTTTATGGCTATTTCCTCGCACCTTAAAGCGTTGGCCAAGACAAAGAGCAGAAAACTGGGGAGGATGGTTTTTGTGGGGATTGTTTACTTTAATCTTATTATGGGAAGAACTTTGGAATCTAAATAATACTGCTTATCTTTCAGCTTTCTTACTATTATTAATTACAGCCGGAGCCATGATTTGCTCAGTGATTTTTGAGCGGCGTTTTTGGTGTCGTTATCTTTGTCCAATTGGCGGAATGAATGGAATGTTTGCAAAGTTATCGATCACAGAATTACGGGCACAGCAAGGGACTTGTTCGGCTGAATGTAGCACTTATCAATGTTATAAAGGCGGGCCAGAAAAAGGAGAAGGTTTAGCAACAAATGGTTGTCCGCTTTATTCTCACCCCGCACAGTTAAATGATAACCGAGATTGTGTGTTATGTATGACCTGTTTGAAAGCCTGTCCCCATCGTTCTGTAGAGGTTAATTTACGTCCTCCTGCCATAGAATTATGGACAACTCATGTACCTCGAGTTTATGAAGTTGCTCTTTTATTTCTATTATTAAATCTAGTCTTTCTTCACCGTTTACCCAGTTTACTATCTCAACTCAACTTAAATACTAATCTAGATCATTTCTGGACTCATTCTTTGTGGGCGATCGCTGCATTAAGTCTACCAACAATTATTCCACTGATTGCCTATGGAATGATTCGATTAATTTATCACTATAAAAGTCGCTCTCTACCCCGTTCTTTTATCGAGTTAGCGTATGGATATCTCCCACTTGTTTTAGCTGGAAACTTAGCTCACTATTTAAATTTAGGATTAGAAGAAGCCGGAAGAATACTACCTGTGACTTGGGCAACATTTGGGCTAAGTGGAGAAGGACTGCCAACGTTTATAACTCATCCAGCCGTAACTGAATTTTTACAAGGATCGACACTTGTTGCGGGAGTGTTAGCTGCAATGATTGTGACTCAAAAAATAGCGCGTCAGTCATTTTACTTACTTTTACCTCAGCACTTAAGTACGGTTTTCATTGCATTCTGCTGGTGGAAAATCATACTCGGATAAGGTAATTGTGCTTTCATATTTCTAAGAATTAGAGGATTTTCTTAAAGATTGTGTAAAATTTCGAGATTTTATTCAACGGCAATTTAGTTTATCTTAAGGCTATGGTAAACTATGAATACTTCATAATCGCGTAATAGTTTTGATAAGTAACTATAACTTCGAGTTAATAAAATAATAGAGTGATGATTAACTTTACAGTCGTGATCTGTACTTATAATGGAGCCAATCGTCTCCCCTATTTACTTGATAAACTCATTTCTCAATTTATTCCCAATCATTTTTTGTGGGAAATTATTATAGTTGATAATAATAGCAACGATCAAACAGCCTCTATTATTCAGCAATCTCAATCTCAGTATCGTTCTATTGTTCCAATTCATTATACTTTTGAACCACAACAAGGGATTGCATTTGCCCGCAAACGTGGCATAAAATTAGCAAAAGGTGAATTAATTGGGTTTTTAGATGATGATAATATTCCCAATCAAAACTGGGTGATGTCTGCTTATGATTTTGCTCAATCTCATCCCAATGCTGGTGCTTATGGCAGCCATATTGAGCCAGAATATGAAATTCATCCTCCTACAAATTTTGAACGAATTGCTTGTTTATTAGCCATTATTGATCGAGGTAAAAATCCCTTTCGATATGATGTATTAGAACGTTGGTTAATGCCACCTGGTGCAGGACTTGTAATTCGGAAAAAAGCTTGGTTAAATTCTGTGCCTTCCCAACTGATGTTTACCGGAGCGCAGATTCAATCATTAGCAAATAAAGGGGAAGATATTGAAGCATTGTCTTATATTCGGCAACAAAACTGGGAAATTTGGCATAATCCAAATATGAAAATATCTCATCAAATTCCCCATAAGCGTCTACAGAAACCTTACTTAATAAAATTGTGTCGTAGTGTCGGTTTGAGTCGCTATCCAACTCGAATGTTACAGTATTCAGCCCTGCAAAAACCTTTATTTACCGTCATCCACTTTTTCTATGACTTATATAAATTTATAGCTCATTATTTAAAATATAAAATAATTCTCAAACAGGATTTAGTCTCTCAATGTGAACAAACACTTTTATTCTATAGCTTATTGAGCTGTTTCTATCACTTCGTCCATCGACTTCTAAAAATTATCAAAAAAATAACTTTTTATTTACCAAACTTTGCTATAGTCAATCACTAAATGTCTTCTGTACCGATTTATTTTTATCTTCATCCCCAGCATTTTCCCTCTAATATTCCTGAGACTATCGAGCAAAACTGGTCAGGATTTGGATTAGGAATTTACACTTGGACAATTCAAACCTATCTCAGGCTTAAACAGGCTGGACTACCCTGTTTTTTAGTCGATGAAATTCCCACTGAAGGAATTGTTTTTGTCCATCGTAATCTTTTAACTCGTTATCATTCGGCTTTTAAACCGGGTAAAAAGCTTTTATTAGTGAACTTAAAAGCTGAGTTACTCCCCTTTTCCAATGCTCAAATTCAGGTGGTGCAGAACCCTACAGAAGTTCAGCAAGTTTATAATAGTTACTATTTACCCCATTGGACACAACCGGGATTAATTCCCCGAGAGCAATCTAGAAGGGAACAGTTTAAAAACATTGCTTTTTTTGGTCATAAAAATAACTTAGCACCGGAATTACTCTCTTCAAATTGGCAGCAAAAACTCGATCAATTAGGGTTAAACTGGTTACCGATTATTAATCAAAATACTTGGAATGATTATCAATCTCTTAACTCAGATTGGAATAATTATTCTAAAATTGATGCCATTGTTGCAGTTCGTTCTTTTGGTAAACAGAATCTTTATGATAATAAACCCGCAACAAAATTATATAATGCTTGGTTAGCGGGAGTCCCTGCAATTTTAGGGTATGAATCTGCTTATCGCGCTGAAGGAAATCCGAATCAAGATTATCTAGAAGTTACTTGTTTAGATGAATTATTATCCGCTTTAGTTCAACTCAAACAAGACCTCAAACGACGACAAGCAATTATTCAAAACGGCTATCAAAAAGCTGAAACGTTTAACTCAGAGGTATTTACTCAAAGGTGGTGTAATTTTATTGAAAACGTTGTGATTCCAGCTTATGAACGTTGGTGTCATCTTTCACCTTGGCAACAGCAGGTTATATTGGGAAAAAGCCGTTTGAATACATTGGTTTATCGAGTTAAGCTGAAGCTGAAAGAAAAAACATGAAACTTTTTTACTACCAACGTCCAGATGGATTACCTAACTTTGGTGACCAACTTAATTGCTGGTTATGGCCGCAGCTTTTACCGGGTTTCTTTGATCAAGATGAAACAACAGTATTTGTCGGCATTGGGACATTATTAAATCACTTACTCCCTCAAAGAATTTCCCATGCGAAAAGAGTGATTGTTTTTAGCACCGGAGCCGGTTACGATCAAAGGTTAACACAGATTCCTCAACATTGGAAAATCTATTGCGTCAGAGGTCAAATCACGGCTAAAACATTAGGATTATCAACCGATTTAGCAGTGGCAGATGCTGGAATATTAGTGCGGCGATTATTTAAAAGTCAGTCTTCAAAACATTACAAATATGCCTATATGCCCCATATTCATCATGCTAAATTTTCTGCTTCATATATGAAAGATACCTGTGAATCTTTGGGTTGGAAATATATCGATCCTCGCGATTCAATTGAACAAATTTTAACGACAATTAGTCAAACTCAAGTCTTACTGGCTGAGGCAATGCATGGGGCGATTATTGCAGATGCATTACGAGTGCCTTGGATTCCTATAATGACTAGTCCTAGAATTTTAAAATCAAAATGGCAGGATTGGTGTTCTTCAATTCACCAGACTTATAAGCCTTATCATTTATCTCCTTTAATTCCAGATTATCCTCGTTATGCTAGAGGATTTCGTTCTTCAATTTCTGCTGGCTTTTATTGGAGTCAAAGCTTACAACAGTTTCCTATGATTACACCAGATTGCTTTGAAAAACAGTTAGTTAAAGTATCTAAATCAGCGAAACCAAACCTAAGTTCAGAAATTAAAATAGAACGATTGACGACTCAGTTAGAAGAGAAATTAGAACAGTTTAAACAAGATTTTGGATAGTGTTTTTGCGCTCAATCACAGGCTAATAATAATACAGGTAGAGTATGTCCATGATGTACTCTACGATTTATGATGTGGATAAATTTAACAGCAGACAAGATTGCTTACTCAGAAGGAAACCAATTCTTATCGAGTAATTGTTCAAAAGAATAGGGACATTCTTCCGGTAAAGAATTAAGCTGAGTTTTCTTTCGCACAATTAATAAAGCATTTTGGTAAATTTTGGGTAATTCACTCGCTAAATATTTTCTTAAATTCGTAGTCAGTCTATCTTCAATTTGAACCCGAAATGTAATAATTTCCCCAGCCCAATGATTTACATTTCTCTCTTGTTCTAATTCCCAAAACTCGTATAGCAGGAGATGAATCAAAATCTGCAACAGTAAACTTTTAACAGCATTTTTCTCACTGCGTCCCAACGCTTCTAATTCCTCAATTAAGTGGTTATAATCTAACGCTTCTACTTGCCGAGTTTTTAGTAGCTTTACCGTTTCAGTTAACCACTGGTCATACTCAGTTTCATAAAGTTCTTTCAAGTGACTTATTTGAGAGTTCATATCATCTAGCTGAGTTGTACGGCTTACGGATACTTTGAGCTCTAGAAGCAGACTAGATTTCTATAGTACTTATTATTTTACACCCTCGTTGCAATTCAATAAAAGAGATAGAACTTGATACAGATTGACATTATTCGTTATAATCTGAGGATATTTTGGGACAATCCGTGCTTTAATATCGGATAAACCCAGGGCGGAGAGTGTTAATTGTGAGGAGAGAGTGATGCAGATTCTGGGAATTTCAGCCTATTATCATGATAGTGCGGCTGCTTTAGTTCAAGATGGGGAGATCATCGCGGCCGCCCAGGAAGAACGGTTTTCTCGTAAGAAACACGATGCCCGTTTTCCGGTTAGTGCCATTCGTTACTGTTTGCAGCAAGCCAATTTGACCCTGTACGATATTGACCATATTGTCTTTTATGATAAGCCGCTGCTGAAGTTTGAACGACTCCTTGAAACTTACCTGAGTTATGCGCCGCGTGGGTTTCGTTCATTTATTGCCGCCATGCCAATTTGGCTGAAAGAAAAGCTTTATCTCAAAACTATATTAAAGAAAGAATTTGCTAGTTTATTAGGGGTTAAAAAAGCAAAATTACCGCCATTAATGTTTAGCGAACATCATCAATCTCACGCGGCTTCTGCCTTTTTTCCCAGTCCATTTCAACGGGCGGCTGTTCTTTGTTTGGACGGGGTGGGAGAATGGGCAACCACTAGCGTTTGGTTAGGAGATGGCAACACTTTAACACCGCAATGGGAAATTGATTTTCCTCATTCTTTAGGATTACTTTATTCTGCGTTTACTTACTATACCGGGTTCAAAGTCAATTCGGGAGAATACAAACTCATGGGGTTAGCGCCCTATGGTGAACCGAAATATGTTGATCGTATTTTAACTCATTTAATTGACTTAAAAGATGATGGTACATTTCGGTTAAATATGGATTATTTCAACTATGCCACCGGGTTAACAATGACGAATAAAAAGTTCGATCAATTGTTTAATAATCCGAACCGTAAACCAGAAAGTCGCCTGACTCAACGGGAAATGGATATCGCTGCTTCTATCCAAGTTGTCACGGAAGAAGTCGTATTGCGCCTTGCCCGTACTGTTCAGCAGGAATTAAATGTAGACTATCTTTGTATGGCGGGAGGGGTTGCCCTCAATTGCGTTGCTAATGGCCGAATTTTACGCGAAGGGCCGTTTAAAGATATTTGGATACAACCCGCTGCGGGAGACGCTGGCGGCGCATTAGGGGCGGCATTGGCGGTATGGTATCAATATCATAACCAACCTCGTCCGGTTCAACCGTCTGTCGTTGCCCCTGAAGAAACCTCCTCAAAAATATTAGGAAACAATGCAAATGTGATGACATTATTACCGGAGGTAAAAGCGGTTGCGGTTCCTCAAGATAAAATGAAAGGGAGTTATTTAGGGCCGAAATTTAGTGATGTAGAAATTCAAACTTATTTAGATAGCATTCAAGCCAAATATTTACGATTAGACGATAGTGAATTAATGCCGCGTTTGGCGGAAATTTTAGCCGCAGGAAATGTGATTGGTTGGTTTCAAGGACGCATGGAATTTGGGCCGAGGGCGTTAGGTGGAAGGTCAATTATTGGCGATCCTCGTAATCCGAAAATGCAGTCAGTAATGAATTTAAAAATTAAATATCGCGAATCGTTTCGGCCGTTTGCACCCTCTGTTTTAGCGGAAAAAGTATCGGATTACTTTGAAATCAATAGCGCCAGCCCTTATATGTTACTCGTTGCACCGATACAAGAATCGATCAGAATTCCGATGGATAATCGGCAACAACAGTTATTTGGAATTGATAAATTAAATATACCCCGTTCCGAAATTCCGGCTGTAACTCACGTTGATTATTCTGCTCGAATTCAAACCGTTCACAAAGAAACAAATCCCCGTTATCATGATTTAATCAATCAGTTTGAACAACAGACTGGATGTGGTGTAATTGTTAATACGTCGTTTAACGTTCGAGGTGAACCGATTGTTTGTACCCCCGAAGATGCCTATCGTTGTTTTATGCGAACAGAAATGGATTATTTAGTCTTAGAAAATTTCTTACTCGCCAAAACAGAACAAACGCCATGGGAAAAAGATGAGGCTTGGAAGCAAGAATTTGAATTAGATTAAGAGAGGTTTTTATTTGTTGTTTTTAGGTTTTTAAAAACTTATGTTAGATCACGATATTCCGCAACTCGATCATAAAGGATTAAGAGAATTTGGCTTGACAACGGGGGCAATTTTTGCTGCGCTGTTTGGCTTTTTGCTACCTTTGATTTTCCGTCACTGGCCGCCACCGTTATGGCCATGGATAACAGGCTCAATTTTAGCGGTTTGGGCGCTATTCATTCCAGCAACCTTGAATCCAATTTATCAGATTTGGATGCGAATTGGTATTGTTTTAGGCTGGATTAATACCCGTATTCTCCTCGGTGTTGTATTCTATATAATGATGGCTCCAATGGGGTTAATGAAGCGGATATTCGGTTCTGATGCCATGCAACGGCAACTCGATCAAGATGCTTCAACCTATCGAATTGTGAGTCAAGTTAGACCTATTAATAGTATGGAGCGTCCTTTCTAATGTTTGAGGCAACATTAGACTTTTTAAAAGATCTGTGGGCGTTTATGAGAGAACGCAAAAAGTACTGGTTATTACCCTTAATTATTACTTTAGTATTACTCGGGGCGTTAATTGTGCTCAGCCAAGGATCTGCCATTGCACCGTTTATTTATACGTTGTTTTAGGTCGATGAAACCACTTAAAATCTGGGCAATTAATATCAGTTTAATGCTCAGTAGTTTAATGATTGGAATTGGACTGGGTGAAGTCGGTTTGCGGGTGGCTAAAGTTGAAGGTTTACCCAAAAAGCTACAACAACATAGTGAGTTTTCTCCCGCTTTTTATATGATTTCTGACTCAGAAAGAGGCTGGCAAAATTTACCCAATGCTGAAGGTTGGCAACGTCAAGAAGGAGAATCTTATATTAATATAAATTCCGCCGGATTACGCGACCGTAACTATACTAAAATTAAACCCAAAAATACCTTTAGAATTGCGGTTTTAGGGGATTCTTTTACCTTTGCGGCTCAAGTGCCTATGGCAGAAAATTATACTTCTATTTTAGAGGAAAAATTAGCTACCTGTAAAGCCTTTGAAGGTCAGACTGTTGAGGTGATTAATTTTGGTGTAGAAGGTTATGGAACGGCACAAGAACTGTTAACATTACGACAACAGGTATGGGATTATCAACCCGATTTAGTGCTTATGGCTTTTTATCTGGGTAATGATGTAATTGATAATTCTAAAGCGTTAGAAAGAAATCATTACCGTCCTTTTTTTGTGTATCAAGATGGAGAATTAGTGCCGGATTATTCTTTTCGGGATCTTGGCTTAGAATATAGCGATCGCTATTTTATTACTGTTGCAGATCGGTTTCCAGCTTGGTTAGTCAATCGTTCTCGAATTTTACAGGTTGCTAAAAAAGCCGAATTAGAAGCCAAGAAACGGCAGGCTATTCATCATTTTAATACGGTTACGGCTCAAAATTTTCAGTCACCTCAAACTAAAAAATGGCAGGAAGCATGGCAAATTACAGATGATTTAATTATAAAAATGAGCAAAGAAGTTAAACAAAAAAATAGTGATTTTTTATTAGTGTTAATTGCCGACCCTATTCAAGTTCATCCGGATGAGGTAGAAAGAGAAACCTATAGACTGGCATTAGATGTGAAAGACTTTGATTATCCTGATAAACGACTGCAACAATTGAGTGAAAGTCAAGATTTTCCGGTTTTAAGTTTAACTCAACCTTTTATAAACTTTGGAAAAGAAAATCAAGTTTGCTTACATGGTTTTGAGAATTCGGGTTTATGTACAGGTCATTGGAATGATAAAGGTCATGAATTTGCCGCTGAATTAATTAATCAAAAATTATGTAATATTTATACTCAACAATGAAACCGTCTATTTCATTTAAGAAAGTTCAAGAATTCATTAAAATTGCTGCCATCAATCTTATTATTTTGTTTCTCTGTTTAGAAGGTGGTTCTCTTTTATTATTTTATCTTAAAAATAAACAGTTATTTTATACTCAAAAAAGTTCCGAAAATTATCAAGAACTTGGAATAAATTTAGAAGGAGTCCGTTTAGGGGAATCCATTGTCGAAAGATTACATCCGTTTTTTGGCTATATTCAAAGACCGGGGCCAGATTTTCGACCGAACTTTAAAACGAATAATTATGGCTTTATTTCTCCCTACGATTATCCCTTTACTAACACATCAGAAAATCAATATATTGTAGGCATATTTGGCGGTTCTGTTGCGTCTAACTATTCAATTTATGAAATTCAGAATAAAATATTAGAAACGCGCTTAAAGCAAATCCCCGCCTTAAAAAATAAAGAGATTATTATCTTATCTTTTGCCACGGGTGGATATAAACAACCCCAACAGTTACTCATTTTAAATTATATGTTATCCATGGGTCAAAAATTTGACTTGGTGATTAATATTGATGGATTTAACGAGGTTGCTTTATCGAGGGTGAATGATAAATATCAGCTTAATTTCACCATGCCGAGTGCCAATCATATTCTAGCACTGACTCAGCTTGCGGATAGTAGTTTATCGGATAAAGCCTTAGAAGCCTTACTAAAAATTAAGCAAACCAAACCCAAAATCGAACCCGCTATTGAACAGTTACAAAATTGCGGGTTAGCCAGTTGTTATGCTTTCAAGTCTTTACAACTTCAGCTTCTATTAAAAGATTATCGCACACAAATTCAACGTTTTGAACGATATCGAACTAAATCAGATGGTAAAGGGATTGAAGATAGTATTCTTTACTTTTATGTTCAACGTCAACCCCTAGAAATCGAACAATTATTTCAAAAAATTATAAATAACTGGGTAGAAACGTCAAAGTTAATGCGGGATACTTTAGCCGCAGAAAATATTCCTTATTTTCATATTCTGCAACCCAATCAATATCATCAAACCCAAAGAGTTTTTACTGAAGCAGAACAACAAATTGCTTGGAGTGAGGATAGTCCCTACGATAAAGCGATTAGAAAGGCATATCCGTTATTAATAGAAAATATTAATTTACTGAAGCAGGATAATATTAATATTTTGAATGCAGTTAATATTTTTGATAACACTTCAGATATCGTTTATATAGACGACTGTTGTCATTATAATCCGACTGGAGAACAAATATTTTCAGATGCCATTGCTGAGTTTATTATACCAACGATAGAGACCAATTAATCACTATGAATTTATTTAAAAAAAAGACAGGCTGGGGAAAAACGCTAATTATTAATCTATTTTTACTACTGGCTTTTTTAGAGTTAGGTTCTCTAATTTTTTATGGAAGTAAAACTAAACAATTTTTCTATACCCGTCATCGAAATGATTCCTCAGAAACTCAAAATTTTAATTTAGAATTAGGTGGCTTGAGATTAGAAGAATCAATTGTTGAACGGTTGCATCCGTTTTTTGGCTATGTTCAAAAACCCGGAGAAATTCCCCATCTGAAAAAGTTTGATATCAAATATAACGATTATGGTTTTATCTCAGCTTACGAATATCCATTTATTAAACAAAATGAAAATCAGTATATTGTTGGTGTTTTTGGGGGGTCTGTTGCGTCTCGCTATTCAGTCCATGAAATTAAAAACGGTATTTTAGAACAATCCTTAAAGCAAATACCTGAACTTAAAAATAAAGAAGTTATTATTCTGTCTTTTGCCACTGGGGGTTATAAACAACCTCAACAATTGTTGGTTTTAAACTATATGTTATCCATTGGACAAACCTTTGATTTAGCGATTAATATAGATGGGTTTAATGAGGTGGCATTATCTAATTTAAATAATCAAACGCAACTGGCATGGATGATGCCCAGTGGAAATCATATTTCTAGTTTAGCGAGTTTATCTAATAATAATTTATCGACTGAAACCTTAGATAACTTACTGACAATTAAACAAATTAAACCTCAACTTCGAGAAGCAATTAACGAACAAAATAAGTGTGATTTAGCGGTCTGTTATACTTTATATTCAATTTATTCTCGCTTCTTACTGAAAAACTATCAGAAAGCAGTGGCGGTTTTTGAGGCGCAACAAAAAGAACAGATTTCTTCTCTATTTTCTGAACAAAGTCCGTTCTATTTCTATCCTCAAGAGACGGTTTTATCTAATCCTGAACTTTATACATCAGTGGCGGAAAATTGGGAGAATACTTCATTTTTAATGAGTCAAATTTTAGCCAGACGAAATATTCCTTATTTCCATTTTATTCAACCTAACCAATATTATCCGACAAAGCGACAGTTTTCTGAAGCTGAAAAAAGAATCGCTTTTAGTGATACCAGTCCCTATGCAGAAGCGGTTGAAGAAGGATATCCTTATTTATTAAAACAGATTGATAATTTACAATCGCGGGGTGTTAATATCTTTAATAGTGTCGCTGTTTTAGACAATGCTTCAGAAGATGTTTATCTCGATAACTGCTGTCATTATAACGAAGCGGGAGAAACTATTTTTTCTAATTATATCGCAGAGAATATTGTGAATACTTTAAAAAACAGTTCAAATAATTAGTCTGCTGATTTCGCGTTTAAATCTTGTTCAATTTTATCACTTATATTTTTTTGAATAATATCAGCCGCTAATTGATTTCCGGCAATATTCCAATGGGTATCTAAGGGTTTATAGAGTCTTTCCTGCTGTGAAACAGTAATAAATTCATCTAATAAATCAATTGTCTCAATATTAGATTTTTGAAGTTCTGCTTGTAATAACCGATTCGGTAATTTAAAATCAATTAAACTAGAATCTTGCAATTCAAACCGTTCTATAATTTTAGCTTGTAATTCAGGATTGACTTGAACTTCATCAGGAATAATAACCACCGTTAAAGCAATATTTTGATAATCACATAAAGCCTTAATTTTTTTAATATCATTTACCGCATCTTCAAATAACGCTTTAAATTCTTCCTGAGACGCTTCATCTGTTAAATATTGAGTACTTCTTCCTTCTTCAATTTCTATAAAACTTTCTTCACTAAAAGTCGGCTGATTATCCTGATAATTTCCTCTTTCTCTTGGACTAAAAATATGTCCTTCGTAGTTTTGCTGAATTTTAATTAAAGATCGAAAAAACTCAATCACATAAGAATATTTTTCTCTTCTAAGATTTTGTGTAAAGTAATTATCACTAAAATCATTACCAACGAAAAAAGAAATTAATATCCTGTCGGGATTCAACGCTAAGCCTTCATTCGATAAAATCGATAAATAATCCCGTGGACCCATGCCGGGAATTCCCATATTGATAATTTCAACAGTTTTCCCGGCTTGATTAAATTGTTCTTCTAAAACCGTCAAATAATTATAAGGATAAGGAACAACACCAAATGTAAAAGAATCGCCTATCCCTAAAATCCGATAAGTTTGTGGATCTTTTTGAATAGTAAATTCTTGATCTTTAAACCCTTGAGAATTTAAATTAAACTCATAATCTTCTGCATTCGGTTTACCGCGCCAACGATTATAAGAATAATCATAAAACACAAAAGTAGGGTTAATTTTATTATAAATTCTAAAGGTTATTTCTGATAAAACAAACGTAATCCCACTAATCAGAATCACTTGAGTGATAAGACGTGTCGCTGCCTTAATTTTCAACATTAGCAAACCGTTTACAGTTAAATTGCAAACATTAACCCTATCAAGGTTTTTATCCCTTGTCTAGATAACTGAAAGCGATTCTTTAGAGTGGATAGCCATCTCCTAGCCCGAACCAGCACTAAAATAGACTAAAGTCTACTTTGTTTATAAAAATTTAATATTTCTCCGGTATACTGAGGAACGGTGACTAAGTTGACTTCGTAGAGTAATCACTTAACTGCTCTGCTACTTTGACCCGCTTAATTTTGACTCACACTCTCATCGCTCTAATGGCCAACTTGAATCACACGAGACAATGAACAGTATTTTATCTAAAGACGCTTGGTTTTCTAATGTACAACAAGATTTACTCGCCGGGGCCGTTGTTGCTTTAGCCCTAATTCCAGAAGCGATCGCATTCTCTATTATTGCAGGAGTTGACCCCAAAGTGGGTTTATATGCCGCTTTTTGTATTGCCATCGTTACGGCGATTTTGGGGGGGCGACCCGGAATGATTTCAGCCGCAACAGCAGCAATGGCACTGCTAATGACCACTTTAGTCAAAGATTATGGCTTAGAGTATCTCCTGGCAGCCACTATTTTAGCGGGTATTCTGCAAATTTTTCTGGGATGGTTGAGACTGGGAAACCAAATGCGGTTTGTGCCTCGGCCGGTGATGGTCGGCTTTGTTAACGCCCTGGCCATTCTGATTTTTAATGCCCAATTAACCCAATTTAAAGGGGCATCTTGGTTAGTCTATGCCATGGTTGCAGTCGGACTGGTGATTATCTATGGACTGCCCTACCTGACAAAAGTAGTTCCTTCTCCTTTAGTCGCCATTGTCGTATTGACCACTGTTAGTATCACTGCCGGATGGGATGTCCCCACTGTCGGAGATATGGGGGCTTTACCCGATACCCTACCGACTCTGGCCTTACCCGCTGTTCCCTTCAACTTTGAAACCTTAAGGATTATTCTGCCTTACGCATTTGCCTTCTCTTTTGTCGGCCTGCTAGACTCGTTTTTAACGGCGAATGTGGTTGATGACCTGACCGACACCTCCAGTAACAAAAACCAAGAAGCCATCGGACAAGGTGTTGCCAATATTATTGCTGGGTTTATCGGCGGTATGGCTGGATGTGGGATGATTGGTCAATCTGTGATTAATGTTCGTTCCGGGGGACGGACTCGCCTATCCTCTTTTAGTGCCGGGGTATTTTTACTGGTCTGTATGTTGGTCTTGAGTCAATGGGTGGCCCGGATTCCGATGGCAGCGTTAGTGGCCGTGATGTTTATGGTTTCGGTGAGTACGTTTAATTGGAATTCTCTACGTGATATTCGTTTAATTCCTAAAAGTGAAACAGCGGTGATGTTAACAACCGTACTTGTCACTGTATTAACCCGTAACTTAGCCATTGGGGTAATGATTGGAGTTGCCCTCAGTACAATTTTCTTTAGTCGTAAAATCGCAGCTTTAATCTTCGTTGATAATCAACTCATTGACCACGGAAAAGAACGAATTTATAGCGTTAATGGTCAGATCTTCTTTGTTTCTGTTGAGAACTTCCTCAATGCCTTTGATTTTCGCGAACCTTTAGAACGAGTCACAATTGATTTAACTCACGCTCATCTGTGGGATCAATCCGCTGTCGATGCCGTTGATAAAGTGGTTCTACGATTTCGTCATCGCGGGGTTGAGGTCAACTTAGTGGGTTTAAATCAAGCCAGCGCGACTTTACTCGAACGTTTAGCCATTCATGATAAACCAGCGGCTCAACAAAATCTAGATGCCAATTAGGGGTTTGAGGATCAATCGATGGGACTGACTTGCCGTTGCCATAGGTTGATTATCCTCTATTGTGTTTCATCTGTGCGCCTAACCCAACAACGCGCCATCGCCTGTAGCCGATGCTGCATAAATTTATCAATTTTTATGAGGCTGGCTTGTACAGAAACGGGATTGACCGCTATCATTAGAAGAAACAGTGCTGTCTGTATCAGCAAGATTAACAAAGATCGAGTTAAGCTTAATTAATAGAAACCTTGTAAGTATACTGTAATGAGTGAGCAAAGTCCCTACGAACAGCTTGGGGTCACAATCAATGCTTCTTTTGATGAAATTCAAGAAGCACGCGATCGCCTCACAGACCAACATAGTGGTGAGCGCCAGGTTGTTGAGTCAATTGAAGCAGCTTATGATGCGATTTTGATGGATCGCCTCAGGATGCGTCAAGAAGGGAAAATTAAGGTTCCAGAACGGATTCGTTTTCCGGAGCGCCTGGCCCCTCCTCCCGCTAGTTCTTCTCAATCGGTGACAGCCAAAAGCCCTGAGTGGTTACAGCGGATGCTGGATACCCCAACCCGTAATGAACTGATGTTACCTTCAGCCATTTACGCAGGCCTTGGGGTTTTAAGTCTTTATCCGGGTTTTGAGATTGCATTGTTACAACTTCCCCTCGCCTTAGGTGTGGGTTGTAGCCTTTATTTCCTTAACCGCAAAGAGCAAAAGTTCGGCCGCTCTGTACTATTAACGGTTGCGGGTTTAATTCTAGGATTAGTTTTGGGAGGTATTCTCAGTCCTGTGATCGGTACAACGATTGTGGCTGAACGGTTTATTACGTTAGTCACCTTGATTGTATTGTGGTTAGTCAGTGGCTTCCTCCGCTAAGAAGATCTAATCTTCACAGTGGCTTGATGGCTGCTTGATCGATCGCATCTGATGAATCACAATTGCCTCGTCCCTGGACAATACACCCATTTTTCGTGGCTCATAGATGGGTTAAATTTTTAATGAATACAGTAATAGATCGATTCTTGAACCGGGAATTGATCAACTTTCCCCCTTGTCTAACGTCCCCATTCTAGTTCACAATAATGCAGAGTGAAATGCACCAGGAGAGCGACTGTGAGTGAATTCGATTATGATTTAGTCATTGTAGGCGCAGGAGTTGGCGGACATGGCGCAGCCATTCATGCCGTGGGATGTGGTTTGAAAACTGCCATTATCGAAGCAGCCGATATGGGGGGAACCTGCGTAAATAGAGGTTGTATTCCCTCAAAAGCTTTGTTAGCTGCCTCTGGACGGGTGCGAGAATTACGGGATACTCATCATCTACAAAATTTAGGCATTCAGTTAGGACAAGTTAGTTTTGATCGCCAAACCATTGCCAATCATGCTGATACGATTGTCAGTAAATTACGGGGTGATTTAACCAATAGTTTAAAACGTTTAGGGGTAGATACGATTCACGGTTGGGGAAAAATAACAGCCCCGCAAAAGATTAGTGTTGAAACCGCAACTGGGGAAAAAGTTATTACGGCAAAAGATATTATTCTGGCCCCCGGTTCAGTTCCGTTTGTTCCTCCGGGTATTGAAATCGATCATAAGACCGTTTTTACCAGTGATGAAGCGATTAAATTAGACTCATTACCCCAATGGATCGCTATTGTCGGGAGTGGTTATATTGGGTTAGAATTTTCCGATGTTTATACGGCATTGGGCTGTGAAGTCACGATGATCGAAGCCTTGGATAAACTGATGCCAACATTCGATCCAGATATTGCTAAATTAGCCGAACGAACTTTAATTAAGCCTCGTGATATTGAGACTTATGTCGGTAAATTAGCGATGAAAGTTACCCCCGGATCTCCAGTGGTAATTGAATTAGCTGATGCCAAAACTAAAGAAGTCGAAGAAGTCTTAGAAGTAGATGCTTGTTTAGTGGCAACCGGACGAATTCCTTATAGTAAAAATATCGGTTTAGAAACTGTTGGCGTAGAAACAGATCGACGCGGTTTTATTCCGGTTAACGATCAATTAGCCGTATTGTCCGGTGGTGAACCCGTAGCAAATTTATGGGCAATTGGGGATGTAACCGGTAAAATGATGTTAGCTCATGCTGCCTCTGCCCAAGGAATTGCAGTGGTTGAAACCATTTGCGGACGGACTCGAGAAGTGGATTATATGAGTATTCCAGCAGCGGCTTTTACTCATCCAGAAATTAGTTATGTGGGCTTAACAGAACCCGCAGCCAAGGAATTAGGCAAACAAGAAGGGTTTGAAGTGGCTTCAGTCAAAACCTATTTTAAAGGCAATTCTAAAGCCATTGCTGAAGGCGAAACGGATGGAATTGCTAAAGTGATTTACCGCAAAGATAACGGGGAATTACTCGGGGTTCATATCTTTGGTTTACACGCTTCGGATTTAATTCAAGAAGCCGCTAATGCGATCGCCAAACGGGAGTCTGTGAATAATTTGGCTTTTTCTGTTCATACTCATCCGACACTCTCTGAAGTCTTAGATGAGGCTTATAAACGGGCAGTCGGCGCTCATTAATCTGTTGGTTATTGGTTAGTTTTTAGTCGTTAGTTTTTAGCCGTTAGTTTTTAGTCGTTAGTTTTTATTTTCTAGGGATTAGTTATTAGTCGTTAGTACTTAATTAACAACTAATAACTAATAACTAATAACTGATAACTAATAACTAATAACTAATAACTAATAACAAACATTATGACTTTCTTTGTTCCTTTACTCAAACAACGCGGATATTTAGATCAGATTCATCTGACGCTGTGTATTGTCGGTTCACGGAAGTTGGATGAATTTGTTCAGTTTGATTATTCTCAAAAAGGCTGGCAAATTTTTGCCCCTAACTTAACCATATATGGGTTTGATGCGGACTCTGAAGCGTGCGATCGCAGAAATCAAGAATTAGAAAGTCAGCAAATTAATTGGCTAGAAAAACATATTCCTTTGGCAGTATGGAACCAAACGGGAAAAGCTACTCTTTATATTACAAAACATCCCGGTTGTTGCTCTTTATATCCGCCGAATACAGCGGTTGTGGATCGGTTTCACGAATATAGCGATCGCCATAAATTAATCGATACAGTAGAAGTTGAAACAACAACATTAGATGAATATTTTATCGATAAAAATTGTCAGATTGACTTTTTACAATTGGATGTTCAAGGTGGAGAATTAAACGTTTTACAAGGGGCAACTCAACTCTTACAACAGCAAATATTAGCAATAGAAGCGGAAGTTAATTTTATAGAATTATACCAGCATCAGCCTTTATTTAGTGATGTTGATACTTTTATCAGAAATCAGGAATTTACATTACTTGATTTTGGCAAAAGATGGTATGCTCAACGTCAAGAGGTTCCGATGCATTCTCGTCAACATATCGGACAGTTAGCCTGGACAGATGCATTTTATTTTAGAGACTTAGTCCGTTTAGATCAAAATCTTAGATTTAAAACCCCTCAACAAATATTAAAATCGGCTTGCATTGCAGATGTGCTACATTTTTATGATTATGCTTTAGAAGCATTTGGTTATTTAACTCTTAAATATGGAGAAGATACTCACTATAATTTAACAGATTGTTTGATTGAGGCTTTAGAACACAATTCTGAGGCAACTCAGTATGGTATTGATTCAATTCCATTAGTGGCTAAATTGAAAAATTATCATCGCTAAATCGATCAAAATTTCATTTGAAAAAGAGCGACATAATCAGTTATACTATAAAACTAAAGTCATTATTTTTAACTGTATTTCTATCTAATTTTCTCAATCATGCAAATTCGTCGTCGCCCCCCTAGTCCCCCCATTCAAGTGGGTAACTTAAGTTATGAAGTTAAAATCGATGATGCCCAACCTCAGAATATATTAGAAGAAATTGTCTGGTATAAAGATCAAGAAATTACGAATTTAAGAGAACAAATTCCGTTAATTAAACTCAAACAACAAGTTGATAAAGCGGCTCCTGCTAAAGATTTTCTGCAAGCCTTAAAATCCAGTTTAACAAAGCCCGCTATTATTGCAGAAGTTAAGAAAGCTTCCCCCAGTAAAGGGGTTATTCGAGAAGATTTTGATCCGGTTAAAATTGCAACAGCCTATGAAAAAGGAGGTGCGAGTTGTATTTCTGTATTAACAGATAAAAAGTTCTTTCAAGGCAGTTTTGAAAACTTAGCAAATGTTCGTTCAGCAGTCAATTTGCCCCTGTTATGTAAGGAATTTATTGTTTATCCCTATCAAATCTATTTAGGGCGGGCTTCTGGTGCAGATGCGGTATTATTAATTGCCGCCGTTTTGCCGGATCAAGATTTAAAATATTTTAGTAAAATCATTAAAACTCTAGGGATGACTGCCTTAATTGAAGTGCATACTTTAGAAGAATTAGATCGGGTTTTAGCTTTGGATGATGTTAATTTAATTGGGATCAATAACCGTAACCTTGAAGATTTTTCTGTTAATTTAGAAACGACTCAACAACTACTAAAACAACGACAGGATCAAATTCAATCCCGTGATATTTTAGTAGTGAGTGAATCTGGATTATTCAGTCGTCAGGACTTAGATTTTGTAAAAGGATCAGGGGCATCAGCCGTATTAATGGGTGAATCTTTAATCAAACATGACAACCCAGAAACTGCATTAAATCTCTTAGTAAAATAATTCCATATCTGTCAAATTGGGTTCAATCTAAAAGACAACTTAAAGCCAATTTTGCCCTGGCTTGCACCGCCAAAACCTCATCCTGTTGAATCATTGTTTCTAAACACTCAATCCCAGATGTCCACCATTCGGGCTGTTGCTTAGCAGTGGCTGTTTGCAGCCCTTGTAAGCCCACTACAGCCCCATAACGTACAATCCATTCCGGATCTTGACACGCCTGGGAAAGAGTCTCAAACGCCCTCTTTTGACCCTGTGATTGCGCCTCTGAAGGCAACTCATGCCAACGAATTGCTCCCAATCCTCTTGCTGCTGCCCGCCGCACACTCAGGGCAAAATCGCTACCCGCAGCATCTAATAATATATCTAAACCCCGAGGATCGCCAATTCCCGATAACGCCCGCACTGCCCAAGCTCTTGCTCCATAATTATAACCATCTAACTGTTCTAAAATTGGCATGACTGCGGGTTCACCAATTGTAATCAGTCCATCCACCGCTGCGACTGCGGCACCCGGATTATTAAAGCCCAATACTTCAATTAAAGTCGGAATGGCTTCAGGTAAACAAGCAGCAGCTAACGCTTCTACAGCATCCAATAAAGCGTCTGAAGAGTCAGCCGTTTCGACAGCATTAATCAGTTGAGATGAAGTCATCATCACTATGTGGGTATTTGTGGTTCAATTAAGCCTAATAATCCTATCAAACAATTCAAGATTAAACTTACAATAAAGAATCCATCAAATTCATCACTTCAACCGCTTCTGGCGAAATGGGATTTGAATCAACATGATTAAGATGATGTTCTAATATTCCCTTCAAAGAAATTAACTTGAGACTATTTTCTGCTAAGGTTTCAGAAACAGCTTTAGCGGCGGGTAAATAACCAATCGCTCCTAAATCCATTAAAACAGATCGGCGTAATTGTAATTCATTCTCTTGTAATGCTTCAATTAAACGCTGTCCATAAATCTCATTTTGAGTTAACTGATACATCGCCCGTAATGCTGAAAATTGCACCCGACGGACCCGATGCTGAGTAAACGGTTCAATTTCACCAATCGCTTCAGTTGCGCCAATTGTCCCCAACGCTTCTAAAATTGAGGTATAGGGTTGCACTAGGTGAGGCTTTCCAGGAACAGTTGTAGCCGCCTCTACACCCCCTTCTAACAGCTTTAAAAGAGGCTGAATACTCCGGGGATCGTTCAGCATTTCTAACGACTGTGCAGCGGCTTCTCGCACGTAAACGTCATCAGATTCTAAACATTGAATTAATGGCTCAACCGCTCTTTGATCTCCTAATTTTCCTAAAGCTCTAGCAGCATTGCGCCGCAGAGGATAACCCCCATCTTCAGTACGATCTGAGTCATCCTCTAAAGCGGCAATTAAAGCGTCAACCGCAGCGGGTTCAGAGACTTTAAATCGTCCTAACCACCAAGCTGCATAGTAACGGCGACCGAGTTCTTCATGTTGAAGATTTGCGTTGGCGCAGCCTGCCGTCAGGCGTATCGCCTGTTCAACCGTTAGTTCTTCAGGAGGTTGACCCGTATTGTCAAACTGTTCTGAAGTTGCGATCATGTCTTGACTCGTAATATTTGCGGTTAGTTTTCCCCTTCGGAAGAAACAGAAGCAGATTCAGACTGACCCTGAGAATCTTCTTTAAGCTGATGGGGAGCGGTTGCCTGCATTTTAGCTTCGCTGCTGCCATCAACAGTCAGGGGTTCAATGCTCAGAATTTTACCGCCCATGCGATTAATTCGTTGCATTTGATCGCTCATGCGATTATAAGGAACAGTCAGATAAGTCTTGCGAGTACTACGAATACGGTAGCTCACTCGATCTGAGTCAACGTTTTGTCCCATCCCTTCAACTTCTACCCGAAACATACGGTTACTGCTATCGCTGAGGGTAGCACTACCGATTGATGTAGTTTGACCAAACATTGTATTAAATATGACTCCCAATTAATATGATTATAAATTTTGAAAAATTCTTTCTACATAGAATGGTAAACCGATTCAGTTCATTGGCTTACCATCCTTAAGAGTGAGATTGCGATCAATTAGGCTTCACGGACGCTAACAATTTTGCCACCACTCCGCAGAATTTGTTGCATCCGGTTTGATAAATCTTCGTAAGCAACCAAATAGGTTTTATTAGAGCGACGAACGTTATTATTGAGCAAAGAAGAACCAATGCGGTTTGTTACTTCTACGCGATAAACCCGTTGTTGACGATTTCCTAATCCACCAAACACTTTTTCGGGTGTTTTAGAGGCAGAAGGCTGAGTAATTGAACTGGCTTGGTTACGAGCCACTTCTTGAAAGAGGCGACCATTTTGGCTTCTGGCTTGACCTCGATCATTATTGGCATAACCCCGGTACAGTTGAAACATCCGGCTAAAGCCAACCGTTCTAGAGCCAGGAATGACCTGAAACCCCAGATAATAAGGGATAACATTATCGCCAAATTTTTGTTCGTATTCTTGGCTTTCAAAGTAGGAATTGATTTCAGCGTCGTAGCCGTTATCCTCTACTAAACGAGTATGATAAGCGAGTTCCGCTTCATCATGAGGGGGGCGACCCAGCAAGTGTTTGAAGTTCAGTTCAACAAAACGTTGATTGTTATTGGGATAAAAGAACTTTTTCTTGTAAAGTTCTGAAAGAGCGATCGCCCGTACAAAATCACGAACGGTAATATTACCTTGTCTGAGTAAAGATTCGGCTGAAGTCAATCGTTCAGCTTTCATGATATACTCGTTACCCAGAACTTGCTTATAAGCTGCGCGAAAAATCCCTTGTAGCTCGGTTTCTGTCCAATCGGGACGTAATTCTACACAACTGCCATCGAATGCGTCTAAACCCAGTCGCCCAGCCTGCTGTAAATTTGCAGGGACTAATGTGGTTGCCATGATCTTCCTCCGAACAGATTATCTAAAAAACTCTTAAAGTTGATTAAAGTGGGTATATTTATTTTTTCTGATGTTAGCTTTAGCAGCTATGAAAATGCTCTCTAAAAAATTGCCCGGAACCTCAGATAACTGCTAACCCCATTACGGTCAAGTGTGCTAACGGCTATCTATGGTTCCGGGCTGAAAATGCTCTCTAATTAGCTTAGATTATTGATGGCATAGTCGATGTAGGAATTGGCTTCAACAGCCGGGTCACCGGTCAAACCATGGTTAGCTTTGATGTGCTTGAGTGCTTCAACGTACCAACTGGGAGACAGGTCAAAAGTCTTGTTGATTTCATCGATTCCAGCAATCAGGTACTCATCCATCGGACCTGTACCACCTGCAACGAGGCAGTAAGTCACCATCCGTAGGTAGTAGCCGATATCACGAGAACATTTTTCTTTACCCCGTTGGTCAGCCGCATACTGAGGCCCTTGCATTTGGGTAGTGTAAGGGAATTTGTTGTAAACCGCTTGAGCTGCACCACTGATTAAGCTATCTGCTTTTTCAGTTAAGGCTTTAGCTGCTTTCAAACCGGCTTCAGCTTGACGAAAACGACCAAATGCAACTTGGATTTCGGTACTGCTGAGGAAACGGCCTTGAGAATCTGCCGTGGTGACTGCTTCGGTTAGGGGAGTCTTCATGTTAAGTTAAGTAATTTCCTTTTCAAGTGGACAAAAGTTGTTAAATGCTCTTAAGGCCCTGTTTTAATTCAGTGACCTCAACGGAACAGAATCGATTCTGTTCAGCTTAAAAATTAGCCAACTGCAGCGGCTGCACGATCAAAGTAGCTAGCAATTTCGCTGTACAGTTGAGAGCAATCGCCTGAAGTGATACCGTTAGGATCTTTAACAATCGCTAAGGCTGCATCTTTCATCTTTTGAACACCTGTTGCCACGGAAGCACCGGGAGTCCCTAACGCTAAATAAGTTTCACGCAGACCGTTTAAGCAACGATCGTCAAGTACACTCGCGTCACCTGCGAAAACTGCATAGGTCACATAGCGTAAGATGATTTCCATATCACGCAAGCAAGCAGCCATCCGACGGCTAGTGTAAGCATTTCCACCGGGAGCGATTAATTGAGGTTGCTCTGCAAACAGGTCACGAGCTGCATTGGCAACGATATCGGAAGCACTGCTAGTAATGCGGTTAACGGAATCTAAACGCTTGTTACTTTCTGCAACCATGGCGCTGAGAGCGTCGATTTGAGAACCGCTGAGCATTTCACCGCGAGTGTCAGCTTGGGAAACAACCTTGGTAAAGGCGTCTAACATGGATTAAATCTCCTACTTAAATTTTGAGTGTTGTTTAGGTCTTCGTCTTAAAACAGACTTAGAGCCTTAAAATTCTGGCCGGACAGCGATCAGCCCATTGACTGAATCTGCCTAATTTCTGTTGGGATCTCAAATCACTAGTGTTCAGAACTGAATGAACGCCATAACCTGAATCCCTTCAAAAATCTTAGAAAATTTTACTAGGTTTATGAGAGGAATTTAAAATTTCTTAATCAACAGACGGTTAAAATAATTTCTCGTTGCCTGTTCTTTTTTTCCCTCAGATATAAGTTATACAACGTTACAGTGTTTTTTGACATTACAAATTATTAAATGATTCTTCAGCTTTGTTACGAAATGTTAAGTTCAGGGATTAACTGAATTTTATTTGCTAAAGCGTTCGGTGCAGAGCTGTCGGAAATGCTCACCCCGATGTTCAAAGCTTTGATACTGATCAAAACTGGCACAAGCCGGAGATAGCAAAACAGCCTGTGCGCCAAGGTTCGGAGCCATTTCAGCCGATGCGGCAATCGCACTATCCATCGTTTCGACAATTTCAACAGACTCGTAACCGGACTGTTGTAAACGTTGAGCAAACTGGGGAGCACATTCTCCAATTAACAGTACCTTCGCGGCTTTTTGGTGAATCGTTTGAATCCACGAGCTATCATCTCCCTGTTTGGCTTCCCCTCCGGCAATCAGAATTACAGGCGCAGCAACAGCCGCTAAACCCACAGTCGCCGCATCATAATTAGTGGCTTTACTATCATTAATCCAATCAATCCCTTTCCAAGTACAAATCTGTTCCAAACGATGAGGGACCCCTGGAAAATCACCAATAGCCGTGGCGATCGCGTCTGATCCTATCCCCGCCAAACGAGCCGCAGCCACTGCCATCAGTAAATTCTGCTGATTATGACTCCCCACCATCTTCAATGCTTTAACCGCAACAATGGGTCGATCGGCTTGTTTGACCCAACCGTCCTCAATGTAAACCCCTGTTTCTGGATGATCCATTAACTCTGTTTTGCCTCTGACACTTGTCCAGCAAGCCTGGGGCCATTGTTGAGTCGCTGTTTTGCGTAAATACGGATCATCCCCATTAATCACCTGTTGCTGAGAATGGTTTAACAGCTTAGCTTTAATTTCGTAATAATTCTCCAAAGTATAATGACGATTCAGATGATCTGGGGTAAACGTTGTCCACACACCCACCTGAGGCGCTAGGGTTGAAGCCGATTCAATTTGATAACTACTCAGTTCTGCAATCACCCAATCTAAAGGTTTAGCGGAATCTTGCTGCTGTTGCAGTGCCAGTTCACAAGCCGCGTTGCCAATGTTACCGCAAGCCGGCGCATGAAATCCGGCGGTCTGAAAAATTGCCGCTGTTAAAGCCGTTGTCGTAGTTTTACCATTCGTACCTGTAATTCCCACCCAAGGAACATCAGATAGCGATCGCCAAGCCAGTTCCATTTCTCCAATGGTTTCTATCCCTTGCTGACGAGCCGCCTCTATTGCGGGTAAATCCCACCGAACCCCTGGACTGACTACAACTAAATCAATTGAGGGTTGGGGTTCAAAATTTTGTCCAAGCTCAACAATAATGCCTTCAGCGGCCAGTTGTTGCTGCTGCTGTTGCAGTGATGGGGATTCCCCGCGATCGCTCAAGCTTACTTGCCAACCCTGACGGTTCAGTAATCGTGCGGCTGCATTCCCTGAGCGTCCTAAACCAATAATAGAAGCTTTCGGCATCGGAATAATCTTAATTTTTCAAGCGAGAAGCACCCCTTATCTTATAACAAATTCGTCCGCCCCACTCAGGCTGCCTCTATCATTGCCTGTTCTCGAGAGTTTTAACGATAGTGACCGCATCTTGTGGATCGACCTGAGTGTACCAAATCTCCTCGGGTAAAATCACCACCATTGGCCCGCTACCGCAATGTCCTAAACATCCGGTTGCTGTAATCTCTATATTTGGCGCGTTTACCGTCTGAAATGCCTTCAGTACCTGAGGAGATCCTTGTTTTCGACAGGTGCGATTTTGACAAACCAGAATTTGATCGGACATGGGTAAAATCTGTTTTGCTTGATTTAGATCTTAAACTGATGTTGATTTAACCAATCTAAAATTGCAGCATTAACAATTTCAGGACGCTCATCATGGGGACAATGACCGGTATTCGGAATCGACATAAACTCAATTTCTTGAGACGCTTTTGCTGCATCTTGATACAGTTTAGCGCCTGTAATCGGTGTCCACGGGTCGTCTTCTCCCCAGAGAACTAATAATGGATGCTGAACTTTCGGAAGCAATTCTGAGGGACGAGGGCCAGCCGGAGCGGTTAAAATTGAAGCAAAGACTTGTTGTGCGCCGGGATGATTGGAAGGTTCGTATAGCAGTTCAACCAGCTCGTCTGTAATGGCGGTATGATTGCGATACACTTGACGCAGCGTGTTACGAATTCGGTTTTTTTGGCGAACTTGGTTAAAGACAAATGAACCCAATACTGGAGAACTAACAAACTGAGAAAACAGTCCCATTACGACTCGTAGCGGTAAGTTTAACTCTTCTGGACGGTGGTTGAGTCCCCCGGCACAGTTGAGTAGTACTCCGCCAACTGTCAAATCAGGATAGTTCGCGACCATCATTAAACTCAATAACGCGCCAATGGAATTGCCAATAAAAACGGCGGGTTGTTGAAGATGTTCTTGACAAAAATCCTGTAACAGTTCTTGCCACAAGTCTAGAGAATAATTCATCACAGGCTTGTCAGAACCACCAAACCCTAATAAGTCAATGGCATAGACTTGATAACCCGCCTCGGCGAGTATGGGAATATTGTTACGCCAATGTCCAATTGATGCACCAAATCCATGGATTAGAATTAAGGGTTGTCCACTCCCTAAAACAGTGTATTGAATTTGATGTCCTTGCCAATTCCAGTAACAGCGTTCAAAAGTAAAACGTTGCGGGGAAACTGTCGTTGTCATTTATAAACTTTTGTAAATTCTCTCATTTATTGTAATGATTTTTGTCCAATCTGGTGTGAATGGATAAATTTTTTATGAAGATTGGGTAGATTCTGAAGAGGGAATTCCTATACGTTTTTCTAAAGACTCTGATCGACGTTTAGCAACATCATTTTTAGGATCGAGTTTTAAAGATTGTTCGTAGGCTTCTAATGCTTGAGCGGTTAATTTCTTGCGTTCATAAGCAGCACCTAAATTATTATAAGCAATCACATAATTTGGGCTTAATTTTAATGCTTCTTTATACTGACGAATGGCAATATCATACTGTTCTTTGGCAAAATGAGCATATCCTAACGCATTATGAACCATTGCCACATTTTCCGCTGGCTCTTCTTTTGCTGCTTTTATTGCTTTTTGAAGTACCGCGATTGCCTGAGTATAGAGTTGTTTATCATTCAGAATACTGCCTAATTCATAATATTCTTGAGCTGTACCGGGTTCTTGACTTAGTTTTTTTTGTAACTTGGATAAAGTCGTTTCAATTCGTCGTGTTTTTAGGATTTGGCGAAAGACAAAAAAGCCTGCACCTGCCAGCAAAATGACAAGAAGTAGGACATAGAAAACAGCTAAATTAGTATCCATCTTTTTAGGTTAAATTGCTACAGTAAAATCTTATTAATAATATAAGCAAGGGCGAGAAGTTAATCCCGTCCTTTAACATATATCATATCGAGTTTAGCTTAATTCAACCCAACCCAGCGATTAGATTTTACTCAGATTGAGCAGCGGCTGTTTCAACCACTTTAGCAAAAGTATTAGGATCAATCACTGCAAGCTGAGCCAGCATTTTACGATTAAGTTGAATATCAGATTTTTTCAGCTTATTAATTAACTGACTGTAGCTCATTCCGTGCATCCGAGCCGCAGCATTAATCCGAGTAATCCATAAGCGCCGAAAATCCCGTTTCCGACGACGGCGATCGCGATAAGCATTCCGTAGCGCTTGCATCACCCGCTGGTTAGCAATCCGGAAGTTTTTAGATTGAGATCCTCTAAATCCTTTCGCGAGTTTGAGTACTTTTTTGCGGCGTTTACGAGCAACATTACCGCGCTTAACTCTTGGCATGGTAAATTATTTCCTTAACTGATGATTTAGGTTTAAACTATTATAAATAGGGAGCCATTAAACGAATATTCTCAGCATCTCCTTCGCTGGCGACTGCCATTTGAGAGAGGCGACGCTTACGAGTCGAGCTTTTATGCTGCAATAAGTGGCTTTTATAGGCTTTACGGCGAACAATTTTACCGGTTCCTGTTTTCTTAAACCGTCGAGCGGCTGCTTTACGTGTTTTGAGTTTTGGCATAGGTTGGCTTGAATTCGACACAGTCTACAATCATATCATACTTTGCTCACTGATTTTCATTCATCAACGGCTAGTTGATATCGCAGGGAACTGTTACTCTAAGGTAGGATATTGATAGCCTGAAAAACCGCTATCAAGACTGTTTCATATCGCCGAAATGAATACTCAAACTAGCTCCACCTCTCAAGAAGTTTACTCAATTTTGAATCAAACTCAACGCCTGCGAGTCAGCGACGGCAAGATGACACCCATTTTAGAGGGTAGCTCAACAACTTCACAATTGCTGGTACTGATTTGGTCACAGTTGGGAGATTTTGATAGTTTAGAATACGCTTGGTGGCTACAAAGAGAACAAGAAAAACTGGCAGAAAAAAATATTACTATTCGCGCTGTGGGTATTGGCGATCGCAATTCCGGTCTCAAGTTTTGTGAATATACCGGGTTTCCTATTGAATATCTCTTTGTCGATCCAGACGCTGAAATTCATAATACTTTAGGACTGTATCGCGGTTTAAATATTAACTTTCCTTTATTATCCAGTTCACAACAAGCTTGGGTCAATTTAATGTTAATGTGTGCCGGAATT
The DNA here is from genome assembly GCA_049647265.1 of Microcoleaceae cyanobacterium. Lineage (GTDB taxonomy): Bacteria > Cyanobacteriota > Cyanobacteriia > Cyanobacteriales > Microcoleaceae > JAAURB01. The sequence goes on from JBARXJ010000049.1 coordinate 120,114, forward strand.
GCCAGTCCTGGAACATTAAAAGAAGTGCTGCGGGGGTATACAGGAGATAAGAAAGCGCCGCAGTTAATAGCCGATGAAGAAGTGGTCGAAGATACCCCATTACCTCCGATGAAAGGTTCATTTTTTAATGTCGCAGGCGGAACAGGATTTCAGCGTCCCTTTGAATTAGCCACCCTACGCCTACGAAATATGACCGAAGTTTTAAGCAATTGGAATACTTATGTACCCGATGCTTCTTATTTAACCCAACGGGGAGGCACTTTTCTATTTGATAGTCAAGGACAATTAATCTATGAATATCGCGATCGCGGTGTATTATGTTTTGCAGAAAATAAGAGTTATCCCTTATCTTTTCTGTTGAATTAAACTCTATCCAACTTCTGAATTATTATATCAAAATAGATGATGAAGCCGCAGTTAGAAAATTTAGCAATAAAAGTTCATCAAAGCTTGGGATTTTTAGGAAGATGGATTAATAATTGAGATAGCATCTTCATTCTAGATACTTATGAAAGCGAGTGAGGTTTTACAGCAGTATTCCCGAGGTGAACGGGATTTTCGAGGAGTCAATTTGAGCGGTTTGTCTTTTAAAAATCAAGATTTATCAGGAGCCGATTTCAGTGGCGCAGATATTCGCAGTACAAACTTCCAAGGCGCAACGTTACGAGGAACCCAGTTTGTCAGGGTAAAGGCTGGACTCCAGGACAATTGGATGATTTTGCTATTGATCTCTGCTTTACTGCTGGTTGCTCTTTCTGGTTTTTGTTATACCTTAAATGCTTACTTTATTGTTTTAATTTTTGATATTTCTAGTTCGGGGAGTATGGTATCCGGTTGGGTCAGTTTAGTGGTCTGGGTTACATTTTTAATTATGTTATGGCATCAGGGGATTTTAGCTGCAATTACAACGGTAGCGGTGCTTGTTGCCATTGCTGTTTCCTTAGTTGCCGTTGTTGCCGTCGGAGGAGTGATCGCAGGAGCACCCACTTCAGCAGCAGCGATCGCTTTTGATATTGCATTTACCCGTGGAGGAACCTTTGCAGTTGCGACAGTGTTTGTCGGTGTTGGCATGGGAGCAGGGGCGATAGCGGGGGCGGGAGCAGGTGCAGGAGGGATGGCTTTAGCAGTCGCCTCCACCATTGCTGGAATTGTGGCTGAGATTGTGGCTTTATGCTGTGCAGTAACTGTGGCTGCATCCCTATCTGGCTCCTTAGCAGGGTCTCTCTCAGTGGCTGGCTCAACTCCAATGGCGATTGCTGGCGCTTTAACAGTCTCCTTTACGGTGGCGATCGCTGCGGGAGTCAATCTTTATATTGCTCGGCGGGCTATGAGGGGAGATGAGAAACATACTTTAATTCGCAAAATTGCTGTTGCCTTTGCTGCCATTAAGGGTACATCTTTTCGAGGAGCAGATTTAACAGAATCTGACTTTACAGAAGCCCTTCTCAAAAGTACTGATTTTCGTTCAGCTAATTTAACAAGAACTATTTGGAAAAAAGCCCATAAACTAGATTTAGCGCGACCTGGAAAATCAATATTAGCACAGTGGAAGGTGCGAGAACTATTAGTTTCTGGAAAAGGATATTGTCAGGATTTTTCTCAAGTGAATTTACGAGGGGCTAACCTGACTAATGTAGATCTCAGTTATGCCAATCTCAGCCAAACTGATTTGAGCGGAGCGACTTTACATCAGGCTAATTTAGAAGGCGCGAATCTAACCGAAGCCAATGTCATTTGTACGAATTTAACTCAGGTAAGATTAACAGCGGCTTGTATTGAAGCCTGGAATACAGACCACAAAACTCAGTTAGATGAGATTCAATGTGACTATATTTATCTGCTCAATCAGCAACTAGAACGTCGTCCCAGTAGTGGGATATTTTCACCGGGAGAATTCACTCAACTGTTTCAGGAGGTATTTAATACTGTTGATTTAATCTTTAAAGATGGGGTAAATTGGAAAGCGTTTGTATCGGCATTTAAACAAGTTCAGGTTGAGAATGAAAATACGGAGTTAACGGTTCAAAGTATAGAGAATAAAGGAGATGGGGTGATTGTTGTTAAAGTGAATGTTCCTCTCGATTCCGATAAAGAACAAATTCATCATAGCTTTACTCAGAATTATCAATCAAAGTTACAAGCATTAGAAAGCGAATATAAAGCTCAGCTACAAATTAAAGATAGCCTAATTGAAAGCTACAAACGAGAGAGTGTTAATTTGATGGAAGTCACGAAACTATTAGCCAGTAGACCGATTAATAATAATGCGGTTGCCAATAGTGAATCAGCCAGTCGTCATATTCAGGGAGGAAGTGGGGATTATAGTGAAACAAACGTTAAAGATCAAAGAACTTATATTGAAAATCAATACAATGAAGTAGAGCAAGAAATATTAACAAAAGCCGCTGATGATCTTCAACAAATTCTCAATCAACTGAGTCAAACTTACCCAATTCATACCAGTACTGAAAAAATGAAAGTTGCCATAGAAGCGATTAATCAAGTTGAGAATAACTTATCTTTATCAGAGCGAATTGTCAGTGCTTTGAGAGTGGGAGGAATTCAGGCTTTAAGGCAAATGTTAGAACACCCAGCAGCCACTTTTGTATTATCTGCTTTAGATGACTGGTATAAGGTGAAAAATAAGAAATAACATTAATTTATAATCCGCTAACTGACCTTAATCATCAACTTCAGGCTGACATTGAGGAAACTGTCGCTGTTGTCGATTTATTCCTGTTTTTGTCGGATCACAGTTCTCCGGGATGCAAGCGAGCCTGAGCTGCTGTGACTTCATCATAACTAACTAAAATTACATCGCCGTTTTCATCTCTTATCCAACCTCGCGCCGGAATAATATCTAACCCCTCGACTTCCCTCGACACCGCTCGGGACAAGTCGCTCGGGGTGACACTATAAATAGCTTGATTATCGTTAATTTCAGAAGGTTGTTGAGATGTATTTTGAGGTGGCGTTATAACA
>JBARXJ010000050.1:0-1743 GCA_049647265.1 Microcoleaceae cyanobacterium
GGCCACAACAGTAAACGGCTCCGGGTGGACAGAAAACACAGCGCGCAGGTCTTCGAAAGCGCCCTGCTCTTCAAACTGCGAAGAGCCATTGTATGCGTGGTACTGCCAGTCAGACTGGGCAACACCGAATTCCAGCTCGCCTGCGCGAATGGTGTTGATGTTATAGACCGAACCGCCGGTTGATTCGACAGAGCAGCGAATGCCGTGCTCTTTGCGACCTTTGTTCACCAGACGGCAGATCGCACCACCGGTTGGATAATAAACGCCGGTCACACCACCGGTACCGATTGTGATGACTTCTTCGGCCATCGCCACAGGTGCCGTGATGGCTCCCTCGGCAAATGCCGCTGCTGTCATCTTTAAAGTCTTAATCATTAGGTATTCTCCCTTGGTTTTCGTCTTTTTGGTGATTTATTGTTGTCTAACCGTCCCGGACCTCGTCCAGTAGGCGGTTTTGAGTCTCCACTGCTTCTATCCTTTCTCGTACCGGCTCTCCCGCGCGTGCGGCGAGCATCCCAGTTAAAATTTCGCTCAAGGAGAGCGTCGAAGCACAGGAAGAGAAAAAGCGAGGACTTCCTGCGCGTACGATGAAGCTGGCAGATGCGAACGTCAAGGCGGGACATGTATGGGTATTGGTGACGACAACCACAAATGCTTGATTTTCAGACGCTAACCCGGCCGTTCATCGGAGCGTGCGGCGAAAAGCGGATGGATGAGGACGCCGCTCACATCCTGCGCCGAGAGCCCGGCAAGGCTACCAGCAACCAAAGCGCCGTGCCGCCCTGCGCTTGATGTGTTTCACTGCTAGTGAACAAGAGCGTCATGTGTTTCAATGCGCCTGATCGTCACCGAAGGAGACACAGCGTGTCACATGTCTTTCCCCGCCACACCAAAGCCCATCTGCCCACCATCGCTTCTGGCAAGGGTGTCTATCTCTACGACCAGAACGGTAAAGAGTATTTTGACGGGTCGGGTGGTGCAGCCGTCTCTTGCCTGGGGCATGGCGACCCGGATGTGATCGCCGCGATCAAAGCGCAGGTCGACAAGATTGCCTATGCGCATACGAGCTTTTTCACCTCTGACCCGGCAGAGCAATTGGCAGATATGCTGATTGAACACGCGCCCGCTGGCATCGACCGGGTGTATTTTGTGTCTGGCGGATCCGAAGCAATGGAGGCCGCGCTCAAACTCGCGCGGCAATACTATGTGGAGATCAACCAGCCACAGCGGCGACATGTGATTGCCCGGCGGCAAAGCTATCACGGCAATACGCTCGGCGCGCTTGCGACCGGCGGGAACGAATGGCGCCGCGCGCCCTTTGCGCCGCTGATGGTTGAAACGTCGCATATTTCGCCCTGTTTCGAATATCGCGGCCGCCGCGATGATGAAACGAGCGAAGACTACGGCCTGCGCGTGGCCAACGAATTAGAGACTGAAATCAAGCGTCTTGGCGAAGATCAGGTCATGGCATTTGTCGCAGAACCCGTGGTGGGCGCAACGGCGGGCGCGGTGCCTGCCGTTCAGGGATACTTCAAGCGGATCCGCGAGATCTGCGATCAATACGGGGTGCTATTGATACTAGACGAGGTCATGTGTGGCATGGGTCGCACCGGCTCCCTTTTTGCCTGCGAGCAAGACGGCATCAGCCCCGACATCACCGCCATCGCCAAAGGTCTTGGCGCGGGCTACCAGCCCATCGGTGCCATGCTCTGCACCGCTGAGATATACGAAGCCGTCGAGAAC
>JBARXJ010000051.1:0-5687 GCA_049647265.1 Microcoleaceae cyanobacterium
ATTACTATCAGAAACTGATACTCAATTACAAGAATGGAAAGACAAAATACTTGCTACTTTAGGAGAAAATGCCCAAGTTATTATTGATGTAATTCCTGAATTAGAAAGTATCATTGGACAACAACCACCCGTTGCAGAACTTTCCGGAAGTGCAGCACAAAACCGCTTCAATTTGCTTTTTAGTAAATTTATTCAAGTTTTTACCACTCCTGAACATCCCCTGGTTCTCTTTCTAGATGATTTGCAATGGGCAGATTCTGCATCGTTAAATTTACTCAAATTGTTGATGGGGGATACAGAAATCGGATATTTATTGTTATTGGGAGCCTATCGATATAATGAAGTCTATCCGGCTCATCCGTTGATGTTGACATTAGATGAAATTGAGAACAATCAGGTAATTATTAATACCATTACTCTAGAACCCTTAACTCAATCTGGATTAAATCATCTGATAGCTGATACTCTGACCTGCTCTATTGAACTAGCCTTTCCTTTAACAAAATTAGTCTATCAAAAAACAAAAGGTAATCCATTTTTTGCTACCCAATTTCTTAAAGGGTTGTATGAAGATGGGGAAATTACTTTTAATTTAAATGCTGGATATTGGCAGTGCGATATCATACAAGTTCGACAATTATCCTTAACTTCGGATGTGGTAGAGTTTATGGCGCAACAGTTACAGAAATTGCCCGAAGAAACTCAACAAGTGTTGAAGTTATCTGCTGCAATCGGTAATCAGTTTGATTTGCAAACGTTGGCAATTGTAAGTCAGCAATCAAAAGAAGATACAGCCGATAATTTATGGAAGGCTTTGCAGGAAAGTTTTATATTACCTCAAAGTGAGATTTATAAGTTTTATCTTAACTGTAATAATGCTAATAAAAATAGCGAAAAAACAGAAAATGTACAGTATCGTTTTTTGCATGATCGGGTGCAACAGGCGGCATATTCTTTAATTCCAGACGAACAGAAAGAAACGACTCATTATCACATCGGACAACTGCTATTGTGCCAAACATCACAAGCCCAAATAGAAGAAAAACTCTTCGATATTGTCAATCAATTAAATCATGGCATTAAGCTGATCGAGGAGCCCACAGAACGTCAAGAATTAGCAGAATTAAATCTCAAAGCCGCTCAGAAAGCGAAAGCTTCTACAGCGAATACCGCTGCGGCTGAGTACTCAACTTTGGGCATCAATTTGCTGTCTACAAATAGCTGGTCAGACTCATATTACCTCACTTTAGCATTACACGAGATCGCAGTAGAAGCTTATTATCTCAGCGGTAATTTTGAGCAGATGGAAATTGTTGCTTCAGTCACACTGCAAAACACAACAAATTTACTCGATCAAATCAAAATTTATGAAATCAAAATTCAAGCCAGTGTTGCTCAAAACCAGTTACAAAATGCGATGGAAATTGCTCTATCGGTCTTAGAATTACTCGATATTTACTTGCCCAAAACACCCAATTCATCTGAGATCGAAGCCAAACTTCAGGAAACCGCACTCATTTTAAGTGGTAAAAAGATTGAAGATCTAATTGATTTACCCACAATGACCGCTCCTGAAAAATTAGCGGCGATGCGTATTCTCTCCGCCCTTATTTCTGTGACTTTTGTTAGTTCGCCGACGCTGATGATATTTGTAATTTGTGAAATGGTTGGCTTGTCTCTGGGTTATGGAAACTCCCCATCGACTGCATTTGCTTATGCGACATATGGATTGATTTTATGTGGATTAGTTCAAGATATTGACTTGGGTTATAAATTTGGAATATTAGCACAACGCTTGTTGACAAAATTCGACAGCGAGGCAATTCAATCTAAAGTTTATTGTATCATTGGTTTCTTTACAACCCACTGGAAGAAACATTTCAGAGAGACCTTGAGTTTGCTCAAAGACGGATATAAAACGGGTCTTGAAAGTGGAGATTTTGAATTTGGAGCTTATAGCATTCTTCATGCTTGTGAAAACTCTTATTTTCTAGGGCATGAGTTACACGAACTAGAAGCAGAGATGCAAATCTATAGTCAGGAGTTTGCTCGGCTCAAGCAGACTAATAGTTTTACCTATAATGAAATTTATCGCCAAGCGGTTTTGTATCTGCTGCATGGTACTCAAGATTATAATAAATTGGTAGGCGTTGCCTATGATGAGACCCAACTTTTGCCCAGTCATCAACAGCAAAATGATCGATATGCGATTCACACTTTATATTTAAACAAACTCATTCTCACTTACTTACTCAGCGATCCATTACAAGCCTTGAAAAATGCTGAGATTGCTGGTGAATATGTAGATGGAGTGATAGGTACTTCAATCGCAACAATATTCTACTTTTATGATTCCTTGGCACAATTAGCCGTTTTAAAAGATGGATCGGAGTTAGAAAAATCTGCCGCTCAAGTTGAAGCGAATCAAGAAAAACTTAAATTGTGGGCTGAAAAAGCACCGATGAATTATCAGCATAAATATGATTTAGTCGAAGCCGAACGTCATCGCGTTTCAGAAAATTATATTGAGGCAATACAGCAATATGATCGCGCAATTTCTCTTGCTAAAAAAAACGAATACATCCAAGAAGAGGCATTAGCGAATGAACTGGCGGCTATTTTCTATCTCAACTGGGGCAAAGAAAAAATTGCCGCTACTTATATGCAAGATGCCTACTACTGTTATGCTCGTTGGGGAGCCAAAGCCAAAACAGAGCATTTAGAAGCCACCTATCCTCAACTCCTGGCAGGCATCCTGCAACAAGCCATATCTCCCCTACCTCTCAACGCCAGTATCTCCCTCAGCTCCCATCAAACCGTCCGCACCTCTAACAGCCTTACCACCTCCCTCCTCGATATCTCTGCGGCAATTAAAGCCTCTCAAACTCTCTCAGGTGAAATTGAACTCGAAGCCTTACTCACCCAACTGATGCATATCGTGCTGGAAAACGCCGGAGCAGACAAAGCTGGATTAATCTTGAATAACGACGGAGTCTGGGAAGTAGTGGCTCAGTGCATTCAGCAAGACTGTCAGTTATCCCCCACCCCTCTCTATCAAAGTCAGATGCTGCCGCTGAGTATTGTGCGTAAAGTTCAACGCAGCCAAAAGACGATTATTATCAATCAAGTTGCAAAAGATAAACGCTTTGCTAGTGATAATTATTTAATGCAACAGCAACCTAAAAGTTTATTCTGTACTCCCATCCTTAATCAAGGTCGGTTAATTGGTATCCTTTATCTAGAAAATAATCTCACTACGGGAGCTTTTACGACTCAACGAATAGAAGTACTGAATTTACTCTGTTCTCAAGCAGCAATTTCAATTGAAAACGCTCGTTTGTACCGAAAATCTATTGATTACGCCAAAAAACTCGAAGGCACAGTCCAACAACTTCAACAGACACAACAGCAATTGCAGAACTCTTTTGAAGAACTGCAAAATGCTCAATTACAGTTAGTACAAAGCGAGAAAATGTCAGCATTAGGAAATCTCATGGCAGGTGTAGCTCACGAAATTAATAATCCTGTTGGCTTTATTGCTGGAAACTTACAACCCGCTCAAGATTACGTACAAGATTTGCTCGGGTTAATTGATTTATATCAACAGAAATATCCCGAGCCAGATGAAGAAATAGAAGCAGAAATTGAGGAAATGGATTTAGAATTCGTTCGAGAAGATTTACCTGAGTTAATTAGTTCAATGGCGGCAGGAACAAATCGCATTGCTCACATTAGTAATTCTTTAAGAAGCTTTTCGCGTACCGATACAGAACGTCAAGTGTTGTTTGATGTACATGAAGGATTAGACAGTACATTATTAATCCTGAAACATCGTCTCAAAGCTAACGAAAAACGCCCAGAGATTGAAATAGTTTGTGAATATGACAATAAATTACCTGAAATTAACTGTTTTCCGGGACAACTGAATCAGGTGTTTATGAATTTGATTGCTAATGGTATTGATGCCCTAGATGAGTCGAATTCTGGGCGTAGTTTTGAGGAAATTACAGCTAATCCTAATCGGATTACAATTCAAACAAAAGTCACTTCAGAAGGTATTATGATCGGCATTGGCGACAACGGAAAAGGAATGCCGGAAGAGGTGAAAAATCGTATTTTTGAGCAAGGATTTACGACAAAAGGAGTTGGGAAAGGAACAGGTTTAGGATTGGCGATCGCGCGGCAAATTGTAGCAGAAAAACATCACGGAAGCTTAAAGGTAGACTCACAGGTAGGCAAAGGAACTGAGTTCTGTATCTCACTGCCAATTGAGGGTTAATTCCTCGCCGTTGAAACAGAGATAATACCCACATAAATTTGTAGGCTTATGGAGAGTTGGATTTTCCATTTTTTGGGAATTATATAGGGAATACTGACAAAATTCACCATCCAAGCTATGACACTCCAACCCTCCACCCCCTACAATGGCTTCCCAGAAATTTCGGGTTATACCATTGTCGAGCAACTTTATCATGGTTCAAGAACAGCAGTCTATCGCGCCACAGAAAACAATACTAAGTGTTCGGTTGCCATTAAAGTCTTGCAAAATGAGTATCCCAGCTTTAATGAATTGGTGCAATTTAGAAATCAGTATGCGATCGCGGTAAATCTCCACATTGACGGTATTATTCGCCCCAAGAGTCTCAAACTGTGGAAAAATAGCTATGCTTTAATCATGGAAGATTGCGGCAGTATTTCTCTACAGCAATATTGTCAGGAAAACGCTTTAACTTTAGAAAATAACTTAGAGATTGCCATTCAACTTACAGAAATATTGGCAAAACTTCATCAAAACCGGGTGATCCACAAAGATATCAAACCCGCAAATATTCTGATTAACCCAGATACAAAGCAAGTCAAACTGATTGACTTTTCTATTTCTTCTCTGCTGCCAAGAGAAACTCAACAGATTCAAAATCCTAATGTTTTAGAAGGGACTCTCGCTTATATTTCCCCAGAACAAACCGGACGGATGAATCGAGGAATTGACTATCGTAGTGACTTCTATTCTTTGGGTATTACTTTATATGAATTATTAACAGGAGAGTTACCTTTTCAAAGTAATGATCCGATGGAATTAGTGCATTGCCATATTGCGAAGATGCCAGAGGTATTGAAGACGGGGAGAGACGGAGATGGGGAGATAGGGGGAGAAGAAATTCCTCAAATACTATCTGAGATAGTCATGAAATCGATGGCGAAAAATGCTGAAGATCGCTATCAGAGTGCATTGGGGTTGAAGTATGACTTAGAACAATGTTTATCTCAGTATCAGCAAACTGGAAAAATTAAGACTTTTGAATTAGGGAAACGGGATATATGCGATCGCTTTATTATTCCCGAAAAACTCTATGGGCGAGAAAAAGAAGTCGCACAGTTATTGGCTGCATTCGAGAGAGTGGCAAACCCCCCTAAATCCCCCCAAGGGGACGTGGGCAATAGCGAAATGATGCTAGTAGCTGGATTTTCTGGCATTGGTAAAACTGCTGTCGTCAATGAAGTTCATAAACCCATCGTGCGGCAACGAGGATATTTTATTAAAGGCAAATTTGATCAATTCAACCGTAATATTCCATTCAGCGCTTTTGTGCAAGCTTTTCGGGAGTTGATGGGTCAATTACTATCAGAAACTGATACTCAATTACAAGAATGGAAAGACAAAATACTTGCTACTTTAGGAGAAAATG
>JBARXJ010000052.1:0-12185 GCA_049647265.1 Microcoleaceae cyanobacterium
CCCAAAGCTCTTGCTGCAGACCATCTAACAAAGCTATCCTCATCTGCTAGAGCGGCAATTAAAGCCTCTACTGCTACTTCTGACCCAATTTCACCCAAAGCTGTTGCTGCAGACCTTCTAACGAAGATATCCTCATGCTCTAGAGCGGCAATTAAAGGCTCTACTGCTACTTCGGAGCCAATTTCACCCAAAGCTGTTGCTGCAGACCTTCTAACGAAGATATCCTCATGCTCTAGAGCGGCAATTAAAGGCTCTACTGCTACTTCGGAGCCAATTTCACCCAAAGCTCTTGCTGCAGACCATCTAACGTCGCTATCCTCATCTTCTAGAGCGGCAATTAAAAGCTCAACAACTTGAGATGAAACTTGACCCAGAATTACAACTGTTGACTTTATAAAATCTAAGTGCGGGTATTTACGCCAAAACTGGTAAATTTTATTGATAATCTCAGTAATAATAGGATGAGAAATCTCTCCGCATTCTGCAATACATCGTCCGGCTAACAATAACTGTGTTTTGAAAATATCATCTTTTTCTGTGTAGATGGCTTCAATTAGGGGGATGGGATGGTTCATCATTCCTGCCAACAAGGTCAGGGTTTCATGTTGATCATAGTTCCAGAATAGTGTCTTGGCAAGGGAAATATCTTGATTTTTTAAATATGAAGCTGTAAAGTATTCCTGAAAAGTGCGGTGGAGGAATAAGTGGCGATCGCCTTCTCTGTCTAATTTTTGAATAATGCCATCTTCTTCGGTTAGTTCTTTGATTAAATCTTTTGCTTTTGTATTCTTAAAATCACTAAATTCTGTCTGTTGCAGAAACTGGTTGATTTTTTCCCAGAGTTCCTCGTCGCTAAAAACCTCTTTACCTTCACTGCTAAATTGATAAGCAAGAGTGGCTAATAGTTTCTTTTTCGCAATCACCCACCCCGATTCTGAGGCAATTCTATAGTTATCGCTACGCCAACGACTGAGCATATAATTAACCGCTTGTTCATAAACCTGTGCTTTTCGAGCGGGTAAAATTAATCCTTTGGTTTGATAGAGACTACACAGCAGAGATAAAAGTAAAGGATTCTGAGCTAAACCATTAATTTGCGGTTTATTTTTTAGTTCTTGAATTAGTCCTTCTGCCGATACCGAGTCATCTTCTATCTGTTCCTGGGCATTATTAAACCAGGTTTGAATATATTCTTGAGTTTGATCCCAAGAAAAGGGAACAATTTCGACTTCTTTTGCATTTTCAATCGGAGAGCCGCCATAACCGACAATTCGAGAAGTTGAGATGATTTTACAGGGATAATTCTGAGTAAAGCGAGTCAGTTTTTCAATCAGAGAAATTCGCTGTTCTGTTGGGACTTCATCTAAAGCATCCAGCAGTAATAAACATTTTCCTTGTTCTAGTTTATCCCGCAAGAGATAGTGTATTTTATCGAAAAAGTTAGCATAGTTTTTTTGTATGAATTTCAGAATAATATCAATCACTTCATCATCTGTTTGAGCTAATTCAGATAATCGTAAAAAAATCGGAAAAATCACTGCATCAACGGTTTGCTGATTGTCTAGTTTTTGTCTTTCCTGCTGTGCAGTTGTCAGGGCTTCTATTTTTAATAATGTTGATTTTCCCATACCCGGATCAGCCAATACGATAATTTTTTTATGCTCTTTTTTCGCTTGTTTCCAATCAACTTGAGTCCGCTTTGATTCCTCAGCTCTTGCTTTGAGTGCATAAGCTTGTTTGATTTCGGCTTCAGATTCGGCATAACTCCAAGTTGTTTCAGTGAATTTTTTGTAGCGTCGTTCTAGTGTAACTTGGATGGGAATATATTGATCCGTTAGAATAATCGGTTGTTGAGTATGAAATAGTTTAATATATTTAAAATTCTTTTCTATTTCGGCTAAAAAATCATAAACGGCATTCTTTTCCGGTTCTAAACCCAGTAGATCCAATTGAGATAGAATATTTTTCCAACGAATCACATAACTTTCATTTGCTGTTTTAAAACTGGACTGAATTACCCCAACCACTCCACCGAGTTTTTGAGAAAAAACAGCTCCTCCACTGGTTCCACCGTAAACTTTAGTATCTACTCTATAGGCGAAATAGTCTGAATCTACTTGAGGAAGACAATTCCAATCTTTTTTATTTGCTAATTTTTCTAATTCTTTTGTAGCATTGTCTGGATAGGTCAAGCGACTATAAACTGATGTACTTTCCCGAAGATTTTCAGCAAAAAAGTCATATCCTCCTGGGAATTTTGTTCTCAAGGTTGAATCTTCTTGAGGAAACCCATAAACCGTGACAGCCGTTGCCAATTTCGGGGGATTAATAATCGTTACTGCTACAGCATTTTTAACTGGGATTTTGAGAATAGCAATATCAACTTCTGGGTTCGAGAATTCCTCACACCACTCTGCTAAGTATTCTTTTTCTTGATATTCAACAGTGAGAGATTCTAAATGATAAATAACATGATGACAGGTTACCAAATAACCATCAGCGCGAATCATAAATCCTGACCCAACTGTTTTGCCGTCAGCGTTGAGAATTCTAACCATTGACTGACGCAGTTTATCGAGGCTATTGTAATGTGTCATAACTAAGTTAGGTTAACAAAGTATCATTTTTGGAGTTGAGTGATTAAAAAGTACTCTGTTAACACAGATAAGGTTTTATTTCAGCTTTTGCTTACTGATTTTGATTTAGTTGCCACTCAACCGTAACCGTAATATTTGCTTGCGCTGTGCCTTTGGTAACAAAAGGAATGCCTGTTTCTCCTCCGGCTTGAATACCAAATTGTAAGGTGACTTTACTCGGTGGTGAATTTTCCGGGATAGCAGTTTTAACGCTATCAAGCACCATTTTTGAATATCCCTGTATTGTACTTTTCAGGACTTCTTGATATTTCCGGGTACGTTCAGTAATATCATCAATATAGCCCACCGCTTGCAAGTCGTCGTTTTCGTCTTCATCATATTGAATATAGATTTTTTGACCGTCTGGCCCTTCAATTTCTGTGATTTTCATTGACATGGGTGCAGTTTCTCTCAATATTGAGGCTTGTTATTCCATTATATATATTTAGTCTTACCCCTAGTCCCTCACCCCAACCCTCTCTCCCGCTTAGACAGGGAAGTTATATTGTGTTGTTTTATCCTTCACCCCCTGCCCCTCTTCCAGTTATAGAGGGAAGTTATATTGTGTTGTTTTCTAAGAGTCAAACTTAAGGCTTTGTTTCTCGACCTTAAACAATAGTTCTTTTAGGACATAGTTTCCCTCTCCAAGGAGAGGCTAAGTGAGGTAAGATCCGAATTGATGATAAAGTAAAATCATGCCTAGAACTTCGACTTTATCCTTCGATCGCGGGACTTTAATTTTGCATCCTCCCCCACGAGGGAAGGCTTGGATTGATTTCGCGACATGGGATGATCGGATTGAAAAGTTTCGCATCCCCGCAATAGAATATCGTCGCTTAATTACATCACTAAAAGCTGAACAAATACACTTTATTGATCAAGCCGAAGCATATGAATCTTTAAGCTTAATTCCTCGCCTGGAAATGCCCCCTTATCCCCACCAAACAGAGGCTCTGGCGGCATGGCAACAGGCGGGTAGTCAGGGGGTTGTGGTATTGCCGACGGCCTCTGGAAAGACGTATCTGGCTCAAATGGCGATGCAAGCGATGGCTTGTAATACGTTGGTGGTGGTGCCGACATTGGATTTAATGCATCAATGGTATGCTCATTTAAAGGCGGCTTTTCCGGATGTTGAAGTGGGGTTATTGGGAGGGGGTTCGAGAGATAAAACACCGCTGCTGGTAGCAACTTATGATAGCGCCACAATTCAAGCAGAAACCCTGGGAAATCGTTATGGTTTAATTATATTTGATGAATGTCATCATTTACCAACAGATTTTTATCGAGTTATTGCAGAATATTCTATTGCCCCGTATCGTTTAGGACTGACGGCAACCCCAGATCGTTCTGATGGTAAACATAGTGATTTAAATGGGTTAATTGGTTCAATTGTTTATCATAAAACCCCTGAACAATTAGCGGGTTTAGCCCTGGCAGATCATAAAGTTGTTAAAATTATGGTGCGACTTTCTGCTAAAGAACAACAGGAATATCAACAACAAATGCAGGTTAGAAATGAGTTCTTACGGCAAAATCATATTCAGTTATCCAGTTTAGACGGTTGGCGACAATTTGTCATGTCGAGTGCGCGATCGCCTGCGGGACGCAAAGCCATGTTAGCCCATCGTCGAACTAAAGAAATCGCGTTAGGAACAGAAGGAAAATTTAGGGTTTTAACGGATTTATTATCTCAACACTATCCGGAAAAAACGTTAATCTTTACGGCTGATAATACGACGGTTTATCGGATTTCTCAAGCATTTTTAATTCCGGCAATTACTCATCAAACCCCTGTTAAAGAACGCCATAAAATATTAAGTTATTTTAGGGAAAGCAAATATAAAATATTAGTGGCTTCTCATGTGTTAAATGAAGGGGTTGATGTTCCTGATGCCCAAATTGCAATTATTTTATCGGGTACGGGTTCTGAACGAGAATATATCCAACGCTTAGGGCGAGTTTTAAGAAAGGGAAAAACAGCCAATAAACAAGCGATTTTATATGAAGTGGTGGCAGAAAATACTAGCGAAGAACGAACCTCTGAACGACGACGAGGAGAAGGTTATAAACCGAAGCCAAAGCCGAAAAAACGGCAACAGTTAGAGTTATTAGAATCGGATGTTTATAAAATAGATTCAAATCCGATAAAAAGAGCAGCAGAATCTACAACGCCGTGGAACCAATACTCAGACAATTCAGAGGAGTAAGACGGCTTCACGCCTTTTTTGTACTGAATTAATCACATAAATATTGTTAGCTTTTGTCAATATATCCTTTGAAAGGATTGCTTCTTTAATCTCTTTTTTATCAATTAACAGTTGCCGATAAGTTCCAGCCAGTAACCCACAATTAACCGCAGGCGTTAAGTATTCGCCGTTATGTTCTACAATAATATTATAAATACAGGTTTCTGTAATTTCTCCGCGTTCATTCCACAAAATAACATCATCACAGTCTAAAGTATTCGCTTTGGCTTGTTGATAAACGCTTCTATTTGTGGTTTTATGATATAAAAAAGGATTAGATGAATCTATCGCAGTTGGACTCAAACGCAGCTTAACAGGTTGAGTCTTTATCGGTTGTGAATAAGGAATGGCTTCCGAATTAATCTCTCCTGTTGCACTCACTAATAGTCTAATTTTATAAGATTTTTCTTTAAGATTATCCGTAATACCAATAAGCTTATTTTTAATCCTTTCTAACTCTATATTATAGTTAAAATAAATAGCAGAATTTTGTAATCGTTGTAAATGATAATCCAGTAAAAAATAACCGGTATTGGCTTCCCAGAGAAGCGTCTCTAACAGTTGAAACGGCTGAGGACAGGTTTTTAAAAACCGAGTTTTGGTCTGACACTCAATATATTCTGCCTGACTATCGGAGTCCCAAACAATACCGCTACCGACACCATATTCTGCTATATTTGTTATTTTATCAATTAAAACGGTTCTGATTGCAACATTAAATTGCGCTTGACGTTGAGGCGTAATAAAGCCAATTGATCCGGTATAAATTTTACGAGGAGTGGTTTCTAATTCTCTAATTATTTCCATTGTCCGCCGTTTAGGTGCGCCTGTAATAGAAGCACAAGGAAATAACGCAGTCATAATATCATCTAAAGATTGATGAGTTTTAGCAGCAACAGTAGAGGTCATTTGCCACAGTGTCGGATACTTTTCTACATCAAATAAACTCGGAACTTGCACACTATAAAAATCAGCAATTCGTCCGATATCGTTGCGAAGCATATCCACAATCATTACATTTTCCGCTCTATTTTTCGGGCAAGATTGTAACGCTTTTGCTAACTGTTGATCTTCCGCTAAAGTTAAACCCCGAGAAGCCGTTCCTTTCATCGGACGAGCAGTAATTTTATCCCCATTTAAACAGAAAAATAATTCCGGTGAAGCCGAACAAATCGTAAACGTTTCAGTCTCTAAATAAGCCGCATAATTAACAGGTTGAGCCTGAATCAGTTGTAAAAAATAGTTCCAAGAATTACCAATAAAATCCGCTTTGAGACGATAAGTATAGTTAACTTGGTAGGTATCTCCCTGATAAATATATTGTTTAATTTTGGCGATCGCCTTTTCATACTCTATTTGACTCAGGGTAGGAACCCAATCTAATTTTATCTGATTTTTAGCTTCCGTTAATTCAGCAATATCAATCGCTTCAGGAGCAGAATAAACCCCGAACCATAATAACGGAAAATCAGTTAATCTGTGAGTGTCTAAATTCGGATCAAAAGCCGCCGCCGCTTCATAACTCATAAAACCTGCACCATAATATTGATGCCGTTCAATCAATTGATTCAGCCGTTGAAATTGACTCAAAACCTGAGGAATTGAATCAGCTTGAATCACTTCAATGGGATTCTCAAATCGGAGCCATTGTTGCTCTGCGGCATCATAAATAATCAGTTGATTCATCTTATAATCAATGAGTATTTAATTTTGTCTGACCACATTAACGCGATCGCCATCTTTGAGATAAGCTGCGCCTGAAACAACCACGCGATCGCCAGCCCTTAACCCCTGTTTCACCGCTACCATCGCTTGCGATAAATCCCCATTAAAACTCCCTTCTAATTCACCCACTTCGACCGTTGTTGCCTCAACTGTATCATCCCCAGTTAAGCGATAAACAATCGAGCCACCACCCGCTTGAGGAATAACCGCTTTAGCCGGAACTTTTAAACCTTGAGTGGTATTTGTGGTAATTTCCGCCCGTAAAAACATCCCCGGTCTTAACATCGAATTCGGCAACGATCGCATCGGCGGTAAATCCACTTTAACCGTTGCTTTACGACTGTCTGGATCAATTAACGGAGCAATTTCTCGCACTTGTCCGCGAACTTTTAAGTTTTGATCCGCATCCGATGTAATCAAAACAGGCGCGCCAATTTTAACTTGAGGTAACTGAGTTTCCGGCACTTTAACCTGTAATTCTAACTGGTTTTCGGCAATAATTGAAAACAACTTATTACTCCCATTGGTCACATCTCCGACTCGGGCGGAACGTTCAGCAACAATTCCTGTGGCGGGTGAAGAAACAGTGGTTTGCTGTAACTGAGTTTTAATCTGTTCGACTGCGGCTTGACGACTACGGACCTGAGCTTCAGCCGTGCGAATATTAGCCTCGGCACTCTGTGCATCTGCCCGCACACTTTGAATGCGTGCCTGAGCGCTCTGAATTTGAGCTTGAGCCGCGCTAATATCAGCTTCGGCCACTCGTACTGCTTCCTGGGCGGTTTGGGCAGCGGTAATGCGGGTTTCTAACTCCTGGCGACTAACTGCCCCGGCATCGGTGAGTTGTTCGTAACGTTCCACTTCTCGCCGCGCTTGGGCTAAATTGGCTTTGGCTTCGGCCAGTCGCGCTTGCTTCTGCACTAATATTGAGCGGGCTTCAACGACCCCGGCTTCGGCCTGGGCTAAATTAGCCTGAGTTTGTCCTAAAGCCGCTTGTCGTTGCAATACAGCAGAACGTTGAGACTCTACCTCTGCCTGGGCTTGCAGAATTTGGGTCTGGATAATGGAGTTATCTAAAACAGCCATAACCTCCCCCTGTTGCACCAAATCCCCTTGATCGACTAATACTTGCTGAATTTGTAGTCCGCTAGCCTGAGGCAATACAGGCAATAAATCATAGGCTTCTACGGTTCCTGTGGCTTCTAAAGTCTGTTGTACTGTGCCTAACTGGACTGGAGTGACGGTAACGGTTTGAGCGGCGCTAGAACTCGACTCACTCACAACTGCAACGGGTGGGGTTGAGGCGGTTTCGGTTTTTTCACCTGAGGAAAGAAAATGCATCGCCCCAACGGTTCCAACAATGCCAACAACTAACCCGAGAATGACCCCATTGAGATTACCCGATTTAGGTTGAGCGGGAGGTGTGGCATCTATTTCTGTTTCAATGTCCGGTTGTGCATCTAACATCGACGATCGATCCTGTGGTTCGACTAATGTATCCTTTTCAACCAGGTTACCCGTCAGTTCAGGATTAAATTCCTTTCTGATTGCCCTCTGAGGTACAGGATACCAAGACGGTTCCTCCTGAGAGGGTTTGTCCGATAAAGTTTTGTTATAAGCCACGCCTGCTCCTCCAGCTTCTGCTTGATTAGTGTGTATAAATATGTATTTTTGTAGACTTTTTTAATCTTGCCTCAATTCTAGCGTGAATCCGGAGGTTCTGAGACATACCAAGGACTGATTGTTAATCGCCACAGCTCTGAGACAATTCTCTCTAGTCAAAAAAATCTCAGCTTTTTAACAATTTTTTCTTTATGTTAAATTTCATCCTTTAGATACAAACTATTCATTAGAAAAGTTGATTAAGATATAAAGATGTCTATTACAGATGGTATACTATATATTTATTCAATTCTACATAAACGCCGAGTTTTGTGAAGATTGGGTAAAGATTAAAGGAACATCTGTTGTATTAACCCTAGTCAAATTATTATCCACTTCCTAGTATTGATCTTTCCTATCAGGTCAGTCTGATATTATACTAACGTGACTGTTTAATTTATCCACCCTCATCGACCCGTTGTATTGATGTTCATTGTCCCGATTAGTTTTCACCCTCATCCACTTTAAAATCATGATCCAGTCAATTCAATCAGAGTCTCAATCTACTATCTTTTTAATTGACGATAACCCAGAAAATTTACGGGTTCTACGGAATCTTCTGTATAAAAAAAATTATAATCTGTATATATTTGAAGACGGAGAAGCCGCTTTGAATAATATTGATAAACATATTCCTGATTTAATTTTACTGGATATCATGATGCCAACAATGGATGGCTATGAAGTTTGTCGGCGTTTAAAGTCTAATCCGGAAACAAAAGACATCCCAATTATATTTATTAGTGCTTTAGAGAAAACCCGCGATATTGTTAAAGGATTTGAATCGGGTGCAATTGATTATATTTCTAAACCTTTTGCTCTAGCGGAAGTTTTGGTTCGGGTAGACACTCAGCTTCAATTAAAACAATACAACGAAAAACTCAAACAAGAAATTGAACAACGTAAACAGGCAGAGAAACGAGCCGAAGAAAAAGCAATAGAACTTGAAAAAAACTTAGAAGAATTGAAAAGAACGAAAAGTCAGCTTGTGCAAGCCGAAAAAATGTCAGGATTAGGACAAGTCGTCGCCGGTGTGGCTCACGAAATTAATAATCCTATCAGCTTTATTTATGGAAATCTGAACTATGCTCGTCAATATTTCCAAGATGTAATCACGTTACTTCAAGCATACCGTCAGAATTATCATCCTCCGACTGAAGAAATTCAAGAGTTAGAAACAGATATAGAATTAGAATTCTTAGTTGAAGATTGGAAAAAGATAATCGATTCGATGGAAACAGGAGCCTCACGGATTCGGGATATTGTCTCATCACTGAAAAATTTTTCCAGCTTAGGAAAAAGTGGAATTAAACTCGCTAGTATCGAACAAGGAATAGAGGACACTCTACAGATATTGCAGCATCGCTTCAGAAAACATCAGCATAATCAAACCATTCAAGTGATTAAAAATTACGGTAATATTCCTCAAGTCAATTGTTATATTAATCAGCTCAATCAAGTTTTTGTGAATCTGATTTCCAACGCGATTGATAGCTTTGAGAAAGATCAGACTGAAAATCCAGTGATTGAAATTAATACGGAATTGATATCCAATCAGAGCATAAGAATTCGGATTGCAGATAATGGCTGTGGGATTTCAGAGGAGATCAAAGATAAAATTTTCGAGCCATTTTTCACCACAAAGCCAGTCGGTAAAGGTACGGGACTGGGATTATCCACAAGCTATCAAATTATTACAGAAACTCACGCGGGACATATTTATTGTCAATCTTCTCTCGGAGTTGGGACAGAATTTATCATTGAAATTCCGATTACAAAAATAGAGAATAATTCAACGAAAACGATCAAAAACTCGGGTAAAAAATATCTACAACAGCATCTCGTAAAGTTAAAAGCTTGAGTTATATAGCGCTACGCGCTCTTAGAACAGGGTTGAATCCCCCCTCAGTCCCCCCTTGGAAAGGGGGGTTGGGAACAGCGGTGCGACCGGGCGTGATATCTCCGTGCGGAGAGGCGATGGCCTTCGTAATCACTCATAGTGAACGCGCACCTTAGCGTCAGCCTTAGCGGTAGCCATGGGCTTTAGCCCTATTGCGCGCCAGCGCTATAGAGAGGGAACAGTATACTCAGCAGAGAGTTTTAGAATTTAGGATTGTCCTAACCAAATCTTGTACTGCTATGTCTCCTGGCTGATAGTACACACACTTGCAATGATGTACAAATGTGAATAAAATAAAAGTTCTCATTCGTTATATCAATTCAAGTTGTTATGATTCCTTAAATATAGATTTTTCTGATTAAACTTTATATAATATGATATCAACAAATCTTGTTAGTAGTAGTCCCCAGGGTAGCAGTTACGTTGATCTTCATGCTCTAGATCAGTACTTATTATAGATGAATTGAAAAAATGCTCAAATCAATTAACTCCTCAACCCCTCAACCCACTATATTTTTAATTGATGATTACCCAAATAATTTACAGATTCTGATGCGGCTTTTGTCTAAAAAAGACTACAATCTGTATTTATTTGAAACAGGAGAAGATGCTTTAAATCAGATTGAGCAAAATATTCCTGATTTAATCTTACTGGATATCATGATGCCAACAATGGATGGCTATGAAGTTTGTCGGCGTTTGAAAGAAAATCATAAAACTAAAGAAATTCCGGTTATATTTATGAGCGCTCTAGACCAAACTAAAGATATTATCAAAGGATTTGAGGTGGGTGGAGTTGATTATATTTCTAAACCTTTTTTTATAGCAGAAGTGTTAGCTCGTATTGAAACTCAGCTCAAATTAAAACAAGAAATTGATCGCCGGAAGTGGGCAGAGAAAAAAGCCGAAGAAAAAGCAAGGAAACTTGAACTTAGCTTGCAACAGATTCAAGCCGAAAGAATGAAAGGAATAGAACAAGTGGTAGCAGGAATGGCTCACGAAATTAATAATCCTGTTAGTTTTATTTATGGAAATCTAAAATATATTCGTCAATATTTCCAGGATGTAATCACGTTACTCGAAGCATACCGTCAGAATACTCGTTCTCCGACTGAAGAAATTCAACAACTAGAAACAGAAATAGAATTAGAATTTATAGTTGAAGATTGGAAAAAACTGACCGATTCGATGGAAATAGGAGCCTCACGGATTCGCGATATTGTCTCATCAATAAAAAACTTTTCAAGTTTAGAAAAAACGGGAATTAAACTTGCTAATATTGAACAAGGAATAGAAGAAACTCTACTGATATTACAACATCACTTCAAAGAGGATCGGGAGCATCCGGAAATTAAAATTATTAAAAATTACGGTAATATTCCTCAAGTCAATTGTCATATTGCTCAGATCAATCAAGTTTTTACTAATCTAATTACCAACGCAATTGATAGCTTTGAGGAAAATAAAACTGAAAATCCAGTGATTGAAATTAATACTGAATTGAGCTCTGATCAGAGGATAAGAATTAGGATTGTAGATAATGGCTGTGGGATGTCAGAAGATGTTAAAGAGCAGATTTTTGAGCCGTTTTTCACCACAAAATCCATTGGTAAAGGTACGGGACTCGGATTATCCACAAGCTATCAAATTATTACAGAAACTCACTCTGGATATATCGATTGTCAATCAAGTCTTGGAAAAGGGACAGAATTTATTATTGAAATTCCGATTAAAAAAATAGATAATAAGTCAATGACAACTTTGATCAAAACTCGGGTGCAAAGTCTCCACAAAAGCATCTCATAGAGTTAAGAGCTTAAGTTATGGCGATCGCCACGTGCGGTGTCTGACGGGCGTGAAAGCACCTCATTTCCCCCCGCCGAGATCATGTATAATAAACTTTGTACGCAAATGTAGTCAAATGTAGTCAAATGCCGTCAAATCTCTCTGGGGTTTCCATACTATTATTTGCGGACAATTCCGTCAATTAGGAGTAGTGCGATACGGCGTGCCACC
>JBARXJ010000053.1:0-391518 GCA_049647265.1 Microcoleaceae cyanobacterium
GAGATTTTTGACGAGGTGGGAAAAGTTTGATACCATACAGCTATTAGTTTTTTAAAATTTATCAGCCTCTAGTCTATCAAATTAGAGGCTCTTTTTTAAGTCTTTTCACTAACATTCAACACTTCTGCATTTAACCCTAACTGTTCTAAAAATTGAATCCATGAAACCCCTCGTTTCTGATATTCTCTTAAGTTGCCTTGCAGATGATAGCAATCAATTTCCCAGGGTTTCCATTGGGTGGCGGTTCAATTTCTAGATAACGACTTAATTCAGGTGCAGGGACGGGTTCATTTTCACTACTAGGAAGCAGGAAATATTTTGTTGCGAGATTCTGACTGAGTGTGCCGTATTTGGGTGCAGGCAGTTTTAATTCATCCCTCAAAAAACTCAACAATTGATCCTGATTTAACTGTTTGGGATGGCGGGTTGGGGACTGTTTTTTTCACGTCTTGGGAGTGGTTTCTGTCTCTACCCAGAGAAAAAAGGCTCCAGTTTGGAGAAATTCAGCGTCTACTTGGGGAATCCAGGTTCCGTGAAGAATTTTCATCCCTACCTATTCTCGCGCACCATAATATTAGAATTTACTGCTATTTAGTTTAGCTGAAGATGGCGCTTAATCCAATACAATTGGTAACAGAAAACCGCAAGGGGTTCTCTGGGGGTATCCCCAGGCTAAAATTGAGCCATTTCTCTTGGTGCGCGCACATGGTGCGAACTTCCTCTACTTGGGGGTTTCCCCCATGAACAACTTTTGTAAGAAGCACGCGACTGTCGCACCGCTTTTTATAAATCAGGTAATATTGCTATAGCTTCTCTTTGACGGTTGCTAATTTCTTGATCAATTTGTAGAGTCTGTTGATAGTATTCTATTGCCGGGTGGTATTGAAAAAAACTTTTGTAAACTAAAGAAGGAAGGTTGAATAATTAGTTATGACAGAATCATTTCGCTTTGAACCCTTTCTCTGGATTCATTTTGCCGGTTTAATTACACTGCCTATCTGGTTTGGACTGTTTGCCGTCGGATTTGCCATTGGTACGCCGCTACTGCCGTTTTGGTTAGAGTTAGGGTTAGTCGCCACTGTGGGTATTGCACCGATACTGTGGATGCAGTTGTATCGCCCATTTTATATCTTTAGTATTTTATTAGTTGCAGTTAAACCCAACACTTTAACGTTAGTACAACGACGGATTTTGAGCTGTTTTCGGACTAAACTGAATCAGACTTTATCTCTGGTTACGACAGTTTTGCTGATTATCCTGTTGTCCCAGGTCAACCGCGTGAACGTTTGGGTGAGTCATGTGGCGGGGATATTTCCCCAGTGGCATGGAATGGGGTTATTATTGGCAACGATGGGTTGTTTGGGTTGTAGTCTATTTTGTCTGATTCCCAGTAGTGTAATGGGGGTGTTATTGACCAAACGTGACGATTTTATTCAAACTTCTCCTTTAGGTGAAAGCGAAATTCGGCACTGGTTTTCTATCTTCGGTTGGCAGGTTGAGCAAATTTTACCGATTTCTTCTTCTAATACTTCAGGCTAAATAGATAAAAAGTAAGCCTTGCTACAGGCATTTTCGCTAAATATTTGTAACAATAGAAAAAAACCATTTAATTCGAGAGCATTCTGCTCTCAATGATCGTGAGAGCAATTGCTGATAGTAATGGTATTGATATTTTAGTGGATATACAAACAATGGCTTATTCAACTTCGGACATTCAAACAAACAGTACTAACCCACAATGGTCGGAAGATTCTCAGATTTGGCAGAGTTTAAAACAGGCGATCGCAGCGAGTTCGGGTTTTCAGCGCTGGCAGTTAGAACACCAAAGTTTGGCTGATGTTCAATCTTTGAATTTAGACGGGCAAGTTCAACGTTATCTACGAGAGACTTTAGAAACCCTGGCTTATTAGATGTACGATGGTTGAGGAATACGACTCTATCATGCTACTGCTGAGGCAATGTCGTTTGCAGTTAGCGATCGCCGATTGAGTCTGGGGATGGTTTAACAATCAGATAATGCTGCTGCGGGATATGATCACAGATCATATCCTGTCAATTTTTGTGTTGGGACAAATGCTATACTCTTTTAGCTATACCGCTTCAACGACTGCACTCCCATACCATCAATCCTGTAATTTGTCCTGAACAGTCTCTGTCAGATTAAAATTGTCAAAATATAGTTAAGATTTGTTACAATACATCAAAGATAGTGACATGAGATCTAACAATGTTGATGATGGAGAGAGAATCGCATCATGATTCTAAGGCAAATGATTTGACTCAAAATTCCTCCGCAACTCAGCATCCTCAAATCTCCCTCTGTATGTATGCGCCGTCTGACACCTTGAGAAAGGGTATCATGGCCAGTTTACAAAGGGAACGCTATGTCTTGCTCGAAATCAACTCAATTACAGAGTTTATCAAGTACATCATCGACGAACATCATCAAGTTGATTGTTTAGTGGTCGTTTGGGATGAGGACTTTAGTTTTTTAGCGGATCAATTGCAACAACAATATATTTTTCTACCCATCGTTGTTGTTGATCCTCAACCGATTTCAAGCGAGCAAACGGCGGTAGAAGACTTAACCACCAGCCTCTACCCCAAAACTGATTTTGTTTATCATTCTTATGAAGTAGAAGTAAGCATTGAGCAACTCGATCAGATTGATAATTATATCGCTCAAGCCATCCGACAGTTTGTTACCCATGCCGTGACCACACGCTTGAATGATTCATCCTCACCATCAGATACGCCGACTGAATTAACTCGTTTTATTGAGCCTCAGCAGAAACGGCTTGCTGAGAAATTGCAAGAGCGATTAGGATACCTTGGTGTGTATTATAAGAGAAACCCCCGCAATTTCATACGAAATCTGTCTACAACAGAGCGTCAGGAGTTGTTAGACCAATTAAAATCAAAATATCGTCAAATTGTTTTAAACTATTTTTCCAAAGATCCCGATCTAAATAAGAAAATAGACGAGTACGTTAACATCGCATTTTTTGCCGATATTCCGATTAGCCGGATTGTTGAAATTCATATGGAGTTAATGGATCAATTATCCAAACAGTTAAAGTTAGAAGGACGGAGTGAAGAAATGCTTTTAGATTATCGATTAACCTTGATTGATATTATGGCTCATATCTGTGAAATGTATCGCCGCTCAATTCCAAAAGAGTCTTGATATTTATTCATTATTTTAAGCCACAGATCCCTTCTTAAAGTAACTTAAAATTCATTGATTATTTATTAAGAAATTATTAAGATTTACAACCATCTAGTCTCAGGTTAGGTTGAACAGATCGCGATTATCAGTATGAGATTGCAATTCTCCATATCGCGCTTGCATCAAGCATGGTAACTTAAAACTCGTAAGAAAATCTAACCCATCATCAACAAACTTCAAATTATCCTACAGTACATGAATTTTTATGAGTCCCTTAAAGAAAACTTATGTCCTTAAATTGTATGTTGCGGGGAATACTCCCAACTCGGTGCGCGCGTTGAAAACACTTAAAGATATCCTTGAAAAGGAATTTCAAGGGGTTTATGCTTTGAAGGTGATTGATGTCCTGAAAAATCCCCAATTGGCTGAAGAGGATAAAATTTTAGCAACGCCAACATTGTCTAAGATATTACCTCCTCCGGTTCGTAAAATTATTGGAGATCTCTCAGACCGTGAGAGAGTCTTGATTGGCTTAGATCTACTCTATGAAGAGTTAAGCGATGAAGAAGGCAACTCGTAATATAAGGATTTGATCATCATACTGGGCTAATCTATCTTTTGCAAGGAGCGCTCAATAATGACTGTACAATTCTTCAAATACTCAATCGACATCTTTAAGCTGGACTGATATTGCAACTAGCAGTACTATCATGTTTTATGCTAAATATATCAATAGATTTATTAAGTTTCATTTGAAGTAAAAAATTTTTTAATCGCAATTATGAGTGAAAATATCACAGAAGAAATTCAAGATGGACGGAAACTGATTAGTGTACAAAAAATTCGCACCCTGATTGAAGGATTTGATGATGTCAGCCACGGAGGAATGCCGATTGGACGAACCACTTTAATTAGCGGGACTTCAGGCACCGGAAAAACGTTATTTGCGGTTCAATTTCTTTACAATGGGATTGTTCATTTTGATGAACCGGGAATTCTTGTCACATTTGAAGAAGCGCCAAATGATATTATTAAAAATGCCTATAGTTTTGGTTGGGATCTACAAAAGTTAATCGATCAAGGAAAACTTTTTATATTAGATGCCTCCCCCGATCCAGAAGGACAAGATATTGTCGGAAATTTTGATTTATCGGCTTTAATTGAACGGATTCAATATGCAATTCGTAAGTATAAAGCTAAGCGAGTTTCGATTGATTCAGTGACTGCTGTCTTCCAACAATATGATGCAGCCGGAGTCGTACGTCGAGAGATTTTTCGCTTAGTTGCTCGGCTTAAGCTGGTGGGAGCAACAACAGTCATGACGACAGAAAGAGAAGCAGAATATGGCTTAGTGGCGCGATTTGGTGTAGAAGAATTTGTCTCGGATAATGTGATTATTCTTCGTAATGTTTTAGAAGGAGAACGTCGCCGCCGCACCGTCGAAATCCTCAAGCTTCGAGGTACAACTCATATGAAAGGAGAGTATCCTTTTACCATTACAAATAACGGAATTAGTATTTTCCCCTTGGGTGCAATGCGTTTAACTCAACGTTCTTCTAATACTCGGGTTTCTTCGGGTAATGAAACATTAGATGAAATGTGTGGCGGCGGCTTCTTTAAAGATTCAATTATTTTAGCGACAGGCGCGACAGGAACAGGGAAAACATTACTGGTGAGTATTTTTATTAAAGATGCTTGTCTCAGTGGAGAACGAGCCATTTTATTTGCCTATGAAGAATCCCGCGCTCAGCTATTACGAAATGCAAATTCTTGGGGAATTGATTTTGAAGGAATGGAGCGTAAAGGTTTACTTAAAATTCTCTGTAGCTATCCTGAATCAGCCGGAGTAGAGGATCACTTACAAATGATTAAATCAGAAATTTCTGAGTTTAAACCCTCTCGCATTGCCATTGATTCTTTATCCGCACTAGCACGCGGTGTCAGCCAAAATGCCTTTAGACAGTTTGTGATTGGGGTAACCGGATATGCCAAACAAGAAGAGATTACGGGTTTCTTTACCAACACAACCGATCAATTTATGGGGTCACATTCGATTACAGATTCCCATATTTCAACGATTACAGATACGATTTTGATGTTGCAATATGTCGAAATTAAAGGGGAAATGTGCCGAGCCATTAACGTATTTAAAATGCGAGGATCTTGGCATGATAAAGGCATTCGAGAATACACGATTACTGAACATGGCCCTGAAATCACTGATTCATTCCGGGATTATGAACGAATTATTAGTGGTTCCCCCACAAGAATTGCAGTGAATGAGAAAAGTCAACTGTCTCGAATTATTCAAGGGGTGGGAAATGATGATATGGAAGGTGAATAAAAACTTTATAACTTAAAAAAATGTGGCTGACACTCTTTTTTCTTCTAATTTGTTTTGGACTAGGTAGTATCCCTTTTCTTCGCTTCATTGTTCGAGCGTTCTCCGGTAAAAATCTAACTCAATTGGGAACGGGAAATGTCAGTGTGAGTGCGGCTTTTACCCAAGGGGGAACTGTAGCCGGAATTATTGGAGTCATCACAGAAATTCTACGAGGAATTACGCCTATTTTTCTGGCTCAATTCTGGTTTCCCCAAACACCCGCAGTTGGGTTAATTGGATTAATTGCATTAGTGGCAGGACGTTATTTTTGCACTCAAGGCGGTGGTGTCACTAATGTCACTTGGGGTTTTTTATTCTACTCCCCTGTCGTGGCACTCACAACAGGTTTTAGCGGTTGGCTGATTTGGCAATTCGGACGATTTCAGAGTCGCCTCACCGCCACTCAGGCGCGACTCCGGGGGGTACGTTGGGGAGTGTTAACCGCCCCCATTTGGTTAGGATTGTGGCATCATATCCAACAACAACCTCTCTCTATTTTGGAACTGATAGCCGCCAGTGGTTTAGCATTGGAACTGCTGCTGATTAACTTACGTCAGGGTGATGACTGGGAACGTTATATGAACAAAAGTTTACTTTCGCTAGATAACAAACTTGATGTTTCAAGCTGCGGTGAGAAAGCCACACGACTCAGCCAACTTCAACGCGCTGGGTTTAATATTCTTCCCGGTTGGGTGATTTCCGCTGAAACACCTACCCCTGCGGATATCTCTTTACCCCCCTCCAGTTTTCCTTTAATTGTTCGTTCCTCTGCCGTGGGAGAAGATAGCGAAACCAACTCCGCCGCCGGACAATATGAAACCATTGGCCCTGTATCCCATCCCCAAGCGTTACAAACTGCAATTGAACAGTGCCGCCAATCTTATAACAGTGAAACAGCGGTTGATTATCGTCGGCAGCGACAACTTCCTGAAACCGGAATGGCGGTTCTAATTCAGCCGTATTTACAGGGGCAAGTCTCGGGGGTAATGTTTAGTCGAAATCCCCTTGATGGCAGTGCTAAAGTAATCATTGAAGCCTTGCCGGGCGGCGCAGAAGCGGTTGTTGGCGGACAACAAACACCCATACATTTGGAAGTAGAAATTAATCCCTCAGAAACCATTGAATCTAATGATATTTTACCACAATCTATCATTATTGAGTTAGTCGAAATTGCTCAAAAAATTGAAGCATTTTATCATGGGATTCCTCAAGATATTGAGTGGAGTTGGGATGGTGAAAAAATCTGGATTTTACAAAGTCGGCCAATTACTAATTTACGCCCCATTTGGACAAGAACGATTGCCGCAGAAGTCATTCCCGGAGTGATTCCTCCCTTAACTTGGTCAATTAATCGTCCTTTAACTTGTGGAGTCTGGGGAGAAATTTTTACGATTGTATTAGGAAACCGAGCCGCTAAATTAAACTTTGAAGAAACGGCAACTTTACTCGGTTCTCATGCCTATTTTAACGCCACATTACTGGGTGAAATCTTTCGGATGATGGGATTACCCGAGCAAGGATTAGAGTTTCTCTTACGTGGACAAAAGATGGGCAAACCGCCCCTGGCAAAAGTCAGTTCTTCTTTACCCGGTTTATGGCGATTAGTTCAACGAGAACGACAACTTGTTAAAGCATTTAAACGAGACGAAGAACAACTATTTAACCCAGCTTTAGAACAGTTAAATCAAGAATATTATACTCAAAATATTAACTTAAATACGCTGTCTTTACCGCAACTGTTAGAACGGGCTGAATTGATTCAACAGTTATTAAAACCTATTACTTACTATAATATTTTAGGGCCGATTGGATTAGCAATTCGACAAGGGATTTTTAAAGTTCCTCAAGAGTGGTTATCCGCAGAAAATGCTCCTGAAGTGGCTTCTATGACTGCTTTACAGCAATTAGCAACTCAACTGCAACAACTTAAGGCCGAAAATAAACAAAATTTACAAGATGTTTTTCAACAGAATCAAGCCATACAAAATCAATTTGAAAAATGGTTAGAAACTTATGGATATTTAAGTGAAGTGGGGACAGATATTGCGGTTCCAACATGGCGAGAACAAGCAGAAACCTTCAAAAACTTGTTATTAAATTTGGCTCAAAAACCATCTTCAAAGCCTAATAAAGATGAAACTATTCAACTCAACTTATGGCAAAAGTGGCGACTTTCACGCTGTCAACCCCAGGCTATAACTAAAGCAAATATTGCAACCGTTTATAATCAACTTTTAGCACAGTTACGCTGGACTTTTTTAGCCATTGAAGAGCGAGGAATTAGTACAGAGATTTTATCTCAGCCGGGAGATATTTTTTATTTACAATATTCTGAAATAAAAGCCTGGATTCAAGACAATAACTCTAGTTCGCTATTAACAAAAGTCAATCAATGTCGTCAACAATTTGAACAGGATAAAACTAGAACGGTTCCTAAAGTTGTCTACGGAAATATCTTACCAAAATCATCTCCTGCAACTCAAATTACACCCAATCAAGATAATAAATTACAAGGTATTCCGGCAAGCGTCGGTTGTGTCGAAGGTATCATTAAAGTTTGCCCGAGCTTAGCAATTGATTTAACCAATAATGAACAATATATATTAGTTGTACCCTATACAGATGCAGGTTGGTCACCATTATTATTAATGGGGAAAGCGATTATTTCCGAAGTCGGCGGACAGCTTTCTCACGGTGCAATTATTGCGCGAGAATATCAAATTCCAGCCGTGATGAATATTCCGAATGCGATGCGCTATTTTAAGGATGGACAGCGGGTGAGAGTGGATGGTTATCAAGGAACAGTAGAATTACTCAAGGATAACCATTAAGATACTTGAACCGCAACGTTTAAATCATAACACATAATTTTACGATTGTTTACAATTATCACAATGTCCACATCCCATTAACTCCGCCTCAGTTGTAAAACCAAATGCTTGGAGTAAAAACTGCCAGCGACATTGACGAATATTAAGGTATTGAGTCATTTTTTGAATGGCATTTTGATTATGATTTAAATCCTGTTTAGACTTTTGAGTCAAAATCATATAATGAAATGGGTCACGCCAAGTTAACTGTCCCCAACTATGTAACATAGACAATGCCATCGCTGCTTGAGGATGTTGACGAGAAACAGCAGTTAACTCTCCTTTTAAAGGTAGTTTTTTTGCTAATTTCTGTGTAATTTGTTGCTGTTGATGTAAGTTTTCAGTCATAAATTTTCGCCGTTGTTTATCTTCTGGGTATAGCCAGCCGGTTGGTTCACTCACCAAAGTTAAAGCCGTTGCTGGCTTGCCATCTCGTCCGCCTCGCCCGACTTCTTGGATATATTCTGAGAGTAAACAAGGTGCTTGAAAATGTACAATCCAACGCACATTGGGTTTATTAATTCCCATCCCAAAAGCCGAAGTACACACCACAAACTGGATTTTATCTTGTAACCAAGCTTGTTCAATTTGACGGCGTTTACTTCCACTTAATCCGCCATGATAAGCCGCTGTTTTATATTGTTTTGCCTGTAATATTTTCGTTAAATTTTCGCTTTCTTTACGAGTTCTAACATAGACTAAACCGGACTGTTTTTGATAGGTTTGAATAAACTTAAAAAGCTGTTTTTGTCGTCCGTGAGGAGTCCAGACCGTTTTAACTTTTAAATGTAAGTTTTTTCGATAAGGATTCAGTAAATATTGTTGAGGATTTTGTAACTTTAAAACTGATTGAATGAGCTGTTGTGCGGTGGGGTCAGCCGTCGCGGTGAAGGCAGCAATTGCAATTTTTGTGCCTTTGGGTTTAGTTTTTAATAAAGTGTCTCGAACTGTTCCTAAACGGCGATAACTGGGACGAAATGTATCTCCCCACTGTACTAAACAATGCGCCTCATCTAAAATTAAACCATTAATTATCACATCAGATTGGGATAAAATATTCCAAACTGAAGGACTAAATAACGTTTCTGGAGACAAATAAAGCAGCCGTAACTGATTATTTTGTAGCTTTGATAAGGTTTGCTGACGGTTAGACTTAGAAATCTGACTATGAATTAAAGCCGCAGACAGTTGATGTTCTCGTAGTTCTTGAACTTGATTTTCCATCAACGCCACCAGAGGAGAAATTACCAACGTTAAGCCTGTTTTTAAAATAGCCGGAAGTTGAAAACAAATTGATTTACCACCACCAGTTGGCATTACAATTAATGCATCTTGTCCGGTTAGAAGGGTTTGAATAATTTCGGCTTGAGGCGGCCTAAATTCGTCATATCCCCAAATTTTACGAAGTGCCGCTTGAGCTTGTTCCCATGGCATAAAATTAGGCTGTTTCATTATAACTGTAGAGAATGATAACTGTAGAGAAATTGACAAGCTGCCCTCTTTATGCGATTGTAACAGCCAATTCTAGATTCTGATTTGACCCAAACAATTCTTAACTAAATTTTAATCCAATGATTCCAATTCGCAAAAGCTTAAAACTTCCTAATATTAAACTATCATACTTAGAATGGAATGGTAAAAATAATAGAACAAATAACAATCAAGCTTCAACTAAGCTCCTCTTACTTCATGGTTTAGCCGATCACGCTTTAGTTTGGGGAAGTTTAGCAGAAAGTTTAAGCCCAGATTATCATATTATTGCCCCCGATTTGAGAGGACATGGAAATAGTACAAAACCCAATCATGGTTATACTTTTGAAGATATTATTAAAGATTTAGAAGCCTTCCTTGATTCATTACAATGGTCTAAGATTCATATTTTAGGGCATTCTTGGAGTGGTAAACTCTTACCCATTTGGGCAAATAAATACCCAGAACGATTTAAAAGTATGATCCTCGTTGACCCGATTTTTATTAATCGGATGCCTAGTATTTTTAAGCTAACTTTACCGATTGTTTATCAAAGGTTAGATTGCTTAAAAGGAATGGGGCCATTTGATGGTTTTGCAGCAGCAGAATTAAACGCTCGTCAACTGGGTCAATATTCAGGTTGGAGTGAATTACAACAAGCCGTTTTTGAAGGAGGAATTGAACAGAAAAGTAACGGAATGTGGGGGAGTAAATTTACCATTGCAGCTCGTAATCAAATTTTTGCAGCCGTTATGGAAACGCCAGGTTTTACTCAAGTCATAAATATTCCCAGTTTATTTATTAAACCAGAAAAAGGCGTGAATCGAATGAACTTGCAATTAAAGCCTTACCAAGCTTATCTAAAGCATTTAAACATTCAAAACGTTCCCGGAAATCACTGGCCGTTTCTGGTAGAACCCACAAGCTTTAATACAGTCGTTAGACAATTTTTAGCACAAATTAAACAATGATTTGAGGAATTCATCTTGAATATAGAAATTATTGCTCATCGAGGGTTTTCTAGTATTGCACCCGAGAATACATTAGCAGCATTTAAAGCCGCTATTAAACATCAGGCAGACTCCATTGAATTTGACTTACAAATTTCTGCTGATGGTATACCCGTCATTTTTCATGATGAAAATCTAGATAGAATTACAGGTCATCCAGGAAAAATTCAAGAGAAAAAACTAAAAGTACTCAAGCATTTACCCACAGGCACATGGTTTTCCGATGAATTCTATCAAGAAAAAATTCCAACCCTGACTGAAGCATTAAGCTGTTTGCTCCAAATCAAGAAATATCTTTACTTTGATGTAAAACCTCATTGTCAATGGAATGAATCAGATATTGAACAATTAATTCAGTTATTAATTGATAACAATCTTTTAGAAAAATCAATTTTAACATCATTCAATGAACAGTTTCTAGCGAAATGTAGACAAATTTGCCCTATGATAAAAATCGGATATTTTGTCACTGATACATCTGAGTTTGAGCGGCAACTCAATAAAGCCAAAGCTATGGGAAACGCAATTATCAGTAGCTGGTATAAAGTTTTATTAGAAGAGCCAAAATGGGTCAAAGAAAGCCAGAAAGAGGGGATTGATATTGTTGCCTGGACAGTCGATCGACCGGAAGAATTACAGCAATTGGTTCAAATTGGAGTGAAAAGAATTATTACAAATTCTTTAATTGGATCTCGACAATAATCTAATCTGTTGGTATATTTTACCTTAATAGATTTAACTAAAATTTGTCTAGATTTCAGGGGGTATATTATGGTAGAAATTCTCGGAACACCCGGCAACGATGAATTATTTGGTGAGGTGAGTATTGATACTTTATTTGGTTTAGAAGGGGATGATACTATTCTGGGTTTAGAGGGGAATGACCTGATTTTTGGTAACCAAGGAGCAGATTTACTGGATGGTGCGGAAGGAGACGACACAATTTTTGGGGGTAGAGATAATGATGAGATTACTGATATTGGTGGTGGAAATGACCTAGTTTTTGGTAATTTAGGGAGTGACTTTATCAACGGTGGTCAAGGAAATGATCGAGTCTTTGGCGGTCAAGAAGATGATATATTAGCGGGCGGATCGGGTAATGATTTTGTCTCAGGAGATAAGGGAAATGATCTTCTATATGGAATTGATTTTTTGAACTTATCTAATCCCGGTTTTGGCGAAATAGATACACTTTCTGGTGGTGAAGGGGTGGATGGATTGTATATCGGATCAGGATCATTATCATATTATGTGGGATTAGGGGATGAAGATTTTGCCTTAATCACTAACTTTGATTTAATCGAAGATTTTCTTTTCGTGAGCGAAACTGATAATTTAACCTTTATTGATTTAAGCTTAGAAGGTTTTGGAGTAGGAACCGGAATTTATAGTCAAACAAATGATTTGATTGCTTTTGTTCAAAATGTAAATGCAAGTCAGATTGAGTTAAATATTATTCCTGGATAATATTTCATACAGTTAGAGTTGAACAGTAAAAATCATATCATATTTTTTATACTATCCTTTATT
This sequence comes from Microcoleaceae cyanobacterium, assembly GCA_049647265.1. Classification (GTDB taxonomy): domain Bacteria; phylum Cyanobacteriota; class Cyanobacteriia; order Cyanobacteriales; family Microcoleaceae; genus JAAURB01. Next base: position 12,433 of record JBARXJ010000053.1, read on the forward strand.
CTGGATCTTATACAATGCTAACTCCTAACTCAGTTGTTTCACTGACCGCTCGACTTTCTACTATTAGTTTTGTTAGTACGTTCATTCTCTCAGGACTACCTGCTCAGTCTCAAATTATTCCTGATAATAGCTTAGGATCTGAAAATTCTATAGTTGTGCCTAATCAAAGTATTCATGGTATCAATAGCGATAGAATAGACGGCGGTGCAATTCGCGGTTCTAATTTATTTCATAGTTTCCAAGAATTTAATATAGATAACGGACGTTGTGCGTATTTTTCTAATCCTGAAACGATTAGTAATATTCTAACAAGAGTTACAGGAAGTAATATTTCTAATATATTCGGAACATTAGGCGTACTTGGAAACGCTAATTTATTTTTAATTAATCCTAACGGTATTGTATTCGGGCCGAATGCACGGTTAGATGTGGGCGGATCATTTTTTTCTTCAACGGCTGATAGTATTTTATTTGAAAATAGCGTAGAGTTTGCCGCATCTAATCCCGACGCGCCGCCATTATTAACGATTAATATTCCCATTAGGCTAAACTTTCGAGAAAATCCCGGAACTATTGTTAATCAATCAATTGGTAGTTTGAGCTTTCCTACAAATATACAACGAGCAGATATTATACTGATAAATGGTGCTATTGCTGGAGTTGTTAGTAATCCAGGGGGTAGTATTGCGATTAATGCTCGAAATTTAGAGATTTCTAGTGGGAGTCGAGTCGTCAGCGGAGTTTTAAATGATTCTAGCTTAATAAATATTGAAGATGGAGAAAATTTAGACACTCAGTCTTTACAAGCTGGAGATATTACTATCAATGCAACAGAATCTATTAGATTGACAGATCAAAATAGTGCCATCAGAAATAAAGTATTTTCGGCGTTGGTGGATATGTAATGCAGTTAAGCTGAAGATAGTTGAAATTATTAGTTAACTCATCGCTATGGACTGTCCGAAATGCTCATCATCACAAACCAACAACAATGGCTAACGCCCTTGGAAAACAATCGCGTCAAGTCTAAAAGCTGTAGTTGTCAGTATGTACTAGAACACCCAACTGCGAAAGGATATCCTCTTAAAGTCAAACAACTGTGTATCAAGATGTATCTCAACGGTATGGGCATATTTGGGTATTGCCAGAGTTACAGATATCAACCACACTACTATCTGGGCATTGGATTAAACAAGCAGCACAAGCGTTATCTGATGAGCCTGAGGATTGCTGAAATACCAGAAATTACTGAAATCGATCAACTTCAAACCTTTGTTGGTCGTAAGAAGAACAAGTATTGGATAGTAACTGTAGTTAACCATAACAACAAGGGAATTATTGTTTGGACAATTGGCGACCATTCACATCAAACATTTGAATTAATTGGGTTGATTATCAAGTGCTGGCACAGTTTTTGCTATGTCACCGATGGCTGGAAAGTATATCCCATGTACATTGATGATATTGACCACCAGCTCAGCAAAACCTACATCAATTGAGTTGAGCGCGCGCGCGTCTCCCAAGGGGAGAAGGCGAGAATACAAGACTTAGGCATTTCGACTCTTGCTCAACTACCTTAGATTCAATACTGTTCCTACTTTTGCTTAAAGCATTACATTAATGACCAGCGCCTACGAGAGTTAAATATTGATCCAGAGACGATATAAAAACGATATCAGTTTGATGTTTTTATCCTAATAAAGGATTATCAGTCAACTCCAATCATTCAAACTACAAAATTTTTGAATGCAATTTCCCCCAGATTGTTTTATTATATTACTATGATTCCACAAAAACTTAGCCTAATCAATTTTCTCAGTTATCGAGAAACCAGCCTTGATTTTACCCGCCTCCATACCGCTTGTATTTGCGGTGCAAATGGTGCTGGAAAATCCTCCCTGTTAGAAGCCATTGGTTGGGTAATTTGGGGTAATAGTCGAGTCGCTTCAGAGGAAGATTTAATCCGCCTCGGTGAGAAAGAAATGCGGGTGGATTTTAGCTTTATTAATCAGGGTAACCTTTATCGAGTGATTCGCAGTCGTCGGCGAGGGCAATCTGGAAATTTGGAGTTTCAAATCGCAGTAAACCCGCCTGATGTGATTCATAATTGGGATGAAATTAAGTTTAAAGTTCTCACAGAACGGGGAATGCGGGGAACCCAACAAAAGATATTAGAATATTTGAAATTAGATTACGATACCTTTGTTAATTCTGCCTATTTACGACAAGGACGGGCAGATGAGTTTATGTTGAAACGAGCCAGTGAACGTAAAGAAATTTTAGCAACTTTATTAAAATTAAACGAGTACGATAAATTAGTAGAACAAGCAAAAGAACGTTCTAAACAGTTAAAAGCTGAGGTAGAAGTTTTACAGAAAAATTTAGAACTGACTCAAACTCAACTTCAGCAAAAAGATGAAATCACCGAACAAATTCAGCAACTCGAAACTAATTTAAATCAAGTTCAAGAAGAACAAACTACTGCCCAAGAACAATTAAAGCAATTACAAAATCAACAGTATCAACGACAAACTTGGGAAAAGTTACGTCAAGGACAACAGCAACAACTGACAACTTTATCCCAAGATGAGCGCCGTTTACAACAAGAGTTAAATACGACTCAGCAGAGTTTACAAGAACTCGTTGCGGTGTTGCAGCAGCAACAGGCAATTACAGCAGGATATAGTCAATTTCAAACTTTACAAGCCACTGAAGAGACGTTATCTGCTAAATTCAAAACTTATCAAGAAACCACTCAACATAAATCTCATTTACAGGAATTACAACGACAGCAACTGAATCAATTACAGCAGCAAATTCAAACCGCTAAAACTAAAATTGAGAATATCACTCAACAAGAAGCTGAATATCAGCAAATTTTAACAAAAAAAGAAGAAGTAGAAGCAGGTTTACAAGAGTTACAAGCCGCTAGAACTCGTTTAGAACAACTCGATCAACTCCAGCTACAAGTTACGCCCTTATTACAACAACGTCAGCAGTTACAATTAGAAATTGATCGAGTCAAAGCACGTTATAATGCCCGTTTAGAGGAGTTATCTACCTCTATTAAACAACTACAGTATCGCCTACATAATAATAAGCCTCAGTTACAAGAAATTTTACAAGAAACCGATACTCAAATTATCAATTTAGATAATAAGAAAACTCACCAACGATGGATACGGGAAAAAGGCACAGAATGTCATAATATTTTAGAGCGTTTAAGTTCTCGTCAGCAAGATTATGAATCTCAGTTAGCAGAATTAGACCAAAAAATTGCATTATTAAAAACATCTTCTCAAGGAGAAGAGCAAGCGTTGTGTCCGTTATGCGATCGTCCATTGGATGAACATCACCATCAGTTAGTTGTCGATAAACAACGTCAACAACAGGAAGAGATCAGAAGTCATGTTTGGGTAATTCATGAACAAATTGCCGTCTCAGAAAAAGAAATAGAAGGGTTAAGAGATGAATATCGTCAGTTAGAAAGAGAACTTGCACCTTATGAAAGTTTACGAGAACAACGCGGGCAAACTCAAGCCAAATTAGACCGTTTAGCCGAAGAAGAATTACAGCTACAAAAAATATATTTAGAAGCACAAGAAATAGAGCGATCGCTGTCAACCGAAAATTATGCGATTGAACTTTTTACTCAGCTTAAATCTTTAGAGTCTCAACTACAAAAACTAAATTATCACGATCAAGATCATGCCCTAGCTCGCAACGAAGAAAAGCGCTGGCGTTGGGCAGAGATTAAATATTCAAAATTACAAGATGCTGAAAATAAGCTAACTCAAATTCAACAACAAAAACCTAATTTAGAACAACAATTATATTCTTTAGAACAGGAACTAAATCAACAGCAAGCCAACTCAGAATTTCAACAGCAAATTACTAAATTAGAGCAAAAATTACAAGAAATAGGCTATTCATTAGAAGAACATAATCAGGTGCGAACTGAACTGAGACAAGCACAGCAGTGGCTAACTCGCTTAGAAAAACTGAATCAAGCCGAAAATCAATATCCTAAATTACAGCAACGACGGGAAGAATTGCAACAGTTAAAACAGCAAAAATCAGAAGATCTTCGTGGCATAGAAGGACAGTTAGGGTTACTCGATGATCAACTTAAACATACCCCTGATTTAAGTGAAGCAATTCAACAAATAGAACAGCAAATTATACAGCGTCGCCAACAGTTAGATCAAGCGATTAGTCGTTTAGGAAGCTTAAAACAACAACAAACTTATTTAGCAGAAATAGAGCAAAAACTGACTGAACAAACCGAAGAAATTAATACAGTTCGTCGTCAATATCGAGTTCATCAAGAATTAGCACAGGCGTTTGGGAAAAATGGGATTCAAGCCTTAATGATTGAGAATATTTTACCTCAGTTAGAAGCCGAAACCAATCATTTATTATCCCGACTTTCTGCAAATCAATTGCACGTCCAGTTTGTCACCCAACGCGCCGGAAAAAGTAGTCGTTCTTCTAAGAAAAAACCAGTTAAATTAATCGATACTCTAGATATTTTAATTGCCGATAGTCAAGGGACTCGCGCTTATGAAACCTATTCTGGGGGAGAAGCTTTTCGGATTAATTTTGCCATTCGACTCGCGTTATCTAGACTATTAGCCCAACGGGCAGGAGCTGCATTACAACTCTTAATTATTGATGAAGGATTTGGTACACAAGATGCAGAAGGCTGTGACAGACTGATAGCAGCCATTAACGCCATTTCTACGGATTTTGCTTGTATTTTAACCGTTACCCATATGCCTCACCTCAAAGAAGCCTTTCAAGCGCGAATTGAAGTGGAAAAGACCCCCCAAGGATCGCAATTAAAGTTATTAATGTAAACTCAATCATTGCGTAACTCATCAGTCTTCAAGCTTATAATTTTAATGAAAAATGATCGAACTCATCATTAAGTTCATACCCTAAAGATTTATAAAGTGTTTGTGCTGCAATATTTGTTTTTTGAGTGGCTAAAACTAACTTGATGGCACCTGTATCACGAGCATATTTTGCGGCTGTATTCATCAATTCTTTTGCAATACCTTGGCGACGATGAGAGGCGATCACAAACAAATCATTTAAGATCCAAATAGGCTGCATTGATACGGATGAAAAACTAGGATAGAGTTGGGTAAAGCCTATACCTTTCTCTTGATCGAGTGCTAAAAATATTCTTGAATCTTGATTTTTGAATCGTTCTTCTAAGAATTGTTGTGCTGCACTCAGGTTAGAAGGCTGACCATAAAATACCCGATATTGGTCAAATAACAGGGCGATTTCTTTAAGATGTTCTGCATTGGCTAAAATTATATTGTTCATAATTTTATGATAATTTATAAATTTCAACGACAAAAACGACATCATATAAATGATATTCATTTTCAGCAATTCCATCCCAATAGGGATTTTCTGAACCAAATTCGGGTTGTTTTCTTAATTCTTCAATTGCTTCTTTATTCTGCCATTGTCCATAATTAATCACACGAGTTCCATCTAAACTCCGATGAAAAGTTGCAGAAATTAATCCTTCTAATTCCATCGCTGGGGTAATATGTTCTTTAGCTAACTCCACCATTCGAGGTTGATTTTCCGGTTCCATGCAAAACTCTGCAAAATGAACAATATATTCTCCTTCTTCGATTTGAGGCGTTCCCACTTTTGATTGAGATGCCACAATTTCATAAATATGAGTATCTATTTCTCCAAACATGAGTAAATTTTGATATTCAAACTGTCCATGTATGCCCTGATTTTTACTAAAATATTCATAATCTTCTTTCGTTTCCCATTGCATATAATGAGCCACTTTTTTACCATCAAAACTTTTATGAATACTGGCTGATACAAATCCATGCTGTTGTGGAACCATTTGCAGATATGTAATCAGTTTCTCAACTAATTCTGCTTGACGTTCTGGCATAACGGAGTAAAGACTAATAACTGTAGTGAATTGATTCTCTGTAGCAATTTTGATCATGATATATAAAATTCCTTGATGATTTGTAAACGGTATAAAATTCTAGCTGTAATTTATTTTACAGCAGCGATCGCTCAAATTGAGATCAAGTTAAAAATAACAGTTAAAGACTAAAAATAGAGTAAACGTAAATTACAAATCGTATCACTTTTTAGATTAGATGAGTCTATGGTAAAGTGAGTCAAGTTAAAAGACTGTAGGAAGTTGTTAAAAAGTTTTTCCAGTTGATGTGGTTTTTTATGATATAGTTATCACTTATTATGGGTCAATCATTATATTTGCAAATACAAGCTGTCTGAAAAGAAGTCTGGAGAGCCTTGACGACTGGGTTAATTCCTTACCTTTGTCAGCAGCAGAAAGCACAGCCCGTTATTCATTGTTAGGTTTTGATAACAAAGAAAAAATAACTAATGATTAATTTTCTCTATTTCCTGTAATCTATCTCCTGTACCTTACATAATATCTTAGTTATGACCCAGTCTAAAACTTGGAGTGACCGCTTTGAAACGGCTTTGCATCCCGCTATTGCTGTATTTAATGCCAGTATTGGTTTTGATATTGAACTCATCGAATATGATTTAACGGGTTCAGTTGCCCATGCTAAAATGTTAGCTAAAACGGGGATTATTTCTCCAGAAGATGGCGTTACTTTAGTTCAGGGTTTAGAACAAATTCGCACTGAACATCGAGACGGACAATTTAACCCCGGTGTCGAAGCAGAAGATATTCATTTTGCGGTTGAACGTCGCCTTACAGAGTTGGTGGGAGATGTAGGGAAAAAGCTGCATACAGGGCGATCGCGCAATGATCAAGTCGGAACCGATACCCGCTTATACCTGCGAGATCAAATTCAGCAAATTCGCGCCCAACTCGTCGAGTTTCAAACCGTCTTACTGAAGTTAGCGGAGTCGAATGTCGAGACGTTAATTCCGGGCTATACCCACCTGCAACGCGCTCAACCCGTTAGTTTAGCCCATCATTTCTTAGCTTACATCGAAATGGCAGCTCGCGACTGGGAACGCCTCGGAGATGCCTATAAACGGGTTGATATCAGCCCTTTAGGGTGTGGGGCATTAGCCGGAACCACTTTCCCGATAGATCGGCATTATACCGCAGAATTATTGGGTTTTAACAATATCTATGGTAACAGTTTAGATGGGGTTAGCGATCGCGATTGGGCAGTTGAATTTCTCTGTGGGGCGAGTTTAATTATGGTGCATCTGAGCCGACTTTCTGAAGAAATGATTCTTTGGGCTTCTCAGGAATTTGGCTTTATTCGGCTTAAAGATAATTGTTCGACGGGTTCAAGTATTATGCCGCAGAAAAAGAACCCTGATGTCCCCGAATTAGTCAGAGGAAAAGTCGGGCGTGTGTTCGGACATCTGCAAGGAATGTTAGTGATTATGAAAGCGTTACCTTTGGCTTATAACAAAGATTTACAAGAAGATAAAGAAGGACTTTTTGACACGGTTAAAACGGTTAAAGGCTGTTTGGAAGCGATGACCATTTTGTTGGCAGAAGGGATTGAATTTCAAACCCCTCGTTTAGCCGCCGCTGTTACAGAAGACTTTTCTAATGCAACCGATGTGGCAGACTATTTAGCCGCAAAAGGAGTGCCTTTCCGAGAAGCTTATAACTTAGTGGGAAAAGTGGTACGAACTTGTTTACAGCAAGGAAAACTACTGAAAGATCTGAGTTTAGAACAATGGCAGCAATTGCATCCGGCGTTTGAAACTGATATTTACGAAGCTATTGCCCCTCGCCAAGTGGTTGCTGCCCGTAATAGTTATGGCGGTACTGGGTTTGAACAACTAACTCAAGCCATTGATCGAACTCGCGATCGCTTACGTCAAATTAGTTAAGCATTATTGTATTGATTAATTTTAGGGCAAAACTCACTCTATTTCATAGATAGATAGTTTTGCCAAACTATATTTTAAATTGATCTAATTCTGATATTTTATTTAAATCTTCAGGACGATCAATATCAGATAGTTGAGGTAGATTCCCAATACTTAAATTTAACGGTTTACATCGATCTAAGGTTTGCTGTAAAACTCGTTCAGTTCCCCAATCAATCCCTTGAAACAGTTCAGGAATCAGTCGTCTTAAACCGATTAAATAATAGCCGCCATCTTGGGCTGTGCCAATCACTAAATTTTGTTGTTTTAAAGTCTCAAACCCTTGACTTAAAATATCTGCATTTAACTCAATACAATCCGTTCCGATAATAATAATCGCAGATTTTCCAGAATCAAATCCAGCTTGAAAACTTTGATTCATGCGATCGCCTAAATCACCCGTTCCTTGTTGATTGTAAACTAAATCTGTTCCCAACCAATCCTGCATTTGAGATAAAGTTCCGCCGGTATATCGAACTTCTAAAGAAATAGAACGAGACTGAATCAATTCACGGCCTATTTTAACCGCGTATTGTGCCATTTGACGATGAAGTAGTGCCGCCCCTGCTTCTCCTAATGCCGGAATTAATCGAGTTTTGGTTTTGCCGGGTTGAGGATAACGAGAAAAGATAATTAGATGTTCCATTTGAGAAGATTAAAAGCCAAATGATTCATTGTAATATTTGTAGAATGATTATCAGCCAACTCCAACAACCAACCTGACGGGCGTGTAGAGACGTAATATATTACGTCACGACAGAATACTGACTCCTCAACTCCAAGAGATCGGTAGTAGAGGTAAAAAAGTATGATATCCTCACAAGTATTTTCTGTTATATCGAATTAAAACCATCCCTTCCCAAAGAATATCTAATGAAACGTAAACATCTATTATGGCCCGGAGTCTTGTTGCTGCTGGGCATAACAACAATAGGAACAGCAGTTGCGCGGGAACTCACCGAAGAAGAAGTAACTGTTGTTTGTAAACTGGAAGAAGTGGTTGAGGAGGCCGGAAGAGACGGTTATGACCTGGCTTACTGGCCAGTGGTTCGCAAAGGGCCCGCCAACGTCAACGCCCCATTAACCCTGAGGCTAGATCCATCCATAGAATATATTTTTGTGGGGTATTGCGACGAAAACTGTGACGATACAGAGTTACAGATTTCCACCTTAGCAGGAGAAATGCTGAAGTCTGACGAAGAAGAAACGGTATCTGTTCTGCCTTTTGAACCGGGCGAAGATGGCATCTATGAATTAAACTTACAAATGACAAGTTGCACCCAAGAGGACGGGTGTGTGTATGGTATCGGTATTTTAGCGCCCCGAGAGGTGGATGTGCCTTACTCTCCAGATGTACCCAAAGAATTAGCACAATTTGAAGTATGTGATTAAGGGTGTATTTTGTTAGAGACGTTCTTTGAGTGAACGTCTCCGTGGATGGAATACCGACTTTAAAACGGGGTCACAATCAGAGAAAAGTACAATCCATCTTCCTGTAATGTGCCTTTATCCCGTGTCTCAACATCGATTAAAGGAATCCCATATTCAATCCGTCCGGTCAGGGTTTCCCCTAAACGCAGTTGTAAACCAATCCCGGTTCCGAGTAAAGTAGAATCAATCGGATCTTGGCGATCGCCACTATTCCAAGCCGTACCAAAATCCAAGAATGGATACACTTGTAATACCCCATTGTCTCCTATTTCGGTAATCGGAAATAACGCTTCAGCCGATAACAAAACTCCGTTATCACTTAAGAGTAAATCTTGGCGATACCCCCGCACACTTTGATAACCCCCTAAAGCAAACTGTTCTAAGGCCAGTAATGGTCTAGAAGCAAACTGAATATCACTTCGTATCACCAGTAAGGTTTCCGGGGCTAACAACCGCACATATTGCCCTTGTCCTCGCCAAGCTACAAACTGACCATCCGGGGCTTCAAAATTGTTAGTGGCATCAAACACATCCAATCCTATACTAAACTGCGATCGCACCGCAAACACAGACTGGGCATCTCGCCGGAGATAATCTTGAAAAAATCGTACTGCTGAAATACTGGTTTTTCCGTTTTCATCCGCCCCCACAGACAAGGGTTCTTCTTCCCCCAGAATGGTGGTTTGGCTATTTTCATGGGATAAGATCACTCCCAACGCTAAATCTTGCCTAGGAGTTTGATAAATCGGTTGACGGATGGTTAAGCTATATTGTTGAGACTCTCCGGTAATATCAAGCCGATCAAAAGGTTCTTCAATCACATCTGAATCATTCCCGTAGAAATCAAATCGGATAGTGCCGTTCGTCGCATTGTACGGAAACGTATAATTAGCATCATAGCGATTACTGCCGTCGGTGTTAGCATAGGTGGCACTGATTTGATCGCCAAATCCTAACAAGTTGGCTTCTGTGATGGTGACACCCCGCCGGAAACTCCCGACACTGGGGGTACGTCCATTATCCAAAAATAGATCGACACTAAAAGTATCCGCCACAGTTACAGTCACATTTAAGCTACTTTGTTCTGGACGAGTCCCAGCAGCCAACTCGGCTGAAATTTGATCGATTAATGGATTCAGTTGTAGCAGTTGTAAGGCTTCAATCAGTTGATTGACATTGAAAGGGGTTTTTGCTTTACGGGCAATGCGACTGCGAATATAGTCTGCATTCAGTCGTCCATTGCCGCTAATATTAATTTCTTCAACTCCGCCTTCAACGATGCGTAGCGTCACAATTCCATCCGATAAGTTTTGATTAGCCGGTAATAATGCACCGGAATTGACATATCCGGCATCAATGTAATATTGAGTAATCACAGCTTCAGCTTGCAGCAGTTCAGCAAATGTAATGGGGCGATTTATATATGCTTCAATGACATTCGTCAGTTCAGCGTCCGTAAAGGCTGTATTTCCCTCAAACTGAAATTGTTCAATCGTTAAAGTATCTGGAATCTCTTCTCCAGGAGGCAGGCTAGGAGGCGGTGTAACGGGTGGAGAGGGGGGTTGTTCGATGGGGATATCGGGGATTGGCTGGGGAATAGGGCGAGGTGTTGGTAGCGGATCTCGATCTTGAGAGTTAGGGGGTGGCAATGGCGGCACTTGTGCCATTACAGATATTGTGCTACTCATTCCCAGTAAGATGATGGAGACCAATAGCTGAGTGCATTTGAAACATTGCATGATAAATCCCAGGCATATATATAGATAGATGAATCAATCCGATTTTAGCCTTTGATATCAAATTCCTCTAAAAGTTTGCTTTAAAGTTCCAAATAACAGAGTTTAGATGATGATTCGTCTAATTTGCTGAAAACTGCCAAACCACAAACACAAAAGCGTGGCAAGTTTGGAAGACTCCTGAAAGACATCCCCCCCATCGTCTCTATATGATATGAATAGATTCGCATTAAACATCAATTAGGAACGAGCAATGGAAGATTTATTAACCGCAACTTTAGCCCTCAATACCACAGTGACGACAACATCTAAACCCGCAACGACTCGCCGCAATTCTCACCACTCTGAAGAGAAGCAACTGAGTGAACCACAATTGATCCAGGAGAAGTGGAAATTCACAGTTGCATTTTTAATGTTGGGGATCTCATAATTTCCCAATCGTTCTAAGCCGGGGTATAGTAAATTAAAACAGATGACTGCTCTGAACATTGCCGCAATTCTCACCACGCTGTGAGGTCACTCCACTGTTGGCGAGGCCAATCTAGAAAACATCTGTAGTCTCTTCACCGTTCTACTCAAGCATGAAGTCAGACTCAGCTTTACATAACCCCCTGCTATGTAAAAACATAACAGTAAATATTGCTAGAAATATAAAGTTTTCATCAAGACGATCCGAATCGGTTGCATCCTGGACAAAAGCTCAATTAAGCTGACAGGTAAGGGTTATTACTCTGTGTCTCAAAAGGCTTCTAGAGCTAACCACTATGCTGGTTCCGACGGTCTAGCTATTTTTAAATAGATAGATATAGTGTATTATGTTTTTGGGGGTTATACCCCTCGAATATGAGAGAGCTAGTTTCAAGGGCTGCTTGCCCTTCACTGTGGTTGTTTATCAATCAGATCATCAAGGGCTGTGGATAGTCGGTCAAGATTAGACAATTCATACATCTGAACTCATCAGGGTAACGTCTTATGATATCCAATACTGCCGAATTAATCGTTTTAGCGATTGGGCTGTCAGCGTTTGTGTTTTATCGTTTGAAACTGAATGATGACCAATCTTTAAAGCTGAGTCCATGGACTACATTTTTTTTGTGTTCTAGCTACCACCCAAACTTAAAGTCAAAATTTCTCATCGCTTCAAGAGTTTTTAAGTTCTTTGCATGGATAAAAAATAAGCCGATTCTATCAGAAGGTCAGATTAAAAGATGCGACCGCTTATCAAACTTTAGATCGCTTTTATTGTGGATGAATCTCTGCTTTAACATCCTTCAGATTCGGGAAAAAGCAGATCATAATTTTGCTCAAAAGTCAATAACATTCCAAGTAACAAAAGATATTAAAATCCCCGTCAAACTGAACTTTTGCAGAAGTCGGCAAAATGGCAACTTCTACCCAGATAGTCGCTTTTATACTGAGATATCCCTCGCTTAATAACCCCAACTTACCTGTCGAGGATTAATGTATTTTTTTACATCTATTCAACAACGAATTCGGGGTATTTTGCAGGGTTCAATTGCCCGTAATACTCTCTGGATGCTTCTGGCGAAATTGTCAAGTGTATTTATGCAAGCAGCTTCTTTTGTTTTAATTGCTCGTTCTCTGGGGACAGAAGATTATGGTACATTCATCGGAATTACGGCTCTAGGCGCTATTGTTGTTCCGTTTGCCAGTTTAGGCAGTGGAGATTTACTGATTAAATATACTTCAAAAGATAAGAGTTTATTTAAAGAATATCTAGGCAATACATTAGTCACCGTCGCCATTGCCAGCTTGACATTAATCATACTCACCTTTATTCTTGCTCAAACCCTTCTACCCAGTACAATTTCTCCTTTCGCTGTTTTACTGATTTTAGTAGCTGATATTCTCGGTTTAACCCTAACGTTTGATACCACTGTTAAAGCCTTTTTAGCCGTTGATTTAGTGAAAAGAGCCGCACAAATTCAAATTTCACTCACTCTTTGTAAATTTATTGCTGCGATTATTTTAGCCACCTGTTTTGAAAATCCAAATACATTAACTTGGGCGAGTCTTTACTTTATCAGTACAATTTTAGCCGCATTCAGTGCTGTATTCTTGCTCTTTTACTTATTAGGACTGCCTGAATTTAATCGAGAACGGTTAAAAACAATTCCGGCGGATATGCGTCAGGGCGTTCATTTTTCAATTAGTTTATCAGCAGATATCATCAACTCTAATCTAGATAAAATGATGCTAGCCAGTTTATCAACATTACAAGCAACCGGTTTATATGCCGCAGGCTATCGGCTGATTGATGTGAGTTGTGTCCCGGTTTTATCAATGATGGCTGCAACCTATTCTAAGTTTTTTCAACATGGTGCAGAAGGAATTAAAGGGAGTTTTAAATTTGCTAAACAACTGTTACCCACTGCTGCCGGATACGGGTTAATTTCTTTACTTGGATGTTTAATTTTTGCACCCATTGTGCCTTATTTACTCGGAAATGACTATGCCAATGTAATAGAAGTATTACGATGGTTAGCACCCGTTCCTTTATTAATTTCGTTGCAATTAATGGCAGGTGATACCCTCACAGGCGCAGGATTTCAAAATATCAGAAGTAAAATTCAAGTGGCTGCTGCCGCCGTTAATATTGTCTTAAATTTATATCTCATTCCGCTTTATTCTTGGAAAGGCGCAATTTGGGCAACACTGGTTTCTGAAGTGCTGAAACTCATCGGTTTGTGGCTTTCAGTTTGGTTTTGTTATCGACAACATACTAAGCCATCTCAATTTTCTTAAAGTCAAAAGTTATCAGTCTTTAACTGAAATCAAGTCCTCTGAGTTTTTTTGTCAACTATTGAATCATTTGTTATTGAGAGCATGAATCAACAAAAAAACCAACTCAAGTTTATTATGATAGTCGTTACGATGTTTTTATTCATCGTCAGCTATCAACCACTGATTAATTCAAAAAGTAATGCTGTTCAACCTAGTATTGAAGTAGCACAACAACATCTCAATTATAACTATGGTGAAGTTCTGCAAAAATCTATCTATTTTTATGAGATACAACGCTCCGGAAAATTACCCAAAAATCAGCGGGTAGAATGGCGCGGAGACTCAGCATTAAATGATGGTGCAGACCATAATATTGACCTCACAGGCGGTTGGTATGATGCCGGAGATCACATGAAATTTGGCTTTCCCATGGCGGCAGCAACAACGATGCTGGCTTGGGGTGTAGTTGAATACGAAGAGGCTTATAAAAACGCAGGTCAATACGATTATATTCTGGATAATTTACGCTGGGTTAATGATTATTTTATTAAGGCACATCCTGCTCCCAATACCCTGTGGGTACAGGTGGGAAAACCCGGTTTAGACCATTATTGGTGGGGGCCAGCAGAGGTGATGCCGATGGCACGTCCCGCTTATAAAGTGGATGAAACTTGTCCGGGTTCGGATGTAGCAGCGGAGACAGCAGCAGCGCTTTCAGCCTCAGCAATGGTGTTTAAAAAGATTGATATTAATTATGCCAATAAACTCCTCAAACACGCTCAACAACTCTATGAATTTGCTGATAAATATCAGGGAAAATATTCTGATTGTTTAGCTGATGTCAATGACCAAAATGCTTATATTTCTTGGAGTGGTTACAAAGATGAATTAGCCTGGGGTGCGGTTTGGTTATATTACGCTACACAAAACCCTGAATATCTGCAAAAAGCAGAACAATATTACAATCAATTTCAGAAAGAGCCTTCAGGAGTTAATGTTTATAAATGGACGCAGGATTGGGATAATAAATTTTACGGGAGTTACCTTCTGTTAGCAAAGTTAACAGGTGAAGAAAAATATCGTCAAGATACAGAACGTTGGTTAGATTATTGGACGGATGGCTATAGCGGAGAACGAATTCATTATACGCCAGGCGGGTTGGCTTGGTTGGGAAAATGGGGTTCATTACGACACGCTGCCAATACCGCTTTTTTAAGTTTTATTTATGCAGATTGGATACAAGATACGAATAAAAAACAACGCTATTCTCAGTTTGCTGAAAATCAAATTCAATATATTTTAGGGTCTAATCCTCAAAAGCGCAGTTATCTAGTCGGTTTTGGTCAAAACTATCCCCAAAATCCCCATCATCGCACGGCTCATGGCTCTTGGAATAATGATATTACAACGCCAGAACAATCGCGACATATTTTGTATGGTGCATTAGTTGGGGGGCCAGATAAAAATGACCTGTATCAAGATAATCGGAAAAACTTTGTTCAAACTGAAGTTGCAGTCGATTATAATGCCGCATTTACGGGTGCAGTTGCCAAGCTTTATAGCAAATATGGCGGTCAACCGTTAGGGAATTTTCCTCAACCGGAGGAGAGAGAAAAAGAATTTTATGTGACTGCAAAAATTAATTCAGAAGGTAAAAATTTCACAGCAATACAAGCAACGATTTACAATCAGTCGGCATGGCCAGCGCGAACCATTCAGCCGTTATCCTTCCGATATTTTATGAATTTAAGTGAATTGGCTGCTGCTAAGAATAAGCAAACCGATATTAAGGTTAATTTTAAATCCAATACTGATGTTTCCGTATCTCCGGTGCAACCTTGGTCATCCTCAGATCACCTTTATTATATTCAATTTAATTTGAATGGCGATCAACTTAAACCAGGAGATTCAAGTAGCTACCAAAAGTCAATTGATTTTAAATTAACTAGCCCTGTGCAATCTTGGAATCCTCATAACGATTGGTCATATTCTAGCTTGAATCAATCTCTTTCTCTTGATTCTAAGATTACGGTTTACAACAATGAACAATTAATTTTTGGTCAAGAACCTAGCTGATTTTATTGAACCATGAATACATCACTAACCGCTTGTTTAATTACACCCAGTTATGCACCTGATTTTGAACGGTGTCGTTTACTGTGTGAGAGTATCGCTCAGTTTGTTTCTCCTCAAATTCCTCATTATATTATTGTAGACAAAAAAGACTTTAAATTATTTAGTCAGTTGCAAAATGCTTATACTCATATTCTGACAAAAGAATCAATCCTTCCTTGGTGGATCTGGCGAATTCCTTTTTTAAAAAATAGCTGGTTGAGTTTAAAAACTCCCCCCATCCGGGGTTGGTTAGTTCAGCAGTTGATTAAAATTGGAATTGCACATCATGTAACAGAAGATATTTTAATTTTTGTAGATTCTGATGTTGCTTTTATTCGTTCTTTTCAAGTTGAAAGCATTATTCATGGAAATCAGGTTAGGATGTTTAGCGATCCAGAGTCAATTTTTTCCTATATGGAGACTCATAGAAAATGGTATGACACAGCCGCTCAATTAGTGGGAACTGAGCCGATGCCTTTTCCCGGAACAGATTATATTGTTCAACTGGCAATGTGGCGACGAGAGAATGTATTAAAACTCTGTAATCATATTGAAAAAATATCACAGAAAAGCTGGATAGAAACGTTGGGGAGTGTTTGGAATCTGTCTGAATATGTATTGTATGGAGTCTTTGTTGAATCGATTTTAAAAGAAGAATCAGGACATTACTACGACCCTCAAGATTTATGTCATCCTTACTGGGGGGAAGAGTCTTTGTCCGATCAAGAGTTGCAAGAATTTTTTGATAAGATATCACCCCACCATGTTGCCATTATGATTTCGGCAAAAGCAGGAATGTCTGTTACACAATATCAAGAACTGATTCAACAAATCAATACTCAACCCACTCAAAAGTAGATTTTGTAACATTTTTTTAAATCGAGTGGGGCTAGATCAGTCTTTGCCATTGATTCTACAAATGATCAAATAATAACAACTAAAAAAGATGTTATATTATATTGTAGTCATTGTCAGAGAAAAAAATTGATATTATAATAGGAAAAAGACCATTACAATGAGAGCATCGGGGTCATGAAAATTACAATAATCGCTCATGAAATGCCATATCCGCCGATTCATGGAGCACCTGTGGATATATGGCGTAGAATTAAGGCTTTTTCTGAGCTGGGTGCAAAGGTTCAATTGGTTTCTTGGGTTAGAGAACAACCCAAACAGGAACAATTGGTAGAAATTCACAAATATGTTCAGCAAAGTTGTTTTATTCTTTATAAACGTTCTCCTGTGGCATTATTAAATCGGATGATGGATTTATCTTCTTATCCGAGAGAAGTTGCCTCTAGAATTTTAAAAGGAAAAGAGTTAAAACTATTACTCTCTAAGGTCAGCTTTTTTAATCCAGATATCATTTTTCTCGATGGTATCCACGGTGGAGAAATTGCTAAAACACTGAGTCGTCAACTGAGTCGTCCGTTGGTCACTCGCAAACATAACATTGAACATCTTTACCAACAGCGCTTGTATCAGGTGAGTAAAGGTGTGAAAAAACTTAAAAAAAGTCTTTCGCTGACTAATGTTGAAAGCTACGAAAAATCTATTCTCAAGCAGAGTAGTCGTTTCTATGATATCTCTCCGGAGGACTTAAATTTTTGGCAGAATCAAGGGTTTACTCATGGTAAACATTTACCTCCTTTAATGGATGTGAGTTTTCTCAAAAATAGTCATTCTCAAACAGCAGTCACTCCCACTCAACCCATTTATGACGTAGTTTTTCTAGGAAACCTGAATTCAGCAAATAATGTAGCAGGAATTCAATGGTTTTTAACCCAAGTCATGCCTAGACTTCAAGCCAAAAAGCCTGATATTAAAGTACTCATTGCGGGTTCCAATCCTCTACGTTCGATACAGGAATTATGCGAAACAACGCCGGGTGTTGATCTCAAAATTAACCCTCCTTCTGCGGCGGCAATCTATCAATCTGGACGAGTGTTAATCAACCCAAGTCCAACTGGTAGTGGTGTTAGTATTAAATCATTAGAAATGCTCACCTATCAAAAGCCGATTGTTTCCACGCCTCAAGGTCTTTCTGGTTTACCACAACAGGTTTATCCTTACTTTCAGATAGCGACAGATGTTAACTCATTTGTGACGGCAACTCTTAACTGTCTCAGAACTGATGATATTCCCACAATTGATTTACAATTGTTAGATAATCTGTTCGGATATGGAGTGATTAAGGACGTATTACTAGATCTACAATCTTTAGTTCAAACCACTCAACCTCAATCTATCCCTCAATCTAAACCCGTTCCTGTTTTGCAATCTTTCATTATTTTATAGATAGATTCATATTGGGGAGCGTTAATTCTGAAATTCCGAACATAAAATTTACCAAATTATGGTCTGAAATTCAAGGTGCATTTACTACTAATTTTGGACTAACTTCCCCCCTTTAATTAGCCAGATCATCTTCTCACTGTGAATGATAGTTTTTGACTGAGTTCCCGATAGAATCTAGTTGGAGTTACCATTATTCTCTACAATAGTCTAAATATCAGGATGAATGAAGGTAGAGTGTCTCGTGGTAAAGATGATGAAATTACAACTGGTAAATGCTGAAGCAACGCAAAACCTAGGAACGCAGCTAGGGAGATGTCTACCGCCGGGATCTACAATATTATTAGTTGGAAATTTAGGGAGTGGTAAAACCACTTTAGTCCAAGGTATCGCTCAAGGATTAGGAATTCAAGAAACGATTGATAGTCCGACTTTTACCCTGATTAATGAATATCTAACGGGACGAATTCCGCTGTATCACTTTGATTGTTATCGCTTACAATCTGAGGAAATAGAAGGATTAAACCCGGAATTATATTGGGAAGGGATTGAAGTTAAACCGGGAATTGTTGCCATTGAGTGGGCAGAACGATTAAGCTATAAACCGGAACATTATATACAAATTAATCTAGGTTATACTGAGACAAATGAACGTCTTGCAGAAATTATGACAGTTGGAGTTGAGTTTCCAGTGAGATTCTCTGAGTAATCTGAGAGAAAACCGATTAATTAGGGAAAAAGATATTTTAATCAGATTCTATAATTTGAGAAGTTTCTACAGTCAAAACATCAATAATATCAGTGGTTTTATTTCGATCCTCAGTCTGTTTTAGAAAATCTGAATTAATTCCAGCAAATGCTTTAAGTTTATCAAAAAAGTTAGGATATTGAATCGGAATTACAAGGGTCTGAATGGGGCGCAAAATAATCTGTTCGGCAGAATCATAGGGAGGAGATGAAGCGGGATTATTCAGTTGATCGACAGATTCTAAATCGTTTTGAGTTTGATCATTTTCTGAATCTAACTCTTGAACAATATTCTTACAAACTAAATGCTCAAATTCCGCCGTAAAGTGATAGCTAGGCTTTTCTCGCCGTTGCCATAAAGAAAGAATTTGACTAACAGAAAACGCCTTATAGCGACCTTGGTATAGTGCTTCAATTACCGCTAAATCAATCCAATTGGGTGGATATTCTGTTAACCACTCAATAATTACTTCCTCAGTACTTTTACTATTTAAATCAAAGCTATACTCATTGAGTAAAGCCATAGAACGAGTACAGGAATCTAGAGGGGGTTCTATCATGAATGAAGGAATGGGTTCTTACGTTGCAGTGGCGATCGCGCGCCTGCGTTCGTTGTTTGTGACTTGTCATTTGTTGCAGATGTGGGTTGATGTAAAGCACTACGCGGCTTTGGAATAGTAAGAGAAAGTCAGTTCTCCGATGAGCCAAATGTTTTAATCAAACAACGTACTGCGATAGATTAAGGTTAAATGAATTTAAAACGGTTCAGATCCCCCTGTCCAGTTAAAGTCACTAATGCGGAGATTTAATGAACCGACACGACGAACCGGATTAATCCGTAATAATAACCCATAAGTTCGACGACTATATTCTAGGGTAAATTGGTTATCAACAGCCAGACCATTATCTAAATTAATCGCCGACTCTACTCCTGCCCGTAAACCCCCATAAATTTGCTGAATTAAAGCCAGAGAAAGAATTCTTTGGTCGGCGCGGCGGTCAAATAAAAAGGGTGACTGACCATCCAGGGCAATTTGAGTATAAGCAATACTAAACCCAGTGTAATCAAATACATCTTTGGAAAAATGACCAAACTGTCCCTGTAAACCCACTGTAGCACTGAGGTAAGATTGAGAGTCATCTTCCCCATAAAAGCTAGTCACGCCTCGGGCAACCCCAAATAAGCGTAAAAACGGGGCAATGGGTCGGGGAGTATAGCGTAGTCCGGCTTCTGGCGTAGGAGGTAAAGCTTCCCCTTGCCAGAGAAAAACTGGATAACTCAACGTGGCAAAGGCTTGCAGCCGATCGCGGTTAATGCGATCATTATCTCGATCAATTTCCAATAAATCTAAACGATCTGTACGGGCATCAATATTTTGATAACTGGCTTGAAAGCTAAAGGTAGCATCGGAATTGCCTAACTTATATTCTGGAGAGGTTAAAACAGCCCCCAAACTGCTGCGAACCCTTTGAAATCCTAATGTTCCATTAAATAAGCGATCGCGATAACTGTATTGTCCGGTTAAAGTATAGCCTTTATATTGTTGCTGTAGTCGTAAGCTGGTGCGGTAGGCATCTTCATCTAAATTCGGGAAATTCTCAAAATCACTAATTAATAGTTTTGCTTCAAATAGAGTGGTTGGCGTAATTCGCCCAGAAAGATCGGTTCTTAAACCATAAAATCGTTCATCGAGAGGACTGAGATTATCTTGAAACGCCCGTTGTACTAAAAATTGTGGCGATACATCCAATTCAAACGAACCCACACTCACAGGCGACACATTCCACTGCACATAATAGCCATCGAGTTCATCTAAATCATACCCAATAGAAAATGGACTCGGTTCTCGTTGCCGCCGATCAATCACCGTGCGCTCACGGAACAGCGGTAAAGTAAAATTTTGATCAAAAACTAAGCGAGAATTGCGGGTAATCAGTTCATCTTGAAACTCTGAAATCCGATTTAATTCGGCTACATCTGCCCTCAATTCAAATTCTGGCGGAGAAAACGGATCGTTAGTAATGCGGACATTGGTCGCCTGCCATTCCCCATTGGACATAATATCAATCCGTTCGGCTTCAAACCGTAAACGGTTAACATTCCCTGCCACATTGGGTAACGAAAAGCCCGAAAACTCCACATCTGCCCCGGTTCCTGTTTGCAGTTGACCAACCGGTTGGGCTGCCGTAATGCGATCGCTAATGGGGGCATTTGGTAAAACCCCTGGGGCCAGTTCTGTGGGTTCAGTGACCGCAAAATCCGATCCGGTTGATGAGGTTAATACCACACCCCGCGCCTCAAAAAGGGTTCCGGTTTGTGCCGCGAGATTATATTCCATGCGGTTTCCCCGCACCACCTGATCCCCACGAGTCAGGGAAACATTGCCTAGGGCAACGGCTTGGCGAGTATTAATATTGACTTGAACGGTATCAGCTTCAATTAAAGTTTGACGAAACCGAACTGTAACGTTGCCTTTAGCGGTGACCAATTGCCGAGTTTGATCAAATTCTTGTTGATCGGCTGTCACTTCAACCGTATCACCCGGTAGGATAACTGGGATTTGTGGAGTAGAATTAGGGTCTGAATTTGAATCGGAATTTTCAGCCTCTGACGGGGTTTGTGTGATAACCGTGGGTGAAGCGATAGAACCCGATAAAATAGAGGCTGGATGTAGCGCTATTTCTGGCTGCCAATGGGTAAAAAATGAATTTTTGCTAAATTGATAGTACGCCCGAGATGCCGTCTGTTCATCCTCAACAGGGGTTGTTTCTAATGAGATTGCCTCACCCAAAAGCCGAGCCGAATGATTCATCTGCGGTGCTAGATCGGAGGTTGTGGGAATCTCAAATTGATACACCACTGTTTCCCCATAAAAAATAGCGGGCTGGGACTCTAGTTCGGCTGAAGTAGAATCTGTTGCTACCGTAGAAACAGTTTGAACAATTGCAGGGGGTTCAGGGGGTAGGGCCGGATAAGGCATAGTTTAGCAACAAAAACGACGCAGGTGAGCTCGATCTTAATGGATCGTTACTGCGTTGAGAATTATAGCAATTTGTTGAACAACTGCTGTTGAATTTACGTTTGATTAAGTAACAGATTGAGCAGCACTAACTGAGATCGACCCAATCATGCTGCTGCGCTCAATAATTCTAGTCTAAGTCTTTGCGCTTGGGGTTCCGGGCTGGATCGTTAGAAAGGAATCCGAAGATAAACAGACCCACGAAGAACAATACGACAATATTAACAACGATTTTTAAGGTTAACATGGAGCAACTCCGACAGCTTATAATGATTAAATGCAGAATTTGTTATCGGTGAGCGATAACTTCATTATCATATCTTAAAACGGGTTCAGCTTTAACCGGGAAAGTTAAGAACACGGCTCATGATTTACCTCAGCCTTTTGATCGGTGTAGACTCTCGTCGATCGCAGTAGAATATGTATGATGAGGCAATTGCTAAGGCAGAGATTGTTACCTTTAAATCTCCTCAATTTAACGTTTTGAACCCAATCAGCACACCTAATATGGACTGGATAGAAATCTCGAACAGTTGGGTACTCATCCCACCACGACCCAAAGCCATTATCCATTTTTTAGGGGGGGCATTTGTTGCCAGTGCGCCGCAACTCACCTATCGTTGGTTACTCGAACAGTTGGCTCTACAGGGATACGCAGTCGTCGCCACACCATTTATTAATACCCTCGATCATAACTTGATTGCCAAGCAAGTGTTATGGACTTTTGAGGATTGTTTAGAAGATTTATACACTGCCAGACTGTTAAGACGGCGAACCTTACCGATTTATGGACTCGGCCACAGCATGGGATGTAAGCTGCATTTATTGATTGGTTCGTTGTTTCCGGTTGAACGAGCGGGTAATATTTTGATGTGCTTTAATAATTATGCCGCTCGCGAATCGATTCCTTTAGTTGAGCAGATTTCATCGATGATAGAGGTGGAGTTTTCCCCGTCTCCCAGTCAAACTAACCGTTTAGTCTCAGAACGATATCAAATTCGGCGAAATTTACTGATTCAGTTTAATAAAGATAGCATCGATCAAACTTCACCCCTCAACCAAATTTTGCAAACTCGATTTCCTGGAATGATTAGCCTCGTGAGGTTAAATGGAGATCATCAAACACCCCTGGCGCAAGATTTAAGTTTGCCCGTGGGGGAAATCTTTACCCCATTTGATGCCATTGGTCAATGGGTACGACAACAAGTTTATCAAGATATTTATCGCCTTAGAGCAGAAGTTTTACATTGGCTTGATCCCCTTGCGCCCCGAAATTAAGCCGAACAATGGGGATGCCAATATTTTACAATTTTTAAGCAGTTACGCTCATCGGCAGTGCGTTCATAGCTTAACTCATCGGCAATATCTTGAATCAATTTCAATCCTCGTCCGCCCGTCGCATTTTTATCGATTGTTTTAGCGGAAAGTTGTTCTAACTTCTGTATTAGATCAAATGGGGGACCATAATCCCAAATTAAAATTATAATTTGCGCTGGCTGAACGCTCACTTCCATCTCCACAAATAAATCATCTGATGGTAGATTCTGATGAGCATGACGAACCGCATTTGTATATGCTTCTGCTAAAGCCAGTTGGCAACGTAACCAAATTGATTGGGGAATCAAAGGGGATGCTAATTCAGCAAACCAGGACAAAACCTCAACTAAAGCCTCTAATTTAGAAGGAACTTGTAGTTGAGCAGTATAGGGGATCAACTCTGAACTTTGAATTTTAATCACACTGAAGACTTATGAGAAAAGTGGTTCAATATCTGAGTTTACGTGAGTTAAGATCTTTCTCCGCATCAGCGAACAGACTTTTTAAAGCCTTTACCGACTCACCGCGTATGATATACCCACAGATAGAACATCCCTGACGAGAATCGAATGTAATGAAAACCAGACAACTATCTGAGTAGATTATACTCTATTTAGGCTCAAAATTGACTTAACTCGATATTACTGACCACCGAACAAGAGAAGAATCTCGTCGAAGCACCCATGTTTAAAATTTTAGTTGTAGATGATGATACAGTCATTCGAGAGCTGCTGAGGAGAACACTCCAAAAGCAGGGTTATGATGTTACAGTTGCTCGTAATGGTGAAGAAGGTGTTCAAAAGGCAGAAGCACTACGTCCTGCTTTAATTATCTGTGATTGGATTATGCCAGGGATTAGTGGGATTGAGGTGTGTTGTCAAGTGAAAGCAAATCCTCAACTGTCTACTACTCAATTTTTCTTGTTAACTTCCCTCGGCTCGGTTTCAGATCGGGTTCATGGCTTAGATGCGGGTGCAGATGATTTTATTTCTAAGCCAATTGAGATGAACGAGCTGTACGCTAGAGTTCGGGCGGGATTACGACTGTATCAACTCAGTCAAGATTTACAAACCCAAAAGCAACTCCTAGAGACAGAATTGTCCGAAGCCGCTGATTATGTACGAACGCTCCTGCCAGAACCGATTACCGAACCGGTTTCTATTGAAGCAAAGTTTATCCCCTCACGTCAACTGGGGGGAGATTGTTTTGACTATTGTTGGTTAGATTCAGATTACTTATCGATGTATCTGTTGGATACTTCCGGTCATGGACTCAGAGCCGCTTTACCCTCTGTTTCCGTCTTAAATTTACTGCGAAGTCGAGCGCTACCCAATATTAATTATTATCAGCCGAGTGACGTTCTACGCGCCTTAAATACAACCTTCCAAATGACCTATCAAAACGATAAGTATTTTACCATTTGGTATGGAGTCTATAATCGAGTCACACGAGAGTTAGTATACGCTAGCGGGGGTCATCCACCGGCAATCTTACTCTCAGAGTCAGGTAAGTTTAATAAACAAAAAACGGTTCAACGGCTCAAAACCCCAGGAATGCCAGTGGGGATGTTTTTAGATGCAGAATATATCGACGATAGCTGCTACATTGAACCCGCGAGTAATCTTTATATTTTTAGCGATGGAGTGTATGAAATTCATCAATCCGATGGCTTGATTTTTGGGTTAGATGCATTTGTTGATTTGCTGGTTGATTCTGCTCCCAGCAGTAATGGTCGTCAGCTTGATACCGTGCTAGAGTTTGTCAAACTCATTAACTCAGGTCATCCGTTTGATGATGACTTTTCTTTACTAAAAATTCAATTTACTTAGAGTTCGATCTCTGATCGGCAAGATCTATTTATCATCCTTACTATAAAGCAGATTTGGGGAGAAAATCACTAAAATTAAAAATCCCCAAACCAGATCTTATTATCCTAACTCTAAGCTATGTATTTTGGGTCATTGGCTCACTTTCAAATGCTTCTCGAGAGGGATAAATATCAAAAACTTTATCCATACTGGTTAACTCAAATAGAATCCGAATTTGTTCATTGATTGAACAGACAACCAGCTTACTGTCGGCAGCGCGGACGGTTTTCAGCGCTAGCACCAGCGCCCCTAAACCCGAGCTATCCATAAAGGTTATATCCTCAAAATCAATCAACACTGTTTTAGTACCATCTTGAACAATCTCACTAATTTCTTGACGAAATTGAGTGGCTTTTGTCCCGTCTAAAATACCGTTCGGCTTAACAACTTTAACGTCAGAACTCATAGTTTTATCTAGACTTGAAGCATCAAAAAAATGACTCGTTTTCCGTTTAGTATAACTTTGCAATTGACGACTCGGCAAATTATGACTTCGTCAATCCCCCAAAATATTGCCGGAAAACTAATATGAATGACCCTGAGTTAACTCATCACAACGACTTAAATAGCCCTGACCAGAGTTAACGTTTATTAATAAATGGTTATCGTTTAGGAATCGATTTGATTATACAGGGCTAACTTTCGCCCGATACAGTAGCTTTTCTCGATATCGATAACCGGTGTATCGCACTAAAACAGGTTCTCCAGGTTGAACATTCCCCTCCATCAGTTGATGATATTGCGGATCGTAAGCAACCTGAGATCCTACTGTGGCGATCGCTTCTACTCCCCATTGTTGCATAAGCTGCTCAATTGGGTGCAACAACGGTAACAATTTTACAGCGGCTAACTGTGGATTTTGCTGAGCCCGATAAGCAACCGTCGGCCACTGTAACAACCATGATTCTAACACTTGCAAACTTTCGATTTGAAATGTCTCTCTCAGTGTTTCCCCCTGTTGTTCGATCTGTTGCTGTAGGCGTTGATACTCAAGCTCTACCCCAGACTGAGAGTTCTGTAAAGTTGATACTGTAGTGGGTGCAAAGGTCAAGAGCAATTCTTCGAGAGAAATATTTAACCCTTGACTAATTTTGAGCAAGATATCTACACGAGTGTTTAACGCTAAACCTCGCTGTAAGCGAATCAGTTGCCGCTCTGAAACCCCTGCTTTGCGACTGAGCTCAGAAAGACTGTAAAGCCCCGCTTGCTGCATCAAGCGTTGCAACTCGGGGCTATAATCCGGTGATGAAGATGAATTCATCTTATAATATTCAGGTTCTAGTTTCCGGCGTGATGACCATTACTGTTGACAGTCTCACTCCCCTGAAGATGGGCTTCGAGGAACCACAAGCGCATATCAACAGTCCGGGATACTTCTGTGTATAAATCTGCGGTGTCCGCGTCTCCTAACTCGTCGGTTTTGCCAATATCATCCCGTACTAGTTTGGCATAAGTAGCGAAGCGTTCGGCTAAAGCAATGACGTGGTCTTTGCCATCAAGAATGTTGTGGGGATACTCCGATAAAATTGAGTTTGAGGCTGCAATTCGAGCGGTTCCCAGGGCAACACCGCCTAGGGCGGTCACTCGTTCTGCAATCATATCAACATATTCTTCGATTTCCCCTGCCATTTCATCAAACAGTTCATGGAGTTGATAGAAATTCATTCCCTTAACATTCCAGTGAGCTTGCTTGATTTGGGTTTTGAGATCGAGTGTGGCCGCTAAACTGTGGTTAAGAATCTCAATGACCTGAACACGAGTGTCTTTCGGTAAATCAATTCGAGTCGGATGCAGACTTTTTTTAAGGCTAGTTGTATTCATAAGAACGGTTCTCCAATCAATAACACTTAAATTACAAAGTCTTAGGAATTTTTTGACAATATCTAATCGTCATATCCTACTTCATTTTCAAGCAGAAAAAATATTCCCTAAGCTAGATGTTTCTGTAACACCGAACGAGGAGCCTGACGCACTTTACAGCGAATCGTTTCTAAACCGAGTTTTTGGCAGGCTTCATAACGATGACACCCAGAAAATCCATAATACTGACCTTCCACTTCTAGCACATCAATCGGTTCTTGCAAACCAATCTCCTGAATAGAACTCATCAGGGTGGCTACTTTGTTTTGGTCAGTAGCGCGGGGTAAAGGACGACGAATCTGGGCGATGGCAATCTCTTTAATTTGCATAGATTGTCCTTGAAATGAATCATCACCTCTTAATCATACTCATAATGACTTCGTTTAGCAATTGAAATGTCAAGAAATGATGACACTACCCAGAAACAACTGTAACTGTTACGAAGAAAGATGAGAGCTTGTTATTCCTCATCAGTTACGGGTCATTTGAGCCTACAGCAATGGGTAAGTTCTGACTTGGCTATCAGCTTAACGAAGTCTTAGAGAGTCACACAGAACAAACAACTCATGACAGATGAGCCATCACAAAGAGCAAATTCATTGCAGCACCTCCCCAAAATAGTCGTGCTGTATTAAAGTACATTCAATTGAACGATGAGCTAGAGGTTAATCATTTCCTCAAAGCATCCATCACCCTATCTCACCCATCTGCACGCAATAGCTAGACTATCCTCTCAACTCTAAGCAGCTTTATTTCTCACGACTGACAACCTAGTAATCCATTATTCATAACAGACAAGTACCCATGACAACGGACAACAAACAACAAAGAATTGCAATTTTTGATAGTGGTGTTGGGGGGCTGACGGTATTAAGAGAGTTATACCGACAACTTCCCCATGAATCAATTCTCTATTTTGCCGATACCGCCCGCTTGCCCTACGGTACTCGTTCTCAAGCAGAAATCTTGCAGTTTGTCCGTGAAATAGTGGTTTGGGCAATTCATCAAGATGCCAAGATGGTGGTCATGGCTTGTAATACCAGCTCAGCATTAGCATTGGAAATTGTACAATCAGAATTTGATATTCCGATTCTGGGGGTGATTTTACCCGGAGCCAGAGCCGCAGTCAAACAAGGTCAACGTATTGGTGTGATTGCAACTCCAGCCACAGCCCGGAGTAATGCTTATCGCCAAGCCATCCAAGAAGTTAACCCAGCAATACCGGTTTGGCAAGTCGGGTGTCCCGAGTTTGTCCCCCTGATTGAGCAAAATCAGATTCACACTCCCCATACCTACGAAGTTGCACAGGAATATTTAGCCCCCTTAATTCATCAACAAATTGATACTCTGATTTATGGCTGTACTCATTATCCCCATTTAGCCCCTGTATTGCGCTCCATTTTACCTTCAACGGTTCAACTGATAGACCCGGCAGTTCATTTAGTGGAGGCTGTGGCAAAAGAATTAGAAATGTTAGGACTACGCAATACTCAAATGGCTCAACCCACTCGCTTTTGTGTCAGTGGCTGTCCCGAACAATTCGCGGGTTTATCTCAGCAATGGTTAGGATGTATACCGACTGTTGAATCTACCACGTTATCCACCGTTGATGTAGCAGAAATTCCTCAGCTTTCGTAACGTTTAGTTGTTCTTTATTCGTTGGCGCGTTATTCGTTGGCGCGTTGTTTGAGAAGACACCAATCAGTCAGTTATAGAGAACAAATATAAGTGAACACGCCCTCTGTTTACACTTTAGGTATGTGGTGCGTCTGTTGGACGCACCCTACAATCTGGCTAACAACCAATGACTAATAATTAAATTGACAATCTCTTAACCACAGCCGAATTGCCTCAGCCATGGCTCCTTTTGTGGTATCCATTGGTTCTGGAAAGAGCTTATAACCTGGATAGGGGCCGGACTGAGAAAACAGCTTCACCAATTCCCATCCTTCGGGAGTTTGGCGTAAAAACAGCCAGTGGTATCGTTGAACACTAAAAATCGTTTGATTACGATACCGCCGCTCCCAAGTCATCAGATAAATTGATGATAGATTTTGTTGCTCTGTTAATTCAGTCTCGAGAGAAAACGGCGGCTGCGTTAAACCTTGTGCTGAGATGACATAACTTGACTTTTCACCTAACCCCACTTCTGGAGAACGTTGCAGGACGCGGTTGGTATAACTCGGTAAGGCGGGCAATAACAAATTGAGAACAGAGTCTGCTGTCACCAAACAATCTTTATCCTCACAGCTAGACAAACTTGTAGAGACTGTCGCTAACGGTTGTCGAGAATGACACTGGGATAAAACTTTAGTTTCTCCTTCTAAGTTGTTCACTAAGGAGACCCGAGAAATATTGAATGCCAAGCTAGCAAGAATTGGACTGAGCAAACTGAACCGATAAATTAAGAGTGACTCCCGCAATCATAGCAAGATTTATCATAAATCATTTGTTACTTGTTATGGGAGTTATCAGATGTTGCAATGGGTGAGTCACTAAATATTACCAAGGACTGCCAATTAAATTAAATCCTGACCAAAAGAACGGATGATACATATTTAAATTATTTAAATCTGTTAACTCAGGGGGCAAGGAGAGGCGGTTTGTAGAGGTAATCAGTTTACCTTCATCAAAACGAACTTTTTGCTGAATCATGGCAATTTGAGCCTTCTGAAGTGCCTCAGCTTTGGTTGTAGCGGTTTTAAGTTGTTGATAGAACTCACTCATTAATCCTAAAGTTCCTAAATCACTCACATACCACAAACTGGCTAAAGCGGATTTTACGCCAGATTGCAGGGCCAGTCCAGCAAACCCTAATTCAACATCAGCATTCCCCACAGCCGTTTGACAGGCACTTAAAACGAGTAATTCAGCCGGCGGATTATTCCAGTTCATGTCCGGCATTTGATTCAATCGTAATTGACTATCCCAAAGCTGAATATAAGATTGATTCGGTTCACCGGATTTAAATTCGGCATGGGTGGCTAAATGAATAATTTTATAGTCTGTTGCGCTCAGTTGTTGACCGAGATTATTCAGGGTAAACGTATCATTGAGAAACGCTTTTCCCGGCCATATTCCGGCTGGATTAGCTTCTTGAATAATTGTAGATAGTTCGACGGGAACGGCTGGGAGAGGATTTTGATTGGAAAATTCAGATGCTCCCATGGCTAAAACCTGGGCATCATTCAGCTTAGTATATTCATGATTCATTAAGTTGAAACCGGGAATGCGAGTGATGCCATATTGCTCAATTAAAAACTGGTTACCATCATGTAATGCACCGAGTGGTAAGGTGCGTAATCCTTCTCCTAAACAGAATAAAATCGTCTCAATTCCGCTGGCTTCTAACTCACTTTTCATCGGCTGAATAATCCAGTTATAAAGTTGTTGCGCGGGTTCTAAATAAGAAGTAGTTGCCAGTTTACGAGGATTGGTCACTTCCAGATAAAAGCGGCGAACAACACTATATAATGCTTCAGTATCAGCTTCTGAAACTTGGTGAATAACGGGTAAACTACCTGGATTAATTAATACTAAATGGAGATGGTCAGGTTTAGGCATCACCCACAAAATTGCTGCTTTGCGCCCGGTCTGACGAATTTGACGTAATAAGACTTGAGCCATCTGATTAGAATCAAGGGATGTATCGGCTAATTCTCGCTGAAAATAGGCTTCATACTCTTGTTCTAACCGTTGTTCCATGGCTGTGATGGACTGGGTAATGGTTGGGTCTGGGACTTGAGCGACTTCTACCTGAGCAGGCTCAGACAAGCCACAACTGAGTAAAACGAAGCAAAACCCTAAAATTACAAATTTAACCTGTTTCTGCGCCGGGAAACAGCGACTCAGACGATATATTTTCTGAATACCTGGGCTAAAATATATTCTGAATCGCTCAATGTAGTGTGAAAGACGTTTCATTGCTCAAAAGGGAGTAATGTAGCTATTGCAATCATAGCTAGCCCAATTGAGTTGAAGCGCAGTTCGTTACACAACATTACGGTTGATTATTCGTGACTTGTTATGAGTCATTTTTGATGAGAGGGAACAGTCAATATAGGAAGGCTGAACGGGTACTATTTGTACTTTTAGAACAGTTTGTCTCCTATGGTGCGTTTCTGTTACCCTCTATCCCCATTACTGTATCGGCTCAATCATCGCAACCAATCGTTGATTGTGATGGTAAGCCACTTCTAGATCTTCAGCAATTGTATACAGTTCCTGTAACATTCGATTTACGTTCTGTGTCAATTCTGATTCGGGTAAATCTAAATGACAACAGCGTAACCAAGGCTGTTCGATTGAAAGAGTTTGTAAGAATCGAATTTCTGGGTTACGGTTACAACATTCCCAACTTGAGGGTTGAGGCTGAGGAGAATAGTTGGTTCCCACCGTCAAACGAACTGGAATCTGTTCCCCTTGAGTCGCGGCTAAAGCCTCAGCCAGAAAGCCTAAACTATGAACGCCTAAATCTAAGGAATATTCTAGGGCTTTTTCTTGGGGAACCGCTCGAAATGATTCATGATAAGTCCACAGATGTAAAATCTGAGTCACAGGCGAATCATCTGTCACGACTGATTCGAGTAACTGTTGATAATGGGCTGGGTTAACTGGGTTGAGATAATAATGGTTAGAACTTAAACAGGCAAAATCTGAACCGGGTTCAACTTTAATATAAGGTTGCCCGAGTTGATCCAGTTGATGGCACACTTGAGATCCAAAACCCAGTTGATCGATTAAAATCAAGGTCTGGCCGTTTGTTTGCCGCGATTTCTCACCCGTGAGGGGTTTGATGTACCAGGATTTTTGATAAAATGGCAAGCTAGAAGTATTGCGAGAATTAATCGTGACTGGATCTTTAGAACGATCAACAAAGCAACAAGAAAAAGAGTTTTGTACCCCATCACTATCGATGCTAACTGTATTTAACATCTGATGGTTGA
Source organism: Microcoleaceae cyanobacterium (assembly GCA_049647265.1). Classification (GTDB taxonomy): domain Bacteria; phylum Cyanobacteriota; class Cyanobacteriia; order Cyanobacteriales; family Microcoleaceae; genus JAAURB01. Next base: position 44,409 of record JBARXJ010000053.1, read on the forward strand.
CAGCCCCAGTGGCGGTTAAGGGCAAAGCCGCTAGGGGAATGTAAGTGGTGGGTAAAGGGGTGGTGGGTAAAATCTGCTGTAATTGAGAATGAAGCTGTTGAGGGTTCAGGGGTTCAGAGGAAACCACGTAAGCAACCCGTTCTAAGCGTTGCATATCGGTGGTAGATTCAGTCACTACACAGTCTAAAATGAATGGTAAACTAAGTAATGCTGTTTCAATCCGCCTAATTTGACTTGACAAAGGGAGAATGGCAGAAATTGCTTCTAACGAATCGTGAGTCGAATCAGTAGAAACCACTTCGTCTGTGACGTTATTGTGTTGGTATATGGAGAAGCTCATGATGGCGATATCCTTTATGTTTATTCGCCTGCCTGACAAGCAGTCATTCCTGTTCAAGCTCAGCATTGAAATTTTCAAGCTTAATTCTGTTGAGAGTTAAACTTTTCAATACTGTTTGAATGAACATCATCATGACACGTTATTTGCAGATTTTCAGTAGTTCTATTGAGACTTTACTGAATCTTTACAGTGTTAATTTCAGTAAAACCCCTAATGTTACAGTTAGGGTGATTGACTGCAAAATTTAGGGGGATTAATTTAACCCAAAAAGTAAAACTTTGGTAAACTGTAGCAGAGATACCAATCTTTTTAAATTATTTCAGGTAACAGTAAAATTAATACTCCATATCCTTGAGTTGATACTGCTGCCAAAATTGGTGCAAAATGGGTATACTTACTATATGCCAGAATTGATATAGTCCGTTACTTTTGAGATTGAAATTATTAACCATGAATAGTCTTTTCCTTGAACGTCTTCACAGTCCTGAACGTCCTGTTATTGTTTTTGACGGGGCGATGGGAACTAATCTACAAGTACAAAATCTCACCGCAGAAGACTTTGGGGGAAAAGAATACGAAGGGTGTAATGAGTATTTAGTTCATACAAAACCCGAGGCGGTGGCAACGGTTCATCGTCACTTCCTCGAAGCCGGGGCAGATGTAATTGAAACCGATACATTCGGCGGCACTTATATTGTTTTAGCAGAATATGACCTGGCTGAAAAGGCTTATGAATTGAATAAGACGGCGGCTGAATTAGCAAAAAAAGTCACAGCCGAATTTTCTACCCCCGAAAAACCTCGATTTGTCGCCGGGTCAATGGGGCCTGGAACGAAATTACCCACGTTAGGTCATATTGATTTTGACACCCTAGAACAAGCGTTTACTCAACAAGCAGAAGGGTTATTTGATGGCGGAGTGGATTTATTTATTATTGAAACGTGTCAGGATGTTTTGCAAATTAAAGCCGCATTAAATGGGGTTGAAAATGTCTTTCGCCAAAAAGGAGAACGTCGCCCCATTATGGTGTCGGTCACCGTGGAATCTTTTGGTACGATGCTAGTCGGATCTGAAATTAGCGCCGCTTTAACGACTTTAGAACCGTATCAAATTGATGTTTTAGGGTTAAATTGCGCCACTGGCCCTGACTTAATGAAAGAGCATATTCGCTATCTTTCAGAACATTCGCCGTTTGTCGTTTCTTGTGTTCCCAATGCCGGTTTACCCGAAAATGTAGGCGGTCAAGCCCATTATAAATTAACGCCAACCGAACTGAAAATGGCGTTGATGCATTTTGTCGAAGATTTAGGGGTACAAGTGATAGGCGGCTGTTGTGGGACGCGCCCGGATCATATTAAAGCATTAGCTGAAATTACTCAAACCTTAACACCGAAACAACGAGATTATCAATATATTCCTTCAGCCGCATCGATTTATAGTTCTCAGACTTATGAACAAGAAAACTCTTTCTTAATTGTCGGAGAACGTCTCAATGCCAGTGGTTCTAAAAAATGCCGTACATTACTCAATGATGAAGATTGGGATGGGTTAGTTGCCCTGGCAAAAGCGCAGGTAAAAGAAGGGGCGCAAATCCTCGATGTTAACGTCGATTATGTCGGCCGAGACGGGGTCAAAGATATGCATGAATTGGTCTCTCGTCTGGTTACCAATGTCAATTTACCCTTGATGTTAGACTCCACAGAATGGCAAAAAATGGAGGCAGGTTTAAAGGTTGCGGGGGGTAAATGTTTACTGAATTCTACTAACTATGAAGATGGAGAAGAACGGTTTCTAAAAGTATTAGAACTTGCGAAAAAATATGGCGCAGGTGTGGTAATTGGAACCATCGATGAAGAGGGGATGGCAAGGACGGCTGAGAAGAAATTTGAAATCGCTAAACGGGCATATAATGCAGCAATTGATTATGGTATTCCGGCCTATGAACTATTTTTTGATACCTTAGCATTACCCATTTCTACGGGGATTGAAGAAGACCGAGAAAACGGCAAAGCCACAGTCGAATCCGTTCGTCAAATCACAGAAGAATTACCCGGTTGTCATATTTTACTCGGGATTTCTAATATTTCCTTTGGTTTAAATCCTGCCGCCCGTCAAGTATTAAATTCAGTGTTTTTGCATGAATGTATGGCAGTGGGGTTAGATTCTTCTATTGTCAGCGCTAGTAAGATTTTACCGTTAGCAAAAATAGACCCCGACCATCAAAAAGTATGCCGAGATTTAATATACGATAAACGAGAATTTGATGGGGATGTTTGTACTTATGACCCGTTGACAGAATTAACTCAATTATTTGAAGGAAAAACAACCAAAAAAGATAAAACAGCCAACAAGAATTTACCCATTGAAGACCAACTCAGACAGCATATTATTGATGGGGAACGGATTGGTTTAGAAGAAGCATTAAACACAGCCTTAGAAAAATATCCGCCCTTAGATATCGTCAATATCTTCTTATTAGATGGGATGAAAGTGGTTGGGGAATTATTTGGTTCGGGGCAAATGCAGCTTCCGTTTGTATTACAATCTGCCCAAACCATGAAGGCGGCGGTTGCCTTTTTAGAACCCTACATGGAGAAAGACGAAGCCGGAGATAATTCTAAAGGAACGTTCCTCATTGCCACCGTTAAAGGGGATGTGCATGATATTGGTAAAAACTTAGTCGATATCATCTTATCCAATAATGGTTATAAGGTGATTAACCTCGGGATTAAACAACCCGTTGATAATATTATTACCGCCTACCGAGAACACAATGCCGACTGTATTGCCATGAGTGGGTTATTAGTAAAATCTACGGCATTTATGAAGGATAATTTGGAAACGTTTAACAAAGAAGGAATTAGTGTTCCGGTGATTTTAGGCGGGGCGGCTTTAACGCCAAAATTTGTCCATCAAGATTGTCAAAATGCTTATCAAGGTCAAGTGATTTATGGGAAAGATGCCTTTTCTGACTTAAATTTTATGGAGAAATTGATGCCCGCAAAATCTACCGAAAAATGGGATGATTTTAAAGGGTTCTTAGATGAATTAGGGTCAGAAAATGGCAATGGGAGTAACGGACATGAGGATAAATTAACGGAATTTCCCGCAGAAGAAGTCACCATTGGGGTCAAAGAAAATACTACGCCAAAAGTGATTGATACTCGCCGTTCAGAAGTGGTTGAAATTGACATTGAACGCCCCACACCGCCTTTCTGGGGAACGCAGATTTTACAACCGGAAGATATTCCGTTAGAAGAGGTTTTCTGGTATTTAGATTTGCAAGCCTTGTTTGTCGGACAATGGCAATTCCGTAAACCGAAAGATCAATCCAAAGAAGAATATAACGACTTTTTGCAAGAAACCGTTTACCCAATTTTAGAGAAATGGAAACAGCGAATTTTAAACGAGAATTTGTTGCAACCTCAAGCGGTTTATGGGTATTTCCCTTGTCAAGCTGAAGGCAATACTTTAAAAGTGTATTCTCCTGAAGAAATGGAAAAGGGAACGGTTTCTCAACCGATAACAACCTTTGATTTTCCTCGTCAAGCCTCAGGCAAACGGTTGTGTATTGCTGACTTTTTCGCCCCCCAAGAAACGGGTATTATTGATGTATTCCCCATGCATGCCGTAACGGTGGGAGAAGTCGCCACAGAATACGCCCAGAAACTGTTTGCTGGGGATGACTATACCAACTACCTTTACTTCCATGGAATGGCAGTCCAAACCGCAGAAGCAATGGCAGAATGGTTACACGCCCGTATTCGTCGAGAGTTAGGGTTTGGCGCAGAAGATGCGGATAATACTAAAGATATTTTACGGCAACGGTATCGCGGTTCTCGTTATAGTTTTGGTTATCCGGCTTGTCCGAATATGCAGGATCAATACAAACAATTAGACTTGTTAAAAACAGATCGAATTAATATGCATATGGATGACAGCGAACAGTTGTATCCTGAACAATCTACCACTGCTATTATGACCTATCATCCGGTTGCCAAATACTTTAGTACCTAGATAATCGTTCTTCGTTTAATTTTGTAAGGTGCGTCCGAGAAACGCACCCTACTGGATTGTTAATAATACACCTTACTCAGGAGTTGTAAAAAAGTAATCTTGGCGCATCGCTGCTAAAATTCCAATCACACTGACTACAATTACAACAGTATAGAAAATTGAGGAATATCCACTTAATATTAAGGATAAACTGCCTGTCGCTGTTAAACCTAAAACGCCAATAATAGCCACCTGCCGACTCGCATTTTGATACCCAACTCGAGACATTTGCCACACGCCTAATAAACATAATACCACTTCACTAATCAGAGTCGCGATCGCTGCGCCAACAATACCAAAGCGAGGAATCAGTAATAAGTTAATCCCAACATTAACGAGTGCAGTCAGTAGTAATAATTTAGGTAAGGATTTCTCTTGTCCAGTTGCTTGTAAAAAACGTTGAGATAAGTTGCCCAGCATACTAATACTAATACTCGGTAATAAAATCGCTAAAGCAGGAATTGAGGCGGTATATTCTGAGCCATAAAGCTTAGTAATAATCAATGATTTTAAGCAGATTGAGACAATAATAGCAGGTAATACAACCATAACTAATAGGCGAGTCCCTTTATAAACTTGTTCCGGTAGTCTTTCAGGTTCGTTTGCATGGTATTTGGCAAATCTTGTAAAGATCACTTGAAATACAACCCGAGGTAAGGCAAAAAACATTTCTAAAATGCGGTAGGCTGCATTATAAAATCCCGCATCAACATCAGTGGAGATCGCTTTTAACATGATCACATCCACTTGATAATACAAAATCCACAAAACCCCAGAAACAGCAAATGGATACGCTTTTTGAAATAGTTGGGTAAAGTTTTGAGTGCGAATAGGTGCGGTTAAACTGACCTGACGACTGAGAAAAGAAAACAGTCCAATAATATCTAATGTCCGGATGAGGACAACCGTAATGACGACAGGAATAAGCTGTTTTGAAACAAATAATACAGCTACCGCAATAAAGACCACACTCGCTCGTTCTAGGGCAACTGAAATACTTTCTGCTCGAAACCATCCGTGACCTTTTAATACCCCTCGTAAGGTCATTTTGACGGCTCTACAGAGTTCTGAAAAGATGACAAGATAGCATATAAGAATCCCGTCACCTTCAAACTTTAACAGTAAAGCAATCGGAAACAACAGCAATAAAACAGGCAGTGTATTCAGTATTTCTAAGAGTAGATATTGAGTCGTTACTTTTGAACCTTCTATTGGATTTGCTGCGACTTCTCGGTTAATTAAAATAGGCAACCCAAACTGAATAAATAGAGCTAAAATTGCACCTAAAGCACTGGCAGATGCAAATACCCCATACTGTTGTGGCCCCAATACACGCGCCATTAGGATATAAAAAACGAAGGTTAAACCTAAAGTGAGTTCTCCCAGAAAGGCATAAAGATAAGAGAAATCGAAGCCAGCCAGAGCTTTTTTTATCATATTGTAAAAAATCTTAAACTTTAAGAGATACTTTAATTTGCACTTGATTCAATCCTATCGTAATAATCGTAGAGGTGAATAAAATGATTTTGAGTTTGACGATTGATCGGACATTGTGATAGCCTTTATCTTAGTTAATCAAAAACGTTTAGGTCAATCAAGATTGAACTCTGGTGCGATTTTACGAAAGTCTGATTTGAAACAATTGAGTCTGGAAACTGCTTTCAACACTGGCATCGGTAGGTGTTACTTTTTTTTACCCGGATTCTGATGTCAACTTATTTGAATTCAGAAACATAAGTTTTTGCAAAAACTTCTACAAAAATATTATCCTCAAATTCCAACTATTAATCTTTCTTATAATAATTAGGTAAATATTGCTAGAAATGTGGGCATACAAAAATGCCACGACAGAGATTAACCTGACGGATTGATAATGATGCTATTCGTTAAAGCAGTTCACACCCACCCTGATGGAGTGATTCGGGCATCAAAAATTATTAATTATGAAGATCCTGATACAATTCAACACTCACCGAACTTTCGTTTATTATACTGGTGAAGTGATTCTTGTCAATAGCCACTATCGGGTTAGTCAAGAAAACCAAGAATCAGATCAAGTTCATCCCATCTCCGGAACGTATTGACTACTCAGCCAAGATGTTGTAGAGACGAGATTTATTTGATGAAGATTGCTTCTTTGCTCGAGCTGATGGGGAGTTGAGCGTCAGCTTACCCTAATCTCAATAGTCTATTGATGTGATTCCTCAAGCAAGCTGTTTTCATCGAGTCCACTTATGAGAATTGGCTCACGTATTCTATCAAATTAGAAATTTCTGCTATATATTTTTAGCATATATTCTTGATGAATACTACTAATTTTAGCGCCCGCTTGAACCGTTTATGAACTCTATATAACTCTGTTGATTTTAATCAAAAAAAAGACTCCATCTTATATTGCTATAATAGCTACAGCTATCTATTAGTTTTTGCAAAATCTATAAAATCTTAACTGATTCCGACCTCAAATATGATTGACTAAGGGAGAATAAGTCAAAGGATAAAATCTGTAGAGCTGCAAAGATTTACTTTAAAATCATTTTCAGCAATTGTCTGAAAAAACTTTGCTATAATTTTTTTTGCATTCGACTGAAAGCTTTCTCGTGCCAGGATTCTGTAGTCAGCTTTTTCAGGGGTGATGAGAGAGAGTCTGTATTTATACGGAAGATATCAGTATCATTTCAAGTGATAAAGATCTGTGAAATTAGCATTTCATTTTGATAGAAGCCATTGTTATGATTTAGATGGTAGACATCAAGCTCGTTCTCTTCCCCCCGGCTATTTTGGTCGGGGTTTTATTATTGTCAAACAAAAATGCTATCTTATTAGCAGACTAGGTTAAAATTCCTATTGAATTCAACACAGATCAACTCTAAATATTGATTGACTCATCATCATAGCTGTGAAAAAAGTATTTATTGAAGCCAATCGCTTTAATCTCAGCAAGCCGACGAAGCAATGATCTCTGATTTTTACATTTAGTTACAATTCAAGTCAGAAAATATGATATACAGTTCCTGAGGGTTGAGTGAAAGTAGTAATTCAAAATAATTTAACATTAGGTCAAAATTTTCTGCTATGCTTATTAGAATAGGTGCCTATTAAGGATGGACAGTCCATCAGTCAAGCTGACTGATGGATTTTCTCTGTGTTCGAGTAATGTAAAGGGGGTCTGACTCCAGCTTAGATGATTAAGTAGGATTCCTCGAATTTCTCAAATTCATCAACAGATTTTATCAGGTTAGCTGTGGTAGCGATTGAGTCATAACATTGACCTAGATTCATTTCCACCGTAAAAGTGGGATATAGAAAACGGATTTATCAATCAAATTTTGTCTGAAGTACTTAATGCTTGAATTCAAAAACAGACGGACTGCCTTTTTGAAGCTAAACGGACAGAGAATGAGTTGATACTGGTTTTAAGGGTTAAAAATAGGTACAAAATTCGACAATTCAGCCTAAAATCAGCCTAAACTTCCTCTGAGGTGTCTCTAAGAGCTAATTTCTTAGATGGCAGAGGTAGAGATCTGAAATTACTATAAAGTAAGATAGACATCGCGATATCAACGGCAGAATTGACAAAAACAGTATTCACCCAGTGAGAGGGTCTTGCTGAGGAATGACATTTCACCTGGATACCTGAGTGCTGATATGTTAAAATTGGCAAGCTAAAGGGGATGCCTGTATAGATGTTCTTTAGCAGGAGTGAGGGAGAATGCAATTATTCTCAGCTCAGATATAGTCCTGACTCATCTCAGTAAGCACTGTCTGTGAGGGCGGTACGCTGATAGAGGAACATCGACAAAGATGTGGAACCACTGACAAATTGTGTTGAAATTTGTCAAACTACTATAGAACGAAATTAATCAACTTTGCTTGAGGAAACGACCGCATGACTGCAACAACTGCTCGACCCCAGTGTGAGATTAAAGATTCTGCTCTTGCACCGAAGGGAAAACAACGCATTGAATGGGCAGGAAGAGAAATGCCTGTTCTGCGGCAAATTCAAGAGCGCTTTGCTCAAGAAAAGCCTCTGGCAGGAATTCGTTTAATCGCTTGCTGCCATGTTACTACAGAAACAGCTCACTTAGCGATCGCGCTCAAAAATGGTGGCGCAGATGCAATTCTAATTGCCAGTAACCCCTTATCTACTCAAGATGATGTCGCCGCTAGCTTGGTGGTTGACTACGGTATCCCTGTTTATGCCATGAAGGGAGAGGATACCGAAACTTATCTGCGTCACGTTGAAATCGCTCTCGATCACCGTCCCAATATCATTATCGATGATGGTAGCGATGTGGTTGCAACGTTAGTTAAAAATCGTCAAGAACAACTGTCTGATTTAATCGGTACAACCGAAGAAACTACCACCGGAATTGTACGTTTGCAGGCGATGCTGAATGACGGTGTGTTAACGTTCCCCGCGATGAATGTTAACGATGCTGATACGAAGCATTTCTTCGATAACCGTTATGGTACAGGTCAATCTACCCTTGATGGGATTATTCGTGCCACTAACGTACTGTTAGCCGGTAAAAATATTGTTGTAGCGGGTTATGGTTGGTGTGGTAAAGGAACCGCCCTCCGCGCCCGTGGATTGGGTGCTAATGTGATTGTAACTGAAGTTGATCCAGTTCGGGCAATCGAAGCAGTAATGGATGGCTTCCGGGTGATGCCGATGGATGAAGCCGCTGCAGTGGGCGATTTGTTCATCACAGTTACAGGTAACAAACACGTTATCCGTAGCGAACATTTCGACCAAATGAAAGATGGCGCAATGGTGTGTAATTCCGGTCACTTTGACCTCGAAATTGACCTGAAATCTTTAGCGCAAAAAGCAACAGAAGTTAAAGAAGTTCGTAACTTTACCCAACAATATAAACTGCAAAGTGGTAAATCTATTGTGGTATTAGGTGAAGGACGCTTAATTAACCTCGCTGCTGCTGAAGGTCACCCCAGTGCGGTTATGGATATGAGTTTCGCTAACCAAGCCTTAGCTTGTGAATATTTAGTGAAAAATAAAGGTGAACTCGAACCCGGTATTCATTCCATCCCCGAAGAAGTTGACAAAAACATTGCTCGGTTAAAATTAGCTGCAATGGGTATTAAAATTGACAGCTTCACTGATGAGCAAATTGAATACATCAATTCTTGGACAGTGGGAACCTAAACCTTCAACATTTAGACTAGGGTGGAAAATTAAGATAAAATAAAACTAAATTTTCCGTGGAGAATTGTTGCTTAAACAGCAATTCTTCATCCCACCCTATTTTTTCGTTGAAAATTTCCTGTGTCTAAACTTTCTGTTGAACTTCAACGCCATTTCTTCTCAGAAGAACGTTCAGCCCAAGTGACTCTCGCTAGCATTTTAGACTTAGCTGGTGAACGAGTCTTTGGGTTTTTGTTTGTTTTGTTGGCTTTGCCGTCTGCTTTACCGGTTCCAGCACCGGGATATTCTGTGCCATTTGGCATATTATTACTGATTTTAGCCGTTCAATTGATTATCGGGCGACAACGTCCCTGGTTTCCCGAAAAGTGGTTAAATAAGCCAATTCCCATAGAAAAAGTACAAGGTTTTATTAAAGCGGGGTTACCTTGGTTACAAAAAATTGAGTTGATTTCTCGTCCGCGTCTGACTCCGGTTTGTACCAGTTTTATCGGCAAAATTATAATTGGTCTTGCTATTGCTTTGATGGCTATGTCGATGATGATACCAATTCCCGGAACCAATACAATACCCGCAATTGGTATCTTTATTACAGGTTTTGGTTTACTCGATGATGATGGGGCAATTAGTTTAGCGGGGTTGGTGGTTTGTGTGATAGGAATTACACTTTCAACCCTGATTCTGATGTTTGGATACGAAGCGGTTAAGGGTGGGATTAATTTAATTCGGCAGTCGTTGTAGGATTTTACTTGTTATTTGTCGTCGGTCATTTGTTCTATCATAAAATCAGGGTGAATCAGCGATACACAATTTATCAATAGTCAATAGCAATAATAACGAATAAGTCATAATAAAGAACGAATGAATGCTAGAGAAATTTTTCACTGTTATTAACCATCTGATTTTATTTGAAATTGGGGGAATTCCTCTAATTGTTGCTTGGTTAATTAGCGCCAGTCTCGTTTTTACAGTCTGGATGAAGGCAGTTAATATACGCGCTTTTAAACACGCCATAGCGGTGGTATTGGGCAAATATGACGATACAGATCAACCGGGAGAAGTCAGCCACTTCCAAGCCCTAGCAACAGCCTTATCTGCCACCATTGGACTGGGGAATATTGCCGGAGTTGCGATCGCGATTCGCCTCGGAGGGCCAGGGGCTTGTTTTTGGATGACGGTAGCGGGTTTTCTCGGTATGAGTAGTAAGTTTGTGGAATGTAGCCTCGCGCAGAAATACCGAATAGTACATCCGGATGGGACGGTAGCAGGAGGGCCGATGTATTATTTATCGGCAGGTTTGGCGGAAATTGGATACAAAACTTTAGGTCAATTTTTAGCCGTTTTATTTGCGGTTTTTGCCTTAGCGGGCGGGTTAGGAAGTGCAGTTATTTTTCAGGCAAATCAATCAAGAGTAGCAGTCGCAGGTGTGATTCCTTTTGTTGCCGAAAATAGCTGGGTTTATGGGGTATTTGTAATGATATTAGTCGGGGCTGTTATTATTGGTGGAATTAAAAGAATTGCTCAAGTTGCTGAAACTTTAGTCCCCTTAATGTGTGGGATTTATTTAATCATGGCATTGTGGATTTTATTAACTCATTGGTATGCCATTCCAGATGTGATTCAAGTCATTTTTAACGGGGTATTGTCTCCCGAAGCGGCAACCGGAGGCTTTTTAGGGGCAGTGATTCAAGGATTTCGTCGTTCTGCTTTTTCTAATGTCGCAGGCTTAGGAGTAGCGGCGATCGCTCATGCTACGGCCCGTACAAAAGAACCGATTCGAGAAGGAATTGTCGCGCTATTAGAACCGTTTATTGATACCGTTATTATTTGTAACCTTACGGCTTTTGTGATCATTATTACGGGGGCTTATAATAATCCAAACTGGCTGAATTTAGATGGGGCTGATTTAACGGCGGTGGCGTTTGGTTCTGCGAGCAGTTGGTTTCCGACAATCTTAGCTATCATTCTCTTTTTATTTGCCTGTTCTACAATGATTTCTTGGGGATATTATAGTCAAATCTGTTGGCAATATCTGTGGGGAAATCAAAATACTTTTATTTATAAAATCCTGTTTTTAATCGCTATTTTTATCGGTGCAATTATTAGTCCAGAAGTTGTCGTTCAATTCGGCGATGCTATTTTATTAATGACTTGTATTCCAAATTTATTGGGAGTTTATTTACTCTGTCCAATCGTTGCGATTGAGTTAGAAGATTATTTCAATAAACTTAAAGCCGGTCAATTTAATTTGACTCAAGAGAGACCCTAAAACTCTTGCATCCTAACAGTAGACCCACCACGAATAACAAATGACTAATAACGAATAACACTTTCTCGAATTGCAGTTTGATACTTTTGAACTAGGCTATCTATTCCCGTAATAGCTGTACCCACAACCACTGCATCTGCGCCTAATTTAATTGCCTGTTTTGCCATTTCTGGGGTAGCAATACCCCCTTCGCAAATCACCGGAATATTGATTGTTTTAACCATCTCTTTTAACAGTTCAAACCCAGGAGGAGACTTTTCTTGAGTTTGAGGCGTATAACCATAGAGTGTCGTTGCCACACAGTCTGCACCCGCCTCAACCGCTTGTAATGCCGCTTCTAATGAGTCTACATCCGCCATCACCGGTTTATTCAACTTTTGATGAATTTTATCAATCATCTCAGAAACGCTTTCCCCAGGAGGACGAGATCTGAGGGTGGCATCAATGGCAATCATGTCTGCTCCGGCGGCTGCAATGGCTTCAGCAGCTTCAAATCGAGGCGTGATATAAATTTCGTAATTTGGTAATGACTGCTTCCACAAGCCAATTATGGGTGCGTTGATGCGTTCTCTGACGGCTTGAATATGAGCGGGTGTATCAATTCTTACCCCGTTTGCACCTTGAATAATAGCGGTTTCTGCCATCGCAGCAATGATAAAAGGATGATGCAAAGGAGAATTGATCGGTGCTTGGCAAGAGACAATTAGAGATTGAGAGGGAATGATAAAAGCAGCAGATTGCATTTTAGAGTTGAGTTGAAATATTAATTATTTGGAATTTAAATTTTGATTAATTCTCAAGTTTTAGCTTTGCAATTTCATCAATGAAACGATTGGATTCTAGCGGTTTCTCTAACCAAATATCAACCGTAATATCCCATTTTTCTATAGAGGCTTGATTTAGACTCTGACTACTTAAAGCCACAATTTTAATCGATTGAGTTTCTAGATGTTGCTGTAATAATTGAATGATTTCATAACCCACCTGGCTGGGTAGATCTAAATCAATAATAATTCCTGCTGGTTTGAGGAGTTGAATCTGCGGAATGACAGATAATTCTTTTCCAAGCCAAATAGCTTGATAACCTGATGCGGTTAACAATTCACAAATCAAAGTAGCAGTTGATTCTTCCTGCTCGATTACAATAAAACTAGGATTATGTTCTGAGGAAGATTGAATCGGTAAATGAGTATAAACAGGACAAGAAACAGATTGTTTTCTAACCTTTTCTATTGATAGTATTTGTGCCGGTAAATGTACTGTGAATGTAGAACCGACATCAACTTCAGACTCAAATTGAATCACTCCTCCGTGTAATTCTACTAACTGCTTAGTCAAGGCTAAACCCAGTCCAGTACCACCATATCGGCGATGATAAGAAGAATCAATTTGTTGAAATTTTTCAAACAATAAATGATGTCGATCATCAGGAATGCCAATCCCAGTATCTTTGACTTGAAAGGTGGCAATATCACGATAGACTTTCAGACTTAAAATGACTTCTCCTTGAGCGGGTGTAAACTTAATGGCATTGCTGAGTAAATTATGAAGAATTTGTTCAACTCGTTGTTGATCTGCATTAAATAAATCCTGACTGGGGTGAATTTCAAATTCATATTTTAATAAGATTTCTTGGCGTAACGCTTGATCTCGAAATAAAGATAAGCTTTGTTTAGCCAATTTTGTTAAAGAAAACTGACTAATTTGTAAAATGGTTTTTCCCGCTTCTACTTGAGATAAATCTAAAATATCATTAATTAAATTGAGTAAATTCGCTCCACTATTATGAATAGTTTCTAGGTAACCCTTTTGCTTCTGCTGTAAAATTTTTTGGTGAGCTAAAGAGTGAGACTGTAGTCGTAATAGAGTTGATGAAATCCCAATAATACAGGTTAATGGTGTGCGTAATTCATGGCTCATCGCAGCTAAAAATTCACTTTTCGCACGATTGGCTGCTTGAGCGGCTAAAAGAGTATCTTCAAGCGCTTGAGTCCGTTCTTGAACCCGTTGTTCGAGGGTAGATTTTTGTTGTTGAACTTGAGCAAATAATTGAGCTTGACAAATAGCAATAGACAGGTGTTCTGTAATTTGAACGACAAACTTTATTTGTGATTCTTGCCATTGATGGGGTTCAAAACATTGATGAGAAATTAATAATCCCCAAAGCTGCTTTTGAACAACAATCGGAACCACTAATTTAGCGCGCACTTTAACCCGCCGTAAAAACTTTAGTAAACAGGGATGATCTGTGTAGGCTTTTTCAATATCTGAAATCGCAACATGAGCACCCTGACGGTATTTGTCTGCACAGTTTAGTGCTTCTTTAAAACAGTTTTCTGTTTGATAAAAATTTAATACAGAGGGGATTTCTTCCGTCTCCCTTGCTTCATAGGTTACCCGTCCAGAAAAGGGAGCAGTAGCTGAGGATAAATGCCTAGAAGAATTTTCCGAATTAGAGAGTTGTGAAACAGAGGCTTCACTCTTTTCTGTTTCCATGCCGGGCGGCACAAATTGATAACTCTCAAACTGATAAATCAGAACACGATCTACCTGTAACAACTTGCGGAGTTGTTCAACTGCTGTTGACAAAATAACAGGTACATCTAGACTCTGTCGAATCTGTGCTGTTACCTGATTGAGTAGTCTTTCTTGCTGTAACTGCTGATATAAGACATTTTTCACGGGGTATTCTCACCCTCATCACAAAGCTTAGAGTAAGGTCTAGTTGTCTTTGACCCAAGGCTGACCCTGATAAGGGATGACAGACTGATTAAAAGGGTACAATTCAATTTTAGCTTGCTGTAAGCTTAAGAGAGTTTTTTAGGAGTTAAGCTATATTGTAATAAGATAGCATTAAATCGTTCTTCACAGCTTAAGTTATTTTAGTTTCGGATAGAAGAAACAGACGATTATCACGGTGATCCCCACTGTGAGAGTTCTGTTTTCTATCGAATTTATTCTTGGGAGTGCTTCAATCTTATAGCACAAAGGTTATTTTTGTCAGGGTCAAAGTAGGAAGCTGTTGCATGGAAAATCATTCTCAAATTACATTTGAATCAACATTAGGCGATTTAGCGGCTCATCACTTGAACGTGAATGTTACCACATTAGGTAAAGTTGTGGCACAAGCCTTTCATGAAAATTCTGATTTACCCGGTGTGGTTGTTTTAGAAGAATCTCAATTCGTTGGCATGATTTCTCGGACTACTTTTCGAGAACTTATTAATCCCATTCATCGGAAAAATCTTTACTTCAAGAGTCCGATCAAACTATTACTTGATGTGATTCGATTTCCGCCTTTGCAACTTTCTGAAGACTGTACAATCATGGAAGCAGCAAAACAGGCTCTCAGTCGTCCAAAAGCATTAATTTATGAACCGATTGTGGTTTGTTTTGAGTCATCGCGCTATTGTCTATTAGATATGCAGGTTTTGCTAGCCGCACAAAATAGGCTATTAACTCATGCTCATCAAGTCATCGATCAGCAACAACTGCGTCATCAGCAATACGATCAAATTATTCAACAAGAAAAACAAAAAATAAAACAAGCTAAAAGACAATTAAAATCTAGGCATTTTTCAATTCAACGTCAAGTTAATGAAGATTATAGTCGCCAGAAAGCACAAATTGTTAAGCAAACAGAAAATGTTGTTAAACTTAATCAAAAATTTACTCGCGTTGGTCAAAACGTTTATTTAGAAGCAGGTAAAGCTTTTCATAGTATTTTTATCAATGCTAACGCAATTCATCGCCGAAGCGATCATTTTTTTGAAATGAGTCAAGCCATTACCAAGAACTTAGATGCCATTCATTCTACTTCAGCTTTAATGAGTGAAATTGTAGAGAAAGTGCGCCATTTAGCCGTTCAAGCCGCTGTTGTTTCTTATCAAGCACATTCTTCTCGTGATGAATTAAGCCTGGTAAACTTTGAAATTGGTCGTCTTGTAAATCAAACCATTACGGCTAAGGATAAAATGCATACAGTAGCGAGTCAGCTACAATTTAATTTACGAGAAATGAATTATTTAACGACGGATGATACTCAAACAACTCGCTCAATGTTACTCCAAGTAGAGCAGGTTGAAAAAGTGATTGAGGAGTTAGAAAAACTGGTGAATACATCACTTTTAGAACAAAGTCGTTTAAATAATAATCCAAATGCTTGTTACTTAATTCAAACGATTGAACGGGTTCTAAAAACCAAACAAAAAGCAGCAGAAGAATTGAGTAAAGTGGGAAAAAAGTAGAAATTGTTATTTTTCATTATCAGAAAAAAGGGAAGAATAAATAATAACTAGCTATTCCCGAATAAATAGTTATTATTTTCTAATCTCCCCTTCTCCTAATATTTTAACAGGCTTAAATTAAATATTCCAGGTGGCTAAATAAGTTTCTGTTCCGCCTAAAACACTCGATTGAATTGCACCTGAAGTGGTAAATACATCAGCTTTTTTAACAGTACCAAAAATAACAGCATTGCCTTTACCCACTGCAAATCCATCAATGCTTCCTTTTGAACCATCACTATCCGACGCTTGGGTTAATGGTGTCCAGAATTTACGCACTTTATAATCTGAACTTAATCCTAAAATAGCCATTTCTCCTAGTTGATAACTTCCAACTGTTTGACCATTAATTTGTCGATTTTCTCGGTTTTCTAAGGTAAACGCTGATGAACCTCCAATATAAACATTTCCTGACTCATCGGCAGTAATTGAATTTGGGGTAAAGCTATTCGCTTCTAACTCATTTTCTGAACCTTTTTGCGTCACAATAAATTGACCTTGTTCAATATTTCCATTACTCGGATTTATTTTTGCATGAAATGTAAAGGTACCGCTGCCTGCACCCGCAAAGTTATTATATTTATCTACATCAACTTTAGTGGCTAAATCTTGAGTAATATTATTTCCATCTCGTTGAAAAACATTATTACCCCCATCTGTTTGACCGAGAAAATATAAGCCATTATCTTGTCCAAAGGTAATCCGTTTACCTTCAGTATCTGCACCTAAATTCTCACTTTGAACCTGGGTTTTAGTGTAATCCCATGTATTCCAAATTTGATCGATATTAGTGCCGAAACCTCTCAAAAATGGCGTTTTTAAGTCAGTAGCCACTTGCTTATATCCAGTGACAAATACCTGTTTTGTTGTGGGATGAATTGCAATATCCTCCGGAACAGTTTCAGGTAGAGTGATGCTTTTAAGTTGATTTCCGTTATTATTCCAAAGCGTAACGGTATCTGTACTTTCTATCAATGTGGCAATTGTACCATCGTTGGCGATCGCTACTCGGTCAAAATTCCCAGTTTTCTCCCATATAATATTCTGGGTTGTACTATCTAAAACAGTGATACCAAACTCACCCACTGCAACAATTTCACCACTGTCACGGTCTACATCCATATCATCTACAATACCCCCTAAGTCGAAGGTTGATAAAGGTGTGGTATGACCATCAGTGAGTCGTCTAATTTCTCCGGTATTGTTAAAGTTTCCCGCAATAATAATTGCATTATCTACAGGAGAAATTTCAACCCCTGCCGCAGTATCATTATTGGCTGTTCCTAGATAGGTTGCAGTCTTAAGTTGTAGGTTGAGTGTTGGAACAGGTTCTGGTGTCGGTTCTGGCGTAGCAATAGGTTCTGGTGTCGGTTCTGGTGTTGGAACAGGTTCTGGCGTAGCAATAGGTTCTGGGGTAGGAACAGGTTCAGCAACAGGTTCTGGGGTAGGAACAGGTTCAGCAACAGGTTCTGGTGTCGGTTCGGGAGTCGGAACAGGTTCTGGGGTAGGAACAGGTTCTGGGGTAGGAACAGCAATAGGTTCTGGGGTAGGAACAGGTTCAGCAATAGGTTCTGGCGTAGCAATAGGTTCTGGCGTTGCAACAGGTTCAGTAATAGGTTCTGGGGTAGGTTCTGGCGTAGGAACAGGTTCAGGAACAGGTTCAGCAATAGGTTCTGGCGTAGGAACGGGTTCAGCAATAGGTTCTGGCGTTGCAACAGGTTCAGCAATAGGTTCTGGGGTAGGAACAGGTTCAGCAATAGGTTCTGGGGTAGCAATAGGTTCTGGCGTTGCAACAGGTTCAGCAATAGGTTCAGGTGTTGGAACAGCTTCAGTAATAGGTTCTGGTGTCGGTTCTGGCGTTGCAATAGGTTCAGGCGTTGCAACAGGTTCAGTAATAGGTTCTGGGGTAGGAACAGGTTCTGGTTGGGGAACAGCAATAGGTTCTGGGGTAGGAATAGGTTCTGGTTGGGGAACAGCAATAGGTTCAGCAATAGGTTCTGGTTCAGTAATAGGTTCTGGGGTAGGAACAGGTTCAGTAATAGGTTCTGGGGTAGGAACAGGTTCAGCAATAGGTTCTGGGGTAGGAACAGGTTCTGGGGTAGGAACAGCTTCAGTAATAGGTTCAGGTGTTGGAACAGCTTCAATAATAGGTTCAGGCGTAGGAACAGCTTCAGTAATAGGTTCAGGTTCTGGGGTAGGAACGGGAACAGCAATAGGTTCAGGGGTAGGTTCTGGTGTTGCAACAGGTACGACTTCTGGGGCTGGCGTAACTGGTGTCGGTTCAACCCCTTCAAATACAGAATTATTTGTAACAAAAGTATCGCTGTTGATATTTTTAAGTATTGCTATAAATTCATCATTATTTTTATTTTGAATCACAGTATCATTAGAATAAACACCTGTTCCTTGATAGATTTCAATATCACTAATACTTAGATCATCCACAAATCCAATTCTATCTTGATTGAGAATAAAATCCTGAATAATATCGGCTTCTTCTAGACTATTTCCACCTGTTCCAACACCGAGATAAAATAGATCGCTTCCTTCGCCACCTGTGAGAGTATCCGCCCCTAAATCACCCAATAAACTATCATTTCCTAAATCACCAAAGAGTTGATCATTACCGCCACCTCCTGCAACAGTATCATTCTCTTTTCCGCCATATAAAATATCATCTCCTTGATTTCCTAAAATCTCATCTGCGCCGCGATCGCCAAATAAATAATCTTGACCAATATCACCGAATAATAAATCATTATTCTTGCCGCCAGCTAGGGTATCATCACCTTTTCCGCCATATAAAATATCATTATCCTGATTGCCAAGTAGGAAATCATTACCTGCATTCCCCCCTAAAATATCCTCTCCTTCTAATCCATAAATTGTATCGTTACCCGTTAAACCTAAGATAAAATCATCTGTTGAACCCCCTAAGATTAAATCAGATTCTGGGGTAGATAAATCCGGATTTATGGATTCTGAGGAGCGACTAAAAATTAGATTTTTGCTAAATCCTAAGCCCGTTATATTATCTAAATCAGCAATAATAAAGCTATCAGAATTTTCTATAGATTCAAACATTAATATATTTTTATACTCGATTATTTACTAAGTCATTATTCTGGTTTTAATCTTGTTGTCCGGAGGTGAATAATCGGCTAGTAAAAAATCGTTATTTTTACTGACTATATTTTGATATTTTTTAGAAATGAATAATTTTTAGGGTAAAAATACGGACACTGAAGGTATCCAAAATATTCTCATTATTACTTAAATCAAAATTGATCAGCTCTTTTTTGTACTTAAATATTGAGTGAATGATGAATTTATTGTATTTATATTTACGTGATATTAGTCAATACAAAAAAAGAGTAATTGCTTTCAATTGAATACATGAGCAAATACTCTATATTGTCTTATAATCATTAAAATTATTGTGAGGAATAGCGACGAAATTTATAAGGTCTATTTTCTGCTCCCCAAACCTGTTCACCTTCTTGATTAAAACCTCTATCTAAAGTCTCCATTCCGGCTTGATTCAAAATGATTGTATTAGTGACTCTAACTGCACCTCTAAAGTTAGTTTTGCAACCTTCTGTTGGTGTTTGCCCGAGATAACCGGACTCAATATTTTCTAAGAAAACACTACAGTTACTTTCGCCTAATTCTTCCGTTGTTATGACTCGTTGGCTTTCTGGTTGATCGCAAAAATTAATATATTCTTTCGGTTGAATCGGTTTAAAACTACTTGATATTACCTGTTGATTTTTATCATCTGGGGCAATCTTTAAAAATCGCTGACGATAAGGTTGATCTAGTTTATCAATCAACCCTTGTTCTTGGTACAAAAAAATTGCAGAAGACGGTTGAGGGGTTGACTCTGTGGGTTGAACTTTGATCGGGCAAGTTGTCATCCGTACACTGGGGGCATCTGCGATCGCAGCGGCTTGTTCTGTGGTATCCATTTCCCCTGTCAAATATGCTGCCACTTCTTCAACTTGGTATTGTATTGAGCTGTTTTTTACACTACAACCTGTTATCGTGATTGCAGAGAGTATTGAAATCATGATTAATCGCTGATTCATAACAATCATCCTTGCTTGAAGTGTTGTTAATTTTTTTCTTAGAATAATATCCAGGGATTTTAACTGATGAAATCACTTTTAAATCAATCTTCAACAAAATGACCATCGACCGTTACAATAGGAAAGCTGTTGAAATCAAAGCAATTTATTCAGTCAATTGCTAGCAGACAAAGTGTCTAGTGAATCTACTGGATTTTTACATTTTACATTTGATGAGTTGATATGATTGAGCGTTATACTTTGCCTGAGATGGGGAACCTGTGGACAGATGAATATAAGCTGAAAACGTGGTTACAGGTTGAAATAGCGGTTTGTGAAGCCCAGGCAGAATTAGGCTATATTCCCACCGAAGCGGTAGAAGAAATTAAGGCAAAGGCAAATTTTGACCCTCAGCGGGTATTGGAAATAGAAGCCGAAGTCCGACATGACGTGATTGCCTTTCTCACGAATGTGAATGAATATGTAGGTGAGGCGGGCCGATACATTCATTTAGGTCTCACGAGTTCAGATATGCTAGATACGGCGCTAGCCTTGCAATTGGTTGCCAGTATCGATATATTATTAGAACGGATTGAATCTTTAACTCAAGCGATTCGTTATCAGGCTCAACAACATCGCGAAACGGTGATGATTGGCCGATCGCATGGGATTCATGCAGAACCGATTACGTTTGGGTTTAAGTTAGCCGGATGGTTAGCAGAAGTCTGTCGTAACCGCGAACGTTTAGTCCGTCTGCGAGATAGTATTGCAGTGGGTAAAATTTCTGGGGCAGTGGGAACTTACGCTAATGTTGACCCTAGAATTGAAGCCATTACCTGTCAGAATTTAGGCTTTAAACCCGATACTGCATCGACTCAAGTGATTTCTCGCGATCGCCATGCAGAATATGTACAAACTTTAGCATTACTGGCGGCATCTATTGAACGGTTTGCAGTAGAAATTCGCAATTTACAGCGAACAGATGTTTTGGAAGTTGAAGAATTCTTTTCTAAAGGACAAAAAGGTTCTTCTGCGATGCCTCACAAACGCAACCCCATTCGCAGTGAAAGACTGAGTGGTTTAGCCCGGATTATTCGCGGTCATGCAGTGGCAGCTTTAGAAAATGTAGCATTATGGCATGAACGAGATATTTCTCACAGTTCTGTTGAACGAATGATCTTACCGGATGCTTCAATTATAGCTCATTTTATGTTAGTTGAAACAACAGATTTAATCAAGCATTTGTTGGTTTATCCAGACAACATGAAGCGGAATATGAATGTTTATGGTGGGGTTGTTTTCAGTCAACGAGTCTTACTCGCATTAGTGGATAAAGGTTTATCACGGGAAGATGCTTATCAAATCGTTCAATCTTGCGCCCATGAAGCCTGGAATAAACCAGAGGGTAATTTCCAAGCATTAATTAGTCAAGACAACCGAGTCACTTCTGTTCTATCCTCAGAGGAAATAGAAGCTTGTTTTGATCCCAAATATCACTTGCGTCATCTCGATGAAGTTTATCAACGCTTAGATATTTAATTAACTATATCCGTCGCGATTTTAACTTTGAATCTTACCTTTCTCCATCATTAAACAGTCCCTTGAGGACACAATTTCCCTCTCCCACCCCCGACAACATCCCCCAATTGGGGGAGACCATTCGTTCCCTCTCCCCTCCTGGGAGGGGCTAGGGAGAGGTTGAGAGGGTTAGGGAGAGGTGAGAGGGCTAGGGAGAGGTCAGAAGGCAGGGTGAGTTCTATTTTAAATTCGTTTCCCTCACGAAACTTTAAAGATATCAATTTGTGGAATAATTAAACCGTTTAAAGTGTAGTGCGTAATTGTTCTACAACTTTATTTAATCCAACAGAATGGGATGCTTTGAGTAAGATGCGATCGCCGGGTTTGATAAATTCAAGTAATTGTTGAGTTAAGTTTTGATGGGCTGAGTCAGATTCGATATCTTCGATTTCTATCAAGGGTAAACCAGCAGCCCCGGTTGCCATCGCTGTTGCTTCTGGAACTTCAGCTAAAATAAATAGGGCATCGAGGTTTAATTCCTGGGTCAATTGACCAATTTGACGATGAAATTCGACTGATTTTTCTCCCAGTTCTTTCATGGTTCCCAATACCGCAATATGCCGTTTTCCGGGCGTTTCTATTAATAACTGAAGGGCGGCTTTCATCGATTCTAAACCCGCGTTGTAAGTTTCATCTAAAATCACAATATCGTTGTCTAAGTCGTAACGTTTTGCCCGTCCAGCCGGAAGAACCACATTTAAACCTGTTTTTAAGGGTTCGTAAAGTTGTTGGGGAGATGTATTTTCTGCTTGAATAACTTTCCAAACAGCCAAAGCTGCCAGGAAGTTCAGGGCGTTATGAGATCCAGGTAAGGGTAATTTTAAGTCAATACCCTCAACTTGTAGCGTTTGCGGATCGATTAATTTTCCAGTTAAGTCTCCCCCAGTTAGTCCATAAGTGACAGTTTTACCCGACCAAACTGTTGCCGCCGTCTGAATTAACCGGGGATTATCATGATTTAAAATAGCAATGCTATCATCAGGCATTTCTGCCAGCAGTTCACATTTGGCTTCGGCGATCGCAACTTCTGAACCCAGGCGACCAATATGGGCGGTTCCAACATTGGTAATTAAGCCAATTGTGGGGGCGGCAATTTGACTGAGTAAAGCAATTTCACCCCGTCCTCGCATTGCCATTTCCACCACTGCGTAGTCATGAGTATCATTGATTTGCAGTAAGGTTTTGGGAACGCCGATTTCATTATTATAATTGGCTTCAGTTTTCAGGACGTTTCCCTGAGTCGATAAAACAGCCGCAATTAGTTCTTTTGTCGTCGTTTTGCCAACTGAACCGGTTACACCAATAATAGGAATTTTAAATTGTTGTCGCCACCAATGGGCGATCGCTTGATAAGCAGCTAAGGTATCTTTTACAGCCAGTAGTGGCCAGTCTGGATGATGGGCGGCAAAATCTGAGTTAACAATCCCACAGATGGCCCCCTTGGAAATCGCTTGTTCAACAAATTTATGACCATCAAATCGTTCTCCCGACAAGGCTAAAAACACTTCCCCAGGTTGTAGGAAGCGGCTATCTGTAGTAATACCTTTGATGGGTGTCAGTCCCTGCTGCTGGTGTCCATGCCATAATGGAGTTGTGAGGATTTGGGCAAGATCAGCGGGAGTCATCACATTCGACATTCTAGGTTTTAGGGGGTGAACAAAAACAAATAAGTCACTAGACTTTTTACTATTATTTCAGAATTGGGGTATTTTGCAGCAGTTGATGATTAATTTTATGGAATATTTGTTAAAACCAATGTTGCATCTGGGTTGAATTTGGAGTCTATTACTTTTTATATTTTCATAGTAAGTCAGTTATAGCGGATTAATTTTGTGACTTCTTTTAAACTTAACCGGATGGATTATCTTTTAGAATGTAAGTTGAAGAGATGATAAAGTTTGGAAAAAAAGCTGAATAATTATTAATAATTTTTATAATGAGATGGGAGTTCGTCAGAAGTATAGAATAAGATTGCTAAAGTCATTTATAATATTTCTGATTCAACTGAAACTACCCACGCCATCGCTCTTTTTAAATCAGATCAAAAACTCGTTTATATCATAAATAATATAGGAAGTGTTATATGAGCAGTCGTCCATTCAGTTATTCCTCTCGCTCACACCATTGGGAAAAGCAAAAAATTTACGATCACTTTGTTGAGCGCGCACAAGTCGAAGATGCTGAACAGCTTATTGAACGATTTCGGCTTCTATATATTGTTGGATCTCGATATCCAGATCCTCAAATTGCTCAAGCATTGGAGAAAATTATCGCGGATAAGGTAACAGAAGAAGAGTTTAACTATATCATTAATCGTTGCTGCTATATTTTGATTAATCGATGGCATACCATGGCAAATCGCAGACAAGCCATCTCTCAATTTATCCAACTGTTCGAGAAAGCCACGATTAACTATCCATCAAACTATCTATATTCCCGTCGAGGAAATACTTTATCTAGACTGATTCAAAACTTTATTCAAAGTGAGCATTATACAATTCTTAAGCGCTTTACACAGATCATCTGCCAACCGGCTTGTGTTTCTCGCCGCCACCTAGAACAGCAGCCTTTGAGAAGTTTAATTCCACGTTATCCCTACCTCTATCATCATTGTTTAGTGAGTGATGATAGTTCTTACGAACATCAACAGATGATCCGACAAATTAAGCAGCAGAAACAGCAGAAATTTGAAGTGGATCTGTCTCAATATGTCACTCGCCAATGGCGTAGAGCGCAAGTGGCTAAAGTCTCTTTAGAAACAGCAAAAAATATGAAGGTATCTATACCCAATCCAACATTACTGAGTAACCGAGAGCTTTTTTTTGCGATTCAACAATTTGTCGGTAAAGTTGAAGGAAAAAATACATATCGAGATTTAGCTTATCGTTTTATCAATCAGACCCAAAATCCTCAATCATTTCGTGGCTTTAAAAATGATTTTTATGAATACTTAACCCGGTCTCCCTTTGAGCCATCCTATGCAAAGCGTCAGTTCAATGATAAGCTTTATCAGCAGTTACAACTGATTATTCCACAGAGTAACGAAGAACAATTTAGTGAATTTCTTTTATTAAGGACGTGTAGCCAAGTTCTAAATTTCTTGGTTGTAGAAAGTCCACACAAACCCCAGCATTTTGTGTTCCTTGACTTAATCTCTAATGTTGGCCCTACATTTACCGTGGGCTTATTTTTAAAAATTATCTTGATTTGCCGCAGAGTTCGCCCTTATTTAGAAAAACGGTTTGCAATTTTATTCAATCATTATGAATCTTCTACCCAAGAAGGAGTACAGTGGCTGGTTAAAGTACTAGAAAATCTTAATATTGCATTAACCACTAATTTTGGAGGAGTTGATCTATCTTTTGTTTGTTAATAGAGACGTTAATCTCACTCCCGTGACCTGAACAAAATTCCCTGAACCGAAATTTAGAATCCTATGTTAGAATTGGAATATGGATTCAGGTTAGTTTGGTAGACATTTTTCTTCGCTACAGGAATATGATGATTTGCGTTAAGTTCTGTATCGATTGTATGTCCCAAAAGGCTGATTCTTAGTTTTGAGTTTAATGTTGGAGTCATTCCATGTCGATCTACGTTGGTAACCTCTCTTATGATGTTAGTGAGGAGGACTTAACTGAAGTCTTTAAAGAATACGGTGAAGTCAAGCGAGCTACAATTCCGAATGACCGAGAAACAGGTCGTTCCCGTGGATTTGGTTTTGTCGAAATGCAAAAGGTAGAGGATGAAGACAGCGCAATAGAAGCGCTAGATGGTGCTGAATGGATGGGGCGGCAATTGCGGGTAAATAAAGCCAAGCCGAAAGAAGATAGAAAATCACGAGGTGGGGGCGGAGGTTACAGAAGTAATTATTAATCAATCATTTTGAGTAGACTGAAAACACAATCTTTAAATTTCTAACAGATAAACTTTGTCAGTCAGACGATACTCACGTATAAGTCACAATTGGAAAGGGTCTAGACAACGAATCTTCATTCACAGATTGTTTTTAGCCCTTTCTTACCGTTGAATGCAGATCAGCTATATTAGTTGAGTGCTTCTCTCATCATTCATTACCGCATCAGAAGTTATCCAGTAATGACTTGGATCAATCTCGATGATGAACTGAATAATACCTTATTGAGCTTTTCTGATATTCAGGCAGAATTGAACCTTCGTCATGCTCGAGATGCCATGCATGAGGTGGTTGAACATCTGGATTTAACCCCCGAGGAACGCAGCGGACTCGAAGCCGACTTAGGGGGCTTAGATCAGATGCTGGATAAATTAGAGCAAACTCGCGTTCAGATTGCTGTGTTTGGCATGGTTGGGCGTGGGAAATCTTCTATTTTGAATGCCCTACTCGGGCAAACCATTTTTGAAACGGGCCCCATTCACGGTGTAACTCGCTCCACTCAAGCCCAGCCTTGGCAGATGAGCCCAACTCCTGTGCAAGACAAACGGGTTGACACGGCTAAAATCCCTGTATCCTATCGGATTTCACAAGTTGAACTGATCGATACACCCGGTATCGATGAAGTCGATGGTCAGACGCGAGAACAACTGGCGCTGCAAGTGGCGACTCAAGCTGACTTACTACTGTTTGTAATTGCTGGAGATATTACCCAGGTTGAATACGAAGCCTTATCTAATCTGCGAGAGGCTGGAAAACCAATTATTTTAGTTTTTAATAAAACCGATCAGTATCCCGAAGCAGATCGAAATGCGATTTATCAGACCATCCGCGACCAACGAGTCAAAGAATTGGTTTCCCCTAATGAAATTGTGATGGCGGCAGCAAGTCCTTTAATTGCTACAGCCGTTCGTCGAGCCGATGGTAGCCTCAAAGCCGAACTAACTCGAGGAGCCCCCCAAGTCGAAGATTTAAAGCTGAAAATTCTTGAAATTTTAGATCGCGAAGGCAAGTCATTAGTGGCGCTCAACACGATGTTATACGCTGGGAACGTCAATGAACGGGTGGTACAGCGAAAAATGGAAATTAGAGAAGCCAGCGCTAATAAAGTCATTTGGAATGGGGTCATGACGAAGGCGGTGGCAATCGCACTCAATCCTTTAACTGTAGTTGATTTACTCAGTGGAGCGATGATTGATGTGACCCTAATCCTGACTTTATCTAAACTCTATGGTATTTCGATGACCCAACAAGGGGCGTTAGATTTGCTGCAAAAAATTGCACTGGGAATGGGGGGAATTGGTGCAAGTGAGTTAGTGGCAAATTTAGGCTTAAGCTCATTGAAGGGATTGTTAGGGGCGAGTGCACCCTTAACGGGTGGTGCAAGTTTAATTCCGTATTTGTCTGTCGCGATCGCGCAAGCAGGCGTTGCTGGGGTCTCATCCTACGGCATTGGGCAAGTCACAAAAGCCTACTTAGCAAATGGCGCTTCTTGGGGCAGTGAGGGGCCAAAGGCAGTAGTACAGCGGATTTTAGCCTCTTTAGATGAAACTTCTATTTTAAACCGAATTAAAGCCGAATTACAAGCCAAATTAGAATTAAAGTCTACCGCTGATTCTCCTTCTTCCTCTGAAGACTCAACAAAGTCATAAAAGCTTGACCTTCTCTGTGGGATTGCCTCTAGGTTTTAAGGGGTTATTGGAGTCACAGAATATTATTATATCTTTCTTGTAAAAAAGCACCATTTATGCTGTTTCTCTAGAATAGCAGAATCGTACACTGTGATTTAATCCTCAGAGGGAATTGAGGCACTTCTCAGGGAAAATTAAGCTTGCAACGTTTTAATAAAATCCACAATATCTTAGTAAGATATTACTAAATTTCACAACTTCTATTTTAGAGTGAGTCGAATTGTGTTATACAGAAAAATACATTCGTCACCGTCACTCAGACTCATTCAGGAAAACTCATATGACACCCGAGACAAAAATGACTCAATACAATATTGAAACAGAAGTTTTAGATCGATATAAAGCAGGTGCTAAAGCCGTGCAACCGACTTTGTGTTGTCCGACTGAATACGATACAAATTACTTAAAAATTATTCCTCAAGAGATTATTGATAAAGACTATGGCTGTGGCGATCCGACACAGTATATTAATCCTGGAGAAACGGTCATTGATCTAGGGTCTGGAGGGGGAAAGAATTGTTATATTTTAGCTCAAAAATTAGGGGCAGAAGGTCAAGTCATAGGGGTAGATTTTAATGATGAAATGCTCAATCTTGCCCGGAAATATCAAAATGAAATAGCGCAAAAGCTAGGTCATCAGAATACTCAGTTTGTTAAAGGAAAAATTCAAGATCTCGCATTGAATTTAGACTTAGCACAGCAATGGTTAAATCAGCATCCAATCTCTTCTGTTGAAGAAATGGCAGCGTTTGAAAGAGAATGCGATCGCCTACGTCAGGAGCAGCCATTAATTGCAGATAATAGCATTGATGTAGTCATTTCAAATTGTGTGTTAAATTTAGTTCGTCCAGAAGATAAAAAACAACTCTTTGAAGAAATTTATCGAGTTTTGAATAAAGGAGGACGAGCGGTTATTTCAGATATTGTTTGCGACGAATATCCAACCGAAAATATTCTGAATGATCCCGAATTATGGAGTGGGTGTATTTCGGGTGCATTTCGAGAAGATGAGTTTCTTCAAATGTTTGAAAAAGCTGGATTTTATGGCGTTGAAATCTTAGTTCGTCAATCAGAACCTTGGCAGGTTGTTGATGGAATTGAATTTCGTTCTGTTACTGTTCAAGCATTTAAAGGAAAAGAAGGAGACTGTTTAGATCGCAATCAAGCCGTAATTTATAAAGGTCCTTGGAAACAGGTTTTAGATGATGATGGTCATACTCTTTATCGCGGTCAACGGATGGCAGTTTGTGATAAAACCTTTAAGCTCTATACTGATATAAATGGTCCCTATCATCAAGACTTTATTCCACTTCCACCTCACCAAGAAATCCCAATTGAAGAAGCCGCAGAATTTGATTGTCGGCGAAATGTAGTTCGCGATCCCAAAGAAACAAAAGGAACAGATTATCGTTTAACTTTTACGAGCGATGATTCCTGCTGTGCGCCCTCAGATTGTTGCTAAATCAACTATTGGATTAGCAGCGAAAATGATAGAATCAGGAGTTAGAATAAAAAACAAAGACTGATCACTACAGCTATTCTGACTCCTGGTTTATTATCTATTTTTACAGAAAAATCAACTTATTTTCTAATAATAAAATCAATGATATAAAAAATAAATCAGCAGAATACAGCAATACTTTTTCGTTATCAGAAAATCTTTTTAAAGAAGGGAACGGGGAATAAGCATAAAAACGCTGTTCTGACTGGGTGACTCCTTATCAATCAGTAATTCTGTAAAATTAATGACATCAAGTGGCAAAAATCTCTGAATCGGCTATAGTCATTTAAGAATGTTGACATAGTTTCAGAAGCAGCCTTGACTAATATTAGAATTATCCTGGTTGAACCCGCCGGGGCGCTGAATGTCGGTTCAGTCGCGCGAGTGATGAAAAATATGGGCTTGCAACAGTTAGTTCTTGTTAATCCCCACTGCCACCCGATGGCTGATGAGGCTCAGAGAATGGCGGTTCATGCTGTCGATCTGCTCTTAAATGCCCGGATTGTCTCCACCATGCCAGAGGCGCTAGAAGGCTGTCAGAGGGCGATCGCCACAACGGCTCGTTCTCGTAGTTTAGAAACCGTTCTAGAAACCCCAAAACAAGGCTTACCCTGGTTGATCGATCAACCGTCAGCACTCATTTTTGGGCCAGAAAATCGGGGCCTGAGTAACGAGGAATTGAACTTTGCTCAGCGATTTATCCGAATTCCTTCTAGTCCAGCTTATCCTGTCTTAAATTTAGCCCAAGCTGTAACCATTTGCTGTTATGAACTGTTTCAGCTTGTTACCTTCAAAAATGAATCAAAAACTGTCAGGGATCAACCCCAATTGATAACAGAAGTTGACCCGACAATCAATGTCACCCCATCCCCACAATCATTGGCAACAATCGAAATATTAGAAGGATATTATCAGCAGTTAGAAGCGCTATTATTAGACATTGGTTATCTTTATCCCCATACAGCCAGCCGTCGTATGGAAAAATTTCGTCGATTATTCAATCGTGCCCATTTATCGAAAACTGAAGTTGCCATGTTACGGGGGATTCTGTCCCAGGTGGAATGGGCGCTGACTGTTCAACAAC
Organism: Microcoleaceae cyanobacterium; assembly: GCA_049647265.1. Classification (GTDB taxonomy): domain Bacteria; phylum Cyanobacteriota; class Cyanobacteriia; order Cyanobacteriales; family Microcoleaceae; genus JAAURB01. The sequence goes on from JBARXJ010000053.1 coordinate 74,355, forward strand.
AATCATCAGTTCATGATACTCTGGGAGCGTCGTCTAAAAATTCGGAAAATAACCTGGATGATTTGTAACTGATTTCAATCATTGAAAATCTCGATTAAACTTTGAGATTCAACTGACAGTCGTTAGGATAATCTAACCTCGTTGATTGATTGTTTCTTCATCTATAGTTGTCATTTATTCGTAGGTATTTGGTGTGGCTCAGCGGTCTTCCCGGTCGTCGTTTTTATCTCTGATTTCCACTAATCGTTCTGGGGCAGTTCGTCAAGAGCGATCGTCTCGAGGTGGCAATTCAACCCAACCCAAATCAAATCGTCCTCGTCGTCGCCGCCGCTCTGCGACAGCATCCCCTAAACCCGCTTCTAGCAGTCCAACCCTACCGATCCCTTCTAACGCGGTTCGACAAACACCAACCTCAACTCAGCCCCCCTCTCCTCCTCAAGCTCAACCCCTTCAACCTCAACCCCCTCAATCTCAAACTCCTCAACCTCAACCCCGAGCAAAAACGAAGCCGACTCCTGTTACTCCCCCTCGAAAAAAAAGACAGAAAACTCAGCCGACTCGAAAGCTTCGCCGTCGCTCATCCTCTCGTCCTGGCCCTTCAACCCAGAAAGTCAAGCGGTCTCAACAACCCCCTCAAACCCCAGCCTCTCCAGTTGTTGCGTCCTCTCAAGCGGTTTTTCAGCGCAAACGTCGGCGGACTTCCCCAATGGTTTATGGGGCGCGTTTACTGATTCTGGGGATTGGCATTGGGGTCATATCCGGAACCGTTTTATCAGTATTAAGTTCTCTAGGACGTTTAGGTGCGCCGACTCAAGTCACTGAATCTAGCATGGCTTCTGGGGATAACTTAGCCTCTCAATCCCGCGACCCAGTGGGAATGCGAACGATTCCTTTAGAGTTACAACTTCACCAAGAAGATAAAATCCTTAAAAATGAAATTACAAACTTAGCGGCTGGACTGTCTCAGCTTAACCTGGGTTTGATGTTTGTCGATCTCAACACAGGCAGCTATGTCGATATTGAGGGTGAATCTTCTTTTCCATCAGCAAGTACGATTAAAATTCCGATTTTGGTGGCATTTTTCCAGGCGGTTGATGCGGGGAAAATTCGTTTAGATGAGATGTTGACAATGGAAGATCAACATATTGCGGGAGGGTCTGGGGATATGCAATATCAACCCAGTGGCTCTCAGTATACAGCCCTAGAAACCGCAGCAAAAATGATTGTGATTAGCGACAATACCGCCACGAATATGTTGATTGATCGCTTAGGAGGGCCGGAGGCTTTAAATAAAAAGTTTATGGACTGGGGTTTAAAAGATACTGTGTTACGAAACCTGCTGCCGGACTTACCAGGAGCGAATAAAACCAGTCCGAAAGATTTGTTGAGTATTTTGAGTCAGGTCAATCAAGGGGGTTTGATTTCGATGCGATCGCGCGATCGGATGTTTCACATTATGGAACAAACTGAAAATAATGCCCTGCTGCCCAGTGGTATCGGTGCTGAGGCGATTATTGCCCATAAAACAGGCACACTGAATTCGGTATTAGGGGATGTTGGATTAATTGATATGACCAATGGTAAGCGATATTTACTGGCTGTTTTGGTGGGTCGCCGGGATGGTAATCCGGATGCTGAATATCTGATTCAGAATATATCGCAGTTAGTTTATCAGACTATGCGAACCATTGAGCCGATAGAGGAAGACATTGAAAGTCAGGAAGATTCAGAAACTGAAGAAAATAATGATTTAGAGTCTGATTCGGAATTAGAAGACGAAAACTGGGAAGATGAAAACTGGGAAGACGAAAACTGGGAAGATGATGTATAAAAATATAGAGTCTTGCTTTTTAATGCTCTATATTATTTAAATCGATAGTATTTTGTACTGCTGATGCTGAATCTTTCTGGGGGGTGGGGAATAGGGAACAGAGAAGCCATCCGTTATCCGATCCCTATTCCTGATTCCCTTAAACAACAGTCTTAGAATCCGTTACGTCCCCAAACTACCATCGAGATAGAGAAGGTAAACAGAACCAGTTCAGCAACCCAACCGAGTGAGAGAATATCCATAGTTTTGTAATCAAATAGCGTATTGCAAAATTGTTTCATCTCTTATCATATCTTCAAAGTGAACCGAAACTCTAGCCTTAGCGCAACAGAACGTTTAGAATCTCTCAAAGCCGCACTAACCGCCGCAATGGCAACAGGCTTAACTTTTGCAATTCTCAAGTGCGTTGATCTGTTATGGTCTGCACCCCTTCCCATCCCTTTGCTGGCTATCCAAGGCATAATCGCCTGTTTCAGTGGCTTTCTATTTGGGGTCACCTACCGTTATATTATCCGTAGCGATACGCAGGTGCGGCACGCTGCGCGATCGCAATCTGCAACTCAGCACCGGGGCGGTATTTGCCTTTGGACTGATTCGAGGATTAGCAATTGTAGAATATATTACAGTAGATGGGCAGCAATGGGTTGATATGATGATCGCGATCGCGCCCGTTGCGCTACTCAGTATCGCAGAAAGTATTATCCTATTCGCCCCTCCAGCTATTTTACTCAATATTGCCTTCCAGCAAGGTTGGATTAAACGATTTAGTTCATAGATATCTTACTTCATTTTTTTAACAGCTTGTAGGGTTCGATGAGCGGGAGTAGAAAACAAATATTGAAAGCCTAACTGTCTCTCCTGCGGTGTTTCAGGTGCTTCTTCCCAAAGACTACTATAAAAGAAGAAAGAAACCCCTAAACCCCGTTGTCGAGAGGCTAAGACTTTTTCCTGAAGAAATCGCATGGCAACGGGTCGATGTCTAACCCCTGATAAAACACCAATACCAGTGGGAATTTTTTTCTGAGTTTCCCGTATTTCTGGGCGGACAATTTGCTCAACAAATGTAGATAAACGAGGGCGATAAACCTGTACAATAATTTCATCAACTAAATCTTGGCGCACCCAACCTAACCAATCTTGTAAATGAGATTTATAAGCGGTTTCATAGGGATTCGGAGATACTGAAAAAATAGCATTTGATTTTTGAGTTTTAATCGCTTTGCGTAGTTTTTTCACAAATTCAGTAATTTTATTGGCACGCCACCGTCGCCATGATTCGTTATTCGGGTTACTGGGGGGTGCTTTTCCTGTTTCTTTTCGATAGAGATTTTTAGTATAATTATCGTAGCCAAATTCAACAGGCAAACTCAAATGATCGTCAAATTGAATCCCGTCTACATTATATTGTTGCATCACTTCTGTGACTAAAGAAATGATAAACTTTTGGACTTCGGGAAGAAAGGGATTTAACCATACTACCTCACCCGCAGCGCTCGTACTGGTTAAGCTACCATTTGCCTTTTTAGTGAGCCAATTCGGGTGTTTTAAAGCCAGTTCAGAAGTGGGGGGTGTCATGAAGCCAAATTCAAACCAAGGTAAGACTAATAGCTCATGATTGTGTGCTTGGGTAATCATATCGGCTAGGGGATCTTGACCTTGTAAGCCTCTACGAATAAAGGGTTGAATCCCGGCTTGTTGTGCCACTGGACTCGGATATAGGGCGTAACCAGAATTCCAAACCACGGGATATATGGTATTAAAATTGAGGGTAGCCAGTTGAGAGATTGCTGCTTGTAATTTCTCGTGATTAATCACTGTTTGGGTGTCATGAGTCGTTAACCAAACCCCTCGGATTTCCGGTTGTTTTTGAGCCGAAATTGCGATTAAAGAATCATTGAAAATAAGAACACAAAATAAGGCAGCAAAGAATAAAGACAGTAACCTTGTTCTGAAGGAAAATAGCCAATTAGACATAAGAAAAAACCGTAGTAACACGGTGTTTAGTTGATCGATTTTAATACGGTAGATATCACATCTCGCTCAGTTGAATATCCTGTAAAGATTAATCGACTGATCTCTACAAGTCGATAGACAATCATCTATCTATTACAATAATCTATAGTGATTTTAACATGAATTTATCCTATAATTTTCATCTCTAATTCCTCCCGTTAAAAAGCTGTCATTGAGGGACGATCTGCCGGATCAGCAAATAATTCTTGAATTTTATTTTCTCGGCTTAAAATCGGCTCCTGCGCCCACCTCCATAGACTTTCATAGAAAAAGAAAGAAACTCCGGCAAAATCTCGTTTGCGAACCGCTTCAATTTGATCTTCTATCATCTTAATCGACATAGAGCGATTTTTCAAACCACTGAGAATACCAATTGCCACAGGAATCTGTTGTTTAGCTTGTTGTAGTTCAGTTCGTTCTAACTCAGCAATAAAGCGTTCCATATCAGAACGATACACTTGAATCAGCAGTTCTTCTATCCACCCCTGTTGTTGCCACTTTAACCAATCTTGTAAATAGGCAGACAATGCAAACCCGTAAGGATTGGGAGATAACGAAACAATACAATCCGGTTTAACTGCTTTGACGGCTTTAAAAACCTGTTCCATAAACTCACTGATTTTATCGGCTCGCCACTGTACCCATTCTTGATCTTTAAACTGGCGAGGCGGTTGTGTTTTTCCTGTTTCTTGACGATATAAATTTAATGTATAATCATCATAGCCAAAGTCAGAGGGTAAACCAAAATGATCGTCAAATTGAATCCCATCTAACTCATAATTTTGTACAACTTCTAACACTAACTCTAGAATAAATTGCTGTACTTCAGGAAGAAATGGATTCAGCCAAACCCGATCATCAACTCCTTGCGTATGAATCGTACTTCCATCCTGACGTTGGGTTAACCAAGTGGGATGATTCTTAACTAATTCTGAATCAGCCGGAGCCATAAACCCAAACTCAAACCAAGGAATAACTGTAAGTTGTTGTTGATGTCCTTGTACAATTAATTCTTGCAACATATCCCGGTTTTGTAATCCCGGAGTCGGATCGATTGTCACCCCAAACGTTTTATCAGCCACAGCACTCGGATAAAGTGTATAACCCCCTTGCCAGATCGTCGGATAAATTGTATTAAAATGAAGCTGTTTTAATCGACTTAATACGGCTGTTGTTCTTAAAGAGGAAAATAAAACTTCGCTATCAACATTCGTTAACCAAACGCCTCGAATTTCTTCAGTCGCGCTAGCCGCTTGTCCGACAATAATCGGATTTAAACTGGTTCCAATCAAAGTAATTATAAACAGAAGAATACAGAGAAGTTGATGCCGCTGGCGATACCATTTAAACATATTAAAATAAAGCAGAGAACTAAATCACCCCAACAACCGTCAACGGAAATAGGTTCAATAAGATATAGTTTAAATCTGTATTGACACGCTTTGTGTGTGAGGTGAATTCAATGAGTCTTTTTAAGGTATTCTCAATAGATACTGTTCAAGCTAGAGAATTAATTATAGATCGTCATTCGTCCCCTGAGGTAATTCCCCCTGAGGTAATTTCCTTAGAACCAATAGTTCGTCGTGATAGAAACGATGAAGATGAGGAGACGGAAACAACGGATGAAAACGCTCCTCTGCCTCAACCCACCCCCCCTGATATTCCGGTTCCCACTCCCCCTATTGATGAACCGACTCCAGTCCCCACACCCCAAATTCCAATTGTTCCTATCCCAGAACCCGAACCTGAACCGGAGCCTGAACCCGAACCGGAACCTGAACCGGAGCCAGAGCCTGAACCGGAACCTGAACCGGAGGCTGAACCCGAACCCGAGGCTGAACCTGAACCGGAGTCTGAACCTGAACCGGAGTCTGAACCCGAACCTGAACCCGATACCCTTCCCTCTTTTGATAATTCCATCGAAGGAGACGACGGCAACAATAACTTACTCGGCACTGGGGGACAAGATTTAATTTCTGGCGGCGCAGGAGATGATACACTGCTGGGGTTTCAGGCAGATGACTCCCTCAACGGTAACAGCGGAAACGACATTATCTATGGGGGTAAAAATAACGATACGTTGCTGAGTGAAGATGGAGATGATCTCTTACAAGGTAACCGAGGCGATGACTACCTAGAAGGGGGAATTGGTAATGATACGATGTTTGGCGGGTTAAATGAAGATACCTTACTCGGAGAGATAGGTACAGATCTACTATTTGGGGATAAAGGAGATGATAGCCTAATTGGAGGCGATCGCAACGACAGCTTATACGGCGGTGAAGACGATGACAGGCTGTTTGCGGGCAGTGGAAATGACTTCCTCAACGGTAACCAAGGCAATGACACCCTAGATGGGGGAAGTGATGAAGATGTTCTGTATGGCGGACAAGATCAAGATAGTATGATAGGTGGCAGCGGCAAAGATCTGCTATTTGGTAATAAACAAGATGATACTCTCGATGGCGGGGATGATGAAGATCTGATTTATGGTGGCAGAGGAGATGACTGTTTAACGGGAGGGTTTAGTAATGATTTTGTTAGTGGAGACAAAGGTAACGATCTTATTACTGGCGTGGATACAACGGCTGACTTACCGGGTTTAGTTGAAATTGATACCCTCATCGGCGGTATTGGAGAAGATACGTTTTTGCTGGGGGATGAATCAAAAGTTTATTACGATAATGGCAATAATGATCTGATAGGAATTTCAGACTATGCCCTCATTACAGATTTTGATTTGACTCAAGATTTAATTCAACTGACTGCGGGTGATTATTTATTCTCTGAGTCTCCTGAAGATTTTTCAGAAGGAACTGCTATTTTCTTACGCACAGGTGGAGAAAATGAACTGATTGCAATTATAGAAGGGGTTGATTTAATGATTGAAGAAAATATTGATGATGCTCCTATTCTATTTGTTTAAGCGTTGGGGTGCGTGGCGATCGCGCACCTAATTATGATTCAAGATTCAGGTAATTCGAGGCGATATAACGGTGCATTATTATTCTCAACTGGATAAATCTTTGAATTATACTCTGCTTCGATACCTGACTTTAACTCATTGGAAGGATTGTATAAAAATATCGGCTCAAAGTCTAAGGGGATTTCAGGGATCTTCGATTTAACCACTAATTGCAAACGAACATCGGAATCGAGTTTATGGGTGAGAGAAATAAAATTTCCTACATTAATTTGATTGGTGTCGCTAATGAGTAAAGGCTGATCGTATTGATTAATAAAGTTTGCTGCTTCGGCATTATTATAACTGGCGCTTTTTGTCCACCACGTCTCTGCTTGAGTACTAATTAAACAAGAAATTATTCCAACGAGAAGAATAATAGGCAATACATAGGGTCTAATTTTACCTTTAATCCATTGTAAATTACACAGTAAATAAGCCACAGAAATTTGGATGCCGAGATAGGAAGGAACAAAGTAACGAGTATATATTGAACGTCGTCCGCCTAAAATAATATCAGGTAACATTAAGGCAGCGGCAGGAACAATAATCAGAGTCAGAATAAATAATCTAATGGTTTTGTCAGTATGGCGACAAACACGGTACACTGCATAGCCAATTGCCAGGAAGTAAAGGATAGAAATTCGAGGAATAATCCAAGAATTAAGACTGGGATGAATATCGATAAAAATAGAACTAAAATTCAATTCCCAACGACTAATTAATTCTGTCAAGGGTTTCGTGCCAGTTGTCCATGCCGTTTGATTGACCATATCGCCATAATTATTCAGAATTTGTATAACCCAAGGCATATATAAAGCGACGGCAACTAATGAAGCAAACAGACAGCTTAAAAAACGTTTTGTTGGGCGAAATCGTTCTAATAAAATCATATAAATGCCATATGCCATTGCCACCGCAATCGAGAATAAGCTAGTATATAAATTTAGGGCTAAAGTCAAACTGTAAAGACTCCAAGCTATTAATTTTTTAACTAAATTACTATTTTTTTGATGAATATTAACGGCTCGGATTAATGCGGCACTGGAGAGTAAAGTCATAAGCGTCCATAAGCTATATTCTCTGGCTTCTTGAGCATAAAGCACATGAAAGGGTGAAATACTCACAATCAACATTGCCATCAATCCAATTTTAGGACTGCGAAATAACTCCCAACACAGCCAATAAAGACTAGGCAAAACCAGTACACTAATAACAGCAGATAAAGTGCGAATACTGGTAACTGATGCACCAAATGCCAGCACCCAGCATCGAGCTAAAATATAATACAAAGGGGGATGTTCTGGGCTTTTACTGAGGACTTGAAATACATCTTGCCAATCTTTTTCCGGGGTAGGAGTTTGTAGCTGCAAGACTTCACTAGGCGTTAAAACATCACCCGAATAGACGGCTAAAATATCATTATCAGCGTATCCAGAAATACGGATAGAGGTATGAACTTCGTCATGCCAATATACTTTTTGATCTAGATTGATAAACCGAAAACTGAGTCCTATAATTAAAACAACAATCAACAGAACACGAAACCACGTCCAATGAACGGTTAGGTTTTTCATTATTGGTTGAAGTAGGCGATCGCCGCCACAGTTATAAAATAGATCTCTTGCATCAGTAAAAAAGCAATCATTTATGGCACTTTTTATCTTTATTCTTTACCACTGTTCCCTCTCTTACAAAGTTGCTCATGGGGAGGGGCTGTGTGCGGAACCTGCGTCCGCACCTTGTATGCCCCGTGGAAACCCCCCTAGCGTAAGCCTGATTCGTAGCCATGGGCTTTAGCCCTATTGCCCGTAGGGCTATAGACCGCACTTTGCGCTGTTCCCTGTTCCCTACTTTTGAAAGAAGTCTAATGATTAAACTGTAATGATAGTATAGTATGATTTGGTAATAATTGTGGCAACTGTAAACCCTATCCCTACTCAATATTAAGGGCGTATTCTGGCTGAGGTTCTAAAACCGCTATCAGTTTCAAACCATATTCGGTTTCAAATGCTTCTTTTTTCAAGTCTAAACTCCATAATTCTAAGGCACAATTATCCTCAGGATCAGCCGGATGTAACTTGAGGTGAAACTCACTGGCTTTTTCATCAATCTGACAACTAATGTCGGCTACTGCACCAATTTGGCGACGATCTAAAGCAACGGCTAAGCGTAACAAAGCGCTGAGTTGATCGACAAGCTGACGATATATTTTCGGTAAAATCTTATAGTTATCGTGTTTCTTTTTCGGTAAGCTTTTGCGATGATAACGGGCTAAATTTGCCAGAATTTCTATTTCTGTATCATCAAACCCTAAAAGTTCACCAAATCGAATCAGATAATAGGAATGTTTATGATGAGCAGAATGGCTAATATAAAGCCCAGAATTATGTAAAATAGCAGCCGCCCAGAGTAATTCTCTGGCTTCTTCATTCCACTCATGTAATATATTAGCAGTTTGATCAAATAAACTAAGCGCTAATGCTGCAACTCGTTCACCATGTTCGATATCGACATGATATTTCTGAGCAATTTTAATAATACTTCGTTGACGAATAGAGCTAGCATATCGTAGGCGATTTTCAATCAACCCATGCACTAACATCCAATCTACAATCACCCCTTCTCGCAAACTTCGCTCACAAATTGTGATAGATTCTACGCCTAACATTAACATCGCTTCCTGCAAAATCAACGCACCCGCGAGGATAATTTCAGCTCGTTTTTCCGGCATTCCCGAAATCTCTAATCGTTCAGAATAAGAAGATTTTCGCAGTTTATCAACAATCTCTTGTAAATCCTTTAAACTAAATTCATAACCACTTAAAGGAGAAGGTTCTGTGCCTAATTTATCTCGAGCATGAATCGCGGCTAAGGTTTCAATCGTTCCAGATGTTCCAATCAGTTTAACTGTTTTCCCGGCTTCAATTTGAGCGGATAATCCATCGACAGCTCGTTCTAACATCCCCCGAATATAGGCTTGTAAATATAAAAATTCTGTCCGACTAATGGGATCGCTTTTAACATATTCTTTGGTTAAACGAACCGCTCCTACTTTTGTACTACTGAGAAATAAAGGTTCTCCTCCATCTCCTAAAATTAACTCAGTCGATCCCCCGCCAATATCGATAATAATATGGGGTTGATGGTCAAATTCTACCGCAGATAATACTCCCAAATAAATTCTACGCGCTTCTTCTTGACCCGAAATTAAACTGACATTTAAGTTAATTTCATTTGCAACCTGCTTAATAAATTCTCGTCCATTTGGTGCTTCTCGAACTGCACTGGTTGCAACCGCAACAATTTGTTCTGCATTAAAGCTAGCAGCCACTTCTTGAAAGCGTTTTAAACAAGTAATCGCTCGTTCGATTGTTTCTGCCTTTAAGTTCCCTTTTTCGTCACAATTTCCGAGTCGAATTGTTTCTTTTTCTCGGGCGATAATGGTAAAAGCGGGTAAGGTTGGCTCGATTTTTACCACAACCATATGAAGAGAATTTGTACCTAGATCAATCGCTGCTAAAATTCGATGTTGAGGTTGCGATTGATCAGACTCTCGCACAAGGGGAACTGACTTAACCATGAAACTAAATTAAGACTAATTAGCATTTGAGTTATTATCCCATAGTTCTCTGCTACTTCAGCAAGTACTGGAGGGAATTAATCGAGTGTTTACTATTCTTAACCAATTGGGTTGACTTCATTCCAGTCCATCTCCAACCCAGTAAGAAAAGTATAAAAGTTTACAAAGCATTTGTTACGATGATTAAAATGACTGAGATGGCAAGCCTGATAGCGGATACACTGGTAATGAGCTTCTAATTATTCTGCACGTCTCACTCTGGAGGGTGAAGAACAAGAGCGCTCAAGATAGTATGATTGCTTCGGAATTGACAAACATCAAGGTTTCTGATGTCTCAATCCAGGTGATTTTACTGTTTTCAGGCAAACTGTTTAACTGATATAGGAGATGCAATGTTCGTTCAATCTCAACCCCTACAAACCCAATCTAAACGAAATACCAACGCTTTCAGGCAACTGATGCGTTCTATTGTTTACTCGAGAGGTCAGTTTTCCCTAATTTTAGCCTGTTGTAATCATCCCATCATCCGTCAAGAAGTCACTCAGCAACTGCATCAACAATGTCCGCTTTATTTACGGGAAATTTTTCTAGATCAATCCGTCACAACCCTTTATTCTACCATTCAAACGGAACTGGGAACAGAACAACCCGAAGCGTTAATGGTATATGGTTTAGAATCAGTCGAGGCAGTCAATCAACTGTTAGTGGCAACAGATGCGGTTAGAGATGAGTTTAGAAAGTTTGGTTTTCCTCTAGTTTTATGGGTCACAGATGAGATTTTGAAAAAATTAATTCGCATCGCACCTCATTCTTTTAGTTGGGCATCAACCGGGATAAAATTTGAAGTCCCGTAACCGGTAATTTATCAAATGCAAGAATGGGAAATCAGTATTTTTTAGTGATTGATGATTTAGAAAAACCATCAAGTCAGCGCTCTGGATTTTTAGTAGAGTTAGAAGCAGGAGGTAAAAAACAAGCAAATTTAGATAAAGTACAAGAACTGATTGAGTCGCTTTGGATAGAGGGAAAATTTCCCGAAGAATGTTTTATTAATGGTTTTAGTAAGGAAAATATTATCATGGCACGACCGAAAAAAGATACAGATAGAGAGCTTTTACCCATTGAAGAAGCCGGAAATTATTTAATCGAATTAATTGAATTAGTAGCCGCAAAAGCTCAAGCGCAACAGGAATATATGCCATTAGCTGCGATGGTCGAAAAAATTTTTACAGGACATGAACAGGAACTAACCGCAGAAGAAATTCAACAAGCACAAGATAGTAAAACGGTCAAGTCTGTTATTTCTAAATTAACACGGGCGATCGCGGATGTTGAACTCTGCCGTAAAAACTGCGAACAACACACAGAGTTAATTACGGGTATCATTCAATTGGGTCAAAATGGAGATTATAAACTTTCCTCTCCCCAAGACGCGATAGAAGCAGCAGAAGCGGCGGATAATGGTACAAAGCCATCTCAAAAAAGCAGTAAAACGAAAGCGAAATGATCATTCGTCCCGCACAACCCACTGATGTTTCAGAAATCGTCAATTTAACTCGTTTGGCTGCCGATGGACTGATTGAGTTTCTGTTTGATGATTTCACCAGAGAAGCAACGTTAGAGGAACTGTTAAAAGCGGGGGTTTTAGCTGAAGTTGGGGTATTGTCTTATCGCAATACGGATGTAGCGGTTTGTCAGGATCAAGTCGTGGGTATTGCCACCAGTTATCCCGCTTCACAACATCAGATGACAGCAGAAATGAAGCAGTTATTTGCAGCCGAACGATTAAGTATTTTAGAAGAGTTTTATCAAAGTCGAGTTGAAGGAAGTTGGTATCTTGATACACTCGGAGTACATCCAAAATTTCAGCATCAAGGAATTGGAACACAGTTACTCCAAGCCACAAAAGAAAAAGCAAAAAAACAACACTATCAACAACTCAGCTTAATCGTTTTTACTGATAATATTACAGCGCTCAGCTTATATCAAAAACAAGGATTTCAGCAGGTAAAATTGATTCAAATCGGCAACCATCCTCAATTACCTCAGCAGAAAAGTTGTATTTTGATGCAATGTGATTTAGTTTGATCCCATATACTAAGCTGATAGACGCGATTCTACAATCTGTTGACAGCTTAGTATGACTATTTTTAATGGCTCAAGTTTAAGCTATGCATACCAGTGACTTAAATCTCGGTTAATTAACTTTTCTAAACGGATAATATCTGGCAAACACTCCTGTTTCAGAGAAGCTTTGAAGTCTTCTTCCAATTGAGGGCGTTGCACTTCTTTAGAGTTGATTTTATCAATAATCATAATAATCTCAGAACGAAGTCTGGAGGGTAATAAAGCCTTAGCAGGTTCGGCTAATGTTTTCTTTAAAAATGAGTGTAACCCTGGGAGTCGTCGTTCTTTATTCGCATTAACTTTCTCTTGCTGAGGTGTAAATGGAGCAACATTAATAAACTCTAGAGCTTGTGAATAGACTTTATCTAAATTATGTTTAAAATCATCATAGGTTAAAATCATGATCTGCTCCGGTTTGAACAAGGAAAAGTAGCGTTCAACTTGCTCAGCATATCGCATAATATCTCGGTAATATAAAAGCTGCGGACAATACTGAATTGCCCCATAATTTGGAATTAAATTTCCTTTTTTCCGTTCCGGTTCAGCATCCAAAGCTGCCTGAAAATTCGGTAAGTGTTCATTTCTGACAAAAGACATTTGTGAGTACCAAGAATACATCGCATCTACCGGATTTCTTAAAATCATTAAGACTTTAGGAGAGTCAACATACTCAGCAATTGATTGAGCGGAGTCATGAGAATAAAGAGATAAAATGGAGGCATCCGCTAAAACTTTCGTATCTGATGTTACGGGAAATAATGAAAGATATTCTTTTTCTGACTTCGGCTTCGGCAAATCCAAATCATGACAGTGAAAATTAGACTCCTTAATTTTGCACATACTAATTTGAGGATGCTGATCTAACAGTGAGGCAAGAGCAGATGTACCAGCTTTAGGTGCACCTACTAAATAAAAACTTGGTTTGCTTTTCGTATTCATGCATGCACTCCAGATGGATGATTTTAGATGCCACTATCATCTAACTATTTCTACTATAGCAGTCCATTTTTAGTTTTGATCAAACTGATGATCAAACAAAACTAATTTGGCGATGATAAACATTTGCGATAGTTATTTGCTCAAATCCGGAATAGAAGTACAACGGAAATTACATAAAATTGATTAAAAATAGAAAGAACTTACTATTATAATTTATATTGAGTTGTAACAAATATAACCAAAGAGCTATTTTTTTAAATGTTTATAATGTGAATTCCTGACAATAATACGACTCTTTTTATTTTGGGTTTCAGTAAATTAGGTGTAGTCCAATGAGTCCTACACCTATAGAAAACTTATAAAATTTCTTTACAGTTGAATTGATCATAAATTAATCACATCAAGCTGCCATCTTTTTTTCAACTTCTCTAAGCTCAGTTTTTATGACAATCCAGCGTCCCGTTTCAGGATCGCGATAAGTTGTAAACGGATTAATCTTGAGCTGTTTTTTGTAGCTTTTCATGTTGACCTCGTAGCACTCTGAATCATACTGTTCGTATACTATGCCCATTGTGACTATTTTGTATGATCATAAGGTCAATTGCCCGTGAAATTGATCGACAATTGATGTGATAATCAGCACAATTACCCTGTGAGTCATCTAACCTAATAAATGTGTTTGAGATCACAAGCCACGGCGCGATATTCAGGATAAACAATATTCAGACTATCAAATTTTGAATATCAAATGCTAATTTTATTTTAGGAATAAAATACTGATTTTGCAGGTTGCGTTTGAGCTAATAATCGGCCCTCTCTAAATAAATATTCTACCAGAGAACGCTGACGAATTGCACTATACTGACTCTCCACTTCTAAAATCATTAAGTTGGCAGCTTTACCAATCTCTAAGCCATATTCTGCTTGTAAATACAGTGTTTTCGCGCCATTAAAGCTCACCATATTGTAACAAGCTTCAACTTCTTGAATTCCTGTCATATGACAACCATGAACAGCCATATGAGCTACATCTAGAGGATTTCCTGTACCCAAATTATACCAAGGATCTTGAATACAATCATGTCCCAAACTCACATTGATATCTTGCTGCCACAGTTCTTTAACTCGGGTAATACCTCGACGTTTAGGATAAGTATCTGTGCGTCCTTGTAAGGTTAAATTAATTAAAGGATTGGCAATAAAATTGATTTGCGACCGCTTTAATAATCCCATTAATTTTAAGGCATAAGCATTATTATAAGACGCAAACGCAGTGGTATGGCTTGCCGTCACTTTTGCTCCCCATCCTGTGCGAATAGCACAAGCAGCAACTACTTCTAAAAAACGAGATTGGTCGTCATCAATTTCATCACAATGAATATCAATTAAACGGTTATATTTCTGAGCCAACTCAAAGATATAATGAATGGATTTAACGCCATCTTCTCGAGTCAATTCATAATGAGGAATTCCCCCCAAAACATCCGCCCCCATCTTTAATGCTTTTTCCAATAAAACTGGATTATTCGGATGACTATAAATACCGTCTTGTGGGAAAGCAACCACTTGAACAGTTATCCAATCTTTGACTTGTTCTCGGACTTCGAGTAAAGCCTGTAAAGCCGTTAAATTAGACTCACTCACATCTGCATGAGTACGGACAAATAATACCCCTTGTTGTGCCTGTAATTTTAAAGTTTCAATCGCTCGCTGTTTAACATCTTCTAAAGTTAAACTTTGCTTCCGTTCTTGCCAAATTTGAATCCCTTCAAATAAGGTTCCACTTTGATTAAAATGCGGTTCTCCGGCTGTTAAAGCAGAATCTAAATGAATATGAGATTCTACAAACGGCGGACTGACTAACTTACCTTTGCAGTTGATTTCCTCTTGTGCAGTTGCTGTAATATCAGGTGAAATTTCAGTAATTTTTCCATCCTTTACAGCGAGATCGCCGACTTCAACCCAGTCAGAATCACGTAAAACAAAGCCATTTCGTAGAATCAGATCGTGAGTCATTTTAAGTATCACCCATTAAATGACGATTTCAAAGTTTAACTGATGACTTTTAATAAAATCATGGGTAAAGTGATCCACTATATTAGTCTCACTTAATTCTAAGTTGTAAAAATCAATAAACTCATGATCAAAATAGGGCCCGGCGTGCCATGTTCCCACTTCTAACTTAATAAAACAATTTCCGGGTATGCGAAATGCAGCTAATTTTTCTAAATTTGGTTCATTGCTTTGAGAAGGAGGCGCAACTGCCATCAACCAATCTTTACCTTCTAAAGATCCTAAACATTGAGTGCAGTGTTCGTGGCGTGTAATACGGCTAAATTGACGACCTTTTTGTTCAAGTCGCATAATATAAAATCGAGGAATACCCTGATTTAAATTGAGTTGAGCATCCTCTTGATCAAACGCTTTACCATCAACACTGGCAGTAATTAATTGCCCGTAGGGTTTAAAATTATCTGTATTAATCCAATCTGCTTTTAATTGTTTTAAGGTCAAAGATTCACTCATAATTATCTCCATTAATTAGATTGATATTCAAAACCATGATCGTCTGCATATCGATGTAGAAACCGCATCACTCGTTCTAATAATTCTTCTGATTCTACTTCAAAAGAACATTCTATTTTTTCGATATCATCATCCCCCGCATAAAAAAACTTAATTCCACTAGGAGTCACTTTAATTTGTCCTTCATCATCTTTTAGCCAAAGATTTGTAATTTGATTCCGAAACGCCCGTAACCGTTCCATCGCTTGCAATTTTTCAAAAAATAAAACGATAATTTTTATGTCAGCATCCTGTTTTTTTCGTAAACTAATTCCGCTAATTTCTTCATCCAAACCTTCAATAAACTGAACGGATGTCACCATGATAACTACAAATTGAGTTTTAAATAAAGTTTTATCCTTTCACTAGGATATCACTTTTGAACATAATTTATTTTAATAAATTTCAATCATTTTTTCAATCACTTAGTTTTCAAGGGTTGTTAAAGACTGGTAAAATTATAAAAGCTTTTTACTTTAATATTAATGAACGTGACTATTCTTGGCTGTGGTTATGTCGGTACAGCCGTCGCCCGTTATTGGACTCAAACCTTAGGATTAACAGTAACAGCCACTACCACTACCCCAGAAAAAATTCAATCTCTCAATACTGTTGCTCATCATGTTGAAGTGGTGAGAGGAAATGATCCTGTTCGCTTAAAATCTATCTTAAAAGATCAACAAGTTGTATTATTAAGTGTGGCAGCGCAGGGTAGAACCAGAGATGGCGAATCTTATCGTCAAGCTTATCTAGAAACAGCAGAAACTTTGGCTAAAATATTACCAGAGTTACCCGAAATTAAACAGCTTATTTACACAGGAAGTTATGCCGTATATGGCGATCAAGATGGTGCAAAAGTAGATGAAACGTCTCCGGCTTATCCGGGAAATGAAAATAATAAAATATTGCTAAAAACAGAAGAAACATTATTTAAGCTTGCAAATGAAAAACTGAAAATTTGTGTGATTAGATTAGGCGGAATTTATGGAAAAGGTCGAGAAATCCATAAAATATTTAGTCGGATAGCCGGGAAAACTCGTCCAGGAGACGGTCAATATATTACTCATTGGGTTCATTTGGAGGATATTGTCGGTGTGATTGAATTTGCCCGTCAACATCAACTTGATGGACTTTATAATTTAGTCGATCAGTCAAATTATACAATCCGAGAATTGGTGGATTCAGTCTGTGAAAAACATAACTTTGATCCGATTATCTGGGATGAATCTCAACCGAATCAATCCCCTTATAATGTAAAAGTATCCAATCAAAAACTACTTAACGCGGGATACCAATTTATTCATCCGCAAACTGAATTTTAAACTAACATAAAAACATGAACTCAACTGAAATTAATCAACCCAAAGTTATCGTTGTCGGTGCAGGCTGGGCAGGTTTAGGCGCAACTTATCATCTCGCAAAACAAGGTTATGATGTTACTTTACTCGAAGCCGGTTCTCATCCAGGCGGTTTAGTTGCTGGTTGGAAAACCCCTGGTGGACGTTCAGTCGAAGCGGGAATTCATGGGTTTTGGTATCCCTATCAAAATATCTTTTCTCTCGTTAAAGAACTCAATTTAAACCCGTTTACACCTTGGACACGATCTGCACAATATTCTCCGGCTGGACTAGAAGTCGAGTCTCCTATTTTTCAGGATTTACCTTATCTTCCTACTCCACTCGGAACCTTTATTTATACTCAGTTTAAACGCCTCCCTTTAAGCGATCGCTTATCCGCGTTACCCTTACTTTATGCAGTCATTGATTTTGATAATTCTGATCAAGCTTGGCGGCGATATGATGGGATAACCGCCCGTGAATTATTCAAACAATATGGCGTTTCAGCAAGGCTTTATCATGAAGCGTTTAACCCGATGTTATTAGTCGGTTTATTTGCGCCAGGAGAGCAATGTTCAGCCGCCGCAGCACTCGGAATGTTGTACTATTTTATCTTAGCCCATCAACCGGATTTTGATGTAGTTTGGTGTCGGGGAACAGTCGGAGAATATATTTTCAGTCCTTGGGTTAAACAGATTGAAAAATTAGGCGGCAAAGTCTTAACAAATCAGCGAGTAACGGATTTAAAAGTGAATGAATACGGAACAGTAGAATCTGTTATTTGTGAGAATCAAAGTTTTGATGCAGATGCGGTTATTTTCTCTGTTGGTATTACAGGAATGAAAAAAATATTAGCTGGAAGTTCAGCATTACAACAGCGTCCAGAATTCCGTAATTTGAACAATTTAAATGCCGTTGATGTTCTCTCAACCCGACTATGGTTTGACCGGAAAATTCATATTCCTCGCGCGTCTAATGCCTGTTTTGGCTTTGATACAACCACTGGATGGACGTTCTTTGATTTAAATGCTTTGCATGACGAATTTCGAGATCAACCGAATACTGTTGTTGAAGTTGATTTTTATCACGCTAACCAATTTTTACCATTAGAAGATGATGAAATTCTTAAAATTGTTCAAAGCTATTTAAAAACTTGTCTGGCTGAATTTGGAACTGCTAAAATCATCGATCATAGTGTTGTACGTTTACGGCAAGCAGTGACTCACTTTTTCCCTGGGAGTTATCAATATTTACTACCTGCTACAACCAGTTTTAATAATGTATTCATGAGTGGAGATTGGATCACAACTCGTCATGGTTCCTGGTCACAAGAAAAGGCTTTTGTGACGGGTTTAGAAGCCGCTAACTTAGTGATTGATCAATTTAAATCGGGTCAAATTGCTAATATTATTCCCATCGAACCGGATGAAAATCACATTCAACTTTTACGAGGAATTAATCAATCTGTCCGACAATTTACTCAGTCTATTATTCCTAATATTTGGTTATAAAATGTAGGGTGCGTTACTTACTAACGTACCTGTATCAAACTAAATAATGATACCATTAACTATAGATAGAAAGTAGGGTGCGTCACTGACGCACCAAAAAGTAATACAATTAACTATAGCCTAGGAAATTAGCGATGGTTCTAGAACTCCAAACCTCAAAATCTTCGGGAATTATTTATCCTGAAACTGACGGCAAGCCAATAGCAGATAATACACTTCAGTTTCGCTGGATTGTTAAAATAAAGGAAAACCTAGAGATTTTATTTGCAAATAATGCCGATGTTTTTATTGCCGGTGACTTACTTTTGTATCCCGTAGAAGGCAATAATACGATAACAGTAGCACCAGATGCTATGGTAGTTTTTGGTAGACCTAAAGGAGATAGACGTTCTTATTTACAATGGCAAGAAGATAATATTACGCCGCAAGTGGTGTTTGAGGTTTTATCTCATAGCAATACCCAGAAAGAGATGGCAAAAAAGTTAGAATTTTATCGAAAATATGACGTTGAAGAATATTATTTAATAGATCCTTATAAAATAGAACTTTGCGGCTGGCTACGGAATAATGATGATTTAACTGTAATTGATGATATTGAAAATTGGGTTAGTCCTCAACTCAATATTCGCTTTGAATTGACAACAGATAAATTAGAGATTTATTATCCACATGGAAAGCGATTTTTAACCCCTGTAGAATTAGCCCAAAAAGCAGAGGCAGCAGAACAACAACTGGCACAAGCAGAAGCCAGAATAAGGCGATTAGAAGAACAGTTAAAAGCGGCTGGAATTGACCCAGAACAGCTTTAATAATAAAATACTGTATTGTAATCAGTTTTAATTAGTGAGGTACAATGATTAAAGAACCCTGGAAACAACCCAAAATCATTACTTGGAGTCAAATTATACTTGACAATTACCGAAATTCTTTAGGAGATGAACTGATAGAAAGAAAGGGAAATACAGAAGAACAAGCAAAAGCACTTTTCTTTACTCCTTTCGCCGTTGCTTCTCACGGAACAGAAGCTGACCCAATTTATAATTATGGAAATCAAGTGATTTTAGATTTATGGGAAAGGAGTTGGGATGAAATGATTAAAACACCTTCACGCCTTTCTGCTGAACCTAATCTTCGAGAAGAACGACAAAATAGTTTAGATCAAACGACCTCTCAAGGATATCTTAAAAATTATCAATGTGTAAGGATTTCTCGTACGGGTCAGCGATATAAAATTGAGGATATAACTATCTGGAATTTAGAGGATGAACAAGGGAATTATTGTGGTCAAGCGGCTACTTTTTCTAATTGGTCTGTATTGAATTAGCAATAATTGTGACAAAATCTAATTACTGTTTGAATATCTATTGTAATTTGAGGATAATCAATTTGAGGTCGATTAATAATAATTAAAGGAATATCTAATTCAGCGGCAACTTTTCTTTTTGTGGCTTCTCCGCCTGCTTTTCCTGATGCTTTGGTTACCACT
The DNA here is from genome assembly GCA_049647265.1 of Microcoleaceae cyanobacterium. Lineage (GTDB taxonomy): Bacteria > Cyanobacteriota > Cyanobacteriia > Cyanobacteriales > Microcoleaceae > JAAURB01. Next base: position 94,709 of record JBARXJ010000053.1, read on the forward strand.
AACGAAATATTCCACTGTTGCCAAAGTGCTTTTTCTAATTCTATTGAAATAGGCGGACGAATAGCAATTATTCTATCGGGTGTAAATCCAGCATTTAATGCCGCTTCTAACGAAACAACAGAAGGTAAAATTCTGACAAATAATGTAGAGTGTTTTTGCCACTGTTGAAATCGATGTAAATGCCGATATCCTAACGTCAGCATCACCCGTTTTTCAGTTAAATAGTCTCCGGATAATAACGTTTCAAAACTATCTAAATGTAGAATATTATCTTTATTCTCTATACTTTCACAGCTTGAACGTTCATAACGTAAATAAGGAAGATGATACTTTGTTGCTGTGGCGATCGCCAATTTGGAAATCTCGACAGCAAAGGGATGAGACGCATCTAAAATTGCAGTAATTTGTTGTTGTTGTAAAAAAGATAAAATACTTTCCTTATCTAAACGTCCAACCCAAGTTTTTAAGAAAGGATGATATTGAGAATAAAGCAGTTTTGCGGGTTCTGTTGTAACAGTAACAATACAATTAATCTTAGCAGCCGTTATCGCTTCTGCCAGAATAACACTTTCACTCGTTCCGCCAATTAACCAAATTTGCTTCATCGGTTGGGTAGATCACCGACTGTGAATGATTCCACTTTGTTAACTTCTAATTAATATTGTTAGCGTAGATAATGTGAAATTTGATTAAAATGACTTTCACTCTTGTCTAGGATAACAGGCAATTTGGGTTTGATCAATTTAGCAACTGTCTGATTAAAACCAATAACTGTCACTTATCCTCACCCGAGGGGATAACAGTCGTTTAGGATCTATCAAATCGAATCATTGTCACTAAATGAGTTACCGAATGAATCTTGCTTTAAGTCAACTGGGCGATCGTATGTCCCGCTTAACAGGGGTACGGGCGATCATGAAAGATATTATTGAAACGTTAAAATCTGGAAACGGACAAGATTATATTAACCTAAGCGCTGGAAATCCGGTGATTTTACCGGAAGTTGAGGCCTTATGGCGAGACTGTACCGCAGAATTACTCTCGAGTCCAGAATATGGGGAAGTGGTGAGTCGATATGGATCTTCCCAGGGTTATCAACCGTTAATTGATGTCATTGTTGAAGATTTTAACTCTCGCTATGGCTGGAATATTAGCGATCGCAATGTGTTAATTACCCCCGGTAGTCAGTCGATTTATTTTTATGGATCAAATGCGTTTGGGGGCTACACCGCTAGCGGAGAATTAAAGAAGGTTGTTTTACCCCTGAGTCCGGATTATACCGGCTATGGCGGCGTGAGTTTATATCCAGAAGCGGTGGTTTCTTATCAACCGGAATTAGAAACCGATGAAACAAATCACCGTTTTAAATATCATCCCAATTTTAAAGAATTATCCATTGACGAAACCACAGGCTGTGTTGTTTTTTCTCGTCCTTGTAACCCTTGTGGCAACGTTTTAACGGCTGATGAAGTCCGCAAAATTGCCCGTTTAGCCGCCACTCAAAATGTGCCTGTGTTTATTGACTCGGCTTACGCCCCACCCTTTCCGGCGTTGAATTTTACAGAAATGCAGCCGATTTTTGGAGACAATATTGTTCATTGTTTAAGTTTATCAAAAGCCGGATTACCGGGAGAACGCTTAGGCATTGCGATCGCCGATGAAAGTATTATTCAAGTCCTAGAAGCCTTCCAAACCAACTTATGTATTCATTCTGCCCGATACGGACAAGCGATCGCCGCCCGCGCCATTGGTTCTGGGGCATTAGCAGATGTTTCGGTTGAAGTGATTCGTCCTTATTATCAACAGAAATTCACCGTATTAGAAACGGCTTTAGATCAAGCCATGCCTAAAAATTTACCCTGGTTTTTACATCGGGGAGAAGGGGCAATTTTTGCGTGGATGTGGTTTAAAGATCTGCCGATTACGGACTGGGAATTGTATCAACAACTCAAAACAGTTGGAGTGATTGCGGTTCCGGGAAGTTCATTCTTCCCCGGTTTACGAACAAACTGGTCTCATAAACAACAATGTATCCGTCTGAGTTTAACGGCAAAAGATGAAGAAATTACAACAGCAATGACACGCTTAGCGACCGTTATCGAACAGGTTTATCAAGGTAAAACAGCAAATATTGTCAGTTCATCTTTAGCTTAAACTGTTCAAATCTTTAGAGAAGTAGAGACATTTTATTAGCCGTCTCTACAGCTCTTTTTTGTCTCAAATTGAGGAGAATAGAATGAGAAATATACAATGGAAAATCACCCTGTAAAATAGAATTAACTTCAATTATTTAGCCACATAGTATATTTTAAAATTCTCATTTCAAAACTGTGGTGAGTCGTCTCAATCAAACACTATGCAATACTGACTGCTAGTTCCTTGTAGGCATAACCAATATAATTCACTTTCCAGTCAAACTTATCTGCAAATTGAGTGAAGACTTGATGACCATCCTGTTGCCAACCGGGGAAATTAAAATAGTCGTCAAACAGTAAAACTGTTCCTGGCTTTATTCGTTCTGCCAAAACCGTTAATATGGTTTCAGTTGAGGAATTTAAGTCACAATCAATATGAATCATAGAAAGAGGCCGGTCGTGAGTCTGACTCCATGCGGGCAATGTCTCCTCAAAATATCCTTTCCAAAGCTTGACATTATTTGGCATTTTGGGGAGTTGTCCTCCGACATTAAAAGTCCCTTTTGGATGATTCACCCAATCTTCTGGTAGACCTTCAAAACAATCAAAACCATGAAATTCATAGTTTGGCATACGCTTTGCCATGTAGCGGAGAGAGTCTCCTTTAAACACACCAAATTCTAAAATAACTCCAGAGTTCGTTACGATATCAAGCACTAAGTCAATTAGTTGTTGAGGACTACGACAGGCAACAGCTTTCGGACAATTTTCCTCAATAAAGTCAACAGTAGATAGATAAGATTTTTGCTTGAGTTTTGAGAAAGGATGATGAACACTGTACTCTAATGTATCATAAACTTTGCAAACAGAGGCTTTAACGAAGTTACGGCGGATGTATCTTTCAAGCAGGTTCATGGGAAGTCTCAATCATTGAGCTATATAACTATTTATAACTTACATGATAAGTAATGCTTTGACAATGACATTACAAAATATTTACAAATCAAAAAATACTGTTGTGTTAACAAGGGGTATATTGCGGATTGTTTCTATTAATATTTAGTGAAATTAGTGGAGTAATCATAGCGGATTAATTATAAATGATATCCACTCAGAAGTTGATGTTTATCCTGTTAATTTTAGACTTTAATCTTAATTTAATAATTATAAAAAGTATAAAAAAAGGGATGGTTTAATACACAGTCACCCCTAATAATATCCTGATAATTTGTTGTATTTACAGCTTCTTTTTTGGGTAAATCATTGATGAAATTGAATACAAGCTGTATCGGTTAGAGTGATAAAATCCTCATGAAGCAACCGCTAATTGTTCTCGACGAGGAATCTCATAGCTAAAGAAATCATAGGCTAAATAAGTATTCGGAAAAATAGCTTGGGCTTCCGTTAATAAATCCTCAATTCTCAAAGCATTTCCTGGGGCATAACGTGGGCTAAAATGAGTCATAATTAACGTCTTAACATTCGCCGCCAACGCCACCTGTGCCGCCATTGTTGACGTGGAATGTAACCGTTGAAATGCCATCTCTGCGTCTTGATGGGCAAATGTTGCCTCATGCACTAATACATCCGCATCCTGCGCCAACTCAATCGCATTTTCACAAAAAACAGTATCCGTACAATAAACAAACGTTCGCCCCTTTTGCGGCGGGCCACAAAACTCTGCCCCGTTAATAATCCGGCCATCGGGTAAGGTTACCACAGCCCCTTGTTTCAGCTTGGCATAAATTGGCCCAGGTGGAATCCCGGAGGCTTTGGCTTTTTCCACATTAAACCGTCCGGGTTTATCCTTTTCAGTAATACGATAACCATAGGCGGTTATTCTGTGTTTAAGATATAGACAACTCACCCGATATTCTTCATCCTCGTAAATCACACCGGGCTTGCTTTTATAAATATGAAGTGGATAAGAAAAATGGGTATGAGACTGGTTTGAACAAGCTTTAAGATAATCCTCTAATCCCGACGGCCCGTACAAATCAACCCGTTTCACATTGCCCGCTAACCCACAACTGGCCAGTAACCCCGGCAAACCAAAAATATGATCCCCATGCATATGGGTAACAAAAATTCGGCTGAGTTGGCTGACTTTCAGTTCACTACGGAGAAATTGATGTTGAGTCCCTTCTCCACAGTCAAATAGCCACAATTCAGCCCGTTGGGGTAATCTGAGGGCAATACTAGAAACATTACGGGCGCGGGTAGGAACCCCAGAACTGGTTCCTAAAAAGGTAATCTGCAAAACTTAAACTCCTGCAATAAAATTGAACGAAGTATGCTATAAATCCAGTGATGCAATTGTCATATCTTTAATTTTAACCAGATTTCAATTCGTCTACACTCGTAAAATAGTGCATAAGGATTTAGAGATTAACCCTATGAAGCCGCAACTGAGTTTTGTGACCTTTTGCCGTCGTTTAGTTTGGGCGACTTTAGTCGGATGGCTGTTGATGGTTGCCCCTGCCCAAGCAGCAGTATTACTGCGAGTTGCAGTAGAAAAAGATCTCTCTCAGGTCAAAGTCGGAAGTTCAACTCAAGCGGTGGTACGCGATCGCAGTGGTAAAGTCTTAGGTAATATCTCTCCGCAAGGGGGGTTTGTGGCAGAGGTAAAATCCGGCAAGGTGGTTTTGGACAAGTGGAAAAGTAATCAACTTTGGATTGAACCCAGCAACGGCGGTTATGTTTGGATAGGGGACGGTTGGTATCGGGGTACAGCAGTATTAGTGCCTCAGGAAGACGGAATTACGGCGATTAATTATGTCGAATTAGAACAGTATCTTTATAGTGTTCTCGGGGCAGAAATGGATGGAGGTTGGCCGACTGAAGCCCTCAAAGCCCAAGCGGTTGCCGCCCGAACCTATGCCCTGTATAAACGAGAACGCAGCAACGGGATGTATGATTTAGGCAACGATCAAATGTGGCAGGTGTATCGCGGGGTATCAGCAGAATCTGCTGGGACTCAAAGTGCAGTCAGCGCCACTGCTGGGCAAGTTCTCACCCATAATGGTCGTATGATTTTAGCCGCCTTTCATTCCTCATCCGGTGGACATACGGAAAATTCTGAGGATGTTTGGTATGATTCGTTACCTTACCTGCGGGGCGTTCCGGATTATGATCAAAATTCTCCTGTGTTTGAGTGGACAAAAACCTTTTCTCAAACGGATTTAAGCCAGCGGATTTCGGGTGTGGGTAAAGTTAAAGCGATGACCCCAGAACAAACTTCAGCTTATGGCAGTATTCTGACGATGAAAGTCACAGGAGAGGGTGGCAGTCGGGTGATGAGTGGAGAAGAAATCGCCGAAGCATTGGGACTACGAAGCACACGCTTTCGGGTGAATCGATCTGAAGGATCAGCAAATTTTGTTGTAACCGGTCGAGGCTTTGGTCATGGAGTCGGCATGAGTCAATGGGGAGCGTATCATTTAGCCAGTAACGGCTATAGCTATCATCAAATCTTATTGTATTATTATCAAAATTCTACTTTAGCGAAAATTGAAGTGCAATAACTCGCGCGTTGGGAGCGATCGCGTTTCCATGCGGAAATTACAAAAATTCGCTATAAGAGATAGAGTAACTTTGTGTTAATCTGTGCTTTTGCTTGGTTGAATCTCATTTTTTACCCAGAATCTCTTGAATTATGGCGTATTCCACTCCCTTAAATCGTACTGCCCCAAACCTGCTGCGCCAACCGTTTATGATTGCAGCGTTAGCTTCTGCTGGGATACATGGATTGCTTGCTGCCAATTTCGAGAAGATTTCATTATTTCCCAGAAGCGCCGACCTTCCCCCTAGCGTTCAGTTAGTGGAGATATCTCCCTCACAAATTAGTGGTTTGTATCCGCCGCCGCCTCAAGAGTTATCCTTGGGTACCATTACCGCGCCCCCGTCTATCTCCTCACTCGGCCCTAGCCCAACATTACCCGAGTTTCCAGCCACCTTATCAACCCCTTCATTCCCCACATTTCCCACCTCTCCCACCTTACCGCCTGTTTCTTCTAGTGGCCTGCCCTCAATTTCTTCTTCTCCTGGGATCTCATCGTTTCCAGTTCCCACAACCCCGATTTTTCCCCCCTCAATTCCCTTTCCCAACGAATTACCCGCTTTTCCCACAGACGACCTATTTAAAGATAAAAATGACCGAGAATTAGAGAAATTACGAGACCGAACATTAGCCTTTGAAAATCTCTCTCCAGAAGACCGAGAAATATTAGAAAATATGCAACCGGATGTTATCGGGGCGAATATATTTAATCCTCCACAAGGTGGCGGGGAAGCCGAGGAAAATTATGGTATTCCGCCGCAGCGTTACACCAGTTTAAACCCAAATACAGACACTCTCACCCCAGAAGAAACAGAAACTACCCCCGTTGACCCAGAAAACTTTAAAGGGTCCTTATTAGCAGACTTACAACAATCTAATCAATCTCAACAGCAAGCAGCCGCCAATTCTCAAACTCCTGTTGCGCCGACTCCGAATAACCCTATCCAAAGAACTGCTATTGCAGCAGGGAATGATTTTGTTGCCTGGGTTGATGGCGTGAGTCAGAATTATCCGAATTTAGAAACAAAACCCCCCACCACCATTTCTAGTGTTTATCCTGAAGCCGCTTGTTCTCAGCAGTTAAGCGGTACAGCCGTTGTTGGGGTCGCCATGGGAACAGGAGGAGAAGTTCTCACAGGGCCAGAACTGTTATCGGGTACAGGTTATCCTGTTTTAGATAATGCAGCAGTGGCAAAAGTGGGAGAGTTTGCCGTCACGCAATTATCAGCAGAAGCCGGAAACCAACCGACAGCCTATTGGTATGCGTTTGAGTTTAATCCAGAAAATTGTCCTACACTTCTACCGCCCACAGAAGACACGGCACCTCCGGCAGTGACTCCAAACACTCAACCTGTTGCACCCCCTATACCCCAACAACAGACCCCAGTTGAAACCCAACCCCCGGTGAATACAGCGCCTGTTGAACAGACCCCAGTCGAGACCCAACCCCCGGTAAATACAACGCCTGTTGAGGAAGAAGTTATACAACCATCCCCTGCTGAAATCACACCGCCTCCATTTGAAGGGGAAGATTTAATGCCAGAGTCAGACTTTACCCCAACTCCAGAGTCTACAACACCGCCACAACCGCAGTTAGAGAATATTGCACCGCCTCCTGTATCCCCTGAAGCCGAGACAGAGATAGAAACCGAGTCAGAAACCCCCCAGACGGATGCACCGCCACCCCCGACTGAACCCACGGAACATAAAGGCAGTTTATTAGACTCTTTAACCGCCCCATATACTGAACCATAAAAGTAAGATAGGGACGTTTTAACGGGGAATTCTATTCAACTAAGCCGCATTGATTTATGCTGTGTGATTTTAGACCATCATGCAGTCAATATTTTACTGTCACATAGCAATGGTAATCCTGATTGACAATCCGCTTTAATAGAATCAGGACATAATTTGGATTTCTCAAACGTTTAAGCGAATCAGTTTTATAGAGATTGTTAATCAAAGTTGATGTTAATTAAGAACGATTCAGCCATATTAGCTTAATATTGTATTACAGGTGGATAAACGTACAATATCGTATAACTGATTATACAACTAACAGGAGCAAAACTCTAGGGAAAGGAGGCAATCATCAGATTTTAAAATGTTGAGAAAAAATAAAAATCCAAATTAGAATAAGAATAAATATTTGATTTTTAATGATGGAAAAACCTGTTATTTTATGTGTAGATGATGAGCTGTTTCTACTCGCTGCTTTAGAAGAAACATTAAAACGAAGCTTTGGTCAAGAATATATTGTTGAAAGTGCAACAACAGGTCAAGAAGCATTAGAATTTTTAGAAGAACTATATCAAGATAATATTGAAGTTCCTGTACTGATTTCAGATCAAGCGATGCCGGATATGAAAGGGGTTGATTTGTTTATTCAAGCCCACAAACAATATCCTAACATCTTAATGATTATGTTAACCGGGCAAGCTAATGCTGAGGATGTGGGAAAAGCCGTTAATCATGCTAATCTTTATCGATATATTAGTAAGCCTTGGGAAGAAGAAGATTTAATTTTAACGGTTAAAGAAGCGATTCGATCCTATTTTCAAGAAAAAACAATAGTAGAAACAAACAAAACATTAGAACAATTAAATCTATCATTAGAACAAAAAGTAATTGAAAGAACCGCAGAATTAGAAGTGGCTAAACAAGAAGCAGAATTAGCCAATCAGGTTAAAAGTAATTTCTTATGCATGATGAGTCATGAATTACGTACCCCTTTAAGTGCAATTATTGGATTTAGTCAAATTCTGATGGCGGATCGATCTTTAACCATAGAACAAGTTAAAAATGCAGAAATTGTTTATCAAAGCGGTGAACATTTACTGGTTTTAATTAATGATGTTTTATCGATGGCAAAAATAGAGAAAGGTAAAATATCTCTACAAACGATTCAGTTTAATTTGTATCGCTTTCTTGAGGTAATTCAAGAGATGATGAAGCATCAAGCCGATCAAAAAAATATTGAGTTAATCATAGAATATCATTCCGATTTACCTCAATATATTGTTGCTGATGAGACGAAACTTCGTCAAGTTCTGATTCATTTAGTCAGTAATGGTGTTAAATTTACAACCACAGGTGGTGTCAGATTGAAAGTAACTGTTCTTGCCGAAAATAAAGAAAATCACTTACAAAATAGTTGGGGAAATCAGCGGCAAATCTTACTACATTTTCAAGTTCAAGATACAGGAATAGGGATTCATTCAGAGTTATTAGACGCTTTATTTAATCCGTTTGTACAAACTCGAACCGGAAAAACATCAGAAGGAACGGGTTTAGGCTTACCCATTAGTGCAGAATTAGTGAAATTAATGGGAGGAGAAATCACGGTTAATACTGAAGTTGGAAAAGGTTCAACTTTTGAATTTACAATTCCGGTAGAAATCAGTTTACCGTTAACAGAAGATTATCTTTTACCCACTTTAAAAACTGTGACGGGTTTAGAAGAAAATCAACCTCAGTATCGAATTTTAATTTTAGATTCTGCTAAAGACTATTCCTCAACGGTTCAAACCTTGCAGGACATCGGATTAGAGATTAAAGTCACTCATTTAGACCAACAAGTGATTCAACTCTGGCAAAGTTGGCAACCGCATTTAATCTTTGTTCAAGATGAATTAATGAATCATTATACGATGAATTTTATCAGTTCTTCGACACATTTTAAATCAATTCTCATTGCTTTGGTTCAACACCATGACTTATCTCATCAAGCAAATCTTTTGTTTTCTGGATTTAATGATATTTTAGAATATCCTTTTTCAGTAGAAACAATTTTACAAAAAATTAGTCAGCATTTAGGAGTACGTTATCTTTATTCTGCATCAGAAACACTTCCAACTCAAGACTCAGAAGTTTCTGAGATTGCCAACTGTAAAATTGAAGCATTAGAAATGATGCCATTATCATGGGTACAACAATTTCATCAAGGAACTTCCCAATGTAATCAGCGGTTACTATTTCCTTTAATCGATCAAATTCCAACTCAATTAGATACTCAAAGAACCCTATTAAAAGAACTGATTGATGAATTTCGTTATGATTTATTGTTGGAAATCGCCAATCAGTTATTAGAAAAATATTAATGAAGGAAAAGCGAAGTTGGAAAAGCGAAGTTGGAAGTTGGAAGAAGGAAGTTGGAAGACCAAACCCCATCAATACATTTTGGAGATGTGATAAAGACGCGGTCAGACCCCGGTGATATCTCCGAAGGAGAGGCTACGCCAACGTAATCACCTAGGGAACGCTGACCAAGACAAGTGTTTATATTAATCCATTCATTAATTTGGGGGTTAGTATCGCTGTTTATGTTTTAGTCATAAAAATTGCCTGAGTAGAGACATTCTCAAAAACATCTCTACATCAAACATAACCCTTAGATGAAAATGAAATCATCCGGGAAAATTTCAGTCACTCCCGTTATCCCTTCCAACTGCGTTAAAATCCGAGAGTTATTACCCGTGAGGTTACTGCCACCGGAATCATACATTAGATAAGTATCACCCCCATCATCATAGAAAAATAATCCACGACTGCTTCCGGGAATTACATCCTCAGCCGGAATATCTGTCCAGACGGTAGTGGAGATATTCTCTAAGCCATCAATAAAGTCAGAGACATCAATTAAATCTCCGCCAGATTGACCTAACCCTTCAAAACCAACAACCGTATCAAATAATCCGGTCTCAATTTGGACTTGAATGACAGCAGTAGAATTGGCGTTAAAGTCATTCCCCTCACTATCGTTTGCGTTAACATACCGGAAAATGTCGCGACTGTTATCCTCACCAACGATACGATCTGAACCCTGTCCGCCGACCAGAGTATCACTTCCCAGTCCGCTGGCTAAAGTATCATTACCCAAGCCACCCAACAAGCTGTCATTGCCTTCGCCGCCTTCGAGGATATCGTCATCCGCATTACCCCGGAGGGTATCGTTACCCCCTAACCCCTGCAAACTGTCATTACCCGCCAGTCCTTGCAAGTTATCATCAAAGCCTTGACCGACAATTGTATCGGCTAAAGCCGTTGCATCGGGTAAGAGTTGCAGGGAAACGGTTGCTGTTGCGGTTAATCCGGTTAAATCAGTTACAGTGTAATTAAATATGTCTGTAACCGCCTCAGAAGTGGTTCCTAAACGCACATATTCAACCGTATTATCCTGTGGAGTTGCTGTTCCCAACTGAGGCGAATCAACGGCTGTTAAAGTTAATTCGGTTCCATTCGGATCGACATCATTTGTTAGGGGAGTAACAATCACTGGGTCAGCCGTATTAATTAACAGGGGGCCATCATTAACCGTAATCGGAACCCCGTTAATTTCAATCGTACTGGTAGCGATATTACTATTATCCAAACCATCCGATGCAACCACTTCTACGATACGGTTGGTGACATCAATACTGGCCGCCGTATTATCATAACTCACCCCATTAATCACCGTTTGATAATCTGTGGCAGACGCATCACCCGTTAACTGTAAAACTCCCGTATTAGCATTATATTCACTAACTGTAATTCCCTCTGGTAATGTTCCGGTTGTACTGATAAATAGACGTTCATCTGCGCCATTTAAAGGATTCGTTAACGTCAAGGTTGCCGAGGCTAAATTTGTATTATCCACATCGGTTAATACCGCCTGATTACTCACCAAAACAGGATTACTTCCTTCTGTAAATAAAGTCAGAAAATCGGTTCCCGCCGCCGTATTATCAAGATCTAATTCAGGGGGGGTATTTAAGGTCAATTGTGCCGTTGCAGTTCCCGTTCCGCCTCGACCATCACTAGCCGTATAAACAAAACTCGCGGTATCACCTGAAACAAGAGTTTCATCCGGTGTAAAGATAACCGATTGATTCTCGTTACTCAGACTAGCAGTACCATTGACAACATTTCCAACCTCAAGAATAGTCAGATTGTCGCCATCTGTATCGATATCATTCGCCAGCAATTCATCAGCCGCAATTGTACTTTCAACCGTCTGAGGAATTAACAGATTATCATCTGCCAGGGTTGGGGAAGAATTAGGCGCAATATTAATTAAAGTTGTCGCGATTTCACTATTTGTAATCCCATCACTTGCCACTACTTCAACTTGCCGTGTTGTCGCGGTTAATTCCGTCGCCGTATTGTTATAAACAATCTGTCCAACAGCGGTTTGATAATCCGCAGGAGGTGCAGAACCACTCAGAATAATCACTCCCGCTTCTGGTTCTTCAACCGTGAGATTACTCGGAACTGTACCTGTAATAGAAATACCTTCAGCATCCCCATCTAAAATATTGGTTAAAGTTAGAGTAACAGATGCAATTTCACTATTATCTTCATCGGTAATACTGACTTGATTACTAATCGGAATTTCCGGTAAACCTTCAGAAAATGTTGTGACAAAATCTGTGCCAGAAGCAGCCGTATCTAAATCTATAATCGGCGGCGCATTAACTGATTCTACATTAATAAATACAGTCGCTTCTCCGGTTTGATTATTACTATCGCTGGCTTGATAAGTAAATGAATCAATCCCTGTAAAGCCGTCACTAGGCGTATAAATCAGTAACTGACTATTGTCTTGATCCTCCTCAACTGTTCCGCTATTTTCAGTGGAAGTAGAGAAGCTAGTAAAGGTGAGAATATCCGCTGCATTTGCGGCTGAGTCATTCTCTAATAGTCGAGATCTATTAATGCGTAAAGCGGTATTTTGTAGACCATCCAAAGAGTCATTCATTAATTCGGGTAACTCTAGATCGGGTGGTATGGGTGTGGGAACGCCGGGGGGTGTAGGAACCGGAAGGGCGGGTGATGGAGTCGGTTCAGGTGTCGGCCCCGGTGTTGGGGTAGGTGTGGGGTCGGGTGTGGGTGTTGGAGTTGGATCTGGGGTCGGTGTCGGAGTCGGATCTGGGGTCGGTGTTGGGTCAGGTGTGGGAGTGGGTGTAGGTTCAGGTGTTGGGGTCGGAGTCGGATCTGGGGTCGGTGTTGGTGTGGGTTCAACCTCCGGTTCGGGTTCAGCCTCCGGTTCAGGTTCAGCCTCCGGTTCAGGTTCAGCCTCCGGTTCGGGTGTTAATGGATCTTCGGGGTTTTCCACAAAGTCCGACGGGCCGATATCGCCACTATCAACATTTTGTAGAACCGCTAGAAACTCTTGTGTATTCTTATCCACCAGAATAGTATTATTACCCTCTGGAGTAATTAACAGATCCTCGAATACCAGACCATTATCCAGTCCAATTTTATCAGTACCCGCATTAAAGTCTGTGAATATATCCGCAAACTCAATAGACGGCCCTCCAGTGGTTCCAACAATAATACTGCCACCCGCCTCAGACTGACTCAGAACTAACCCCACACTAAAGATATCATTGCCACTCCCACCCGTGAGGGTATCCGCGCCCCGTTCACCTTTTAGCAGGTCATTCCCGGCATCGCCAAATAAAATATCCGGCCCTTTTCCGGCAAAGAGAATATCATCATCTTGACCGCCAAACAGACTATCTCGACCGACATCACCACTGAGAAAGTCTTGACCGACATTACCAATGAGTTGATCGTTGCCATCTCCCCCAAATACGGAGTCATTACCGCGATCGCCTAAGAGTTGGTCATCACCCTCAGCCCCAAATAAACAGTCATCTCCCTTACCACCAAACAGGTTATCGAGACCAATACCACCATTCAGTAAGTCTTGACCGGAGTTACCAAACAGGATATCGTTACCGTCCTGGCCTTCTACCGTATCGTTACCCACACCGCCTGCAACGCAGTCATTGCCTTTATCACCTGAGAGAAAATCATCTCCCACGCCACCCGTCATGGTATCGCTATTACGGCCACCATACATGATATCGGCCCCGGAACCGCCAATCAAAGAATCGTTATCTTTATCGCCAAAAATAGAGTCATCTTCGGTATTGCCAAATAAAATATCATCATTTTGACCGCCGCGAATACAGTCATTGCCGACACCGCCTTGAATAGCATCGTTACCGAGGTTACCGTTGATCACATCATCCCCTGCATCTCCCGCGAGGATATCGTTGCTACTGAGACCAAAAATAGTATCATCTCCATCCAAACCGACAATACTATCGGGGCCTTCACTACCGAGAATAGAGTCATTGTCTTCGGTTCCGCTGCCAGTCCCCGCGATCACAAGAAAATCTGGTTCCGGTTCCGCCTCAGGGTCTGGATCTGTACCTGGATCTGTACCTGGAGTAGGTTCTGGGTCTGTACCGGGTGTTGGGGTAGCCTCCGGTGTCGGTGTCGGTGTGGGTTCGGGTTCGGGTTCCGGGGGGGTAAAATCATCCGGTGTAAAAATGAAACTCCCCGCTGGCCCTGGGGCAACCGTTCCCACATCTTGGTCAAATAAGGTTTGAACTTGACCATCTCCGATCGTTTCAACATAAACAACCGTATTAGTTTCAATAGAAACGGCTTCTTGAACGGGTCTTTCATCAACAAAAATTGTAACCCCGTTTTCATTCTGAAAGGTTGTACCGACTCGACCATCAAAGGTTTCAACTAAGTCTGAATTCTCAATCGGAAAAATCAGAACAACTTCACTCGTGATGAGTAAAATATTATTGGGTAAGGCTACCCGTCCTACTACTGCTGGATCTTCGCTTGGAATTGAAGTGGTCATAATTAGTTTGTTATTAGTTGTTAGTTATTTGTTTAAGCAAGTAGGCAATCTTGCTATAGGTAATCTTGTAATAACCGATCCGGAGGTGCGTCACTGACGCACCCTACTGCTGTTAAATAATTACAAAATCATCCTCTTGAATTAGAGTACTAATATTGCTTGTAGACGGATCAATTGATGCTAATATCCCTAAATTAAAGGCGGGTAAACTATCATCTGCTAAGTTTGGATCAAAGGCTAAAACATAGCTACCGGGGAAGCCGGGGAATTGTAAGTTATTACGATAAACAATTAACGCTGAACTATCACTTGAGCCATTTTGACCACTTAAAGCCGCATTAACCGCACCGATATTATCAAAAGTATCCTCAAAGATAATCAGTTGTTTACCACTAATATCTGTACCGGATTCACCCAATTGTGTGACAATTTCTCGTTGTAAAGGTGAAGCTGTCGTTCCCACATTTGGAGTCAATCCCGGGAAGTTATTATCACCCGAAACAATCAAGAATTGGTCGTTACCGACTTCATCAAAATCTGTGAGAATATCCGCTTCATTGGGTGTCGTGGGCGGCGTAAGGTAATAGAAGAAATCATTACCAATATTACCCGTGAGTTGGTCGCTGCCTGGCCCACCTGCAATGGTATCTTCTCCGGCCCCGCCTAATAACGTATCGTTATCAGCATCGCCAAACATCAGATCATTACCCTCTAAACCAAACAGACTGTCGGTTCCGATGCCGCCAAACATCGTATCACTTCCGGCTTCTCCCAATAGCGAGTCGCTGCCGTCTTCACCAAACAGGGAGTCATCTCCCTCGCCGCCTTGAACCGTATCGTTACCAATACCCGCTAAAACGGTATCATCTCCGGCTTCTCCCAATAGCGAGTCACTGCCTTGACCGCCAAACAGGGTATCATCATTCGCCTGACCAAGGAGAGTATCGTTATCCTCACCCCCTAGGAGTAAGTCTCGACCAATGCCGCCAAAGATTAAATCTTCTCCCGCTTCACCAAATAACTGATCTTCCCCTTCGCCACTATTGAGGGTATCGTTTCCGGCCCCTCCAATTAAGGTATCGTTACCCAAACCACTGAGAAGGCTATCGTTATTATTACCGCCACTGAGTAAATTACTATCGTTTTGGCCGATAACCGTATCATTGCCATCATTACCAAACAGCGTATTACGACCCGCGCCACCGTCTACGGAGTCATTCCCCGGCCCACCAAACAGTGAGTCATTCCCGGCTTGACCTAACAAGGTATCGTTATCTTCATCCCCTTCTAGGACATCATTTCCTGGGCCGCCATCAAGGGAGTCATTGCCAGCATTGCCTCGAACCACATCCCGGCCACCGCCTGCTAAAACCGTATCATCTCCATCAGTTCCAGTAATGAGTTCGCTGCTATCGCTTCCGGGAAATTCTACCCCTGCCACAACTGGTTCTGAACTATCTACAACAGTGATACTGAATAAAGTCTGAGGTTGAGTTCCTACCCCGTCTGTGAGGTTAAACAAGAAGCCATCTTCTCCTGATGTTCCTGGGGCTTCATATCGCAGGGAACCGCTATCAATATTCGCCTGAGAAAAAGATCGACCTGGAACAATTGTTTCAGGGTTAGACCCCAGCCTTAACAGTCGTCCTGATACCGGGCCGCCGATGACTTGAAATAGGATTTCATTGCTGGCATTATCGACATCTTGGGCGACTAAAAATTCACGGGAAACTTCTGCTATTTCATTACGTGAAACCACTAGGAGTTGGTTTGTGGCAATAACTGGCGCTTGGTTGACTTCGACCGTTACTGTTGCGGTTGAAACTAAACTCGGGTCACCCCCCGTCACAGCATAGGTAAAGGTATCGGTTCCATTAAACCCAGCATTGGGCGTATAGGTGAGGATACCTTCTGTATCTCCTTCGACTTCTGTAACAACCCCATTAGTAGCAGTTGAGAAAGAAACCAGTCTTAAAGGTTGTTCTTGTGGGTCACTATCATTGGCTAAAACATTGAAAGTCGCTGCATCACCCGGTCGTCGTTGAACTAAGTCATTGACCGCATTCGGCCCAGTCGGTGTGGGAGTGGGTTCGGGTGTCGGTGTCGGTGTCGGTGTCGGTTCGGGTGTTGGCGTGGGAGTGGGTTCGGGTGTTGGAGTCGGTGTCAGGTCGGGCGTTGGAGTCGGTGTCAGGTCGGGCGTTGGAGTTGGTGTCGGTTCGGGTGTGGGCGTTGGAGTCGGTTCTCCTGGTGTTGGAGTGGGTTGCCCTGGCGTGGGTGTCGGTATAGGTTCAATGGGTGTGGGTGTAGGAGTGGGTGGAGTTGGAGGTAACGGTACGCCTGAACTGACGATCGCAAAGTTATTATCGTTTATCGTATTACTATCTACCCCAACTAAAACAGCCAGAAATTCTCCTGCATCCCCAACCCGAATAACCGCATCTCCGGCGTTTTCTTCACTTTGAGAAATACTAATCTCACTAAAACTCAGTCCCCCCGCTAAACCAATGCGATCGCCGGGTTCAAAATCATTCACAATATCAGCATCTTCAATATTGGAACCACCTGTCCCTTCTGCCACCACAAAGACATCACTACCCGCCCCACCGGTAAGAGTATCTGCGCCTTTATCCCCAAATAGAACATCTGCCCCTAATTCCCCGGAAATTTGATCGTTATCTTGCCCGCCGAGAATAGTATCGGAACCTGTTCCTCCGAAAATACTATCACTGCCTTTATCGCCAAAGACAGAGTCAGCCCCATCATTACCGAAAATTAAATCTTCATCTGCCCCGCCATAAACACTATCATTACCTTCATCCCCAAATAGGATATCGCTACCTTTATCGCCAAACACCAAATCATTATCCGGGCCGCCGCGTAAACAGTCGTTGGCCTGACCGCCATACATGGCATCTAAACCCAAACCCCCAAGTAAGGTATCTTGACCTAAATTCCCAAATAAGGCATCGTCTCCTTCTAAACCTAAGAGTTGGTCGTCCTGTTTGCCGCCGTATATTTCATCATTACCCAGACCACCATCTAGGGTATCGTTTTCGGTATTTCCAAACAGGAAGTCATTGCCTTCATCTCCCCTCAGTTCATCTGCGGCAAATAAACCAAAGATGGTATCATCCCCTTCTAAACCATTGATCACATCCGCAGCAGAAGACCCAATAATAGAATCATTATCGGCTGTTCCTCGACCAATACCTTCAATAGTCACTCCTTGGCCGGGAATAACTTCTATAAAAACACTGGCTAAATTAGAAGTGGTTTGACCATCACTAGCCTGATAAGCAAAGATTTCTTGACCAAAAAAACCGGGATTTGGCTGATAAGTAAAAACCCCGGGATCTGCTCCTGCAACTAAGGTTCCGTTGGCGACAGAACCAAATTGAGCCACCGTTAATGTATCGTCTTCATTGGGGTCAATATCATTACTTAAGACATTAAAAATAACGGCGCTGCCTTGTTCGACTCCGATAAAATCCTCCACTGCAACAGGCGGTTCATTATCCGGATCGAGGGTATCACTGCCGCCACTACCGTCTGTACCGTCGCCATCTGTACCGTCGCCATCTGTACCATCACCATCTGTACCATCACCATCTGTACCATCACCGTCTGTACCGTCGCCATCTGTACCATCACCGTCTGTACCTTCACCCGCGTTAGGATCGATGGGGTTATCTGGAATAAACAATATCTCTCCATTTGCCCCTTCCAAAGTATCCCCAAATTCACCCCCAAAGGTTTGAAAGCGACCTGTTTCACTTTCAAAGATAATGACAGTTGTCTGAGTATCGGTTCTAATCGCTGAAACTTCAATAATGCCGGCTGTTGTCATGAACTGAATCTCCTCTTAAAAACACCAAATTGAATAAAAATGAACTACTTCAAAAATTAATATTAAACCTTGTTTTACCCGGTTAATTTAAAATGCTTAACCCCTAATAATTGTATATTTATCATAGAATTTGGATGGTTGAATACAGTATCCATTTAAAATTTAAAAAATTAGATTTTTTTCAGGTATAGTTACGAGGGACGGACATTTGTCATCATCTACACAGCCATTAGAGCGGTTAAGGAAGAACGAATGACGGCGGACAGCGCCTAGCACCATATCTGTCGTTTTATAGTATTCCCTAATTCAGATAAAAATGCTATCTAAGCCTGGCAATTTATCCTGAGCTTGAACCCCCGCTGGAGAATAGCACCCGATTAATTCGGATTAATTTTTATAGGCTGTTTTAGAACAATTTTACAATTTAAACCCGTGAGAGTTTGAGACATAAACAGACTGTCATAAGTTTAGTCAAATAAATCATCCTTGTATGTTTGTAACATTAATCAAACAAAAATGAACGGATAATCTCCTAGGGAGATCGCAGAAAATTAAGGCTTTTAAGTCGCCTTAGTCACCTCTCGTGAGGGCAAGATCTGTAATTGCCATAGGACAGGCTTGTATCCACGGCAACAGCGGGCCAAGTTGATCGCTACCATTAACCGCCAGATCGCTATGACAAAGATACAGGCGATCGCTGACTCGACTCAATAAATCTAACAAAATCCGACGCAATCGATCCAAATCTGCATTCTGACTATCAATGGTTGTCCAAGCCTGACGAAGCTGTTGATGTAAAAATAACGGCGCACCCCACAATTGACTTGCCCCCCCACTCAACCACAACGCTGACCCCGCATCTAGCCAAAAATGCCAACGATGAGACAAACGATGGGCGCGATATTGGAAAATCGTCCCCAACGTCACTCCAGAGGGTCTCACGCCTGTATTTGCCACCGGATAAGGGTTGGCACTCACCACACCGCGTCGCAGGAGTTGAATAAATTCAGCAATAGCCGACGATGAAAAATTACCCGTCGTTTGGGGATGCAGTCGGCTATCGACTTGCCAATAATGCAAGGCTGTTTCCATCAATTCTCGTAAAATTGCCAATTGATCCACACCTAAAATCCGAGTCGGAATAAAGAATCGTTGAATAGCACGATCCAATAAAGATACAGGACTGAGTAATAGCCGAGATTGTTGCTGATCGTATTGAATTTCGATCCATTGTCGAATCTGTTGATAAGCTTGAGTCCCTTGATATCCCAACCGATCCCAACGCGGAAAAGCCGTAATATCCAGTAACTGAGGCTGAGTCGGATCAGGACAATAGCAATGGTCTGCCAACAATCCCGCCCGCACCGGATCAATCGCCGGATGAGAGGAGAAAGACGGTTTTTGATGTAAATCGTCATTTAGTAACCAATTCTCCGTTACAGACTCCTCAGAGGCTGCTGAGTCAACGGTTTGAGTCGTGGGAATGGGATAACTTAAAACCACCAACATCTCAGCCACTGCTTCACGATTGATCCATCGACCTAACCCTGGATAAACAAAAGCAAATAGGGTGAGTAACGCCCGCACCATGGGAGAACTAATCAACGGACGCTGCTCTTGGAGAGAGTCTACTGCAATGCCAGCATGGGCTAATAACTGCCGTAAACTATAGCGGGCGATCGCATCCAACCCCGGCGCAATTACAGCAATCTCATGAGGTTGAACTTGATCCGTCTGCACGGCTTTAATAATTAAATCGGCTGTTTGTCGCAGCAAATCCCCCCGTGCCGTCGTTCTCAGGGTCAGCATCTCAACCGGAATGTCAGAAAAATCAGGGGTGTAAGTATTTCCTTCTACCCATTCACTCACTGACATTCTCCACCGCTGAGAAGAAGACGATAAAACCTCCGTTTGACAGCGCTGTTGAAGTTCCTGTAAATATTCAGGATCAGCCCCCAAACCCAAACGTACCGATCCCTCTGGGTGATAAGTAAACGCCGACATGGCTCCGCGATCTAGCATAAACTCAAATAATGAACGAGTAACGGCGGGATATTCATCCACATCATCAGCCAACACCACCGGATAGCGGCGCATTAAATGCTGTTGATAAGTCGGATGAGGCAACAGATGTTGTCCGTATAGCTCACACAAAATACCGTACGTTAGAAATCCCTGTTCTAAACAATGCGATCGCCATCGAATGAGTAACTCCTTGATGTCGGTATACAAACCTTCTGGCGCATCCGGCAACGCAAAACCCTGTTCTAAGATCGTGGGTATATCATCTAAAGGCACATTGCTAAGGGCCGCAAGTTGTAAAATATCGAGGGTTTGACGAACTTTACGCTCAGGGTTGATTCGCCAGAGACTTAAATTACCTGACTCTATATCCTGACTCCAAAGCCTCGCTGCAAGTTCCTGTTCTGTTTCCGGACGTAGCCTCAGGGGAAATTGCGCTCTTAAGTTTAATGACTCTACCAATAACGGCCAAAATAATATCACTTCATCTTGAAAAAATCCCAGCGGTGTTGTGGAATGAAACGCTATATTTCCCGCTGTAGTTTCCCATATTCGATCTGCTAATTTCATCCGATTTTGACTATTAGCCGCAAAAATTAAAGCAGTTTGTGGGAGTATTTGAGATGAAGGTGTTAGGTGTTTGTCAAAGCGTTGTAATTGTTCGATTAAATGAGTTGTTTTCCCACTACGACTTTCACCGATAATCCAGATTGGAACAGTATTCATAAATTAGACCTCAGGATAATTAATCATCTTTGATGTTTATAGCAATTTTTCAAACTGGGGTCAGTAGTGTATTCATGTAACGCACTCTACCAATTAAATTATTCCTGAAGAGCGAAAATCAATATAATTTAAGATATAATACGAATAGCTTATTTCGGTTTTGACGCTTAATCTGTGCGAGTCAGATAGTACGCCGAACTTGATTTAGAAGAGGAGACTCTGATGGGGAGTAAGAAGAGGTTGATATTGATTCATAATTTGCGGTAATGTTGAACTATAAAAAGTGTTATACTGCATCTGCGGTATAATTATATGTTATCCCGACGGCTTTTTAAAAATAAGATACGTCAGTTCGACAAAGGATATTTTGGTAGCAATTCTCGAAAATAGCACCAATTTTCCATACTGATAGGAAAGGAAAATATACCCTATTGCCTGTTCCTTTTTCCCGATTCCCTACTTCTTACCATTAAATATCTGCGTCTCTAAAACCCTTATTGTATAAGGACTAAATTTTGAGAAAAAGCTATTTCGCAACAAGTCTTCTGTATAAGAATGTTATGCGGAAACATTCTGTATAATAAGTAGTTAGGCAGTAGTAAAGTAGATGAACAAATTGATCGCATCGAACCCATACTTTGATGTGCGCGAAGTGCAATACGCAAACTTGCGTTGGACTTACGTCGATGCTCACCGGGTTCTTCTTGTCGTTTACGGGCTCACGCGAGACTCCGGACGACTCGTGTTAATTAGGCAGTATCGTCCGCCCATCGACACATATGTTCTGAGTGCTCCAATGGGCTGTTTCCCTGATGCTCCAATTGAAGATCTGCTTGGGATTGCCGCGCGGGAAGCGGAATCGGAAACGGGTCATCGTGTTCTACAGATTCAGCATATGATTGACTTCGCAAGATCACCGGGAATGACCACGGAAACTGCCCGATGTTTCGTCGCGTGTTATTCTGAAGAATGCACGTCGCAAGATCTGCATCCGGATGAAGAAATTGACGTTTGCTATTTCCCATATGAATGTCGATCAGACATCGTGCAGGAAGCATATTCAAATGGGGAGCCGATTGATTCCAGCGTCCTTTTGTGCGGTACGAGTCTAATGGACCGACTTGAGTCATTGCGTCAAGAAGTCTGCCTAACAATTGCCTGAACCGGAGCGGCGAATCCGGCGGAATCTGAAATCAGTGCGATCGCCTCTCATAGCCTCTCGTAGGGTGCGTGAGTCACGCACCCTACCATTATATTTATTTTTCCCTGTACCAATAACGGCCAAAATAATATTACTTCATCTTGAAAAAAACCTAGGGTTGTTGTGGAATAAAACGCTATATTTCCCGCTATGATTTCCCAAATTCGATCTGCTAATTTCATCCGATTCTGACTATTTGCCGCAAAAATTAATGCAGTTGATGAAGTTAATTGAGATGAAGGTGTTAGGCGATCGCGAAAATGTTGTAATTGTTCGATTAAATGAGTGGTTTTTCCACTACGACTTTCACCTACAATCCAGACTGGAACAGTATTCATAAATTAGACCTCAGGAAAATGAATTATCTATATGTTTATAGCAATTTTTAAGTTAAGTCAGGCAGATCGTCACTTGAACAATGATGAAATCATAGTACTAAGCTTAACCGATCAAAATAGATTATAATCAGGAGCAAAAATCAGCTTATTCTTATCCGTGTTATACAGTGTTTTTCTGTCAGACTGCATAGCTCAGTCAAACAGAAGAAGAATATGCGTTATAATGATGATTTAAATATTTTAATCATAAGGTATAAATCGTAAGTGCAAAATTATAGTTGTGTCAAATATCTATTAGATGACTACCCAAAAACATTGTTCCCCTTAACTACCAATCGTATTCTTGTAGAAAACTATTCAGAGGAAATTATTAAGTATATATATGAGAAAGTTTTAAATAAAAAAGAGCTGGAATACTCATTTCTGCCGCAACTGCACTGTTATGCATCTAAAACAGGTTTTCATCTTCGACGAACGGTGAAGTTGGATCCTGTAGCTGAATTGTTTATCTATGATTTAGTGTATAGAAACAGAAAAAGCTTTCGTTCAGACTTTCGCGAAAATAGAAAAAGTTTTGGCTATAGATTTGAAGGTGGTCAACCAATTGCTCAAACAAAGAGCTACTCCGACTTTAAATTTTCTATTGCCAAAGCAAAAAAATATTATAAGTTTAGTGCAAAGTTTGATATCAGTTCATATTTTAATTCGATTTATCATCATGATCTTGTAGATTGGTTTAATGAAGGTAGTGGAAGAAGTTTAGATGATACTAAACACTTTGGACAGTTCTTAAGAGAAATAAATGCAGGCCGATCTGTTGATTGTTTACCACAAGGATTACACCCATCTAAAATTATCGGTGCAGAATTCTTAAAATTTATTGACAATTCTATTAATATAAGAAGTCAGCTTATGCTTCGCTTTATGGATGATTATTATCTCTTCGATAATGATGAAAGTGTGATTGTTTCAGATTTTATTACAATTCAAAAAATGTTAGGAGATAAAGGTTTATTTCTAAATTCTGCAAAAACAGAAATTGGTCAGATAGGTGAAATCAATATTGGAAAGGAAGTTGATTCCATCAAGGCAGATTTATTACAAGCTAGAAGGCATATTATCGAAGTATCCAGGTATGAAGAATATGAAGATGAGGGTGAAAACTTAAGTAATGAACAAATTGAATATCTACTAAACATTTTGAAAGAGCCTGATATTCATGAAGAAGATGCTGAACTAGTTCTCATTCTACTTCGAGATTACGGTAGTGATATTTTAGAACAAATGAGAGGTTTTCTTGATCGTTTTCCAAGTCTTAGTAAGACTATTTATACCTACTGTAAATACTTAAGCGATAGAACAGAATTATCTAATCTTGTGAAAGATTTTTTGAAAACATCTGAAAAGGTAACAGAAAATCAATTGTTTTGGTTAGCAAAAATAGCAGAGGACTATCTTATGAAATCTCATAGCTATTCTGATATTATTGATCTGTTATATAATCATTCTCAAGCAACAACCTTGACACAAGCGAAAGTGCTTGAGATTCCAGATAATCGTTTTGGATTAGCTGAATTAAGATCTGAGCATCTTCGTGTTGGAAAATCAGATTGGCTATCTTGGTCAGCAGCAGTAGGTTGCCGTGGGGAGAATAATCTTAGTAGAAATCATGTTTTAACTTACTTTTCAAAAGCTAGTCCAATGAACAAATTGATATCTGATTGCATTTCTACTATAAAGTAATCGCTAATTTTATAGCGATCGCCTCCTGTAGGGTGCGTTATTAACGCACCCTACCATTATTCCTCTACCGTTATTCTCCCCAAATTCCTTGTGGTTTTTCTATTCTTTGATTACTTCCCCAATCTGAGGGATAAATTCCTAAAGCAATAAAACGATGAATGGTTGAATATTCCCAATCAGTCGAATTTTCGCATAATTTATGATGCACTGGATTATAATGAATATAATCGCAATGTTGGGCAAAATCCTGTTCATTTCGGATTAAATGCTCCCAAAAACGACGTTGCCAGAGATTACTTTCTTTTCGCTTTTGCCGTGATTGAGATATTCCGATTTTAATTCCTAACTGTTGCCCATAATACTTGGTTACATAAGTCTTAATCAATCTCAATCTTACAGAAAAGTCACTATCATCATAGGGTAAAGTTAATAAAAAATGAAAATGATCGGGCAATAAAGCAAAAGCTTCTATAGTAAAAGGGTGTTTTTCTCTAACTTTTTCTATTGCTTCTCTGAGTGATTTTCTACCAATATTACTACAAAGCCAAGGCACTCTTTGATAAGTGACCTGTGTAATAAAGTATGTCCCTCCAGAAAGATGAGGTCTTCTATAATTAGACATTAAAATCTAATCTTAAAATAAAAGATAGGTTGCTGTGTTACAACGCTAACATACCCTACGGTGTAATCGCATCTTGTAATGCGTGTTTATATAATGCAATACTATTATTATTCGTCCTATTGAGTTAGTTTTAAGCAATATAATGATGCGGAAAATACTATTGTTAATCGTACTAATTACAGCAGCTTATTTTTCGATCCAAAGTGGCGAAGTTTCCGTTCCAGGACTTGCACAACCCACTAATGGCAGTGAGCAACTTTTAGAAGATGCCTTTGAAAATAGAAGGAGTAATCTTCAAGTCAAAGGTCAGGGTATAGTCATCAAAATTCTGGCTGATGATCTTGATGGAAGTCGGCATCAACGATTCATTATTAGGCTCAGTTCGGGTCAGACTTTATTGATTAGTCATAATATTGATTTAGCCCCAAGAATTAACAAACTTAAAGAAGGTGATTTAGTGATGTTCTATGGTGAATATGAGTGGAATAGCGAAGGTGGCGTTATTCATTGGACTCATCATGATCCGAGAGGTTCTCATGTTGATGGATGGCTTAAACATGGGGGTCAGATCTATCAATAGTGCGATCGCGCAGCGTTCACTTTGTGAAATCGCCTCCTGTAGGTGCGTTACATTAACACACCCTACCATTGTTATTATTCTGTTTCCCGTTCCCTATCTATTTTGCCAGTAATGCATTGCAGCGGAGAACCGGGATACTGGAAGAGTCGGACAGAGGCATAGTGCGATCGCTTGACTCAATCCAAAATCTTATCTGTTGAAAGTAGTATGATGACTAATGCACAACAATTTGACTTAAGTTGTTTTTGCCTATGTTTGAGAGATCTTAACAGAAAGTCAAACCGTTCGCACTACACACTGCAAAGAGGTACTATGAGTAGCCAAATTATGAGAAGTCAAGGTGGATGTCCGTTTACGAGTGCAGCTCGTAACTTCACCGCTGGCACGGGAAGGTCTAACAAAGATTGGTGGCCAAATCAGTTAAACCTAAGAATTCTTCACCAACACTCCCCCCAGTCTAACCCGATGGGTGAGGCATTTAACTACGCTGAAGCGTTCAAAAGTCTCGATTTAAGCGCTGTCAAGCAAGACCTGTTTGAGTTGATGACAACCTCTCAGGACTGGTGGCCAGCCGACTACGGTCATTACGGGCCACTCTTTATCCGAATGGCTTGGCACAGTGCGGGGACTTACCGTATCGACGACGGACGCGGCGGTGCTGCCACTGGAAATCAGCGCTTTGCTCCCCTCAATAGCTGGCCTGATAATGGTAATCTGGATAAGGCTCGTCGATTGCTATGGCCAATCAAACAGAAATACGGAGAGAAAATCTCTTGGGCTGACCTCATTATCCTGGCTGGGAACTGCGCCTATGAGTCGATGGGATTTAAAACCCTTGGTTTTGCGGGCGGGCGTGAAGATATTTGGCAGCCTGAAGAAGATATTTATTGGGGTAATGAGGATGAATGGAAGGCTAATGACAAGCGCTACACGGATGATGACGAACTCGAAAATCCTCTAGGTGCGACTGTGATGGGTCTGATCTACGTCAACCCAGAAGGCCCGAACGGCAATCCCGATCCCGTTGGCTCTGGCCAAAATATTCGTGAAACCTTCGGGCGGATGGCGATGGGTGATGAGGAAACTGTTGCCCTGGTTGCGGGTGGGCATACTTTTGGTAAATGCCACGGCGCGGGGGATGATGCACAGCTTGGTGCAGAACCGGAGGGAGCTAGCATTGAGGAGCAAGGTCTAGGCTGGAAGAGCAACTTTGGCAGCGGTAAAGGCGTGCATACCATCACTAGCGGTATCGAAGGGGCATGGACGACTAACCCGATCAAATGGGATAACAACTATTTTGAAAACCTGTTTAGTTATGAGTGGGAACTGACCAAAAGTCCTGCTGGCGCTCATCAATGGATTCCGAAAGGGGGTGCTGCTGCTGATGCGGTGCCGGATGCCCACGATCCCTCAAAGCGCCATGCTCCGATCATGACGACAGCGGATATGGCGATGAAAATGGACTCAATTTACGAGCCAATTTCACGACGCTTTTTTGAGCATCCAGATCAACTTGCAGATGCGTTTGCTCAGGCATGGTTCAAGCTGACCCATCGCGACATGGGACCCCGCTCGCGTTACCTTGGCCCTGAGGTTCCCTCGGAAGAATTCTTATGGCAAGATCCAGTCCCTGCCGTGACTCATGAATTGATTGACGAGCAGGATATTACCACGCTGAAGAGTCAGATTCTTGCTTCAAATCTTTCGGTTTCTCAGTTGGTTTCGACAGCTTGGGCATCGGCTTCGACTTTCCGAGACTCTGACAAACGCGGTGGGGCAAATGGGGCGCGTATTCGTCTAATGCCTCAGAAAGATTGGGAGGTTAACCAGCCCGATCAATTGGCCACTGTGCTGCAAACTCTGGAAACGATCCAAAACGACTTTAATAATGCTCAGTCTGGTGGGAAACAAGTTTCCCTGGCTGATATCATTGTTCTGGGCGGATGTGCAGGCATTGAGCAAGCGGCGAAAAACGCGGGTTTGAATGATGTCAAGGTTCCCTTTAAACCGGGACGCACAGATGCATCTCAGGATCAAACAGATGTAGATTCCTTTGCTGCACTTGAACCGACTGCAGATGGGTTTCGCAACTATCTCAAGGATAAATGTAACTTACCCGCAGAGAAGTTATTGGTAGATCGGGCGCAGTTACTAACGCTGAGTGCTCCTGAGATGACGGTTCTTGTGGGGGGTTTGCGCGTGTTGAATGCTAATGTGGATCAGGCTCAACAGGGTGTTTTTACTCACCAGCCAGAGACATTAACGAATGACTTTTTTGTAAACCTGCTGGATATGAACACAACCTGGAAAGCGGTTTCTGAGGCGGAGGAGGTGTTTGAAGGACGCGATCGCGCAACAGGCGAATTGAAGTGGACAGGTACCCGTGTTGACCTGATTTTTGGTTCAAATTCTCAGCTTCGGGCGATCGCAGAAGTTTACGGATGTCAGGACTCGCAGCCAAAGTTTGTGCGCGATTTTGTGGCAGCATGGGATAAAGTGATGAATCTTGATCGTTACGATCTCTGCTAATCTGAGTCAAACAGTTGCAACGGGCAATGGGATGAGCGTATTTCCATCGCAAACCTGTTGCTGGTTGCCACTGCGATCGCCACGATTAATTGAGATTAATTTTATGACTCTATCATTGAAGTCTATCTAATTCTTGTTGCAATAATATTTCGGCTTCCGCATCAGACAGTTGTTGAATGGCTGCCAATTCAGGATTAATTTTTTGATTATTTTTAGGTTGATGATTCGGGCTAATGACTGTTTTAATATAATCCGTTAATTCAGTAATTGTTGGATAATCAAATATCAATGTTGCTGGTAACTAACAGTTAAATTGAGCTTGTAAACGGTTTCTTAGTTCGACTGATTCTAGAGAATTTATTCCCAATTCATCTAAATCTTTTTCAAGACTCAATTCTTCAAAATTAATGCCTAATATATTTGCGATTTCTATACGAATAATATCAATTAATTCTTGATGATTTTGAGAATTAATATTATAGGTTTTTTGCGGAGTAGAGATGTGATCAATTGGCTAAATCACAATCTTACCAATGTGTTTTGCTTGCTGCATATATCGAAATGCTTCCTGAATTTTTTCAGATGTAAACACTTTGTGAGGTAAAGGTTTGAGGCTGATATC
This sequence comes from Microcoleaceae cyanobacterium, assembly GCA_049647265.1. GTDB lineage: Bacteria > Cyanobacteriota > Cyanobacteriia > Cyanobacteriales > Microcoleaceae > JAAURB01. The sequence continues at coordinate 123,283 of JBARXJ010000053.1, forward strand.
TGCTATGAAAGAACGCAATAGTTGCTGAATTAAATCGGGTTGATTTTGAGTCACTTCCAGCAAATCTACTAAAAAGTAAGTTTCATCTAATTGATACGGCTGCAACGGTTTACCTATTTCAACAAATCGCCTACCCTCAGCTAAATTTTCTCTACTTTTTATCGTAAATTATTCTATAACAGGCAAAGATCATTGGGTTGAGGATGATTAAAATAATTGAATTAATTATCCCTAAAGGATTAGCAATTCTCCGACCCGCAATATCAGGAGCCGTGCCGTGACAGGGTTCATATAAACCTAATCCTTTGGCGTTTAAACTAGCCGACCCCAACAACCCTAAAGAACCCACAAATACAGCCGCAATTTCACTGAGAATATCCCCTAATAAATGACTCGCTAAAATCACATCAAATTGTTGAGGATAACTCACTAATTGAAAGGCTAAATTATCGACTAACATCGCCTCTACTTTTACCCCCGGATATTGAATGGCTTCAGCCTCCGTAATACTGCGCCAAGGCAAATAAGGCAGGGCATTTTCTTTGTGGGCAAGTGTGACTAACCCTCGCCGTTGTTGGGCTTGTTTCAGGGCAACCTGTGCAATGCGTTGAATCTCCCAATCTGCATAACTCATGGTATGATAACCATAATTTCCGGTTTCATTCGTCACGCACCCCGCTTCACCGAAATATATACCCCCCGCTAATTCCCGCACAAACAGGATATCAACCCCCTCCAGCTTTTCTGGTTTGAGGCTAGATTTATCAAATAATGTCGGTAGAGGTTTCACCGGACGCAGGTTGGCAAATAAATCAAAGTGTTTTCGCAATTCCAACAGTCCCCCCTGGGAAACGGCCCCGAAAACAATACCATCAGCCCCCTCACACAGTTGGGCAGTGGCCGCCGGAAAGCTTGTCCCCCATTGCTGTTGGGCAGGCGGCCCTATCAAACCATAATCAATTTTTACGGTAAACTGTTCAAGTTAAGCAACCTGTTGCAAAATGGTCAAAGCGGCATTGACGACTTCCGGGCCAATTCCTTCTCCGGGTAAAGCAACAATTCGGTAAACTGAGGTCATGGAATTTTCTGTAATATTAATGTTCTAACCCATCAAAATTATGAATGTTTATCATTTACTTTCAGGATACTTGAGCGTTTTTTTCTTAATTCCCCTCTCAACAACTTTACCACAATCTCCTCTATTGACACCGTTAAAATTAGAAAATGAAATGATGTGGATAGCAGCCGAAAATCCTGAAGTTTCTGTTAGTGGCGAACAGGGTAAATATACAGGTCAAGTTGTAATTAATGCTCCCCTAGAGACAGTCTGGGATGTCTTGACAGATTATGATAATTTTGATCGGTTTTTTCCTAATGTTGCCAACAGTAAGTTAATTGAAACTCAGGGGAATAGTAAAATTTTTGAACAAGTTTATCAAGTTAAAATCGCAACCATTAGTAAACAATTTAAAGTTAAAGTGGCGGTGACTGAAACCCCTGTACAAGAAATTAATTTTCAACAAATAGAGGGAGATTTGAAAAGTTTACAGGGATCTTGGAAACTTCAGCCCGCTGCCAATTCTGCTCAAATATTAGTCACTCATGACGTATCCGTTGTTCCGGTTGATACATTGACTCGGGGTTTATTTTTCACGATTTATAAAAGCACCTTTAAAAACACTTTATTAGCTTTAAAGCAAGAAGCCGAAAGACGATAAGAAGAAAAAACTATAAACTATTTATGACTCTATCTGTCTATTCTTTTTAATAAGATAGTAGATATAAATAATACAATTAAAAGTGGTAAAGATAAATATAAATATTGAATTAGATTGAATTCTTTAGAATTATCAGTTATGGGGTTAGCTGGTGGAAGTTGAATAATTTTATTGGTTTGTGCAGTTTCAATATTTGATAGGTTAGAGTTTATAGGGTTTAAATCTTCCAAATTAAATAAAGATTGACTATTTTCTAAATCAATACCAATACCCTCTGCTAAATTTAAAGGTTGATCTAACTCAATTAGAATCATTTCACTATTATCAATTTCTGGCGCTCGACCATTGGTAAACGGATAGTTATTATCGTTAGCAACTAGAATAGTATTTTCATCTAAAACTAATACATTCTCTACGGTAATAAAAGGAAACGTAAAAGTATTATCGCCATCATTATTTAAATCATTAGGATCTGCAATATTTAATAGATCTATAATTTCTTCTTTTTCAACAAAGCCATTTTTATCGATTTTAGAAATATCTATTTTAAAAATTTTCTTAAATACCGCTTCTTCTCCTTGTTTATTATCTCGTTCAATCACTAAAAATTCCGTTTGATTAATCGGGGTAAAATCACCAATCGCATGACCGACTACTTCTGTGGGATAATAACCGACAATATCTGTAAAAGATTGAGATGCAACGTCAAATTGATATATTCTTAAAGCATTATCTGGATCGCCTTCAACGGGCTTTTCTAATAATGGATATAAAGTGGTTAAATCTGGATTATATGCCATTCCTTCATAACCCCCCGAACCCGGTAAATTCGCTCTTATATTCCCGGCTAAAACATCAGGGTTTTGAGGCGAAAATACGAACTCTTCCGTTAACTCTCCTCCCCTTATATTCGGTGTAGAAATTGGGGCAGTTTGTAAAACACCATTTAAGCCAAACTGCAAGATATAGGGGCCGAATTCATCCCCGATAAAAATACTATTTTTAGTAATAACAATTGATTCAAGATCAAAATCTGCCCCGGTTAACAGACGTTCCTCTGTGTCTTCATTAACAATATCAAACGGAATTAAATGATTCGGATCGGAGAGTTGAATAAATCCTTGAATTTTAACCCTACCTTCGCTATTTTCACTGTTAATAAAATCCGGATTAACTTGATAAATTCGCAATAAATAATCTGCACTATTATCTTTTGCGCCAAAACCGTTATCAGATAAAAACCAAAAGGTATTACTATTACTATTGGGAGCAAATTGTACGCCACTAAATCCTTGAATGGGTTGACCTTTGAAAGGGCCAGTTCTTCCATTACCAGAAATCGGTTCACCTTTGCCATTATTGCCACCAGACGGAGGACCTTCGGCAAAAGTATCGGCCGCAAGAGACGTATAACCAATGAGTTTAGCCATGTTATTTCAAAGACTCCAAAATAAATATAGGTGCGTCCCACAACGCATCTTACCCAAATAATTACTAATATTTTACTGATATGCAATAAAATTAAGAAAATTTGATAAAAACATTTACTGCTTTATGATATTGAAAACACGAAATTAATTTTTAAATATTTCCTGATATAGATAGTATTTTCAGCTATCAATGCATTAGATACAAAAATACAGTTTTACATTAGGAATAAGTACAGTTAAAACAAGTATTTTTTATGAGTGTATCAATCCTTATCCATATTTTTAGCAGAATATAGATCTCTTGATATTGTAGCCCGTCAATAAATATTTAAAGAATAATTAAGCACTGTAGAAAAAGCTTGATATGAGCGCTAAATTCTGATATGATCCCCACAGAAAGGCTAATAAATCATTCAGTAAAGTAAAGTCAGGCAAATTGTGTTCTAAGCTAATCTATTAAACTTCAATCATTCAGGGGTAGAAATGGCAATTTATACTGTTACTAATACAAATAATGAAGGTGCAGGTTCTTTACGCCAAGCTATTGAGCAAGCTAATAGTAATCCTGGGGCAGATACAATTGAATTTGACCGCAGCCTCAACGGAGAAATCATTACTCTTTCTACAACTGAATTAATAATTACTGATGACCTGACAATTAGTGGGCTGGGAGCAGATGAACTCACAATTGATGGGGCAGGAAACTCACAAGTCTTTAAAGTTGATGATGGAAATACTGGTCAGGTCTCAATAGTTAATATTGATGGATTAACGATTACTGGCGGAGTTGCTGAGGGTTTACTTTTTGATCAAAGTCAGGGCGGCGGGATATTCAACATAGAAGATTTAACTTTGAGTAATAGTATCGTAACAGGTAATTCTGCTGCGGGTCGAGGCGGGGGAATTTTTAATTACACTGATAATAACTATAGTAATCTCAAGATCAGTGACAGTATTATTAGCAGTAATAGTGCGGTTTATAGTGGGGGTGGAGTTTATAGCCTATATACAAAATCCGAAATTATAGATAGTACAATAACAGATAATTTTGCTGCGGGTGGGGGCGGAGGAATTTTTAATTACGAGAGTAACATCGCGATCGCCAATAGTACCATCAGCGGCAATTCTAGTATAGACGAGGGTGGAGGAATATTTAATATTTATAATACAGTCACAATTGACGATACCACCATTACGGACAACAGGTCTAGTGATGATGGTGGCGGGATTTATAACCTGGTAAACAGAACACAGATCAACAATACCACTATTGCTGACAACAGGGCTAGTGATGATGGTGGCGGGATGTTTAACCAATCTAGCTTCATTGAGATCAACGATACTACGATTCGTGATAATCAGACTAATGATTATGGAGGAGGCTTTTATAACAGATCTAGCACGGTTAATATTAACGAAAGTACCATTACCGGTAACGATGCTTTTGATGGTGGCGGTATATTCAACGCAGACGGCGCAGTTGTTAATATTAACGAAAGTACCATCAGTGACAATGAAGCGCAAAATGATGGTGGAGGAATTTTAAATCTTGACGCGATCGCCAATATTAGCGACAGTACAATTAGTGATAATAGGGCTGATGATAGCGGTGGGATTTATAGCAAAGATAGTACTATCGATATTCAGGATAGTGTGATTAGTGGTAACGTAGCGGTTGCCAAAGGTGGTGGGATAGGGAACTTTTTCGCAACAGCCAATATTACCAATAGTACCATTACTAATAATACTTCAGCTTATGACGGGGGTGGCATCAGTAACCTACAAGCCGTTGTCAATATTAGTAATAGTGAAATTGCGGATAACCAGGCAGCTTATGGGGGTGGGATTTACAGCGAAAGTAGCACCGTTAATCTCAGTAACAGTACTATTAGTGATAATAGCGCCAATGTGGGTAATGGAGGTGGGCTTTATAACTTAGGTGGCACCTCAAATCTCAATCAGACGACGGTTGAAGGAAATCATGCGAATTTGAGTGGGGGGGGTCAATTTAGCCGCTACAATACAGCCCCTATTACTATTCGTAACAGTACCATCAGTGATAATAGCGCCCGTAATGGCGGTGGGATTTATAGTAAAGCCAACACTACCGATATTAGTGGCAGTATCATCAGTGGCAATTTAGCCGATTATGATGGCGGCGGTATCTTCAGCTACTACTACGCCACAATCACCATTAGCGATAGTACCATTACGGATAATCAGGCGAATCAAAATGGGGGCGGTATTGCCAACAGTTATGGGGAAGCCAACATTACCGATAGCATTATTACCGATAACGATGCCACTGAAAACGGCGGCGGCGTTTACCATCGTTTTGCCACAGCCTCTATCACTAACAGTACGATTACGGGTAATACTGCGAATCAAGGTGGAGGAGTTCATTACTATAACACTTTTGGTGATTTGAGCAATAGCACAATTGAGGATAATCGCGCCACTGACGATGGCGGCGGCGTTTTTATTGGCTATGGTTCAGTTAGTATTAGCAATAGTATTATCAGTGATAATCGTGCCGATAACAGTGGCGGCGGTATTTATACCATCATCGGGGGATTAGGAGTTAACGGTAGTACTATTAGTGATAATCGCTCAGGTAGTGATGGTGGCGGGATTAGTAGTTCAATTCAAGTGACTACTATTAGTAATAGTACCATTAATGATAATCGAGCAGGTGGCAACGGGGGTGGAATTGAAAACGTCTATGGTAATGTTAATCTTCAAAATAGCACTATTAGTGGTAATCGCGCCAATGATAATGGGGGTGGAATTTATAACGATTTCGAGAGTTCACTGATTGTTAATAATAGTACAATTAATAATAATCAAGCCGATAATGGCAGTGGAATTTACAATGATTACAGTAGCCGAATCAATGTAGCCAGTACAATTATTGCAGGTAATGAAGACGATGATGATATTGCGGGAATTGGTTTTACATCAAATGGTAATAATTTAATTGGAAATGGGGATGGCACGGGTGGTTTTATTGATGGGGTAACAGGTGATATTGTCGGAAATACTGCGAGTCCTATCGATCCACTTTTAGGGCCGTTACAAGACAATGGCGGACTCACTGAAACTCAAGCCATTCTATTCGGTAGTCCGGCAATTAATGCGGGAAGTAATCCTTTAGAATTAGCCACAGATCAACGAGGTGAAGCGCGAGTGCAACAGGGAGTTACTGATATTGGTGCGTTTGAGTCTGACTTTTTAACCGCTTCTACATTGATAGTAACTGAGATGAATGAAGAAATTTTGTAAAAGGTGAGCAGTCCAAAAATAGTAATTTATTGTTTCCTGTTATACAGAAAATTATAATTATAATGTTTTTTATTGTTATAATTAAGATAAAACGTAATTCTGTATTAATTCATCTTAATTATAAGAGGGTTTAACAGATCAAGAATAACTAATATGCAAAAACCACAATTTCCTAAAAATGAATCAGATCGAATACGAGCCTTAGAAAACTATGATATTTTAGATACTGCTGCTGAAGACGCTTATGATGATTTAACAAAATTAGCCAGTTATATTTGTGGCACACCTATTGCTTTAGTGAGTTTAGTCGATCAAAACCGTCAATGGTTTAAATCAAAAGTCGGTCTAGATGCCGATGAAACACCCAGAGAAATAGCATTCTGCGCCCATGCAATTAATAAGCCCGATCAACCTTTAATTGTACCCAATACCTTAAAAGATGAACGATTTGCAGATAATCCTTTAGTCGCTTCTGACCCGAATATTCGCTTTTATGCGGGAACCCCTTTAGTCACCCCAGAAGGTCACGCTTTAGGAACATTATGTGTGATTGATCGAGTGCCTAGAGACTTAACTTCTGAGCAATTAGAAGCCCTAAAAACCCTAGGACAACAGGTAATTTCTCAGATGGAATTAAGGCTACAATTACGCCGTTTAAAAGAGACTCAAACCCAGTTAATTCATAGTGAAAAAATGTCCGCGCTCAGCCAGATGGTTGCGGGTATGGCTCATGAAATTAACAATCCTGCTGCCTTTATTGGGGGTAATCTTTATCACCTGAACGAATATACTCAAGAGCTTTTAAGTATTATTCACCATTACAAACAGTGTGTTCCTAACCCGCCTCAAGCGTTACAAGATTTACTTGAAGATAGCGATTTAGAATTTGTTGAAGAAGATATTATTAAATTGCTAGAATCGACTAACATCGGTATCAGCCGAATTAAAGATATTATTCTTTCTCTTCGTAAGTTTTCTCGATTAGATGAATCTAATATCAAAAAGATTAATATCCAGGATGCCATTGAGAATGTTTTAAGTATATTACAATATCGACTGAGTGTAACTGCTAATACTGCAAAAATTAATATTATTCGTGATTATCATGATCTGCCTTTGGTAGAATGTTATCCTAAACAATTAAACCAAGTCTTTCTATATTTACTGGATAATGCCATTGATGCATTGCAACAGCATTCAGTCAAAATCAAAATGATTAAAATCTCTACAGTAATGATAGACAATCATCATATTTCTATTCGTATTATTGATAATGGAGTGGGTATACCCAAAGAAATAAAATCGCGAATCTTTGATCCATTTTTTACAACAAAATTAGCCGATAAAAAAGTAGGAATGGGCTTATCTGTCAGTCATCAGATTATTACAAAAGAACATAGAGGTCGGTTAGACTGTGTTTCTCGGGTGAATAAAGGGACAAAATTTGTGATTGAATTACCGATTTATTTGCATTCTTCAGAAAGCATTGAAACCAAGCCTCAGATAGATTCAAGTCAAAAAAATATCCCATCTTATAGTACTGTATGTTCTTGTAATGGGTAACGGCTAGTCGTAGGGAGTCGAAAGTGAAATCAAAAAAGTGCATTACTAATGCTTGATCAGATTTTTATAATAATTCATTATTTCGACTTGATATGATCGCTATTTTTTTGAATAAGTAATAAAGTAGGTGCATCTATCGGACGCACCCTACAATTCAAACTTTCCTCTACTTTTCAATCACAAAACAGAATTAAACTGTTGTGAAATTCGACTCAGAAAATGTATCAACAGTTTGTAGTTTAGCTAGGGCTAATACTTCGCCGTTAGCAGCGATCGCCACATCTAAATTACTTTGACTCAGAGTAATTTGATCAAAGGTTAAACCATCGGCTAACCCAATTAAATCTTCTGTGACATCAAAGTCTGCGATCAGGTCTGTTCCTTCGCCAGGGGCTAAAATGAAAGTATCAAAACCACTACCACCAGAGGCGTTATCCCCTGTGAGAATATCCATTCCTAAACCGCCTCGGAGAATATCATCACCATGATCGCCGAACAGAATATCCGAACCTTCATTACCGTAAAGTTCGTCGTTTCCGCCTTTACCACCAATACGGTCATTTCCTAAACCACCGAAGATTTTATCATCTCCGCCAATAATACCCCCAGAAGAACGACTGTTGTTATCCCCTCGGAGAATATCATCATCGTCACTGCCGAAGATAACGTCATTTCCTAACAGTCCAGCAGCGATATCATTTCCTGCCTTAGCAAGAATTAAGTCATCGCTATCACTACCAACTAATTCATCGGCATCATCTGTTCCTTCTATCGGCGTTGAAGAACCAAAGTCATAAGCAGTCGTCGTCCCGCTAACTTCATTAGTCACCACTAAAATAGGTCGTCCAGTGGGACTATCTTCGCCATTGATAAAGGTTAACCCTTCTGGCCCTAAGTCGCCAACCGCAGCTAATTGTTCGTCGGTGGGGTCAGGATCTTCTTCTTCATCGAGGTTAAATTCAACCGAGAAGTCACGCGGGTTAACATAGTCAACAAATTCAGCCTCTGCTGGATCGCTAATATCATAAACTATTACGCCGCCGATCCGTTCTAACCCCACGAAAGCGTAAGTTTTATCATCCACAACCCCGATCGTTACCCCTTCGGGTTCAGGCCCTTTATCATCACTGCGGTTATCAAAGTTATTCTCGTCGTTAGTAGCATTAAAGTTATCGGGAAATGCATTAGCAGTAATTTGGGCAATTTCATCACCGCTATCAAAGACTAAATTACCATTCTCATCCCAAATAGAAACGGATCGACCACCATAACTCCAGAGTTGATCGAAGTCGCCATCATTATCAAGATCGCCATTAAACGGAGACACTTCTAAACGACCGAGGTTTTCATCCAGTTTAAGAACTTCTGCATTGGGAAACGCAACCGGATCGAGTTCAAGATCGGCAATACGTTCTTCTTCGTCGCGGCTATCTCCTTCGTTGGCTGTGACATAATAAATTTGACCCTCCACTTCGTAACTGGCGATCGCATCCGGCTGATACATCCCATAAACCGGCCAGTTTTGGATATTAATACCATCATCTCTATTACTGGCATCGAGTCCATTAGAACCGCTAAACTCAATAATACCGAGAACCGTTTGAGTCGGGTCAGGGTTAAACGGAACCGATCCATCTAGGGGAATATCTTCGTCTAATAAGCCAAAGTCGTTATCATTAATAACCGCTAAAGATCCATCCGGTAATAAAGCTAACCCTTCTGGTTTATCTCCGGCTAAATAACCAATACTGGGTAAATTGAGAACTTTGACTTTATCAACCGCTTGAACTCCCATAGCGGCTAACTGATCTGGGGTCATTTGTTCTAAAGCATTCTCATTACTTGCTTCAGATAACTCCGTTCCCAGGATATTAGTTGCCCCAGTTAAGTCTATTTCAAAGATAAATTTCTCAGCGGTTATAGTGGTTCCAGAGTCCCGTTCAATGACGTAAAATTTGCCATCACCCTGGTAAACCGCATCACCTATTTTATCAACACCAGGCGATCCTTCCAGGAAATAAACATATTCTCCGGTGGGTTCTTCTGTGGTTGGATCAAATTCTAAAATTCTAATAACCTGAGAATTACGAGAATTAGCATCATTAGAAACATCCGGGTTATCAATCGGACTTTGAATCCATGCATACAGTTTATCATTATCTGTATCATACGCCATCCCTTCAAATCCGCGATTAGAACGGCGTTGGGCATACACTTCCGGTAAAGTTTCTGTTCCGAAAAAGCCTGCTGTTTTCCCGTCTATCTCAGCAGTTCCTTCCGGGATAAACCGATCAATTAAAATCCCATCTTGATCGAAATGATAGATCGCCGGACGATATTCATCACTACTCCAAAATGTACCATCCGGGGCGACAATTACCGATTCCATATCGGCCCCAAACGGATCATTTTCTAAGGGGTTACCGAATAAGTCAACGGGTTCTTCATCAGTATAAGCCGTTCCGGCAACTCCTGCTTGTAAATTTGGTAGTCCGGTTAAAGGCAATAAAATTCCCCCTGCATTACGAGTCAAGAAAATTTGGTCAGTAATATCAATTTCACCACTATCTTGATCGAGGTTAAACCGAATAAAACGAGGTTGATAGTCGGGTAAAGCAAAGGGACGTTCATTCATACCGTCGCCATCAACATCGCTGCGGTTACCAGTGGGGCCACGGTCGGGAGTGGCGATAAATTCTAAGTTACCGTTTTGATCAATTCCTTCAAAGAATAAACCCGATATTCCCCCCAACAAAATCTCTTGTCCGGCTGGAGTTGTTCCTAATACTTCGCCGCTAAGATCCCAAGGATATTGAGTTAATTCGGGTAAACCTTGGCTAAAATCTTTTAAACCTAACGGTTGTAAATCAGTAATTTCAGCGGTCGTTAAATCAATTTTCGCAACAGCATTATTTTCTTGTAACGTTACAAAAGCTGTTTGACTATCGGGAGAAACCGCAATATATTCTGGTTCTAAATCTTGAGAAGCAGGAGTATCCGGAAATAAACGAACACCCCGACTTATGAGTTCTACTTCTTGCCCATTAAATTGACTAAAATCAGCCGTAGAAACATCATCTTGAGTTAAGGTTTCAATCCCATTTGAGACATTAATAATACTAACAGATCCTTCAGGATTGCCTTCATCGGTGGGTTCTGCTTCGTTAGCAACAACCACTTGACTGCCATCGGGGGTAAAGGTAATCATATCGGGTAAAACCCCGACATTGACTGCGTTGAGGATATTGCCATCTGTGTCAAAGAAAACAGCTTGACCCGGCGTTAAACCCTCTTCGGCTTCGACTGCTGCAACAATAATCCCACTATTTGTCGCCACACTATTAGCGTTACTGCCAAAATCTGAAAGATCTATTTCATTAATTTTAACAGGATTACTGGGATTACTAAAATTTAAAACATCAATATTTCCAGTATCACCATTAGTGACAAATAAGCGTTGAGAAATGGGATCGTAAGCTGGAATTTCGGCTGCACCTTCGTCAAAAATTCCAGTAGAATATCTCCCGATGGGAGTAAGTTGAATTGACTGTTTCATAGTTCCGGTTTAGTGATATTTCCTATACTCAGTAATTTTTATCTATCTCAATCAACAATAAAATTGTTTTGAGATAAATTAGAAACGACATAAAATAGGAATATTGTTCTCAAATTTTACAAGCAAACACAGCATACCAACTCCTAATTGTTTAAACTAAGAGCTAATCAATTAATCAGTAGGGTAATCCCCTAATAAATAGCAAAATATTAAAGAGAGATTAACTAGAGTTTGAGTCAGTCACTCCATCATTACTCTCACGATCATTTACTTTAAAATCAGATAAATAATCCAACTTTAAAGCAAAGTTAACCCCCGAGAAATATTCTCTCAATCAGTAACTATTCATAACTTATATCATTTGAATTAAAAAAGGGTTAAGTATCAGGATTATTTGAAATATTTTACACAAACTTTATATTAAAGCTGATAATATTCGACTTCATGTGAAGTTTTGGTAAACAGAGTCGTCTCACCCAAGACTGATCACTCAAGATACCGATCAAAGCGGAGAAAACCTATAATAAACAAGTTCATCCTAATCCTGATTTGAATGTCTTCTACCACAATTTGGGGTACTCTCTACGGCGTTAGCGTTGGCCCAGGTGATCCAGAATTAATCACCCTCAAAGGCTTCAATTTACTCAAACAGACCCCTGTGGTGGCGTTTCCAGCCGGACTTCACGGTAAACCCGGTATTGCTGAAGGCATTATTTCTCACCTGTTGAGTCCGCAACAACAGCAGCTATCGTTACACTTTCCCTATGTTCAGGATGATACCGAGTTAACTCAAGCTTGGCAAAAAGCCGCCCATAGAGTTGCATCTTATCTACAACAGGGACTAGATGTAGTATTTGCTTGTGAAGGAGATGTCAGTTTTTATAGTACGTTTACTTACCTGGCACAAACTTTACAACAGTTATATTCTGAAGCTAAAGTGATTACAATTCCAGGCGTTTGTTCCCCTCTGGCAGCGGTGGCAAGTTTAGGTATTCCTCTAACCATTCGGAGTCAAAAGTTAATGATTTTACCCGCAATTTATCATATTGAACAACTCGAAAATATATTAAAGCAAACCGATATATTAGTATTGATGAAAGTCAGTTCAGTCTATTCGCAAGTTTGGGAAATATTACAACAATTAAACTTACTTGAACAAGCCAGTGTTGTAGAATGGGCAACTTTACCCCAACAGAAAATTTATCATGGATTAAGCGATTATCCTCAATTAAAATTATCCTATTTTTCACTAATGGTAGTACAAACTTAAACAAATAGGGGGTAGATTTAATTTTCCACGCCCCTATCAGCAATCTCAGTTAGATTGTATCTCCTTAGTTCAGCTTGAGCGCCATCAGAGGGAACCACAGGCGCTTCAGAGGTTTGTTCTTCGGTAACGGGTGTTAACACCAAATTGTCTAAAAGAGAGGTCTGTTTATTTGAGGCTTGATCATTAAAAATTGCAGTATTTTAATTCAATTTTAAAAGAAAGAAAAGATATTACTTTATCAATTTATAAGGTTACGACCAATCAGTGATGGGGTAGTATTAAGCCAAATCAATGATGACTTTATTTAGACTAAACAAGATGCGTCTACGATATAACCTACTCTGTATTATCCTGTGAAAATGAAGAACGGATTACTATATCAAGCTTTTTATAGTTTTCTTATGCTGAATACAGTATCCTTAAACTGTCCCATTTTAAAAGGTCGTGATACAGGCAAGCCCTATGATAGCGTTACGCAAGTTGCATCTTCGCGATCGCCATCACGGTTTCGCCACGAATAACAGTTCTAGGATAGAGAAGAAAAAGAACTGAGTTGTGATAATAGTTTATGTTAGCCAGGGTTTGGAGTGCGGCGATAATTGGGATTGATGCGGTTAAGGTTGGGGTAGAAGTCGATATCTCTGGAGGATTACCGAAAATTGTAGTATTGGGTTTACCGGATGCTGCGGTTCAAGAATCCCGAGAACGGGTAAAAGCCACTTTAAAAAATGCAGGCTATAGCTTTCCAATGCGGAGTATTGTAATTAACTTAACTCCAGCAGATTTACGCAAAGAAGGGCCTAGTTTTGATCTTCCCATTAGTATCGGAATTTTAGCTGCTTCTGAACAAGTTGATCCGGGATTATTAGGCGATTTTCTATTTCTGGGAGAAGTGTCGCTTGATGGCAGTTTACGCCCCGTGACTGGCGTTTTACCGATTGCTGCGGCTTGTGAACAGATGGGAATTGCTGGGTTAATTGTTCCGGCTGATAATGCCCAAGAAGCGGCGGTGGTGAAAGGGATTTCTGTGTATGGGTTTAAGACTATTTTTGAAGTCACGGACTTTTTGAATAATCAACAGGCTTATCAACCTGTTAGTATCGCTGAAGATGATATCTTATCTCAAACCCAACAAACTCATTTAGACTTAAAAGACGTTAAAGGACAAGTTCATGCCAGACGGGCGTTAGAAATTGCTGCTACCGGAGGACATAATTTGATTTTTGTGGGGCCGCCGGGTAGTGGAAAAACCATGTTAGCCCGCCGTTTACCCGGAATTTTACCGCCGTTATCTTTTGCAGAAGCGTTAGATGTGACGCGCATTCATTCGGTGGCAGGCTTATTAAAGCATCGCGGTACTTTAGTTGACCGTCGCCCGTTTCGGACTCCTCATCATTCCGCTTCGGGGCCGTCTTTAGTCGGTGGCGGCAGTTATCCTAAACCGGGGGAAATTTCCCTAGCCCATCACGGCGTATTATTTCTCGATGAATTAACGGAATTTAAGCGTAGTGTTTTAGAATTTCTGCGGCAACCGTTAGAAGATGGCTTTGTTACCGTCACTCGGACTCGTCAGTCGGTGGTATTCCCGGCACAATTTACCTTAGTTGCCAGTACCAATCCCTGTCCCTGTGGCTATTTTGGCGATCCGATTCAATCCTGTACCTGTTCTTCTCGTCAACGACAGCAATATTGGGCGAGGTTATCGGGGCCATTGATGGATCGGATTGATTTACAAGTGGCCGTTAACCGCCTTAAACCGGAAGAAATTACTCAAAATTCCACAGCCGAAAGTTCTGATATGATTGCACAACGAGTCAAACAGGGTCGGGCGATCGCATCTCAACGGTTTAAACAAGAATCATTATTACAATGTAATGCCCAAATGCAAAGTCGTCATATTCAACAATGGTGTCAACTCGATGAGGCGACCCGTCAGTTACTCGAAGGGGCAATTCGTAAGTTAGGATTATCCGCAAGGGCAAGCGATCGCATTTTAAAGGTTGCAAGAACTATTGCGGATCTGGCTGAGTCCCCCCATCTTCAAGCCTCTCATGTGGCAGAAGCGATTCAATATCGCACGTTGGATCGGATGCAGTAGTATGATTCGTTATGGGTTGTTCGTTAGGGTTCGTTGGTCAATCGTGACCTGTTACAAAGATGCTTTTTAATCACCCAGGACGAACAACAAAGGACTAATGACCCATCACCCATAAAAAATCTTAAAAATCGTTACCGTCATGTCCCCCTGATCGGATATGATGATAAACGCGATATTTCAATAGGGAAACAAGACAACATGAGTTCAAGTATTTTCGAGGATGTAAAGTCAATTATTGTGGATCAACTAGAAGTTGATGCGGCAGACGTAACACCTGAAGCTCGCTTTCAAGAGGATCTGGGTGCAGATTCTCTCGATACCGTAGAATTAGTGATGGCTTTAGAAGAAAAGTTTGATATTGAAATTTCAGATGAAGCGGCTGAGAAGATTCTAAAAGTTCAAGACGCAGTTAAGCATATTGAAGAAGAAACTGCAACAAAAGCTTGATATAGTTGCTGATCAACTTAAAATTAGGTGGATCAAAGTATAAAATCTGTATTGACCTGTTCAGGTGAGTAATTTTTAGCGGACTTCTGTCATTATTAGTCCGATCCACCTTGAAAACACTGCTGAGTCAGTGAATTATTCTTTTAGATTACTGAAGAATTGATTTTAACAAAAATAAATTTAGCATAGATTCGATCCGGATCTGTGAGTTGATCTGATGGGTCAACTGTTTTAAAAATTGTAACAGTTTCAATTGAGGTAGAGTGGGTGATTAATAAAATGTACTATACTATTTTATTCTAGGATTGTTGTAGGCAATAGCAGCAAACTCACAGCTCAATGATAAAGATAAAAAGGTGTGAGACTATCGCAATATTCAACGGTTATCTCAATTTCTAACGCGATCTATTCCCATTAAATTTTAGGTGGTTAACTGCTCGAAACGAAAATCATGACTAATATGAACCACAAGCGTGTTGTTGTCACAGGTTTAGGTGCAATCACTCCCATCGGAAATACAGTCCCTGAATATTGGGAAGGGTTGATGAGTGGACGTAATGGAATTGACACCATTACATTATTTGATGCGTCTCGACACAAATGTCAGATTGCAGGAGAAGTCAAGGGATTTGACCCATGTGAGTATATCACGCGCAAAGAAGCCAAACGCATGGACCGATTTGCTCAGCTTGCGGTATCGGCCAGTAAACAGGCGATCGCCGATGCTAAATTTGTGATTGATGATCTCAACGCCGAACAAGTGGGTGTCATGATTGGGACAGGCATTGGGGGTTTAAAAGTTTTAGAAGATCAACAAGAAGTTCTCCTCACCCGTGGCCCATCTCGAGTCAGTCCCTTTACGATCCCGACGATGATTGCGAATATGGCAGCAGGACTCACTGCGATTCATACAGGGGCAAAAGGGCCAAATTCCTGCCCCGTGACCGCCTGTGCAGCAGGTTCTAATGCGGTGGGGGATGCTTTTCGGTTAATTCAACGGGGTTATGCTCAAGCGATGATTTGTGGGGGTACAGAAGCGGCTGTGACTCCCCTCTCCTATGCTGGCTTTGCCTCCGCTCAAGCTTTATCTACCCGTAACGATGATCCTGCTCATGCGAGTCGGCCGTTTGATAAAGATCGCGATGGGTTTGTCATGGGAGAAGGGTCAGGGATTTTAATTTTAGAAGAGTTGGAATATGCCCTCAGTCGCGGCGCTCGAATTTATGCAGAAATTGTCGGTTATGGCATGACTTGTGATGCTTATCACATGACTTCTCCGGTTCCTGGAGGCATAGGAGCGGCTCGTGCGATGTCTTTAGCCCTCAAAGATGGCAATTTAACTCCTGAGCAAGTCAGTTATGTCAATGCTCACGGTACGAGTACGCCGATGAATGATTCGACTGAAACCGCAGCCATGAAACGAGCTTTAGGGGAACACGCCCACAATATTACAGTCAGTTCGACTAAATCGATGACAGGACATCTATTAGGGGGTTCCGGTGGCATTGAAGCAGTGGCAACAGTGATGGCGATCGTAAACAATCGAGTTCCACCAACGATTAACCTAGAAAACCCCGATCCTGAATGTGATTTAGATTATATCCCTAACGAAAGCCGCGAGCAAACCGTAGAAGTGGCATTATCTAATTCTTTTGGTTTTGGCGGACATAACGTCACTTTAGCCTTTAAAAAGTTCAAAGATCAATAGAGTTGGGTGGGGTTAAAGATTGAGTTGCTAGGGCGCTATACACATCTGCGATAGACAATGCCTGATAAATCGTAGAGGATAACTGATGAGTGATGAATGTAATTCAATCGAGTCAAGATTAACTCAGGACTGTTAATTCCTTTATTTAAACAGGCTTGAGCCAATTTCTTAATCGGTTGAACTAAATTCATCAGCTACGATGATATCAGTCAATTATTATTTATTGCCTGTCCACCGGATTGATTCTGAGTGTAGCTCCATGTCACTTCCTGAAAGCCAGTCTAAACCGACTCAACAACCTAGCGATTTTGAATCCGTCACGGAGTTGAATCCTCCGGCTACGGTTTCCTCTGATTGGACTCAATCAAAATTTAAGTTATCTTTGGCGATCGCTACGGGTATCGCCTTAACGATCAGTTTTCTGTTATTTGGTGTTGGTGCTTCATTCAGTATCGTTGTCGGTGTTCCCAGTGCGATTGTTGCAGTTGTTTTATCTTATCAATATCCTCGTACAGCCCTTTGGCTGCTATTGCTGTATCTCCCCTTTGCTGGAACTGTAAGCTATTGGCTAGGTAACGATCATCCTCTATTTCATTTTGCCAAGGATGTGTTTTACTTTCCTGCTTTAATTGCACTTTTAATCCAGTTAAAACAACAACGTTCACCAATTATTGTTTTGCCTCAACTGAAAATTCCGCTGATGTTCTTATTCGCGATCGCGTTGGGAACATTATTATTTGTGAATGGTAGCCAACAGTTGAGTAGCAACCCCAATGGTCAACCCCTGATCATGGGAATATTTGGCTTCAAAGTGTTAATGGGATATATTCCGTTAATTGTTTGTGGCTATACTTTAATTGACAATCCACAGGATTTACATCGCTTTACCCGTTTACAACTTACGCTTGCCATTATTTGTTGTGTTCTTGGACTGATTCAATATGGACTCGTCGTCACAGGAGTTTGCCTAGATAATACGGGTTTACCTGACCATCTCTTACTCCGAGCAAATCTACAGCGTAAATGCCTAGTTGGAGGAGCATTAGGTTACTTTCCTGACAAAAACTTTATTCGTTTACCCGGTACATTTGTCGCCCCTTGGCAATGGTCATGGTTTTTAATTTCAAATACCTTTTTTAGCTTTGCCACCGCCCTGAATGATTCAAAAAAACGATGGCAAAGTTTAGGGTATCTTAGCCTCAGTTTGTTATTTATTAATGCCATTCTTTGCGGACAACGAACAGCAATGGTTGCTGTGCCTTTAATCGTGATTTTGCTATTAATTGCCTCTCGCCATATTGCAGCCTGGAAACGATTATTAATTATTGGATTAGCAGGGTTAATTGTTCTAGGGGGTTCTGCTTTAATCTTTCCTGATTTAGCAACAGATCGCTTTGAGAGTTTAGTCTCTCGTTGGAACGCCTCACCGCCCCAAGAGTTTATCACAGAACAAGCCGGATGGACTTCTGAAAAACATGAGGGGTTTTGGGGAAATGGACTCGGACGAGCCACCAATGCCGCTCGGGCTTTGGGAGAGGCTCGGTTAGTCGAAGCTTATTATCCTAAATTATTATACGAAATTGGGCCTGTCGGAGTGATTGCGTTCCTTTCCGTTGTCACCACTTTAACCATTTATGGCTTTAAGTCCTATCGTCAGCTCAAAGATTATCGATTGTGGGGATACGGAATTGCTTTTTGGCTATTCATCGTTATAATCAGCTACAACTCTTACTGGTACCCCCTAGATACCGATCCTGTCGCTGTGTATTACTGGTTTGTGGCAGGCCTTTTGTTAAAGCTGCCTCAACTTCAAAAGCAACGGAGAGGGAGGGATTCGAACCCTCGTCAGAGTCACCCCTGAACAGCATTTCCAGTGCTGCGCCTTCGACCGCTCGGCCACCTCTCCAAGGGGGTAATTTTTCAATTTTACCCACAAGATAAGTATGTTAGCAAAGTAAAAGCGATTTTGCAATAGGTGAGAGAATAAATCACCAACCTAACTCCGATATAGCAGTACAAGATTTGGTTAGGACATTCCTAAATTCTAAAACTCTCTGCTGAGTCTACTGTTCCCTGTCAGGCGTGCGCGTTCACTATGAGTGATTACGTTGGCGTAGCCTCTCCTTCGGAGATATCACGCCCGGTCGCACCGCTGTTCCCTGTTCCCTGTTCCCTGTTCCCTAGCGCGTAGCGCTATATAATGGCACAATAGCTACAATTTACTGTTAGTTAAACGAACTGACGCTAATTTTTTTATGTCCCGTTACCACACCGTCCGAATTCATCACCCCCAGCAAAATCAGGACTATTGTGTTCAGGTTCCTGAAGATCGTTATATTTTACAAAGTGCTGAAAACCAAGGCGCAGAGTTGCCATTTTCCTGTCGAAATGGAGCTTGTACTGCTTGTGCGGTGCGAGTCATTTCCGGAACACTCGCTCAACCGGAGGCAATGGGACTGTCTCCTGAATTACAGCATCAAGGCTATGCACTGCTCTGTGTGAGTTATCCCCGTTCTGAGTTGGTCGTCGAAACCCAGGATGAAGATGAGGTGTATGAACTGCAGTTTAGCCGCTATTTCGGTAAAGGGAAAGTCAAAACAGGTTTGCCTCTGGATGAAGATTGAAAATAATACAGCGCAAAAATGCATAAGTTCCTCCCCTCCAGAAATATGTCTAATTGAACAAATGGCCCTGAGTTGCAATTATATTCTCCCCTGCTTTTGCCAGTAGGGGATTTTTATTGATGTGTTTTCTGTCAAACCGATGGCAGCAAGCCAGTGCTGTGGAATGGCTCGTACTTCCTCATCACGCTCACTCTCCGGGTATAGGGGACGGCTCCTGCTGGATTCTGCTAATTTATCCGGATAGGTGCGAGGTGGCGGAGAAACCTATTTTAAATCCGTCTTCCTCACATTGGAACAGTAGAATGTCAAAAACCAGCAGAACCAATGGTTAAGTTTATGGGTACAGACTGTAAATTCTGTCAAAATAATCAGTTTGCTGAAGATAGTCAAGGTCATTAGATGAGACAATGAGCTAGGATAAGATTACTTGCAGATCCAGTCGCCTTAGTCAGCAATAGAATTTTAAAAAATAATATTTAATTGGATTTAAACCTGGCAATAAGTCAGAGTTAGAGACAAAAATAGACTGATCTACAGAATATAAAATAGTGACAAAAACTAATTTTATTGATTTTTCTATTATTTCAAGATTAGGAATAAATAAAAGTTATATTTTTTTGTAAAATTCAATTAATGCTATTAATAAATAATTTAATCCTAAACGTTTGAAGTATTCAAGCTCAACAGAAAACAAGACTAAGCAGACAGCTAAACAATAAATCTGAAATAGCAGCGCAAATCACAAAAAAGCGGCAAAGCAATAGTATTTAGGATTAAAAGAGTATGAGCTGATAGTCTTTTGGTAAAATGTAAAGTTTTTTTAAGGTTTCAGCCTCTATTGAGTATGAGTATTTTTATAATCTAGATAGAATTGCTGTATGATTGTTGCATTGTGAGATAACAACAAATCAGCCATTGTCAACCACAGAGCGTTGAGTACTCTGAGAACAAACAGAAATTAAAAGATATAACATATTATTGATTATATTACTCTGTACAATACCGAGATGCGATTGTTGATGGCGTGGTTAAGCGCTTCGGTAAACCTGTAGGAGCTGAGTCAATTCCGTTTGAAGCTAAACTGATATCGGGGGTAATGAGGGCAAGAATTGTAGCAAATAATACATGATATTGAAAGATTGTTAATTTTAGTTTAAATGGAAAACAATATTCTATCTGAGTAGACCAATATTCTCCGTAAACGGGTAACTAAAATCTTCAACTTGATCGGGAATTTACGGAAGAAGCTGCTATAATGAATAACAGTTCGGATTAGATTTATGTGATTTCCAAGAAAAAAGTGTATCCGGTTTTTTACCCCTCTTTTTCCAGTGATATTAAGGGTGCGGGGGTAGAAGAATAGACCGGATTCATGGCTCTAAGTCAATCGATTATTTATAGATTAGGGTGCTGAGAACGTGTAAAGAGTCAGTAAAATATTCAGCATTTTACTAATCCGTCTCAAGCGATTAAGGGTGTCAAGATTCGGATTCAATCTTTCATCAAAACGATTGTTTATTAGAAAGAGAGAATCAACTACTTTTCATACTGTTTGTGGTAATCCGAGTCGGATTGAGTAACAGTGAATCGGATAATACTCATTGAGGAATATCCCATCACACTGGCTTAACACTCAATCGATTAAACCGGATTACCGTATTTACGAATATATTTGCCATCGGACTCAAGAGGATAGGATGTTGACCACCGAATCCACCAGAATAGAAAGCATGGTACAAAAATTAGATACCCTCTGCCAAAAAATGGTTACTGGTGATCTCGTTTTCGATACCCATGCCAAAGAGGGAAGACTTCACTTTAGTCAAGGTCGGTTACTCTATGCAACCAGCGATTTTCATCGTGTCAGACGTTGGCATAGAGCCATCAAGAAAAACTGTCCTAACTGGATAATTCAACCGACCGCCCTGACCCCGAAACCAGATCAGCCTTGGGAATATCAACTATTACAACAAGGTTTAGCGACTGAAAAACTGACCTTAGCACAAGCCAAAACTGTCATTGACTATGTCACTTTAGAAGTTTTATTTTCTTTATTTGACAGCGTCAACTATACAACCGAAACCTTACTGAGAGTTTCTCAACCGGAAGTTTCTCCTTCATCGGAACAGATCAGCTTAGGTTTATCCTACACAGAAATTGAACCGCTTCTCACCAAAGTCTCCCAACTCCACTTTCAATGGGAAACAGCAGGCTTAAATAGTTTTAATCCGACTTTAGCACCCGTCTTAAAACAGTCTGTTAACTCAAAAACCTTATCCGGTTGGGATAAATATCTGAATGGTCAGTTTACCCTGTGGGATATTTCCCTGCGGCTTGGGAAATCAATTACCGCTGTCACCCGCGCCTTACTTCCTTTGATTAAAAAAGGACTGGTACAACTGCGGATGGTGCCGGACTTACCCGATCCCTTACTGCCTTATCCCCCAACCGAAAGCGACAGCGACAGCGACAGTAAACCCGTTGCTAAAATTCCGGCTGCATTTAAGCCTCAACCCTTATCCGAAGACTTTAAACGGCCTTTAATTGCCTGTATTGATGATAGTCCAGTCGTTGCGGAAACCTTGAAAAAGATTTTAGAACCCGCCGGCTATCAAGTTTTCGGGATTCAAGATCCGGTACAAGCCCTAGCCCAAATTGCTAAACAGAAACCTGACTTAATTTTTCTAGATTTAGTGATGCCAAACGCCAATGGGTATACCGTCTGCCAATTTTTA
Source organism: Microcoleaceae cyanobacterium (assembly GCA_049647265.1). GTDB lineage: Bacteria > Cyanobacteriota > Cyanobacteriia > Cyanobacteriales > Microcoleaceae > JAAURB01. The sequence goes on from JBARXJ010000053.1 coordinate 145,714, forward strand.
CGCAATGCGCCTGTCTTTCAGAATACCCCTGTGATTATTCTCACCAGTCGAGATAATGTCGTCGATCGCAGTCGGACAAAATTAGTGGGGGCTTCTGGATTTTTAGGCAAACCACCCAAACCCGATGAAACGGTAAAAATGGTACAGAAATACTTACCCGCTCCGATTTTACCCTTCTCTGGGCAATCTAATAGCACAGAGCAATTGAACTTCAAGACGGGATATTAAGTTTGGGATCTTATCAACCATTTGTAATTTGAATCCTGGCGCAGGAGAACTCTGACAAAGTCTAGAAATGAATGTCACAATTATCTGATTAACGGAGGTTTTTAATGTTTCATGTGCTTGTTGTCGAAGACAGTGCTACAGAAGCTCAACACTTGAGTAACTGTCTGCAACAATCTGGCTTTCAAGTTTTAAGTGTAACCACAGCAGAAGCTGCTAAAGTGATGTTACAACAACAAAATTTTGATGCCATTCTCATGGATGTTGTTTTACCAGGGCAGAGTGGATTTGGTTTGTGCCGAGAACTGAGAAACCAAGAAAAAACTGCAAATGTTCCGATTATTATTTGCTCGAACAAATCAGGCAAAATTGATAAAAACTGGGGCATGAAGCAAGGGGCATCTGCTTATATTCCCAAGCCCATTAATAGCGAAGAAATCATTAGTACTCTGAAGCGATTGGTCAGTTAATCTTTATGGTAAATCCCTACTCTATTAGTCGGACTGAAAACTATCTCAGTTTTTATCTGACTCCCCAATACCAAGCTCTATTATCGACAATCGCACTAGCTGAAATTATTCATTTAGATGCCAGCGAAATTGTACCTATCCCAGAAATGCCATCAGCAGTCGCAGGAGTTTGTTCTTGGCAAGGAGAGGTATTATGGGTTGTAGATTTAAGTTATTGGAGTGGAGCGGCTCCCTTATTGAGTTCCACATCGACTTTATCTCAATCCCAAAAAAATGCAGATCATGCTGCCTACACCGGAACCCAAGCCCATTGCAACATTCTTAAAGTTCGATGTCAGGGTGGAACATTAGGACTATTGGTTCATCAAGTCGGTCAACTCAAGTCCTGTGAAGTACAACACATTCAACCCCTGAAAAATAATACAGCATCGTCTCAATTGACTCTGGGTAATGAAGCTGAACTCACAGCTCAACTGTTACCCACGACTGCTCATGGACGACCAACAGTACGACAAGAATGTATTAAAGGGATTTGGAATAGTCCTTCTGGGGAACGATTAGCAATCCTAGACTTAGATACTGTGGTGCAACATTTAGTCCAGTAATTTATCTGTCAATTCGTCGATCAATGGCAAGATTATCTTTAATGAAACGTCGAAAAATAGCATTTTTTTTGCGGCTATAGCAAGCGAGATTAACCCAAAAAACTTAAGTGTTTGATTATACTCCTTTTTCAGCAATTAAAACTAAAACAGCAGCCGTTGATGGGTTAAAATAGGATTGTTTGATCTGTTTCAACGCTGCCGACCTAATTTTTAAGCATCTACCGACACAAACATTCGTAACAGATTCTGAGTTAGCCCAGTATTGGATGGGTTAAAGATTTCGGTTGTTTATCGAGCCATAAACAATCAATGCTCCGCGTTCAATCACACTCGTCATCAATTCTTTCTTTCACCATGACTAAGACACCCTATTCTCGCTCCAACTCCTTCAACTCCAATAACAATAACTCTTACAATATTTACTCTGAACTTGAAGCTCAATCTGATTCAATTGATTTCGATCAAATGGATGATTCTATCGTAGTTCCGGTTGAATCTCTTGTGGTTGAATCCGACCGCTCAGCCAATTCTCCCTCCGTTAAATCCTCCGGTGTCAAAGATAAAACCACAGCAATTTCTAAAGAATTATCCATTCTTCGTTCTAATATTGAACAACGGGTTAGCCAACTGCAAAATTTAATTGAAAAAGAAGGAACCTCTGCTGAGCGGGCTGAACTGATTAGTCACATCACCGCGCGAATGCGAGAATCTCTTGAGGATCAAGATATCTTCAAAATGGTCGTAGAAGAGACTTGCTTTGCCTTGCAAACAGATCGTGTTGTGGTGTGTCGGTTTGACTCTGAAGGTAAAAGTACAATTGTGGCTGAGTCTGCTGAATTGCACTTTTCCACAATGCTGGGAATAGAAATCGAAGATCCCAATTTTGTGGCTCGCTACACAGAGTTTTATCAAAAAGGCGGTGTACAAGTCATCCCCAACTTATCTAAAAGTCCCCTGAGTCAGTCCTATTTAGCACAACTTCAACAATACCAAGTCAAAGCCACATTAATTGCACCCATCCTCGTTGAAGATAAGCTGATGGGTTTATTGATGGCACACCAATGTCAATCCACGCGGATGTGGCTGGAGTCCGAGGTGGAACTATTCCGCCAAATCGCCCAACAAGTGGGTTATGCTGTTGACCAGGCCCAACTCCTAGCAGAGCGACGTGCTTCTGTGGCTCAAGTCGAGCAACTGAATCAAATTTATGCTCAAATTCGTCAATCTTTTGAAATTCAAGATATCCACAGCGCCACCGTTGAAGAAACCCGCTTAGCACTGAATACGGGGCGAGTGATTATCTACGAATTTGATGAAAACTGGACGGGAACTGTCATTGCCGAGTCACTCGATAGTCATTGGAGTATTAGCTTAGGGAGTCAACTCGAAGATCCTTGTATTGCTCAGCGCTATGTACAGCCCTACACTCGCGGACGAGTTAAAGCCTTTAATGATATTTACAACGAGAATCTGACCGAATGTCATATTCAGCAACTGGAACCGTTTGAAGTCAAAGCCTATATCGCAGCACCCATTCTAGTGCGTAAAAAGCTCAAAGCCCTGTTAATTGCCCATGAATGCGCGGGCCCTCGTCAGTGGAGCAAACTAGAAATTGATTTAGTGCGTAATATTGCTGTACAAGCCGGGTATGTGCTGGATAAAGCCTATCTGATGGCAGGACAAAAAGCCGCCACCCGACAAGCTCAATTTTTGAATGATATTACAACCAAATTGCGTAACCTCGATGATGTCGATCAGGTGTTTGAGGTAGTGACCGATGAGTTGCGGCAACTGCTGGGAAGCGAGCGAGTGCTGATGTACAAATTTAATCACGACTCGATTGGGACAGTTGTTGCCGAATCTTTATCCACAGCCAAACCTTCGCTGATGGGTCGTTCGATTGGTTCTAAAGATTGTAATCTTTGCCGCTTTAATAATTATGCCAAAGTCCATCAACGCGGGCAAATCAGCGTGATTAACGATATTACTGAAGCGGGCTTAGAAGAGTGTCATGTTCAGCTATTAGAACAATACAATATCCGAGCTGATATTAGCGCTCCCATTATCGCCGAAGGTACACTCTATGCTCAGTTGATGATTCATGAATGTTCCGGTCCTCGGAAATGGACAGACGCAGAAGTGAACTTGGTTCAGCAACTTTGCACCCAAATTAGTTTAACCATTGACCAGCTAATTCTGCTGAAAAAACAAGCTAACGCCGCTCAACAAGCCCGCCGCCTCAACCAAATTACCTCTAGTATTCGTGAGTCTCTCAACCAAGATGATATCTTTCAAACTACTGTAGAAGAACTCAAAGAGCTATTACAAGCAGACCGGGCAATTGTTTACCAGTTTGACGAAAACTGGAAAGGCACTATTATTGCTGAGTCTGTTTCTTCTGGTTTTCCAGTGGCATTGCGATCGCAAATTTACGATCCTTGCTTTGTTCAAGGTTATGTTCGTCCTTATCTCAAAGGTCGGGTCAAACCGATCAACGATATCTACAAAGCCGAGTTAACCGAATGTTATTTAAAGCAGCTTGAACCGTTTAAAGTCCGGGCTAACTTAGTTGCGCCGATTCTTGCAACCGGAAAACTGCATGGGTTATTGATTGTCCATCAATGTTCTGGCCCTCGGGAGTGGACAGACACCGACATTGACTTAATTCGCCAGGTTTCCACTCAAGTCGGATATGCCCTCGATCAATCCTTATTATTGCAACAACAACGTCAAGCAGCCGAACAAGCGCGGTTATTTAGTGAGATTAGTTCCCACATTCGCCAATCTCTCAACCCAGAAAAAATTATCGAAACCACGGTCAAAGAATCTTTGTTACTGATGCAAACCGACCGGGTTGTGATCTATCGTTTTGATACCGATGAGATGGGTCAAATGATCGCGGAGGCCGTCAAGCCAGATTGGGTCAAAATTATCGAGTTATCGGAGGAAGCACCGCGTTTTCCATCAGAATATGTTGAACCCTTTTATAAAGGTCAAATTCAGCTTTTTTCTGATATTAATCAAGCCGATTTACCCTCTACGCTGAGAGAAACATTAGAATCGTGGCAAATCAAAGCTAAATTAGTTGTGCCAATTTTTGTCAACCAACAATTGTATGGCTTACTCAGTACCCACCATTGTCAAACCACTCATGAATGGTCAGAAGCAGAAATCGAGACATTTAAGCAGGTGGGGTTACAAATGGGGTACGCCCTCGAACAAGGGCTATTACTCGAACAAGTACAACTTGCCCGGAGTATTGCTGAATCTGCTTCTTTTGAACAGCAACAACAAAAAGAACAGTTAGAATCTCAAATTGAGTCATTCCTGGGAGATATCGAAGACTCGTTTGAAGGGAACCTCACTGTCCGGGCGCAGGTGACTGAAGGGGTAATGGGAACGGTTGCGGACTTCTTTAACGCCACCATTGAAAGCTTACAACAGTTGGTATTACAGGTACAGTCTGCTGCTAACGTGGTAACCACCACTGCCCAGGAGAGTGAACAGGATATTCAAGAATTATCCGAGGAAAGTCAACGGCAAGCCGAAACCATCACTAACGCCCTCAGTCAAATTCAGATGATGACGGCTTCTATTCAGGCGGTGGCAGAAAATGCGAAAGCCGCAGAAATTCAGGTGACTCAAGCAAGCCAAATCCTGGAAACCGGGGATAAAGCCATGAACCAAACGGTAGCCGGAATTGTAGCAGTGCAAAAAACTGTTTATGCAACCGCCCGTAAAGTCAAGAATTTGGGAGAAGCTTCAGGCAAAATTTCTCGTGTGGTTAACTTAATTAGTGAGTTTGCCAACCAGACAAATATCCTGGCGTTAAATGCCTCAGTCGAAGCCACTCGCGTTAGCCAAGAAGAACAAGGGTTTGCCACTGTGGCAACAGAAGTCCGGACCTTAGCCGAACAGTCAGCCAATGCTACCCGTGAAATTGAGCAAATTGTATTAGAAATTCAAACTGAAACCGACGAAGTGATTAAAGCCATGGAATTAGGCTTAAAGCGAGTCATGGTGGGAACCAAGTACGTTAAAGGCACTCGGAAAATTCTGACTGATGTGGTGAATGTGAGTCAATCTATCCAACAACTGGTACAACAAATTGCCCAGTCTGCTGGAACCCAAGCCCACACCTCTACGACTCTGTCTCAAACGGTACAAGAAGTGGCTGCCATTGCCCAACAAACCTCAGAAAAATCCGCTACGGTTGCCAACTCTTTTGAACAATTGTTAACGGTTGCTGGACAACTTCAACAAGGGGTAACTCAGTTTACGGTTGAGTAGTCGGTTTGTCATCAGTCAATTTTCATTCGTCATTTGTCTTTTTAGGAACTCATGGCGAATGATTCATAAACTCTAATACCCAATGAATAACCATAACAGATCGCAAGTCGTATATTTACAAAAAATTTGGCTTAAGAATTGCTGAAAATCCTATATTTAAAGCATTTTCTTCCAAAAGTGCCGTAGGCACAGCCCTTCCCTAAGAAGTATGCCGATTGCAAATGAGCAATACACTTTAATATCCCACGAATAACAAATAACTAATTACTAATAACCAATCATGATGATTGAGACTCAAGATCAAGCTTACGAATTTTTTGTACAAGAGGCTACTGAATTATTGCAGATTTTAGAACAGGGATTAATGACTTTATCCCAAGTTCATGATATGCAAAAACTCCACGAATTAATGCGGGCGGCTCATTCGATTAAAGGCGGTGCGGCTTGTGTGGGGTTAATGGGGATTCAATCCATCGCCCATGATTTAGAAAATGGAATTCGGGCGTTATATGCTGAAGAGACTGTTTTTGATTTAGAGTTAGAAGAGTTATTATTACAAGCATTTGACTGTTTGCGATCGCCAATTGTTGAGCAAATTGAAACAGGCGTTTGTGACGAAACCGCCGCCATTAACCGTTCAAAACCTATTTTTGAACAACTCGAAGCCAAACTCGGACATTCTCTAGAAGAAGCGGCAGAGTTACCCGAAGTCCCCATGGAAGGGGATATGACGGCGTTTTTGTTTGAGGAAGAAGTCCCGTCTGGGTTACGACGGTGGGAAAATGTATTGAAAGCCGCCGACGAAGCTAAAATTATAGCCGAGTTAAGAACTCAAGCTGAAGTATTCTCCACTCTAGGTAGTATGCTAGGTTTATCTGGATTTACTGCGATCGCAGAGACGGTTCTACAAGCCTTAGAAGCCAATCCTCAGGCCTGTTGTCAAATGGGTCAAATTGCCCTCAAAGATCTATGGGCTAGCCGAGAGGCGGTGTTAGCAGGCGATCGCGCCATTGGAGGACAAGCCAGTGAGTCGTTAATTCAGTTTACCCGGCCCATGACTGATGACAGTGTGGTGGATGACAGTGTGGTTTCTGAATCAGACGAAGCTGACCCTCAAGTCGATGATGTTAGTGATTTATTTATCCTACCACCTCTACAAGAAACGGCTCCTGCTCATCAAGCAGTCAGCTTACCCGAATTATTATTACAAGGTTTAGAATGCCTGCGTTTACCTTTACTTGAACAGATCGAAACCGGACATTGGCAAGCCGAGAGAACGATTCAGCAACTCCATAGTATTGTAGCGCAATTAGAAGAAATATTAGGGTATTCTTTAGAAGCAATTACACAAGCTTCTGTTGAGGATTCTACATTACTTCATCAGATTAAGTCCCAAAATCAAACGCAAGTTGATCTTGAGTTAAAGGAAGAATTTACAACTCAATTGGCAGTATTTGTTACTTTGGGTCAAATGCTGGATCAACCACAATTAAGTACTTTAGCGAGTACTTCTATCAACACTTTGGAGACCCATCCCCAGGAACTTCTCAATATTGCGTTACTTGCTTTTACAGGAATTTATACTCAACAGAAAGCAATATGGCAAGAGCTTGGAATCTTGACTTCCGCCTTCTCAAATTTTGAGCAACCAATCGATCAAATTGAACAACAATCAGCTCATATTGTTGAACCAGAATCTGACTTAGAAACCCCTTCTCAATTAATCGATTTATCTCAATCTTCTAATAATATTGAGCAGGAAACAAAACCCACCAATCTTTCAGAATCGATCTCTGAGGAGACTCATACTGAACAAATTATTTATTTAGCAGAAGACAATATAGAAGAAATTGATTCTGAACTTTATTCTTTCACGATTGAAGAGACAGATATCGATGAACTTGAGCATGAGATTACTGATTCAGTTTCTGAGGCTGTACAAGATGAAGCTGTTATCTTAGAAACCCACTCAGAAGCGATTAAAGAAAGTGATATTGCTGATTCGGTTTCTGAGGAATTACTAGATGAAACTGTTATCTTAGAAACTCAGTCAGAATCCATTCAAAACCGTGATATTGCTGATTCGGTTTCTGAGAAATTACAACATGAAACCCAATTAGAATCTATTGAAATAGAAGCAGCAGAATTAACCCCTGAAACTGAAGATTTAGACAGCGTTTTATCAGATAATTCTGTATCTTTAACTCAACCAAATTTAAATGAAGCACAGACTGATTCCGATCATCATCTAGTTGAGCCAGAACGAATAGAAGAAAATCATTCGCCGACAACACCCATTAAAACTCAATTATCTTTAGGGGTTCGAGTCGATATTAATCGCCTGGATCAATTAAATAATTTAGTGGGAGAACTTGCCACTCAAGACAATAGCTTACTGTTACAAAATCAGAAGAAACAAGATGCTGTTGACCTATTAGAAAAAAGCCGAGAAAAATTTCGGAAATTATCGGTTGATATTCAAAGCCGAGGACGCTTTATTGGTCAGCAAAAACAATCTAATTCCCGGATAAAGTCAGAAGCTAATGCTTTAGCACAATCGGTACAGGAAACCTTAGAAGAACTCGATCAAATCCGAGCCTCAATTTATGATATGAAATTGCTGAACTTACAAAGTCAGCAAATTATTAAAAAGCGGCAGCAAACTTTACAACGGGTGCAGAAGAACTTAACAGAAACTCGTATGATTCCTATGGAATCTTTATTGAATCGATTTCCTCGAATGATTCGAGATTTATCGGTGAGGACTCAAAAGAAAATCCGCTTAGAATTAACCGGAGAAAAAACTTTAATTGATAAAGCTATTTTAGAAAAGCTATACGATCCTTTAGTTCATCTGGTGAGAAATGCTTTCGATCACGGAATTGAACCTTCAGAAGTTCGGTTACAACGGGGTAAACCACCCGAAGGAAAAATAGACATCAAAGCTTATCATCAAGGAAACTATACATATATTGAAGTCAGCGATGATGGTCAAGGGATTGATGTCAATAAAATCAGAAATAAGGCGATTGCACTACAACTTATCTCTTTTCAAGATGCGGCTCGTTTATCTCAAAAACAATTGTATGATTTCTTGTTTTATCCCGGTTTTTCTACAACTGATAAAGTGAGTGAGCTATCGGGAAGAGGTGTAGGCTTAGAAGCAGTTCGTCATCAACTTGAAGCGTTAAAGGGAACCATCACGATTCACTCTGAGTTAGAAAAAGGAACTCGATTTACTCTGCGCTTACCTTGGACGTTAACCATTACAAAATTACTGGTTTTCCGAGTAGAAAACAGCTTATTTTCAATTCCAATGGATGCATTAGCAGGAATTGTTTCGGTTTCGGCAACAGAAATTAAAACGGATGAAACATCTAGCGATCGCCCGGATGAACAACCTCGAAAAATTTATGATTGGTACGGTCAAAATGTACCCTTAGTCCAGTCCTTATTACAGGAATATCATCATCCTTCAGCCACTGGCTTAATCCCCTCTCAAACTCTCAAAAATAGTTCTGTTTCCCTCAGCAAAAAATCGAGTAGCAAAGTCATGTTACTCTTGATTTCTCAGGGATTAGAAACCATCGCCCTCAAAATTGATCAAATTTTGATGGAACAAAACCTCACCATCAAACCCTTTAATAAAATCTTAGCCGCCCCGCCCTTCTGTTATGGTTGTACAATTTTAGGAGATGGTCGCTTAGTTCCAGTGGTGGATAGCCCCGAACTATTAGAACATTGGCGGCAACAGCAACAATCTCAGCTTGAAACCTTAACCTTTAACCCAGATCAGCCTAAACTGATCCCTGATTCTAAACCCACTGTTTTGGTGATTGATGATTCTCTCACAACTCGTGCCTCTCTCTCGTCAACCTTACAAAAAGCCGGATACGAAGTACTGCAAGCAAAACAAGGACGAGATGGATTAAATCAACTCAAAAGACATAGTCAAATTCAAGTGGTAATCTGTGATTTAGAAATGCCAGAAATGAATGGATTTGAATTCCTCACCCATTGTCGTCGAGAATATTCGAGGGACGAACTTCCGGTGATTATTTTAACCTCTCGTAATAATGATCGCCATCGTCAGTTAGCCAAACAACTCGGTTCCAATGAATATCTCACCAAGCCTTGGAAAGAAGAGGAACTTATGCAAACTTTACAACAGTTGCAAACTCAACCCATGGCAATGGTATAGCATGAGGGAAAGGGTGAAGCGTAACAAATAACAAACAACCAATACACACTCAACCAATCATAAATATGGCAAATGAAGAACAAATTGCCCTACTAAAACGAGGTGTTAATATTTGGAATCACTGGCGCAGTCAACATGACGAAGTTATTCCAGATTTACGAGGCGTTAATCTCAGTGGTATTTATCTGTGGGGGGCGAATCTTTGGAAAGCCGATCTGTGGGCAACAGACTTATGGAGTGCGGACTTAAGAGAAGCCGATCTCAGCGAAGCCAACCTCTGGAGGACGGATTTAAGGGGGGCAGACTTACGGGGGGCTAATCTAAGCAGTACAGACTTACGACGGGCGGATTTGCGGGGGGCAGATTTAATTAATGCTAATTTATCGAATGCAGATTTAATTGATGCCGATCTTAGAGGCGCAAACCTCAGTCACGCAAACCTCAGCGCCGCTAACCTCTGGCAAACCGATCTTAGAGGGGCAAACCTAAAAGCGGTTTTTATCGATGATGAAACCAGCTTATATGGTAAATGGAGGTTAGTATGGCAAATTATCAATCAAGGGGCAGCTTCTTTTGATTTAGCAGAAGCAGACTTAACTGAAGCGGACTTAAGAGAAGCCGATCTCAGCGGGGCAAACCTGGTCAATGCAGAACTTTGGGGGGCTGACTTAAGAGAGGTAAACCTTGAAAAAGCCAATTTATGGGGGGCAAATTTACGAGGGGCTGATTTAAGTCAGGCAAATCTGTCTGATGCTGATTTGTGGCGGGCCGATTTAAAGGAAAGCGATCTCAGTGGGACTTGCTTGAAGAATGCCAACCTCAAAGAAGCTGATTTATCTGGGATTCAAGCATTAGGCACTAATTTTGAAGGGGCTACTTTAACGGCGGCTTGTATCGAAGATTGGAAAACAAACCATCAAACCTATCTTTATAAGGTGAATTGTAACTATGTTTATTTGAAAGCCAATCAACAAGAACGATCTCCTCGCGATTGGAATACGACTTTTCTTCCTGGAGAATTTAGTAAGTTATTCCAGAAGGTGGGAGAAACCCTCGATGTTGATTTTGCTAGTGGGATTGACTGGAAAGCTTTTTGGTTGACGTTACAGACGATACAGACTCAATATGGTGCGGATCAATGTATTTTGCAAGTCTTAAAGCAAAAGCCGAATGGGGTTTTAACGATTGGTTTGAAAGTTTCTGCGGGGATTAATCGTGTTAATCTGTTGCAGCAGATACAAACGGTGTATGAATCTCATTCCTCAGCGATGGCGACGGAATCTCAGCAAAATCTACACCTAACCCCTGAACAAATTCAACACACTCGTCAGCAAAATGCAAAGTTACTGGAGTTACTTAAACATTTAGCAGGGCAAGAATAAGAAGGAGTCACGCCTGTCAGAATATGCGCCCGCTACTCTACAGGCATATTGCAATGCGCCTGTACTCCGAGTGAAGAGTACGGGGGTGAATTATTCTTTTGTAATTTCTGATATTATTACAATCATATTGAATAAAGACTTGACAAGGTTGACGTTTTCATGTCAGCCTATAACATGATTTATCAGCGACTCAAATTAAGATATTTTTAATCAGTCGTTGCTATGTTGGTCTTCACTTTATTCTTAAATTTAGTCTATTAATGACTCGTTTAATTACCCTGAATTCTACCACAATTAAAAGTACGACTAATCAGGTCGATCCCCTACTGATTCTTCGAGGACTTGCCTGTTTAGTTGTGGTGTTATTTCATTGTGGCGTACCGCGCTCATTAATTGTTTACAAAGACTATAACTTCACTTGGTTATTTTTAGGAGATGGAATTGTTGCTGTTTGGGTATTTTTTGCTTTATCTGGCTATTTAATGGGAAAAGCATTTTACACTCAACGTTACACCCCAACCGTTAAAGGACTCACTCAGTTTTTTATCAATCGCGCCTTAAGGATTTTACCGCTTTATTATTTTGCAATTTTAGTACAATCTATTTTTGTTTATCCTGCCATTTTAAAGCCCGGTAATTGGGAGGAACTCTTTAGGGTTTGCACTTTTACTTATACTTTGCCGATCCCTTTATTTGAGGTGGGAAATTATAACTTTAATGGTGCATTTTGGACGATATCTACAGAAGTTCATTTTTATCTAATAGTTCCTTTTATTTATACTGCAATTCAGCCGATTTTAACGAACCGCCTCAGAGTATTATTTGCGTTTTTTGCTATTATTATTTTTACAACGATTATCCGCATTTTTGGGATATTAACCTGGCCTGCCCATACCGCTTTGCTGATGAATTTGGATGTATTTTTATGTGGTTTTTTAGTAAATGCCTTATTTCAGATTAAATCTCAGCGCCAGCCTCAACAATTCCATCATTTATCTTCTTCCAAATTACCAAAAATAAACGGCAAATGGATTGCAATTTTATTAATGATCATTCTTTATCTCGTAACAGCTTATCATGGTTATCACGAAGAAGTCTGGAATTATATACCCCGTCCGAATACTTTAATGGATAAAAGCTTATTTAGAACCGTTGCAGCTTACTATATTTGGCCTGTCTTAACTGGATTAATTACAGCTTTATTTATCTATATTTTTGAGCGTGATGGCGGATACAATAACACTTTCCAAAATCAAAAGCTATCTTTACAAGCCTGTATTGAAAACCCAAGACGAATTTTAGAAATAATTGGTATTTTATCTTACGGTATTTATCTGTGGCATATGGCAATTATTCAACAAATTTTACCGATTGTTCAAGGCGATCATGGATTAGAAACATTCTCTAATAAACTATTTACAACAATCATTTTATCTATTTTACTGTCTGCTGTCACTTATTATTTAGTAGAAATTCCTGCGACTCGTTTAAAAAAATATTCATCTAGATTATAGTCAATTAAATAATATAATAAAATGACCTTAATTATAGCCGGAGAACGTAGCGGTGTCGGTAAAACCACGATTACTTTAGCTTTACTCGCGACCCTTAAACGTCAAGGCTTAAATATTCAATCTTTTAAAGTCGGGCCAGATTATATTGATCCGATGTTTCATCAATATATTACTCAAAAACCTTGCTACAATCTCGACCCAATTTTAACGTCTGAAAACTATGTAAAATCATGTTTTTATAATCATATTCAAACAGCGAATAACAGTTTAATTGAAGGCGTTATGGGATTATTTGATGGCATTCCTGATATTAATACAAAAATCCCAATTGCTTCAACAGCGCATATTGCTAACCTGTTAAATATTCCGATTTTACTTGTGATTGACTGTCGTAGATTATCCAGTTCAATTGCAGCAATTGTTCATGGCTTTACTACATTTAATTCGAGTTTAAAGTTTGCTGGATTAATCTTAAATAGAGTTGCTAGCGATCGCCATTTAGAATTACTCAAAACTGCTTTAGAACCGTTAAATCTTCCTATTCTAGGAGTTCTCCGAACTGAAGATAATATTACGCTTCCAGATCGTCATTTAGGATTAATTCCAACTGATGAATTACCCCAGCTATATACAATTTTAGATCAATTAGCTGAACTCGGAAAACGTTGTTTTAATTGGGAAAAGCTACTGCCACTGCTACAAACTGAAAGTATTAATATTACCGAAAATAATTATAGTCATTATCCGTCTTCTATCCCTGTTAAAATTGCTGTGGCAAAAGATGCAGCCTTCAATTTTTACTATCCAGATAACTTAGAAAAATTACAAGCTTACGGCGCAGAATTAATCTTCTGGAGTCCGTTAAAAGATCCTAAAATTCCTCCAGGAGTACAAGGGCTTTATTTGGGTGGAGGGTTTCCCGAAGTATTTGCCGAAAAGTTGAGTCAAAATCTTTCAGCGTTACAGTCTATTAAAATAGCAATTAAATCTGGAATGCCAACTTATGCAGAATGTGGAGGATTGATGTATTTATGTGAAAAAATAGTCGATTTTGAACAAAAATCCTGGTCAATGGTAGGTATCATTCCCACAACCGTAATCATGGGTAAAAGATTAAAGTTAGGATATTATCAAGCTAAAATATTACGAGAAACACCTTTATTTAAAAAGGGTGAAACCATTCGAGGACATGAATTTCATCGATCAGAATTACAAACTCCATCTATTGCACCCATTTATGAAATGCAACGTTTTAAAACCACTCTATCTCAAGGAAAACAGCTAGAAGGCTGGGGACATCTACCGAACTTACACGCATCTTACTTTCATTTAAACTGGGGAGATAATCTAGAAATTCCCATCCGTTTTTTACGCTGTTGTCAGCAATTCATTCTATCTTGAGAAATCATTCTTTTGGATGAGACCCAATTCATCAAATATCGATTAACATCAGTTTCTATCGTGGTTTTACCCATCAGGAGGCTAAAATGAAAATTAACTGGATTTTAGTGAGTGCCTTAACCTTAGCAACAACAGTGGCATTTGCTCAAGAGTCAGCCGTCAAGCTGCCTGCGTTGGTTGAAGCATTACGTTTGGCAGCCCCTCAAACGGGTACAGTTAACGATGGACTTTATACTGACTGGCAAATTAAACCGGATAATATCCCCCGTTGGTCTAGACTCTGTACAGGGGAAGAAATGACACCCGCACAATTTGAAGCGAATACTGCCAAGGCACGGGAAGTGCTAGCCTGTGTGATGGGAGATGTGGTAACAGAAGAATATTCCAATAGCGGCAATGATGAGGCGGTGACAGTGCGTCGGGCTGCGTCTTGGTGGATGACAGGAGACCCAAACCAATACAACCAAGGAGATACTGCCACCTATACTCAAAAAGTATTGCAATATTACCAACAACAATAATCACGCCTTACGTTATACATTAGTCAGCTTTTATCCCCGTCAATTGCTTAAACCAAACGTTTGTATCGCTAACTTGGCGGCCCCAATTGTTCCAGCTTGATTACCTAATTTTGCTAGCAACAGTTGCATCCCGACTCGGGACTGAGGTAAAACTCGTCGTTCAATTTCTGCTTGAGTGGTCGGTAGAAATAAAGCCGCACCCGCACTAATGCCGCCGCCTAAAATGACCGCTTCTGGTGTTAAAACATAAATTAAGCTGGCTAAACCTGCCCCTAACCAACGACCATATTGTTGCCAGAATAAACGGGCTGTTTCGTCCCCTGCTAATGCGTTTTGCGCCAATTCGGCCGGGTCTAATCCCGTTTCTCGACGAATCGCCTGGATAGAAACATACTGTTCTAATGAACCATTATTGCCGCTATTACAAGCCGGGCCATCAGGGTTTAAAGTAATTAGTCCTAATTCTCCCGCTGCGCCATAGTGACCTGCAAATAACTCACCATTGAGAATAATTGCACCACCCACTCCTGTCCCCAAAGTTAAAACAATCACATTGCCTAAACCTTGGCCTGCCCCTAACCACACTTCCCCTAATCCGGCACAATTGGCATCATTGGCTAGAATCACAGGTAAACCGAGTTTCTCTTCTAACTGGTCGGCTAAAGGTACGTTTTTCCAGTTACTGAGGTTAATCGCAATTTGAGAAATGCGTCCTGTCCTGTCTACTGGCCCCGGTAAACCCACCCCCACCGCCCCGATAGACTTGACATCTGGAGCAATTTGTGGTAAAGAATTAACAATTAGCATGACCACTGACTCCGGGGTGGCAGGTTGAGGTGTGGGAACCGTTAGAGATTGATAACAATGACCCACTGTATCATAGCGTCCCAGCTTAATGGCTGACCCACCAATATCAATACCGATTACCTGTTGTGTTGTTTGTTTGTTGTCATTTGTCATTATTAGGTAAGTTGGGGATATCGGATATGGGGTATCAGAAACACACCAGACAAATACGGCAGAATGAATAACCGACCTATTCTACTTCATCTCGGTCAATACTGGTGGTATAGATGGGTTCAACGCGAATCGCCTGAATACTGGCGGGACGGACAACCATATATTCTCCATCTGCCATTGTTAAGGGAACGTTCATCAAGTCATTCGAGTTTTGCTTTGGAATTAACCCTTTCTGATACCAAACCTGAAAATCTTTCATGGTCTTAAAGCGAACTTGTTCTCGGTGTCCCCCTTCAATCATCAGGTGAACGGCATAACAACTAGGACTCGGCATAACAATTACAGGATTTTGAAGCTTTTTTTTGCTGAATGCGTTTTTGATCTTAAACTAAATTCTGTGATAGTTTCCCAGAAATTAGCTAGAGGGTAAGACCCAACAACCATAGCTTACCCCACTTTCCCCTCATTCTTTCTTCTAGGCGATTGTGACTTCAGACGATCAATAAATATCTTGAATCAGATGAAACAGTTTTACCCCGTCTTCAAAGGGACGCTGAAGGGTTTTACGACCGGAAATCAATCCACAACCTCCAGCCCTTTTATTGATCACGGCGGTACGAACCGCTTCTGCAAAATCATCCTTGCCAGATGCGCCGCCCGAATTAATTAAGCCACTGCGGCCAGCATAAAAATTTAACACTTGATAGCGAGTTAAATCAATCGGATGATCTGTGGTTCTATTACCCTAACAAGAGAAAAGAGTCAAAAAAAAGGCTATAATTAGACTTGTACTTAAGTCTGTACAACTATGACCATGAATATAGTCAACTTTAGCGAAGCCAGAAACAACTTTAAATCTGTATTAGATAGAGTGGCAAATGATAAAGACTGTACTGTCATTGTTAGAAGAGATGTAGAAGATGCTGTCGTCATGTCTAAAAGCTATTATGACAGTCTGATGGAAACTGTTTATCTGTTAAAATCTCCTGCTAATGCCCAACATTTAGAAGAAGCGATCGCTGAATATAAAACAGGTCAAACACAAGAACACGATTTGATCGATGCGTAGATTAGCTTGGAGTAGTAAAGCATGGCAAGATTATATTTATTGGCAATTCTCTTGATAAAAAAACTTTAAAAAGAATCAATAGACTGATTCAAGATACTTTATCGAATCCTTTTGAAGGAGTTGGTAAACCCGAACCGTTGAGAGAGAATTTGTCAGGCTTTTGGTCGCGCCGCATTGATACAACTCATCGTCTTGTCTATGCTGTTGATGATGATTATCTAACCATTATTTCATGTCGCTATCATTACTAAAAGTAAAGGATATTCGGATCAGAGTGAATATAGGGTTTCCAGTCCATAATTGATTAACTAAATATTCAAGTATTAGTCAAAAGTCTAATTGTTACCAAATATTTTAGAGGTTACTCGTAATCATACACTGTTACAGATAAATTGTTATCGATTAAAGTCTTAATAATTATTGGCTCAATATTTTGCCATTGACCACCCGCTAAACCACAACCGATTCGTGGCATATGAAGACTAGCATTCAATTCATTTGCTTTAATGGCAACTTTCTCTAAACAGTTTTCAACCGCCTCATAACGAATAGGCGGGATATTATTACTAGTTTTAATACCTTTTTGAGCAATCATATTGGCAATAAAAATATCATCTTCAACTTTGATAAATCTAACGTTACAATATCGCAAAATCATTTTGATCTCTTTCTGCATACCATCGACGGTAGTCGGCTTCAGGAGATGACCACTTGTTAGAAATTGCCAGTACAAACCCTTTACCCCAGCCGCCGATATCGTTGCAAATATGACAAATTATTTTATTACCGTTGACTTGTGGAGAAGTTGCATCACCTTTTATATATTGGATTTCCATTTACTCAGACTTTTCTCTATCTTTCAACTCTCTATCAAGCTCATTAACAAAATTTTTCAGCATACAGATGAACTCATCAACAACATTTTCATCAAGTATAATTTGCTTCCCCTTCTTTGTTATGCCATTTCTATGGACTAAATCATGTCTAGTTGCTATGTATCTTTGAATTTTTGAGAAATCTGGAAAAGTAATATCCAATGTTGATTTATACATATTACTAACTTTAGGTAAATTATGATAAGTCACTTCTAGCATTTCTTTTTTAGCTATTTCTTCAGCTTTTTCAAAATAACTGAAAAGTTCACTCATTTTAATTTGTTTAGATTTAAAATGTTTAAATGTAGAAAAGAAAGATTTTATATGATTTTGATCTGACAAAACTGTATTTATAAATGCATCAGATAGATAAGTCTCAAGACAGGTTACTGCGCTAATAAAGATTTGTCTTTTAAGAATTATTTGTGCCTTATCATTATTGAGAGTAAGGCTATTCAGGACTCGCAGGCTCGAAATTTCATCAGAAAATGTGTGATAAAATTCGGTATTAGATAATATTGCATTTAACTGATCTTCGTAGAGATCTTCGTAAGGATCATAGTCATCCTCAAGACTATCTGAATATATATCAAAATCTTCTAAAAGCTCGCAGCCGTCGCAATTTACATTGACGTGTTCAATAGTACCCATGGGATACTCATAAACATCCCATTCTACTTGTACTTCAAAGTCCTCTTTCTCACTAGAAAAGCAAAATCTTGCGGAATAATATAACTCCGCACCCATTGGCCTATCATATGCCTCAACAAATTCCCACTCTAAATCATCAGGGTTAACTTCAACAATCTCCCCTGTCTCCGGAATTCTTAGTTCTGCAGGTCCTGCACACTTGATACTCATAGCCTCTCTTGAATGCTAAATCACTGAACTGAGAAAAAATAACCAACAACAAATAACTCCTCAACGCATACTCTGCTTTTTCTCTGCTTTCGCATCCCGAGTTCCCACCGCTGCTAATTCCGCATCCATCAACGTTTTACCCGTTGCCGCCAGATAAACATCATCCAAACTCGGGCGAGATTGGGCAATGCCAAAAATCGGTAAATTTGCCTCTTTTAACGATTGTTGAATACTCATTAACGCATCACTTTGAGAGGTGACGACTAAGTTTAAAGAATTGCCTTGGGCGGTATTGACAATTACTTCTTGAACAAACGGTAATTCTTGCAATAATGCCTTTGCTTTTTCTGCTTCTTCCATAGGAGAAAACTCTCTTATTCTTAAAGTAATGCGATCGCCACCGACTTCATCTTTGAGTTGAGAAGGAGTTCCTGTCGCAATTACCACTCCTTTATCAATAATTGTGACTCGATCTGCTAAAGCATCTACTTCTTCTAAATAATGGCTAGTGATTAAAACAGTTGTTCCTGCATCTCGTAACTGCCGCAGAAAATCCCACACTGCCACACGGCTTTCAATATCTAAACCCACCGTCGGTTCATCTAACACCAATACATCTGGTTTATGCAACAGTCCGGCGGCTAAGTCGAGGCGTTTGCGAATACCCCCAGAATAAGTGCCGCTTTTCTTATCGATCCATTCCGATAACCCAAGTAAATTGACCACTTGATCGAGGCGATCGCCTATCGCTCGACGAGGTAAATGATACAATGCTCCTTGCAATTGCAACAATTCACGACCCGTGAGAACCTTATCTAGGGCTACTTCTTGGGCAACATATCCTAAACGTTGTCTTGCGCCGCGAGGATTATCCACTACAGAAATACCAGACACTTCTAAACGTCCGGCATCTGGTGTAATGAGGGTACACAATGCCCGTAGCGTCGTTGTTTTGCCCGCGCCATTGGGGCCGAGTAAACCGAAGATTTCCCCAGCTTGAACTTTTAGGGAAATATCTTTAACCGCTTCTGTTGAACCGTAGCGTTTTTGGAGTTTTTCAATCAATACGGCAGGAGTCATTGCACAAATTCCCAGGGATACTGCCTGTGTTTACGCTTGCTCAATGATTTTATCGCAAAAGCCTCAATACAGCTATGCTAAAGGGATGAAGTTTGAGGGGTTAACCGTAATTAAGTGATGCATTTAATTCTTTACAGTAAACCGGGTTGTCATTTGTGCGAAGGGTTACAGGAGAAATTAGAACAGATTCAAGCAGATTCTGAGAGTTGTTGTCAATTTGATCTTGAAGTTCGCGATATCACCACCCGTGAAGACTGGTTCAACTTTTATCAGTATGAAGTGCCAGTATTATACAAACAATCTGACCCCAGCGCCTCAGAAGAATTACTTCCTCGTCCTTCTCCCCGGATTAGTGCTAAACAGCTTGAACAAAGATTAATACAGTATTTTTAGCCTGGATTTCTTGCATTCGGCTGATGTCCAGACTACAATTTGTGATTAATTCTTTCTAGATAATGCGCTGAATAGTGTTGTGAGGAGATGTTGAGATGAAACTAAAAGAATTACTAGAACAAGTCTCTGTTACGACTGCGTTAAATCATCATCCTGCCTTGGATAACGAAATTAAAGGACTCACGACAAATTCCCATGCCTGCCAGCCTGGGGATTTATTTTTAGGGATGCCTGGGACTCGGGTTGATGGCGGAGATTTTTGGCCGAGTGCGATCGCCTCCGGGGCAGTGGCGGCATTAGTGTCTGAAACGGCTTTTGAGAAAAATCCCCCCACAACAGAAACGCCATCTCCTTGCATTATTTCTGCCTCAGATATGCACAAAGCCTGTGCCGAGGTTGCGGCAGCATTTTATGATTATCCCGCCTCAAAACTTAAAATGGTGGGGGTAACGGGAACCAATGGTAAAACTACAACCACTCATTTAATTGAATTTCTGTTAAATAATGCCCAAAAATCAACCGCGTTATTTGGGACGTTATATACTCGCTGGCCGGGATATGAGGAAGTGGCGGCATACACAACACCCTTTGCGGTGGAGTTACAACAAAAGTTAGCTTCGGCGGTTGTAGCAGGCAGTGAATACGGCGTGATGGAAGTCAGTTCCCATGCTTTGCATCAAGGACGTGTGGGGGGCTGTCCATTTGAAGTGGCAGTGTTTACTAATTTAACTCAAGATCACCTGGATTATCATCCGACGATGGAGGATTATTTTGAGGCGAAAGCGTTATTGTTTAGCCCAGAATATCTGAAAGGACGGGCTGTGGTTAACGCTGATGATGCTTATGGCAAACGCTTAATTGAACGGTTAGAATCATCCGTGTGGAGTTATAGCATTAATGATTCTAGCGCTGATTTATGGGCCGATCAGCTTCAATATGAACCCACAGGGGTTAAAGGTGTTTTACATACGCCCACAGGAGATGCTGAGTTTAACTTACCGTTGGTCGGTCAATATAATTTATCTAATTTACTGGCTGCGATTGGAACCGGGTTAGCTTTAGGTTTAGAATTATCCGTGATGCTGGAGAAGTTACCGGAATTTATGGGAGTTCCGGGACGCATGGAACGGGTACAAATTTCCCCATCTCAAGATATTAGCGTGATTGTCGATTATGCTCATACTCCCGATAGCTTAGAGAATTTACTGAAGGCATCACGACCTTTTATACCGGGCAAAATGATCTGTGTATTTGGTTGCGGTGGCGATCGCGATCGCACTAAACGCCCGAAAATGGGAAAAATTGCCGCTGAATTGGCCGATATAGCGGTTGTGACTTCTGATAATCCTCGTACAGAAGATCCTCAACGGATTTTAGATGATGTTCTAGCCGGAATTGATCCTAATATTAATCCGATAGTTAATGGCGATCGCGCTGAAGCTATTCTGACTGCTATTCTACAAGCTCAACCTGGGGATGGAGTTTTAATCGCTGGCAAAGGCCACGAAGATTATCAAATTCTCGGGACAGAGAAAGTTCACTTTGACGATCGCGAAGTTGCCCGCGCTGCTTTGGAGGAACGTTTTTAAGGAGATTTATTCGTTGTTTGTCATGTGTCATTGGTGTTGAGAGGGAATCGGGTGTAAAGCTTTGACTGACAGACTATAGCCCACTGCCATAGCTTTAAGGCAGTCTTAGCCCAAGCGATACCCAACAGAGCTAAACTTACGCGCGCGCTGTTAACAAACAACCAGTGACAAACAACAAATCCTTCCCTTTTTAAACGATATGTGCTATCTTATAAATCAGCGTATAAAGAGGCGTACACAGCATTTGAAAACTGCCCTTTTCTACGTGTAACTACGCAATGTGACACTTTTCAAAGCTACACACGGAAGGCGGTGTAGTTAGGGTTTCCCTATGTTAGGATTCAGGTATCTCGAGGAAAACAAGCAGTAAGCCTAGTTGCCTCGCTGGTTACCGAATCAGTAAAAGCACGTACAAGCTAGGCTAAAGCTTAACCTCAAGATCAACGAGGGGATATTGATTCCAATACCCCATATTCCATCAGGGTGCGTTAGGGTGACTCATCAGGGTGAACCATTAGGGTGCAATCGGTGTGATGAGGCAGGGAAATTGAGTTCTCACACTCCTCCTCTGTCTCATCCACTCACAAAAAGTTGATTGATTTTTCTATTGTAGGATAAATTTTTCAACCTTGGGCAAATTAACAGAGCTGTATTTAATGTTTAAGTTGCTACACCACTTCTGATTCTATACTCGGGCGCTTATGAGAACAACAAAGAATAAATAGCTCGAAGTCAGTAGATATTAGGAATGTGTTATGGATATAGCGTTAGTCTTCTATTCTGTAGCAGCAATTACAGTCTTTTGCGTTTGGTTTAAGCTTTTTATAGAAGATACCACAACAGCGATGAATGACTATCGCTCGTGGTTAATTCTAACAACTGCATCTATCGCTTGGCCAATCACAATACCCCTTTCACTGATAGAGTTACTATTAAAACAAGATCGACACGATGATGAAAGCGAGATTATACCCTCGTTTCAATTGCCCTTCTCTTGCGGGATGCAAAGCCACTATACTTTGCCCCTGGGTTATATTTTGAAGCAGGCAGGCTTAATTACAGACCATCAAGTTACAACTGCCTTACAAGCGCAGCAAACCTTTCACCGTCATCGCCGTATTGGTGAGATTATCACTTACTTTGGTTGGTTACAGCCAGACACAGTTGATTTTTTTGCCGAATCTTTGCCTCAAATCAGCCGTTTACCGCAACAACCGATTGGACAGTATTTGAAGCAGGCTAAATTATTAAACGATGAGCAAATTGAAGATATTCTCGCTACCCAACAGCAAACTCGTCGCAAGTTTGGAGAAGTCGCAGTGGAGAAAGGATGGATTAAGTCAGAAACTATTACGTTAATCTTACGGTATACCGAGGATCATCTCACCTAAAAGATATTCTCGCTACCCAACAGCAGACTCACTTTAGGTTTGGGGAAGTCGCAGTAGAGACATGATGGGTTAAACCCGAAACTATTACGCTCATCTGACGGTATCGAGAAACTATTACGCTAATCTGATGGTATGCCGGGGATCATCCCACCACTAATTAATCCTCCGATGATTTAGGCTGTGTAGAGTGAGGGACAACAATCAAAGGATTGACCCAAAGCTGTCTAAAAACATATAATGGGAATTTGGTGAAAATTTTATGAAGAGAGGAAGTTAAATGTCTCGATATAGAGGCCCTCGTCTACGGATTGTACGCCGTTTGGGCGATCTCCCCGGACTGAGCCGTAAATCCCCTAGACGCTCTTATCCCCCTGGCCAGCATGGTCAAGCCCGCCGGAAACGTTCAGAATATGCGATTCGTCTAGAAGAAAAGCAGAAACTACGGTTTAACTACGGTTTATCTGAACGTCAACTGGTGCGTTATGTGAAAAAAGCCCGTCGGGCGCAAGGATCAACGGGTCAGGTCTTGTTACAATTGCTGGAGATGCGGTTAGATAATACGGTCTTCCGTTTAGGCATGGCTCCGACAATTCCTGCTGCTCGTCAGTTAGTGAATCATGGTCATGTGACGGTTAATGAACGTCGAGTTGATATTGCCAGTTATCAATGCCGTCCTGGAGATGTAATTGGGGTGAGAAACCAAGAAAAATCTCGTGAGATGGTGAAGTTAAACCTACAGTATCCGGGACTAGCAAATGTTCCGAGTCATCTGGAATTGGATAAAGACAAATTAACGGGTAAAGTTAATAGTATTATTGAACGGGAATGGATTGCTCTACAAATTAATGAACTATTAGTGGTTGAGTACTATTCACGAAAAGCTTAATAGCTTACAACAGCAATGGGGTGTGTTCTGTCAGCATAAACGCACCCTTGCATTTGTTATGAGTTCTGAGTTGTCCGTTCTTTGTAAGAATAAAGAATAATTTTTATATTGCTGCGCCAGTAGCGGCGAATGACTAATCCTATAGTTTTATCCTCTAATTTGTACAGGCATAACGAGATAAGTCATTTTCAATCCTCCTAAAGGTGTTAAAATTACTGGGCTAGTGGCTTGGTTTAATTGCATTTGAATTTCTGTCGTATTAAACGCTTTTAAACCTTCCAATAAGTATTTAACATTGAATGCCAAATCCTCAGCTTCATCTCCTGAAATTTGAGCCGCTAATCTTTCTACAGCATTTCCAACATCGGTGGCTTCAACAGATAAAGCTATTTCTTGATTAACACTATCAATGGTACATTTAACAATATCATTTTTTTGAGAAGCCAAGACAGCAATTCGTTCTAAAGCACCGATAAGCAGTCGTCTATCCAGATTAACTTGATTCGTAAATTGATTGGGAATTAACTGTTGATAGGCGGGATAAGCGCCTTCTAATTTACGACTGGTTAAGCGTTGGTTGCCAAATTCAAATACAACTTGTGTTTCATCAAACCGCAGCGTAATTAAAGAATTTGTTTCTTCCTTAGTTCCTTTTACACCGAGTAAACGTTCGATTTCTCTTAATGCTTTTGCTGGAATAGTGACTTCAAATTCATCAATATTTGTATTAACAGATTCTGTGTCTTCGTCTTGAGTATTTTCTGTTTTCACCACCGCTAAACGGTGACCATCGGTTGAAGCAAATTCTAAATGACCCGAATTTAACTTAAGATGAACCCCTGTTAAAACTTGTTTGGTTTCGTCAGGACTGGTGGAAAACAATGTTCCTTTTAATCCTTCCATCAGTGCCTCAGCAGCAAGCTGAATTGATTCTGAGGTGTCAATTGATGGTAATGCGGGATATTCTTCAGCCTCCATTCCACGCACTTGATAACGTCCAGATTGACAGGTTAAAGTAATAATTGCATCTCCCGCTTCATCATTGAGGGTAATTGTGCCACCGGGTAAGCGAGAGACGATATCATTTAATAATTTAGCAGGTAAAGTAAACCGACCTTCTTGTTCTACTTTTGCCTGAAAACAAGTCCGAATTCCTAAACTTAAATCAAAAGCCGTTAAACTCAATTGCTGCTGTTCAACACTGGCTTCAAATAATATATTAGATAAAATCGGATGGTTGGGCCGAGATGGAATGGCTCGTGATACCAGTGATAAATGAGAACTGAATATATCTTGTTCAATCGTTAGTTGCATCGGTCAACCTCAATGTCAGATTAATAAGTGGTTCCAGAAATCCAGGAAGAATTACTCTTCGGTACATCATACCAGTTTTAATGATTGTCGCATTAATTAGGTATTTTGAGGTAATCAGCTAGAAGAAGTTACTGAATTGTTAAAAGCTAAGTAGTTTGTGTTCTCAAGAGGCAATCAGCTAATTTACCAAGGATTACCAACAATAGAGAATGCTGACCAATAATAGGGATGATTAAACTGTTCGTAATTGCTAATTTCTTCCGGTAAATTCTCTGGGTTAATTTCTCCTTTTAACATAGCAAGCTGTGTCCGTCTCAGAGCCTCTATTTTAGTGGGTGCTGTTTTCAACTGGCGATAAAACTCTTTCATAAATATCAGTGAACTTTCCTCATCAATAGACCAATAACTACCTAATACAGATTTAACACCTGTGCGAATTAAAGGAGTAGCAAAAGAAATACTCTGACTACCATTCAAGACTACAAATTCTGGCGGCGGGTTTCCCCAGTTTATCTTTTCTAATTCTGCAATCGCTTTTTTATCATCATAAAATTGAATATACATCTGATCGGTATAAAAGCTAAAGTTAAAGTAGGTAGCAAAATGAATAATTTTAAAGTCATTATATTGCAGATTTGACTCTAAGTTTTCAACAGTAAAATTTTCGTTTAATATAGTTTTAGTCGGCCACAAATTGGCAATAGTAGATAGCTCAGGTTTGATAAAATCTAAGGTATTTTGGTTTTGTCTTTGCGGAAACTCTGAAGCTCCCAAAGCTAGAATATTGGCTTGACTCAAATCCATAGGATTGATATCAGTGAATAATAAACCTGGCACATATCCAATACTATATTTTTCAACTAAAAATTGATGACCATCATGAAGAGCGGCTATAGGAAGGTTAGTAAAAATCGAATCTAATTCAATCGCAAACAGCAAAGTTTGAACATTATACTTAGATAAATCTGATTCAATCGGTTGAATTAACCATTGATAAATTGTGTGTGCCTCTGTAAAAAGGTAATTGTAATTACGACTTCCATATATAGTATTATTTCGGAACTTTCTTACAACTTCTTTGATTGCTTCCAAGTATCCACCAGGAACTTGATAATATAACAATTTATCTGTGCTTGATATCTTAACAATTAGGTAGAGCTGTTCTTGACTGATAATTGGATAAATTATTGCACTCGTAGGAGTAGATTGATTAATTTTTCTATCAATTTCGTTAAGACTCATTTTGGCATGAGCATTTAGAGAGAAGTGATTAAATTGTCTAAATAAAAATGCTTCAATAATCTCACGACTTTTTTGCAAGTTTTCTTGGGTGGGAGTAGACTGATTCAGTATTAAATCCACAAGAATTGGTAAAGAGTCGATTATACTACGATTAATATTTTGATCATTTAAGAGAGAGTTACGTTCTTGATTTATAATTGTCAGAAAAGTGTTGTAGTTTTGCGTACAAGTTTCTAAGGCAGCTTGGCGATTTTCTTGAAGATTAAAAATTTGACATTGATTACTTAAAGTATAGGCAAGAATTTGTAAATCTTGATCGGACAATTTTTTACTTTTTCTTTCTTTTGTAAATATTAGACTCAATGCAATTGCCTGTTTAGCTTCTTCTACTTGACTCAGTCGTTGATATGCCATAGAAACACTACTGAGTAGCATTCCTTGTCTTAACTGCTCATCCTGAACTTCAAAAGATAATCCTGCAATTTTGAAGGCTTCATCAGAAGCTTCTTGATATTTTTCAGTTGCTAACTTTGAACCTAATTCAGCCAGTAAGTTAACGTTTTTAACTTGTTGAGCAATAGCAATCGATTCTGCTTTCACTTTTTGAGCTTCTTGTTTAGCCCAAATAGCCTCTGCTTGCGCTTTTTTTGCCTGTTGTTGTATTTCCTGAACTTTCTGTCTTTCTGTTTCAGCAACTTGCTTTAATCTTCGTGCTTCTTGTTGTGAAATCGTAATATTTTGTTCTGCTTTCTCTATCTTTTCTTCTGCTTGATTAACTTGTAATTGTGCGGTTTCAGCCTGCTGCTGTGCCAAATCAGCTTCTTGTTGTTTTTCCTCAGCCGTCTTACTTGCATCTTGAGCTTTTTGTTCCATTAATTGAGCGTTTTTTTGCAAGGCTTGAAATTGTTGATTAATCTCCGCTAATTTCTGTATTGCCTTTTGTTCATCTTGCTCAGCTTTTTCAACTGCTGCTTGAGCATTTTTTACTTGTTGATTCGCTTGCGTTACCTCTTTGTTTGCTTCTGTTATTTTACTAACTGTCCAACTTGATAAACCCAATGCTCCTAATATCGTTCCTATTAAAATAACCGAGCCTATTTGAATTCGTTGCTGTGCTTTTTGATTAGCTTCAGTCAAAAGCTTATTCGCTTTTTCTATTACTTGCTTTTCCTTTTTTTCTCGCTCTATTTCCGCTTCTTTTTCTCGACTTGCTGCCAGAAATTCTTTATCCTGAAAGCTTAAATCTTTGTCTGTACTCCAGGCTTCAGCTTCTTCTAATGCTTTTCCTCGTAATAAACGAGATTCATCTTGATTTCCAGAATTCACCCAAGCTTTGAATGCTTCAGCATAAGGTCGTAAATTTGCCAGTTTTAAATTAATCCATTGATCATTAAAAACTTCTCGATAAATGTGATTATAAACTCGTAATTTACCTTTTTTGTTAACAATTAATCCAGATAATTTTAACTCATATTCTTCAGTCGTACTTTTTACTTCAATCTCTCTATTTTGCCAAATATTGCGATAAAGTTCGAGTAAATAAGAGGCTCGTTGTTCACTGCGTTTAATAATCCGATCTCGAATGGTTTTTAAATGTTCCGGCTGATCCTGACTTTCCCAGTTTTCAATAATTTGCGATCGCACTAATTCTGCTACCCATTCTTTTTCCTGATTTTGATATATTTTTGAATTATAATTAAGTGCTAATTTACATATTTTTTGCGTTAAAAAAGGTTGTCCTTCTGTCCAATTTAGTATGGCTTTGATAATATTTTGAGGACGCTCAATTTTTCCTGTTAATCCTTGAATTAACGGTTGAGTTTCTGCTAATTCAAATCCCGACAATTCAATAGCATGACCAATATTAAAGGGAGTTCTGGTTTTATCCTGAATCAATTCGGAAGGGGTGGCAACACCAAATAAAGCAAAGGTTAATCGGTTGTAGGCGGAATTATCAACCCGTTGATTATAGTAAGAACGAATTAAACCAAAGAAATCATCTAAACTAAACGATAGGCTAAGAATGCTATCAATTTCATCGATAAAAATCACAAATCTTTGGTTAGATTCATCGGCGAGTAATACATCATCAAAGAAATAAGATAATCGCTGAGCAATTGAAACATCTTTCAGTTCATCCCACCATTGTCTGCGATTAATTTTTTGAGTTAAATTAAACTTTTTTACCAATTCATAAAAAATACCTTTGTACCACTTTTCTGGTGTCATATCCTGACTTCGCAATTGGGTAATATCAATCGAAGCACAGGCAATTCCTTCAGCTTGTAACCGTTGCATTGTCCGAATTCTAAGACTTGATTTCCCCATTTGCCGCGAGTTTAAAATATAGCAGAATTCCCCGGCTTTTAAAGCAGAATAAAGTTCATCATCGGCTTTGCGTTTGACATAAGTCGGAGCTTCAATCGATAAGCTGCCACCGACTTGATAAACATCATTAAATGGAGATAATAACTGCATTTTTTTACTCCATAATTAAAGGTGACTGCAAAAATATTGACGATATAATGGATAACGGGGAATGGCATAATCTCCCTGTAACTCAATCAAGCCAAGGCTTTTTAAATAATAGGCGAGTTTTGATGTAATTTGTATTGGTTTTTCTGCATGAACGACCTGTTTTAAAGCATCAACTAAATCCGGGTATTGTTGTAAGTTTAACAGATGTCCGCGCAGATGATCGCCATAAATTCCTGATTCAGTTTGAGCTGTTTCTAACAGTTGATTGAGTGTTATTCCGTGGCGAGATAAACGATAGAAAGCACGTTGCAGTAAATAGGGATGTCCACCGACAAGGTTAATCAGTTGTTTAGTTTCTGTTTGATTGAATTGTAGTTTTTGTTGTTGAGCAAATATTGTCACTTGCGCTGTAGTGAATTCCGGTAAATCAATCGGAACTCCAACATTAAAGGGAGATTGATTAATATCTAGGGGAATATAAACTTCTGTGGAATGAACGACAATTAACCGTAGTTTTTGCCAAATGGGATAGGCTTGTGCTTCATCATGCCACGCTCTTAATAATCCTAAAAAATCAGCAGCAATGTCTGTGTAGGGAAACAGATGATCGACTTCATCTAAGGCTAAAATGATGGGAGTCTCTAGTTGAGGCAGTAAATATTCCTCGAAATATATTTTACAATTATAACTACTGCCTAAATCTTCATCCCAATATTCTACTAATTGATTAGGGAGTTTTAATTGACGAGAAACAACGGCACAAAACCAACGAATGAATGTTTCAATCTCTTGTAAAACCGATACATCAGCTAATTGTAAGTTAACAAGAGCAGTATGATAGCCTTGTTGTTTAAACTGCTGAATTAGTTCTGTGGTTAATGTTGTTTTACCGAGTCGTTGAGGTGCTTTAATTCGCAGCAGAGAACCCGGTTTATTTAAAGTATGATAACAGCTAGATTCTATCTCAGGACGATGAACGTAATGAGAAACTTCGGTTTCAATTTCTTCAATGAAATCATCTGAATCTGCCTCAGATTGAGACTCAGTAGGTTGATGAATTGGAACGTCATCGGATTGAAAATCTGCTATTTTTTGCCAGTCTAATCCTAAACGTTCACTGATTTCGTAAAAATTCAAATAATCTACGGGTTTACCATTGAGAAAGTTACTAACTGTTGAACGCGCTAACCCCACGTCTTCTGCTAAATCTTGTTGACGCGCAAAACTATTTCGCAATAGAGCGGACTTTGTTAAAGAAATGTAATCTGGTGCAATTTTCAGGGATCGTGGCATTACTCAAACATTAGTCGAATAACTCAGTCATGGCTTTAATTATAAATTGTTAATTGTGGCAAAACTCAGATGTGTCTCAGGCTTAACCTCAGTCATCACTAAGGTTTGATGAGATTGTACAACATCATTCACGGTTGAGGAGAACAGCACGATGATGAAATTATTACCTGTTTTGACGTTACTGACTATTTTAAATGGATGGAGTATTTCTTCAGTGGTTAAAATTAATGAAACAGTCATTTTAGACTCTCAATTCCATCTCTCAATGCATTCACAAGCCAGAAATTGTCCTGTGTATCGTCGCTGCAAACAAGCAGGGGGTTCGGAGTGAGAGAAATAAAGCATTTCCCTCCTCGTTTCCTCCTATTTTCGGTTAACTTGGGGGGTAAGGTTGACAAATACTATTTGATGTAGACAGACGCTCAATCACTTGTTCAGCAGAAATCAATCGAGTTAGAACCACTTGACCAATACGACTGCCTGGGGTATTTTCGGCAGGAGTAACGACAGGCATAACTTCCAGCATGAGAACCGCATCTTCAACCCGATACAGCCACATTTTTTCGTTTTGATCCCAGAGACATAACTCTAATTTTTCAATCTCTGGGGGCCGTCTGCGAGCGGTTTCGTTCCATAATCCCCCAACCCCCCAAACGCGGCCGACTTTCCATCCTTCTGTTAAAAAGAAATATTTCACTGACTGACTCAAGTACGGTAAATGGCACAACTATAACGTTATGGGAGACAATTGGCAATTGGTGAAAATGAAGCTAACGTCCGAGTTTATCGGGAATTCCTTCGCATCCGCCAGGAATGGTTTTACGAGATTTAGAACCACACCAGGCACAACAATAGTAGCGGTTATCTTCGGATAAGTTCTCCGCTTCGGTAAAGTTCACATTCTCTACAACGGCTCCGGTATTTTGTCCGGTTTGATAATTGGGGATCTGGGTACGAGTACGGGGGGTAGCGGTTTCAGCCGGGCCATAAAATAACTTTGTAGAACGTAAGTTAGTCTGGGAAAGGTTGGCATCATAGAGAATAGCACGGGATAAATTAGCCCGAACTAAGTCACAATGGCTTAAATTGCCACGGACTAAATTCGCTTCACTAAGGTCTGTACGACGTAGATCTGTCCCACTAAGATCCGTCCCTGCCAGCATCGCACCCAAATCAATCACTCTTATTCCTGCTTGACGATCTTCTTCATAACTACCATTACCATCTAAAATCGCTCGTCCGAGATGGCGATCGCGTTTTAGGGGTGTAATTAATTTAGCTTGGGATAAAAATCGTAAAATCTTAGCTTTTCCTTCCCCATTCACACTGCGAATAATGGCGGCTGTGCGGCCTTCAGCAATAACTCGTTCTTGGGGCCAATCTTCTAATAATCCTTGTTCCCCGAGTGCTAATTCAGAAACCCCTTGAAAATAAGCATCAATGGTTTGTTGTTGGGTAATTAAGTTTTGTTGAATGGTTAAATCGCGAGAAATCACATATTGTCGCCACGCCACATACACTGCGATAATGGCAATGAGAATCTGACCTAACGCCCCGATCAGTTCCCCCAGCGCCCCGATAGCATCCCAGTTAATTCTAATATTACGGCTACCAACTTCTTGATTAGCCCCACTCAACATCAAGAAACCCACAATCGCCGATAAAATGCCAAAACTAGCAATCACCAAGCCTCGCCATACCGGAGGAATGAGCGTTGTCCAGACTTTACCCCAACTGGGCCAAATCATCCGAATCCCAGTAACGAGGGCGGCTACAGCGCTAATATACCCCAGCCAGACATTATCGATGGCTAAGCCTAAAATCATTAATGCCACTGCACTCAAAGTGACCACAGAAGCGGGGAAAAAATTAGTGGTTTGTTGAGTAATGGGATCGTCTGCCGTTAGACTGCTAGCCGGTTTGAGAACATCTTGATTGCGGAGCTCAATGGTGAAGTGATCCTCAGTTGTCTCAGCCGTGCCATTACTATCACTGGTGGCTCCGTTGAGGGCGATCGCAGAGTCTGAGGCGTTTGAATTTTCTGGGTTAGCAGAATTTGATTCTGGGGTCATAGGTCAGTCCTTATCCAATTCTGATCTGGCTATTGAATGCTAGTTTAGATGATTCTACCGAGTAAATTTAGTGCTGACTAGCGTCTTACGAGTGAATTTCCCACGGATTCTTCTACCACTCAACTTATGCTAGCTTAAAAATACAGATTATAAAGCAGTTTTTTGTCAGTCTTTTAGAGATGAGAGTATAACTGTTTTTATATCCTTTAATTGTCTAGAAGAGTTCTAGAAATCACTCCTCATGTCCACTCGTATTCAACAATTATCTCGGGTGATTAACGCTCGTTTATCCCGGCGGATTTGCTGGTGGGTTTTAATGGGTATTGTCACAATTGAAGCTATTATTTTAATTCCTTCTGTTTATCGCCGAAAACAAGAATTATTATCTCAGCTTCCCCAGATGTCTTCTGGAAAAATTGCTTGGATTGTAGAAACTTATCCTTTGCAATCTAGTACGGATTTACTGCAACAGCTCGCTAATTTAAATGAAATGAATCCCCTTGTTTTAGGCGGTACAGTCTACGATAGATTGACCGAAAAAAAACTGGGAACATTTGGAGAAGTCCCTCAATTAACATTGGCTGAAGCGCAACAAGGACAAAGTCTTTATCTCAGCACTCCAGCAGGCGAACGCTATGATGCGACTTGTGAGGTTGAGCAACTCAAAGAAGACTACATTATTGTAATTCGTCATAACGCTAATGCGATTAATCAAGATATTCGTCAATTTATTTTTAGAATTGCCGGTTTAGTCTTGATCATTTCAATCTTTGTAACAGGTGGAACAATGATTATTTTAGAAAAATTATTGATTACTCCGATTTTAAATCTTAGACAAGACTTAATTAAAGCCGGAAATTCGATTAGCTTAAATCAATCTCCCCCTAAATTCTATTCTAACTCCATTCAACGTTCGGATGAATTAGGGGATGTAATTACAGCATTTATACAAATGTTCGATCAAATTTATGATGCAATTACAGAAAGAAATAAAGCGGAATCTGCTCTACGCTTAGAAAAAGAAAAATCAGAAAGTTTATTACTGAATATCTTACCTAAACCCATCGCAGAACAGCTTAAACAAAGCCCCGGCTGTATTGCCGATCGATTCGATCAAGCCACTATTTTATTTGCAGATATTACAGATTTTACGGGACTGTCTTCACAACTTTCCCCCACAGAATTAGTTAAACTTCTCAATGAAATATTCTCAACTTTTGATCAACTGGTTGACCGATATAACTTAGAAAAAATTAAAACAATTGGAGATGCGTATATGATTGCGGGTGGAATTCCCAAACCCCGACTCGATCATGCTACAGCAATTGCTGATATTGCCTTAGAAATGCAGCAAACAATTCATCGTTTTCGTCGCCATGATAATCAACAGATTAATATCCGCATTGGAATTAATACAGGCCCCGTTGTAGCAGGTGTAATTGGCTTAAAAAAATTTACTTATGATTTATGGGGAGATGCGGTTAATATCGCTTCTCGGATGGAATCTCAAGGCATTGGAGGTGAAATTCAAGTCAGTCACTCAACTTATTTATTACTTAAAGATCAATACTCTCTCGAAGAAAGAGGCATCATTGCGATTAAAGGAAAAGGAGACATGATGACTTATTGGTTGAGAGGAAAAAAATTAGATAATAGCAATCATTAACTCAATTTATGGATCTAGATTAATAGCAGAAGTACAATAGAATTATAAATCCTGAATTTCCCTGAATTTAAACTCAGTATAATCTCTCTCAGCATCACTCCCCTCTGGTGCAGATTGGAAGGAGTAGGCAGAGGGAGACTAGCGTAAAAATCAAGACAATGGCACAATATGAAGTATCATTTAAGTTAAAATTACGATAAATATTATGTATGCCAGTCAGTCCATTCCTGAAATTAGTGTCGAAGAGTTCAGTCATCGTTTAGCAGAAAATTCAACAGAAAATTTACAGTTGGTTGATGTTCGCGAACCCAAAGAAGTTGAGATTGCTAGTCTTGATGGATTTCTTAATTTACCGTTGAGTCAAGCCCAACAATGGTCACAAGAAATTGAGCAATATCTTCAACCGCAAACGGAAACGTTTGTTTTGTGTCATCATGGAATGCGTTCAGCTCAGATGTGTCAATGGCTGATTGGTCAAGGGTTTAAAAATGTCAGGAATATTACCGGCGGAATTGATGCTTATTCAGCCCTGGTTGATTCTAATATTCCTCGATATTGACTTGCACTATCAAAGCCAGAAACTTCTGAGGTAGACAAATCATTGTAGAAACTGCCGTGATCCCGATGTTGGGTAAATGGCGAAAGAATTTAAGATTAAATCAGCAATTTTGAAGGAATTGGTATGTCAGGGAATGAATTAAAGGCGGATTTTTGGATGAGTGAGTATATCACTCCCTGGGATATCTATATTCATGGACTCACCAGCGTCCTCCTCCACAAAAAAACCGCTTATCAGGAGCTATATATTGTCGAAACTGGGGCTTATGGTAAAGCTTTAGTTCTTGATGGTAAATGGCAATCTTGTACAGGGGATGAATTTCTGTATCACGAACCTCTGGTTCATCCAGCAATGATACATCACGGTTCTCCAAAGCGGGTATTAGTCTTAGGCGGCGGAGAAGGCGCAACGCTACGGGAAGTCCTCCGCTGGAAGAGTGTTGAACAAGTCACAATGGTAGACATTGATGGAGAAGTGGTAGAAGCCTGTCGTCAATATTTACCTGAAATGCATCAAAACGCCTTTGATGACCCTCGAGTAGAGTTAGTCATTGGGGATGCCTTGGAATTTTTGCAAGCCACTCATCCGCAATGGGATGTGATTATTTCTGATTTATCCGACCCGATTGAAGAAGGGCCATCATTTAAATTATTTACTCAGGAATATTTTGAGAAACTCCGCCACCTTCTCACCCCTGAAGGCTTTTTGGTGGTGCAAGCAGGCCCCGTCTCTCCGGGGGGAATGGATTTACACGTCCGTTTGGTCAACACCATCAATACCGTTTTTGGGCATACCGTCTCTTACAATAGTTATATCTCAACTTATGGCGCACCTTGGGGATTTGCTCTGGCTTCGGGAATCGCGATTAATTCTCGTTTAGATCCTCATGTTGTCGATCAACTGTTGCAGCAAAAAACCACAGGAAAACTACGAATGTTTGATGGCATCACATTGCTGGGAATGATGCAAACCCCTCTACATCTACGACAAGCAATAGCAGCAGAAACGAAAGTTTATACCCTGGCTGAACCGCCTAAATTTTTTGGTAAAGGGAAGGTTTGAGAAGAATAGTATCTCGTCTTCCTATTTGTTGAAATAAAGCGCTATCCTAGATTAAATGACAAACTCTCAATGATAAGCGTGCTTTATGACCACAGCTAGTTTTCCAATTTCAATTGAAAAAACACAACATTCTCGTTTAGCAACCCTCGACTTTGATAATATACCATTTGGCAAAATTTTTAGCGATCATATGTTAGTTGCCAGCTACGAAGACGGTGAATGGCAATCTGTTAAAATCTTACCTTATGGTTCTCTAGAAATGGCTCCTTCCATATCTGCGATTCACTATGGACAAGCTATTTTTGAAGGGATGAAAGCTTATAAAAGCCCGACTGGAACCCCTCTTTTATTTCGTCCGGATGCTAACTATAAACGCCTTAATCAATCCGCAGAACGATTGTGTATGCCTCAGGTTCCGGAAGAGATTTTTATTAACGGACTTAAAGAATTAATTCGACTCGATGCCGATTGGATTCCGGAAAATAATGATAGTGTGTTATATATTCGACCCGTTTATTTTGCCACAGATGAATCGATTGGTTTAAAACCGTCTAGCAGTTATAAGTTTGTAATTATTACTTGTCCGGTGGGTTCATACTATTCTGAACCGGTTCGTTTGATGGTGACAAAACAGTATGTTAGAGCTTGTGAGGGGGGTACTGGAGCCGCGAAAGTAGCGGGGAATTATGCCGCGAGTTTACTTGCAGATAAAGAGGCGAAATCGAAGGGTTATGATAATGTCATTTGGTTAGATGCAATTCATCATCAATATATTGAAGAATGTGGCACGATGAATTTAGCATTTGTGATTGATGATAGGGTTGTAACGCCTCAACTGACGGGGACGATTTTACCCGGAATTACTCGCGATAGTGTTTTGCAATTATTTAGAAGTCAGGGCATAACTGTAGAAGAACGGCTGATTAATATTGATGAAATTGCAGAGGCTTATCATCAAGGAAGATTAAAAGAAGCATTCGGCATGGGAACGGCTGCAACCATTGCTCAGATTTCTACGATTAATTATCAGGGAGAAGAAATGATTTTACCGCCCATATCCGAACGTCGCTATAGCAACACAGTCTATCAGCAACTCAAAGCCATTAAAACAGCTCAAAGTGATGATCCTCAAGGCTGGGTTGTACATTTAAAATAGAGGCTTTTTAAACGATTAATCTCTGGGAATCATTAACGACCAATACAGAAAATATCCGCTGGGTTATCTCTGTTTTGGTTCTTTTGAGGACTACAGTAATCCGAAATTATTTGTTAAAAGTCTCAAAATCGATCAAAACACTGAATATTTCACCCGGTTCCTTGTTGAAATGCGGTTTTTTATACAACCCAAATCGGATTGCTACATGAGTGTTATGCATGGAATATCAGACCCTAAGACCTGAGAATATTCTCAAGGCTTGAAGAGATTTTTCGCTTCGGCGATCGCTGACATCCATTGTATGGGAGTATTTGAGTTAGTGATGATGATACAGCCTTGTATAACTCCAAAATATGTGGCTAGTAGAAACAAATCAAAAAGGGTATAGCTTTAAAAATTGAGGCTCGAAAAAGCACGAGGGTAATTGCTGACTATCTCGGGTCGAGTAAAAGGGTGACTCATAAATTGATTGAGGATTGCTTCGTTTCTTTCATGAACTAGAATTAGCTCGGTGAAAGAGAGAAGACACGGAAAATCGTTCCTGGGTGTTATGACTGCTTTAAATCAGTACTAATCACAATGGATTTTACGGTGCGAGGGTTTTGATATTCTCCAACAATTTCAGTCATAATCATCACAGTTAGGCGATAGATATAGGGAAAGTTCAAGTTTGGAACTTGCGGTCATCCATTTCTTGTCTTTGCTCATCCTCGAAATAATCTGCTAATAAGTCAGCCCCGGCTTCCCCCATCTCAATTAATTTCTGTTTGATGGCGTGCAGCGCAAGCTGAGAGGGTCTAGAATGCCCTCTTTCCCAACGGTTAACCGTTTGAAAGGAAACACCTAATTGAGCTGCTAACTTTTCTTGTGACAGCCCTAAGCGTTTTCTAAGCGTCAAAATGAGCCTCGGAATCTCTGATTTCATAAGAACTAACATCGCTCCAGTCAAGTCTTCAAGTGAGAATTCAAAAGTGATATACAATATGGCATATCACTGATTTATCTTTTTTGTTCACAGATTAAGATCATACTTTCGATAATTAAAGGGTGACTGAGAAGGTAAAATTTCTTTCACCAATTAGGGTTATATAATCCTGGATAACACAAAAAGAATGTCAATATGATATCGAACTTAATACACGATGTGATAAAACGGAAAGAAAAGTGCCACAATGGCAAAAAAATTGATCCTTAGAGGGCAAAAACAGTGATTTTTGTGGTTTTTCCTCTCAAGATATTTTTTAATCAGCCACTTCGGACTTCCCCCAGGCACTACATCAAAATGGATAACGTTCAATTAATCAAAATCAATAGGAAACAGTAACAGTGACTCAAGACACTACCCAACAACCCCCATTAATTTCTCGTGACATTCTTTTCGGCAATCCTGAACGGACAAGTCCGTCTTTATCTCCTGATGGTAACTCTTTAGCTTACATTGCTCCAGATGAAAATAATATTTTACAGGTTTGGTTACGCACGGTAGGGCAAGAAAACGACCGTAAACTCACGGCAGATTCAAAACGAGGTATTCGTTTCTTTTTCTGGACTTATAGCCTGCATCAGCTCATCTATGCCCAAGATTCCGACGGTGACGAAAACTGGCATTTATATTTAGTCAATATCCAATCTAATATTGTTCGAGATTTAACGCCATTTCAGGGTGTGCGGGCACAGGTGATCAATTTAGATCACAACTTCCCCAATGAAATATTAGTGGGAATGAACCTAAGAAACCCTCAAATATTTGATGTTTATCACGTCAATTTGAGCAATGGCGCGGTGGAATTTCACACTGAAAATCCAGGAAATATTGTGAGTTGGACCGCAGATGCTGAGTTTCAAATTCGAGCTGCTACTGCCTCTACACCCGATGG
Organism: Microcoleaceae cyanobacterium; assembly: GCA_049647265.1. Classification (GTDB taxonomy): domain Bacteria; phylum Cyanobacteriota; class Cyanobacteriia; order Cyanobacteriales; family Microcoleaceae; genus JAAURB01. The sequence goes on from JBARXJ010000053.1 coordinate 184,146, forward strand.
TGGATTTGAGCTATTGTATCGCCAAACCCCGACACACTCTTGGAACACCCTGCGACACTGGAGTGCCGATGAAGAAGGGGATGCATTATTATTTTCCAATGATAGTAAAATTCTATACATTATTGGCAATCATGATGCAAATGCTCAACAATTAATTGCTTTAGAGTTAGCCACTCAACAAGAAACTGTGATTGCTACAGATTCTCAATATGATGTGGGCGGTGTTTTGGTGCATCCCACTTCCCGAGAGATTGAAGCCGTGTCATTCTACAAAGATAAGCAACAGTGGCAAATTCTTAATCCGGAGATAGAAGAAGATATTGCGTCCGTGAGGGCAATTCATCCCGGAGAATTTGGCATTAGTCGAACCTTGAATAATCAGCAGTGGCTCGTTAGCTTTCTTAGCGATGATGGCCCGGTTTCTTACTACGTTTACGATCGCTCTACTCAAACCAGTACATTTCTCTTTACCAACAAACCCAAACTCGAAGGTTTAACCCTTGCTAACATGGAGCCTGTCTCCTACAGCGCCCGAGATGGTTTGACCATTCACGGTTACCTTACCCAACCGCCGGGAGTCTCCACACCCGCCCCCACGGTCTTACTGGTTCATGGGGGTCCTTGGGCGCGAGATACCTGGGGTTATGACCCTCAAGCCCAGTGGTTAGCCAACCGAGGCTATGCCGTATTACAGGTGAATTTTAGGGGGTCTACCGGATACGGTAAAGCGTTTGTGAATGCGGCAAACCGAGAATGGGCAGGAGCGATGCATGATGACCTCATAGACGGGGTTAACTGGCTGATCGAACAGGAGGTGGCTCAGCCCGATAAAATCGCGATTATGGGGGGATCTTATGGCGGATATGCCACGTTAGTGGGGTTGACTTTTACCCCAGATGTCTTTGCTTGTGGTGTTGATATTGTCGGCCCTAGTAATTTAATCACGCTGATGCAAAGTATCCCGCCGTACTGGGAACCGATCCGGGCGAATTTTTACCACCGTGTGGGCAATTTAGAGACAGAACCGGACTTTTTAAAGTCGCGATCGCCCCTTTTTGTAGTCGATCAGATCAAAAAGCCACTACTGATCGCTCAAGGCGCAAATGATCCGCGAGTCAAGGTTGCAGAAAGCGAACAAATTGTTGAAGCCATGAAGCAAGCCGGTAAACCCGTGGAGTATGTTTTGTATACCGATGAGGGACATGGGTTTGCTCGTCCAGAAAATCGACTGCATTTTTATGCGATCGCTGAGGAATTTTTGGCCCGCTACTTGGGAGGTCGGTTTGAGCCACTCGAAGAAATAACAGGACATTCAGGAGTTGTTCAGTCTTTCGAGTAAGTTAAAAGTCTGCCTATCTTTATCCGTTGTATCCCTAGGGTGACAATAGGCTTAGATAGGCTTTCAATACGGCAGCAGTACAATCACGCTAAGTGCTACAATAAAAACAAATTGATCCTTGAACAAAGCTCATTTCAACGTGATTGATAAAAGCTGATAAATCCGATACAGAATTTTTTACTTTTTCTTGTTTATATTCTCTTATCAAATAAAATTCTATGATTGAGTATTTTATCGCGATTATTGCAACATTAATGCTCGGTGTATCATTAAATTCATCCGTGCGGATTATTAATGAGAGTGACGAAGCAATTGTAGAGCGATTAGGGCAGTATAACCGGACTTTAACATCAGGATTAAGAATTGTTTTACCGATTATTGAAAAAATAGTTTATTACGATACGATACGAGAACGAATGATAGATATTCCGCCTCAGGAGGTTTTAACAGAAGAAGGTATTAAATTAAAAATTGATGCAGCAATTTATTGGAAAGTTGATGATTTACATAAGCTTTATTATGATGTTGAAAAAGTAGATGAGTTAATCGCTGATTTTGTGAACAACACTTTGCGGGCAGAGGTTGGACAGCGAAAACTATTTGAGTTATTGGCTTCAATTGGTAAAGTCGATAAAGCCATACTAGCAGCGTTAGATGAGGTAACACCGACCTGGGGAATTAAAGTTTTACGGGTGAGTATTCAAACCATTGAACCGCCTAAATCAGTCACCGATGCACGGGAAAAAGAGAAAGCAGCAGAAAGTATACAACGGGCTGAAATATTAGAAGCAGAAAGTGAAGCCAAATTTATAGAAGTACTAGCGCGGGTGATGAAAATGGAACCCAATAGTCCGGAATTTATTAAGTTTTTAATTGCAAAACAATATGTTACGGCTAATGAAGAGTTAAGCAAGAGTAATAATTCTAAAATTATCTTCATGCATCCTGAGAAACTCACCGAAGAAATTGTTAATTTAATGGAGCAAGAAGTGCCTCACTCCCCTTCTAACCCGAGTCCGCCGTTAAAGTTGATAAAGTCTAATGGAGAAGCCTTAAACTCGGATGATAATGTGAGTTAAATGTATATCCAACCGATTTACTTTGTTCGCTTCAGATAGCTAGCTCGACACCAATCAATATCTACACCGACCTGAAAGGTGATATAATCAACGCCGTAAGCACTCCAGTACTCAATCACAGTCCCGACTTGTTTCTGTGTGCTACTGACGCGCTCAACCCCACATCCTAGAGGAAACTTCTGCGCCACTGGGTGAGATGCCCATCGCTTGAGTTGTTTAATCCGACTTTGGTCAGCTTCAGATAATAATTTCCAGGCAGCAACCTTCCAATCAGAATAAGCAGTGGTGAGTAACTCAATTTCTTTCCAAGACTGAGCTGATATAATATATTGGGCAAGTTCTTCAGGACTATCGGGTTCTAAATCAGAAACAGGAAGGGCGCTCATGAGTCTCAGTTCACACTATCAATAGTGGTTGTTCGCTAAATTAATTGTACAGTACTCCAAATATAGCGTATTACTGCGGAATTTTCACCTCACCTAAAGAATTAACATTAAAGTCTATAATCCCAGCAGTAAAGCAAAAATCACAAAAATCATCACAGCGCCAACAGCATCCCAAGCATCATCTTCTGACTGGGGTTTAGAGGTAACGGGTGTATAGTTTTCTATCTCAAAGCTAGAAGGCGGCAAATGTACAGGCTCTGGAATATAGGAAAAATCCCGCACAAAGTCGCAGTTGAGACATTGAAACAAATCATTACTCCGTTGAATAATTGTATGTTTCCCACACTTCGGACATTCTAAGCCATCATGCATCATAGTTTTTCCCCCTAGTTACGACTCAATAACAACACCCTGATGTGTTCAAACGTATTTCTAAGCTGGCTCGACTGATGCAGTGTTCTTCAACAGCGCCTTGTTAAAATCCGTACAGAATGACCTTATTGACTCAATTTTTAGATAAGAGGGGTGGAAATATCGGATTGTGATGTTAGTGATTTTTCTACTAACGGGAATACTAAAATAGTCATAAAACTCAAATCAATCCTATATTAGAGTGAGGAAAACTCACATGATTCAATTTGATCCTTACAACGCTCTTAAAAAGGCTAAAACTGGTAACCCTGAAGCCATTCAAACCCTCATCAACCATCTGCTAAAAGATCAAGATTTTCAAGCAAAAGTTTTGTTAAAAAATGATGCTGTTCATGTTTTTTTAGAATCGGAAAACACAATCTCTCAGCCTGTATGTACTTTATCGATTGTTAGAATTTTAAATAAAATCAATGCGCCTTACCTGAATACAGCAGTCATTCAAGCCAAAATCAAAGGAAAAGTTAATCCAATTTGGACAGAATGCGTCCAGTTAAATACTCCGCCTGAAGCTGAAGTTCCTCAGACAAAAAAGAAGAAGACTTCAAGCTCTTTTTATTGGCCAGCTTGGTTTCCTTATCCGAGTTCTTGGCTGCGAAGTGTTATTTTATTATTATGGATAGGTGTTATTGTCAGAATATTCGGATTTTGGGGTGTGTTTTTGGGTGGCATTTTATCTTTGATTTCAGACAACCCCTTTTTATTCTTACTCATTTTAGGAGTGAGTTTACTGGCTTCGTGTTTAGCGCTTTCTTATCTTTATCATTTAATAGATTTAAAAAAATCCTCTCGCTGGTTTCCTCGTCCGATTAAACTGTGGGAAGGAATTTACGCACCGATTGTTTTAATTGTTTCAATCATTATCGTTGTTATTTTATGCTTTCCCTTTGTCCCTTTAAATGAATGTACATTATCAAGCGCTACCCAATCTTCCTATTGCCGCCGTATTCTGGATGATTATTATCAAGAACTAGATTTGTACGCCACGGGAGTTTGGTTATTATCTATCCTCTATCTTTATCAAATAGAATATTTACTCAGACTCTATTTTCCCTTCAAAAAGTTTCTAAAGTTCGCGACAATTGGCTTCGTTACAGTTTTCATACTTGTGAATATTCAAATAACTTTAAAAAACTGGGATTATATTTACGGCGCAATCACTGCATTAGCCACTCCGACAACTGAACAAATCAATCCAGTTCATTCTACAACCCCTCCGACAACAACCGAGCCAGTTAATACTACAGTCATACCAACTGAAGCACCGAAACAATCAACAGAAACTGTTCCGACAATAACCGAGCCAGTTAATACTACAGTCATACAAACTGAAGCACCGAAACAATCAACAGAAACTGTAAAAATTGATCCATTTAAAGCCGCAGTGAATCAAGCCATTATTGCTGCTGAATTAACTCAATCTGCTCAAGATAAACTACAATGGCAACAGGTAGCCAATCATTGGGAAAGTGCATTAAACTTGATGAAAGTTGTACCTTCGACTCATCCTCACTATGCTATAGCCCGAGATCGAGTCATTCAGTATCAGAAAAATCTCGACTATGCTAATAAAAATATCATGCTAAATCAGAGACAATCAATCAAATAGTGTATCCTGTGATTGTATTATTTTCCATCATTCTAAGACTTAAGAAAAAATTATCATATCCCATAACTTTACCCCCCTTGAAAGATTGGGTAGAGCGTAAAGCGTTACAGCTTCGTCAGTCATATTAAAATCTTTGACAAAAACTGTATTACCCCGCTTGTAATCTAAGGTAACAATTTTTCTCTGTTGCGTCCCTCAGCTATGGCGCTAAGTAAATAAGTTGAGTTTACATCCGGAACTGGCTAATATAATATTGAAGATCCAATTTAAGACCATCACCCATTATCCAGAGTTAAAGATACAATGGAAGGGCATTTTGAGTTAAAGAAGATGATTCGGGATAAAAATCTGTCCAAAAACTCAGGCGGATATTTAGGCACAGGCGCTATCCTACTCGCCATCTTGGCGGGAACTATGGCATTGACAAACCCTCCCAAAGAAGAATATCTTGAGTATGCTTCCGGACAGTTATCAGCAGAAATAAAGGACAATTATTGCAAAGAGTCAGAAGCACCTAAAATTCTCGAGAATTTCAACTTATCCGGGGCGTTTGCGGATGTTTGTACGAACTTAGTCACTTCCCAGCGTCCGGCTTTGAGACGGCATCTGGACAACGCCACACAGCGACAAAATCTAGTGGCTTTCAGTATTTATAAAACACAATTATGGGATCGTCAGTATCGAACAATTGGTGTATTTGGTAACTTTTTAACCTTTTCCTCAGAGAAGTTAGAAAATCCATTTCCTATAGAGCCGAAAATTTTTACTGAATAGTTAATTACTATTTGAGAATCTCTCTCGAGCCCAATAGCTTTCTGATACAGATATCAATGGCTAATCTTATTGATGTTTTTTGATATGAGGTGCTGGGGAGCTCCCCTAATTTCTCACCTAATCGACTTTCTCGTGAGCTGAGAGGGACAAATAGTCTCTCCCTGGAATGATTTGCCTTGAGGGGAAAAGGTAGAGGTCTGGCAAGACATTCATCTCCCTTACATTTTTTTATTATTTGATTACTTTTTAAATTAAACTTAATAAAAAAATATTATATAAAATCCGGATAATCTTGATCTTCTAAAAATCTCACCCGGTTTGCTTTCCTAACTTTAAAGAAGTCTGTTAGTCATACAGGAATTGATAAGTGAAAATAGAGTCAGTTCGTGATTCACGTTCTTCGATGAGCTTTGTTAATCCTTCTTCGAGTCTCCATGTTATTCTAGAAACAGTATACTATCAGTAAGACTCTGCAAAATTATCAACTTATCAACTTAGGGAATAAGCCCCCCAAGAATAACTCTTATTTTAGCATTCATATTTAACTCTGTTTAGAGTAACGATGAACAGCAAACATATAAGGGTCAGTTGATGATTGGATTGCAAAGCTTATGCCTGTGCATTGACAAGACTGAATATTGAATCTTAGGGTGCTCATCTACAATATAGCTTAACTTGTCTTTCTGATTCAGCCAGAAAATCTGTTGATCTCAATCATCAGCCTGAATCTGTTATGCCCATTCCCAATTGTTCCGTTAAATGTGGGAAAGTGGTGAGAGATGGGATTTAGGCTAACGGTTATAGCAAAGATGACAACTCTTGTAAGTGGCCATTGCTGAATGAAAAATCATTACCCTCTCAATTCAAAAGCGAACATTCTGGTGGTTGATGATACACCTGAAAATCTTCGCCTCCTATCAAGGATTTTATCTAAAGAAGGATATCATGTGCAAGGCGTTGAACGAGGAAGCACAGCCTTAAAATTGATTCAAACTAATCCTCCAGATTTAATTCTGCTAGATATTAAAATCCCTGATATCAGCGGTTATGAGATTTGTCAGCAACTCAAAGCTAATCCTGCCACTGAAGAGATTCCAGTTATTTTTATTAGTGTTTTAGATGATGTGGTCGATAAAGTAAAGGCGTTAAATATGGGGGGAATTGATTATATTAGCAAGCCTTTTCATATTGCAGAAGTTTTGGCAAGAATTAAAAATCAATTTAACTTAATCGAAGCAAAAGCAGAAATCCGCAAACTTAATGCCGAGTTAGAAGCAAGAGTTCGTCAGCGAACTGTTCAATTAGAAGCCGAAATCACCCAACACAAACGAACTCAACGACAGCTTAAAGCGAGTAATAGTGAGTTAGAACAAGAGATTAAAGAACGTCAACGGGTACAACGAAAATTATTACATATGGCGTGGCATGATACGCTGACAGGTTTACCCAATCGAGCGTTATTAATGAGTACATTAAGCGAAGCGATTGATCGAATTCAGCAGGATAAAACTTATCAGTTTGCTTTATTATTTTTGGATTTTGATCATTTTAAAGTCGTTAATGATTCTCTCGGACATTTAGTCGGAGATGAACTATTAGTTGCGCTGGCTTTTCGGTTACGTTCTTGTCTCAACTCACAACAAACATTAGCCCGCTTAGGTGGAGATGAGTTTACAGTTTTAGTAGAAGAAATTGAAGACCCCTCTGAAGCAATTACAATTGCTGAATCTATTTTAGAACAGTTTACTTATCCTTTTTACCTGAGAAATACCTACGAGATTTTTATCAATGCTAGTATTGGTATTGTTTTGGGCGTAGAAGACTATGAACATCCAGAACAGGTTTTACGAGATGCTGATGCAGCCATGTATGCAGCCAAAGATGCAGGAAAAGCCTGCTATAAAGTTTTCGATCAAACCATGCATACTCGGGCATTAATTCGACTACAACTTGAAACCGATTTACGCCTCGCGGTTGAACGACAAGATTTTATTTTACACTATCAACCGATTGTTAGTTTAAAAACAGGAAGATTGCTTGGTTTTGAAGCACTATTACGCTGGAATCATCCCAAGCGCGGCTTAATTTATCCAGATCATTTTATTCCCATTGCTGAAGAAACCGGATTAATTATACCGATTGGTTTGTGGGTATTTCGAGAAGCTTGCGAACAGCTCAATTTATGGAAAAATTTAGGATTTCATCAATATCAAGCTCAGTCAAAACATAGCTTTAAATTAAGTGTTAATCTTTCTGTCAAACAATTTCTACAGCCTAATTTAGTCAGTGAATTTCAAGAAATTATGCAATCTCATGATATCAAAGGCAGTAACTTAAAGTTAGAAATAACAGAAAGCTCAATTATGAAAAATATTGAAGAAGTGATTCAAATCTTGCAAGAATTTAGAGCCTTAAAAATTCAACTGAGTATTGATGATTTTGGCAAAGGATATTCTTCTTTGAGTTATTTACAAAAGCTGCCGATTGATACTTTAAAAATAGACCGCTCGTTTGTTAAAAATATGGCAGAGAATACAGATAATTTGCAGATTGTTCAAATGATTGTCAATTTAGCCCATAATTTGGGAGTTGGGGCAATTGCTGAGGGGGTAGAAACAAAACAACAACTGTCTCGCCTCAGAAACCTAGGCTGTGAATGGGGGCAAGGCAACTTATTTTCTAAACCTTTAAATAGCCATCAAGCCGGTCAACTCATTGCTAAAAATCATTGCTGGTATTCTAACAAAGTGAATCAGGAATAACTAAACTCAGATGATGACTAACACTGAAAAAAGGACTCCATTCAATGTTAACTGAATAGAGAAGATTTGGTAGATATGAAGTTACAAAATAGACAATTTAGAAGTCAAATGAAATTGTAATGATTACAACCTATTTGATGAGTAATTAGAAATCACTCGTAGATGAGAACTGTGCAAACCAATAACCCGATTAATTAAACTCAATAGGTTTGCTGTTCTTGGCTCAACAAGGGTTTCAACGATTCAATATATATAATAGATAATGATGGAGGTTGGCTTGGTTGTTATCGCTCAGTCTCGATTCCTTCTCTTTCTCCATCCTCATTTGTTCCCTCATAATTAAGGGAAATTAGTAATTCCTGAGTCGATGACTTGAGTTCAGATTTTGATGCCGTTGTAACTTGCTCATAAACTTGACCCGCTGTCAACCCAGTAGACGCAATCAGTCCGAGTAGTAGAAGAATATGTTTCATGAGATGAACCCTGAATTTAACAGATAGCTGCTATCTTTGCCAACACATTTTGTGAAACAGTAAAGAGTTACAGCTCTTAAAAGGTGTAGTTTTTTCAAATTTAAGAAAGTGACTACATCTTATTTGAGAAAAAGGGAACAAATTAGATTTGTTCTTACCCTTAATCTTCTAACACAAACTACAAATTTGGCGAGTGGGTGCTAACCCATCATGTCCCTCATCCTCCACTCAGGGATTGACCCAAGAAAATCGCCTTAACAACAGATTTTACAGTCGGCCAAAACCTTCTCAGCAGTCAGGATTATGATGGGTTTAGCGTGACTATCGCCGATGAATGATGATTGCGGATCGGATTAAGCTATATCGCGCCAAGATCTGCTACGCTCTAGCTAATTAGATTTAATCTCCTTCAACCCTGGCATCAGGAGTCACGACTGTGAAGCTAGCAGACTGGATTGGTTTTCTGTCTTTGATCATCGCTTTGATCATTCTGTGGCAGTTCCGACAGATTTTACTACTCATTTTTACTGCTATCGTACTCGCGATCGCCCTCAATAGCTTAGTGAGAAAAATCCAAAAGCTGGGCTGGTCACGGGGAAAATCCGTTCTGTTAGCTTTAGCGTTGGTGGCAGCCTTTGGCATTGTCTTTTTAAGTTTAGTGATGCCGCCGTTTCTAACTCAGTTTGAACAACTTCTCAAACTTGTTCCCATCGGCTTTGAACAATTCATTCGTTGGGTTGACCGGGTGATGATCGATCCTCCCGCTTGGTTACCCAATATTGAACTACAACTGCCGAATATTTCCGAAATTGCCCAGCAAATTGGGCCACTAGCACAAAATCTGCTGGGAAACTTTTTTGCAATCTTCTCGAATTCCCTCGCCACCCTGCTGCAAGTCTTGCTGGTGGTGGTGATTACCTTGATGTTTTTAGTCAATCCTCAGGCCTATCGACGGTTAATGATACGTCTGTTTCCCTCGTTTTATCGTCGTCGCGCCGATGAAATTTTTGCTGAGTGTGAAGCTGCCTTACTACAGTGGATGGGCGCAATTGTGATCACCTCGACTTTCATTGGGATTCTCTGTGCCATTGGCCTGCTGATTTTAGGCATTCCCTTTGTACTCGCCCATGCGCTACTTGCCGGAGTATTTAATTTTATTCCTAATATTGGCCCGGCTGCCAGTGTGATTTTTCCGGTTTCTGTTGCCTTATTAGATGCGCCTTGGAAGGCTCTAGTTGTTCTTGTCCTCTACATTGTGATTCAAAACCTAGAAAGTTACTGGTTTAGTCCGATGATGATGCAAAAACAAGTGGCTTTGTTACCTGCGGCTACCTTAATTGCTCAAATTTTCTTTGCTCAATTCTTTGGCTTTCTGGGATTAGTTTTAGCCTTACCCTTAACGGTTGTCTGTAAAACTTGGATAGAAGAAGCGGTAATGAAGGATATCCTTGACCGATGGCAAGGTGATTCACAACAACTCCAAACTGAACCTGCCTTAGCCTTAGAAGAAGTAACAGAAACAACTGTCGAGAATCCAACCATTCAATAGTATAGCGCTAGACGTTCTTAATACAGGGAATTGTTTTGATGAGCTGTAGCACTTATCGCCTCTGACCTACGGTGTATGCCATATTCTATTTAGGGATGGGGGAAAAATTGCGATACGGGCAAGCCCACGCTACGCGATCGCGCGCGCGCCCATATCTCACAAGAGTCTGACTCACATCATATTAAAAATAAACCCATAAAATAGGACAGACTGCTGTGAGTCTGCCCATAAGCTTGGCTATTATTGATTTAGTTCCTTAACTCACTCACGAGTGAACTTGGATTAGGCATTCATATCGTCAGTGGGTAACATGGATTGAACTTGAGGTTCTAGGATTACAGGTGCAGTATAACCACCCGAGTAAAGAACAGAATCTTGTTGTTGTTGGGCGAAGACGGGGAAGACTTCACGAACCTGAGAGGCAACTTCAACTGTTTTAACATCGTAGGTTTGAGTGGCTAACTTCGGATACAAACCGATACCGATGATGGGCAGAAGTAAGCAAGTGGCAATCATTACTTCCCGAGGCTTGGCATCTCCGAGATATTCATCGACAATTACACCGTAGCTGCTTTCTCCGTAGAAGACTTGACGTAGCAGGCTGAGGAGATAAATCGGCGTTAAGATTAATCCAATCGCAGACAGGGCAACGACAACAATCTTGAAGCTAGAACTGTAAACGTCGCTTGTGGTAATACCGAGGAAGACAGTTAATTCACCGACAAACCCACTCATTCCAGGTAATGCTAAGGATGCCATTGCGCCTGCTGTGAAGAGGGCGAAGGTTTTGGGCATGATTTCAGCCATACCGCCGAGTTTGTCCATCGCTAAAGTATGAGTCCGTTCGTAAGTAACTCCAGTTAGGAAGAACAGCATCGCTGCAATTAACCCGTGAGAAATCATCTGTAAGACTGCGCCGTTGAGTCCGAGTTCAGTTAAGGACGCAATCCCAATTAAGACGAAGCCCATGTGAGAAATCGAAGAGTAAGCCAGACGACGTTTGAGGTTGGTTTGACCAAAGGCGCTTAAAGCACCGTAGACAATATTAACAACACCGAGAACTGCTAAGACGGGGGCAAAGTAAAGGTGAGCGTTGGGGAACATTTCAATGTTCATCCGAATCAGTCCGTAACCGCCCATCTTCAGCAAGACACCCGCTAAAATCATTGAAACTGGGGTAGGCGCTTCGCTGTGAGCATCGGGTAACCAGGTGTGTAAGGGGAAAATTGGAAGTTTAACGGCGAAGGCAATTAAGAATCCAGCGTAGAGTAATAGTTCCAGACCAATCGGATAATGTTTGTGGGCTAAGGTTGCCATATCGAAGGTGACATCACCTTTGTAGAATGCCATGGCTAAGGCAGCAGCCAGGATGAAGACGGAACCTAAAGCAGTATAAAGAATAAACTTGGTTGCAGAGTAAAGACGCTTTTGTCCGCCCCAAATAGAGATTAATAAGTAGACAGGAACTAATTCGAGTTCCCACATTAAGAAGAATAATAATAAGTCTTGGGCGGCGAATACACCAATCTGGGCGCTATAAAGTACCAGAATGAGGAAGTAATACAACTTCGGTTTTTTGGTCATGCGCCAGGATGCTAAAATCGCGATGGTGTTAACCAAGCCAGTTAAAACGATTAAAGGCATCGACAGGCCATCAACGGCTAAAGACCAATTGAAGCCAATTTGAGGAACCCAGGCGTAGGTTTCAGACAGTTGAAATGCAGAACTATCGAGATCGTAGTTTTGCCAGAAACACAGAATTGTCAGAACTAAATCTACCAGTCCAACCCCGAGGGCATACCAACGAACGGTTTTACCTTCATTGTCGGGTAGGAGAGGAATCGCTAGGGAAGCGACTAGGGGAAGCAAAATAATTGTGGTGAGCCAAGGAAAGTGAGTCATCATCGCCAGTGAGAATAAATACCTATTGCTGACACTTCAATTATATTCAGAAAAGTGAAGTTTTGTTAACCCCATTGTAAACAATCTCTCTTCAGAAGTAGAAAATATCCTGTAACGCTTTCACAGTAAGGGTTTAAGCTGTAAATATTTGAGTCATTCTCAAAATTTATCTTTTTTAAAGATCATGCTCAAATCCCCGATATGACTGGATTTTAGCTGAATGAAAGAAAATAATTTTAAACTCAATAGTTTTAAGTTATGTAACGTATAAGTTCAAATTATATTGAGTTCAGGGTACATAACGATACATTTATTTACACTTGAGGTGGGTGTGGTGCAAAAAATAGAAATCGCTTCTGAGCCAATGAATTGAGCCAACTTGATGAAGATAACACCTAGATTGAAGAGCCGTTCTCATTTAGCGATACACTAATGAAGACAACTCCTTAATAATTTCTTATTTATTCATTCTGTTACAGACTTTACCCTTTAAAATCAATGACCCATTGGCTTTTAGAAACAAGTTGGATAGTACCGCTGTATGGCTTGGTGGGAGCAATTATAACCCTGCCTTGGTCTACTGGGGTGATTCGTCGTACGGGCCCAAGACCTGCGGCGTACTTTAATTTATTGATGACAATTGTTGCATTAATTCATGGAACAATTCTTTTTCGTTTGACTTGGGAGCATCCCCCTCAACAGTTGATTATTCCTTGGTTACAAGCACCTAACCTAGATCTTCCTTTAGTGCTAGAAGTGTCCCATGTCAGTATTGGGGCGGTTGAGTTAGTGACGGGTATTAGTCTATTGGCTCAAGTGTTTGCCCTCGGCTACATGGAAAAAGACTGGTCTTTGGCTCGCTTTTATGGCTTAATTGGCTTCTTTGAAGCGGCTATTAGTGGTATTGCCCTGAGTGACTCTCTATTCCTCACCTACGGGTTACTGGAAATGCTGACCCTCTCTACCTATTTATTAGTCGGGTTTTGGTATGCTCAACCTCTGGTTGTGACTGCTGCCAGGGATGCGTTTTTAACCAAACGGGTGGGGGATGTATTGCTGTTAATGGGTGTGGTGGCGGTATCGGCTTTAGCGGGGAGTATGACTTTCACTAATATTGAAATCTGGTCAGAAACCGCTGAGTTATCACCACTGGTAGCCAATGCTTTGGGGTTAGCCTTAATCGCCGGGCCAATTGGAAAATGCGCTCAATTTCCCTTACATTTGTGGCTCGATGAAGCAATGGAAGGCCCTAACCCGGCTTCAATTTTGCGAAATTCTGTGGTTGTGGCGGCTGGGGCGTATGTGCTGATTAAATTACAACCTGTTCTTGCCCTCTCTACTATTACCAGTGATACCTTAATTATTATTGGCATCATTACTGCGATTGGTGAATCTTTAGTGGCGATCGCCCAAATTGATATTAAACGGGCTTTATCCCATTCCACCAGTGCATATCTGGGACTTGTATTTATTGCGGTTGGCTTACAACAAACCGATATTGCCTTGCTGCTGTTGTTTACTCATGCGATCGCCAAAGCGTTGTTATTCATGAGTATTGGTTCAATTATTATCACCACAAATACCCAAGATGTCACGGAAATGGGAGGACTGTGGTCACGGATGCCTGCAACAACAACAGCCTTTTTGGTCGGTGCAGCCGGGCTGGTGACGTTAATGCCGTTAGGAACCTTTTGGACAATGCGACGTTGGGTAACTGGGTTTTGGGCTGTGCCTTGGTGGTTATTACTGGTAATGCTACTGGTTAATGCCCTGACTGCACTCAATTTAACGCGGTTATTTGGCTTAATTTTTGCCGGAGACCCCCAACCGAAAACCCGCCGCGCCCCCGAGGTATTGTGGCCAATGGCAGTACCCATGGTTTCTCTAACAATTGTCACCTTGTTAGTACCCATGATGTTGCAACAATGGCAACTGTTACTCACCTGGAGCGCTCCTTTAGTCGAAGCCCCAGCAACTGGATGGGCTGCTATTTTAGAACAGTCGGCAGTGCCTTTATTGGTTCTCTCCAGTGGAATTGGAATGGCAATTGGAGCCGCACTTTACTTTTATGATCTAGTGGGTAGACCCGTTAAATTGCCTTGGAAATCGCTACAAGATCTATTCGCTTATGACTTTTATATTGATCGATTGTATCAAATCACAGTGGTATTTTGGGTGAACCGAATTTCTGTTTTAAGTGCTTGGATAGATCGCTATGTGATTGATGGTGCGGTTAATGCATTTGGCTTAGCTACGCTCTTTAGCGGAGAGGGATTGAAATACAGTATTTCGGGTCAATCTCAATTTTATATTTTCACCATTACCTTCAGCATCGGTCTAATTTTGCTATTAACGTTGTGGCAATTTTAAAAGATTCGTTGTTAGTTGTTAGTTATTAGTTATTAATATAATCCTTCAGACTATTACAGTTAGAGGTTTTAGATTAGGTCAATTAAAGCTATAACTCATAAAAAATGACAGATAACAAATGACAAATAACGAAGAATCATTTATTCTTTTTCATTCTAATTAACAGCAATCACAATTTATGTTAAGCGTACTGATTTGGGTTCCGATTCTTGCAGCAATTATACTTGGGTTTTGGCCAAAACTGACCTCAATCCAAGCCCGGCGAATCTCTCTTGTAATTTCTGGATTACTATTTCTTTGGTCAATTTGGCTTGCTAATTCCTATGATATTAGTAATTCTGGATTGCAGATGGTTGAACGTTTATCTTGGATAGACGTGTTAGGTCTGAACTATTATCTGGGGTTAGATGGTATTTCTTTACCCTTAGTGATTCTCAACGGATTATTAGTAGGAATTGCGATCTGGAGTACAGATTCATCCATTAACCGACATCGACTGTATTATGCATTAATTTTCCTAATTTATGCTGGAATTGCAGGCAGTTTTCTCGCTCAAAACTTGTTACTTTTCCTGCTATTCTACGAACTAGAACTAATTCCGTTATACCTGTTAATTGCAATTTGGGGTGGAAAACGACGGGGTTATGCAGCAACTAAATTCCTGATTTATACCGCTGTTTCTGGTATTTTAGTCCTTGCTGCTTTCCTTGGTATTGTCTGGCTGACTCACGCCCCTAACTTCGATCTTGATACCTTACGTTCCTCCTCATTAGGTATTTCAGCTTTACCGCTAACCACTCAACTGATTTTACTGGCTGGAATTGTTATCGGTTTCGGCATCAAAATTCCCCTCGTTCCCTTCCATACCTGGCTACCCGATGCCCACGTCGAGGCTTCTACCCCCATTTCTGTATTATTAGCCGGAGTCTTACTAAAGCTAGGAACTTATGGTTTACTGCGGTTTGGGGTAGGGTTATTCCCGGAAGCTTGGACAGCAATTGCCCCTTGGGTTGCGGGTTGGGCAGTTGTCAGCGTGTTATACGGGGCGTTTTGTGCTATTACCCAAACCGATATGAAGAAAATGGTTGCCTACAGTTCTATTGCCCACATGGGGTATATTTTACTGGCATTTGCGGCAGCCACCCCGCTGGCTTTGTTAGGTTCTGTGGTTCAGATGGTGAGTCATGGTTTAATTTCTGGTTTACTATTTTTATTAGTGGGAGTGGTTTACAAAAAATCCGGTAGCCGTGACTTAGAAGTGTTACGGGGACTATTGAACCCAGAACGAGGTTTACCGTTAATTGGGAGTTTGATGGTATTAGCCGTGATGGCAAGCGCCGGAATTCCGGGTTTAGTTGGGTTTATCTCCGAATTTTTGGTGTTTCGCGGCAGTATTGAAGTCTTCCCGATTCAAACATTACTTTGTATGATTGGGACAGGTTTAACGTCCGTTTACTTCCTCGTCTTGACAAATCGAGCGTTTTTTGGTCGTTTATCTGATTTGGTGGTGAATTTACCTCCGGTACAATGGCGAGATCGAATTCCGGCTATTGCTTTAGCTGTGATTATTACGATTCTTGGAATTTTACCTCAAGTTTTAGTTGATATGAGTGAAAGCACCACAACAGTATTTATGAATTCTCAACCGAATCTTGCTCAAATTCATAGCGATAGGAGTTAAGCTGTAATCAATAACTAATAATCAATAATAAACAATTAATAACCAATAAAAATCATGACATCTACTCTTTCTAAACCATCCCAACATCCACTGATCGCTTATATTGAACGTTTAGAAGCAGGTGGTGCTTTATTACCAGATTCTCCCGAAAATGTGACGGAAGTGGTGGGAATTCTTAAAAGTTATGGCGTTGTTTTAGATGCTTATTCGATCAATTTAAATTATGTAGCAGATAGTCAGTTTTTAGTCTTATTTCCCTTCTTTAAATATTTCGATCACGGCATTACCTTTGATAATTTATTACAACATTGGTGGCACGATCGGATTAATTTTGAATATGCCGAATATTGTATGAAATCGATGTTTTGGCATGGCGGCGGCGACTTAGATAAATATTTAGATTCAGATGAATTTAAGCAACTGGCAGAAACAGCCATTCAAGCAAAGTTAAAAGGTAATATTTTCATGCAGTTTTTGCATAAAATT
This sequence comes from Microcoleaceae cyanobacterium, assembly GCA_049647265.1. Lineage (GTDB taxonomy): Bacteria > Cyanobacteriota > Cyanobacteriia > Cyanobacteriales > Microcoleaceae > JAAURB01. The sequence continues at coordinate 200,985 of JBARXJ010000053.1, forward strand.
TTCCCAGAATTCATCCCCGAACAAGTGCGCCAACTCGCCTATTACAGCGGACTGGGTCAATTTTGGCGGGTGATGAGTGATATGTTTCTTTCCTTAAGCGATCGTTTTGATAAAGGAGAAATTAAATCAATTCCTCAAGTGGTGGATCATATTTTAGCCGGGTTAGTGGCGGATGCGAGTAAACCGATTACTTATACTGTAGAAATTGCAGGCAAGCCATATGATATTCTACCCAAATCGGCTGGATTAACCTTTTTAATGGATACAGCAGTTCCCTATGTTGAAGCCATTTTCTTCAGGGGAACGCCATTCCCCGGAACGGTGTCTTATAATGCTCAGGTGCATCAAATTCCAGACGAACAAAAAGACTTTACCTATGGGGCATTATACGCCGATCCATTACCCATTGGCGGTGCCGGAATTCCCCCGACTCAATTAATGCAAGATATGCGGCATTATTTACCTGAATATTTACATGAAATTTACCGTGTTAGTTGTCGGGGAGAAGATGATTTACGCATCCAAATTTGTCAAACCTTTCAAAAGTCAATGTTTTGTGTGACAACGGCTGCGATTCGAGGGTTAGCACCCCATCCATTAGATACCACAGATCCGGAACAAAAACAAGCCAATCGTACCTATCTAGAAGGGTGGATGGATCGATTTTTAACCTCTCGTTTATCAGACGTTAACAAACCCACAGAACGCGCCTGTCAACTGTTTCCCGAACGAATCACTCATTAATTAACTCAACTTAAGATTAACTTTTTATCCTTGAACAGCCACAAAACGAGTGGTGAGTAAAATTCTGCTTCACAAAGAGTTGCAGAAATTGATTACAATAGATTAACCCAAGGCGCTTATGATTCAATATCCCTCATGATTTGTGATGAAAACCTCTATTCCAATCATTCCTGAAATTGACTATCCGGAGAGTGATGGCGAACCGATGGCAGAAAGCGATCCGACTCGTGACTATTTAATTTATGCGGTTGAAGCACTTAAATATTATTACAAAGATCAACCACAGGTTTATGTTTCTGGGAATCTTTGTATCTATTATGAACAAGGAAACCCTAAGGCTGTAATTTCGCCAGATGTCTTTGTGATTTTGGGTGTTTCTAATCAGTCGCGACGTTCTTATAAACTTTGGGAAGAAAACAATAAAGCGCCTGATTTTGTGATTGAAATTACCTCTAAAAGTACAGTCAGCCAAGATCAAGGACTAAAAAAAGGACTGTATGCATTCCTTGGCGTAACGGAATATTTTCAGTATGATCCGACTCAAGATTATCTGAAGCCGGCTTTAAAAGGATATCGTTTAGTGGGTGAAATTTATGTTGAGATTCAACCGACTCTTTTACCGAATAATGAACTCATTCTAAAGAGCGAAGTTCTCAACTTAGAACTACAATTACAATCAGGAGAACTCCGATTTTATGATCCTGTCACGCCGGAAAAGTTGCTTTCCTATTTAGAACTAGAACAGGCTCGTAGAACAGCAGAACAGGCTCGTTTAGATGCAATTTATCGGTTATTTTCTTTCGGCTTAAGCGTTGAACAAATCGCAGAATCTCTAAGTTTGTCTGTTGAATTCGTTAGACAACAACTTAATATTGAAACGGAAAATTAAGACTTTATTCTTATCCCAAAATGGCTTACTCTCGACTACAAAAATTAGGTACATATATTCGACCGCATTGGCGAACTTCAGCAATTGGTATTTTTGCTTTGCTATTGGTGAATCTGATCGGGGTTTATATCCCGCTGTTAATTCGTAACAGTGTCAATGATTTACAAGAAAATATTACGTTTGAACAAATTGCACGACAAGCGATTTTAATCCTCATCCTTGCCTCAGTAATGTGGGTGATTCGGATGGTTTCTCGTATCCAATTATTTGGAGTCGGTCGTCAAGTTGAATTTGACTTGAAACAAAGGATTTTTGAACATCTTTTAACCTTAGAACAGTCCTACTTTTCTAACAGCAGAATTGGCGATCTGATTAACCGCGCCACCAGTGATGTTGATAATATTCGACGTTTACTAGGATTTGCTGTTTTAAGTATTGCAAATACCTTATTTGCCTATGCTTTTACGATTCCAGTGATGCTGTTAATTAGTCCTCGGTTAACAGTACTTTCAATTTCAGTTTATCCCTTGATGTTGATTTTAGTACAAGTTTTTAGCGGTAAACTCCGAGATCAACAGATGGCGGTTCAGGAAAAGCTATCTAATATGAGCGATCTGATTCAAGAGGATATGAGCGGTATTTCTCTCATCAAAATTTATGCACAGGAACAAAACGAACGTCGCGCATTTGGAATTTATAATCGGGATTTACTAGAAGCCAATTTAGATTTAGCAAAAACTCGAAATATTATCTTTCCACTACTGGGAGGATTAGCCAGTTTAAGCTTACTCATTTTAATTGCATTTGGCGATCAAGAAATTGCCAGAGGAACATTAACAGTTGGGGATTTTGTTGCATTAGTTCTGTATGTCGAACGTTTAGTCTTTCCAACGGCATTACTCGGATTTACGATTACAGCCTATCAACGTGGGGAAGTCAGTGTAGATCGCATTGAATCGATTTTAAGTGTTAAACCTGTAATTCAAAATCATCCTAATCCTGTTACTCTATCACAACCGGTCAAAGGATGGATTAATGCTCGTCATCTACGTTACGCTTATCCAGAAAGTAAAGTGCCTGCATTAGATGATGTGAGCTTTATGATTCAACCCGGAGAAATTATTGCTGTTGTTGGCCCGATTGGTTCAGGAAAATCGACTTTGGCTAATGCAATTCCCCGGTTATTAGATATTGGAATAGATCAGCTTTTTGTGGATGGTCAAGATATTACCCAGTTAAAACTATCTGATTTACGCAGTGCCATTGCTTATGTTCCTCAAGAAAGTTTTCTATTCAGTACAACGATTAGAAATAATATCCGCTACGGCGATCCTTTAGCCGAAGATGAACAAATTATAGCGGCGGCAAAATTGGCTCAAATTCACCAAGAAGTTCTGAATTTCCCGCAACAATATGAAACGGTTGTGGGAGAACGAGGAATTACACTTTCAGGTGGACAACGTCAACGTTCCGCATTAGCGCGAGCGCTATTATTAGATGCACCGATTCTAATTTTAGATGATGCACTTTCAAGTGTCGATAATCAAACGGCTACTCATATTTTGAATAACTTAACCACTGGAGTTCGACGAAAAACAGTTCTGTTTATCTCTCATCAAATGTCTGCTGCGGCGACAGCAGATCGAATTTTAGTGATGGATAAAGGTAGAATTGTTCAAACGGGTACTCATCAACAATTAATTCAACAGTTAGGACTTTATCAATCTCTGTGGAATCAACATAAGCTAGAGGAATTATTAACTCAGTAATTAGACTTTCCGGTGCAAAATTTAGAGATGATCAAAATAGAAGCAACAACTGTAAAACAACTCAGTCAAGAGATTTATTTGAGTCGTCCGAGTCCATTCGTCGCTCAAAATTTAGCAGATCTATTGCCGGAATGGTCTGCAAAAACAGCCTGGACTATTCTAATCTTACAACAGGCTCAATTTCCTTTAAATCAATGCAATACGACTGTAAACAGAGAAAAACAGCGGCTTCGAGATCAATTTCTCAATTTTAGTTTATCCGTTGTTCACGCTTTACAGCATCAGGGTTTTTGTAGCGATATTTTTGATCCAAAGACGGGTTATCCGGTTCTCTCTCGTCGGGGAAGTCTGACCCACGACGATGTGGCGGTTGCCAAAGCCTTATTAAATTTTCCGACAACTTCTGATGATTGTGCGGCACTGATTCATCCTCAATGGCAAACGGCGGTTTATCCTGGAGTGGTAATGACTGCGGCATCTGCTGAGGTGAGTCAAGTCATATTAAAACAGAGATTAGTTTTTTGTAATAAACTACAGACAGAGTAAAATACTTGATGAGAGTGTTGATTGGCTGTTTTACCTTGTTTTGAGGAAAGCTATTGCCATCAATACAAACCTAATCTGACTAACTCTCAATTAAACATGAAGCCCAGTCAATACAATGTTCTGCCTGTTCTGCCCAAAAAGCCGAACCCCAATAGACAAAACAACTGGTTTCACATAATAATAACGCCCGTTCTTGTTCTGGAGATAGCTTAGAATTAAGTTGTCGTTGGTTAGCATAGGTTTGAGATAGTTGTTCTACTTGTTGTAAAACGGTTTGACGTAAATCTCCCTCTTGCCAACTGTGATGACCGCCTATCCAAGAACCCCCTGCGGGTTTAAGATGAACTGTAGTGGTGGGTTCTTGATTAAGGTAAGTTTTCATATACTCACTCACGGTCATAAACCCAATTTCCGGCCATTGTTGGGACTGTTGAAATAACGGCGCAAAGGAATTTTTGAAGTATTCAAACATCATCACATTGCCATTTTCGCCATCGGATGTCGGTACAATTAACGCCGGAATGTCAGAATATTCTTGTACGGTTTTACCGCGATAACGAATATCATCAATACAACCTTCGGCATTTTGACCGCTTTGTTGACGAATACCCATATCAGTATCGCGAACAACACATAAAATCCGTTCAGACTCTCCCCCAGACTCCACCACCAACCAATGAACCCGATTTTCTAATTCGGGAGTACTCCAATCTTCTGGGCGTTCTAAAGCCGCATGAGGCAAGATAATCCATTCATAACCACAACGCTTTAATAACCGAATAAAGGCTAACGCTTCGGCAGCATCTCCTGTCATTCCCATTTCGGGTAACCAAAATCCTTTAACTCGCGATAATGCCGCATCTCCAAATAAATCCGCAAATACCTGCCGCCAAGTTAATATCTGGGCTTCATGATCTCGTTGCGGTGTAGCGGGAAAGTAACAATGACTATAAGCTGTTCCAGCAAATTCTACTGCTTCGGGATGTTGTTCTAGGACTCGTCGCCATAACTCAATCACATTACCAATCGGTTCTCCATCGACGACTAACCCATCAAAATAACCATTACTCGAAAGTTTTGCTATTTCTTCTAACAATACCCCAGAATAATCTACCATCATTCGCGGAGAATAACCCTGAGCTTTTAAGTGTTCCACATAACGGGCAGGATTTTTATAGGCTTGAGCAAACCATTGAGCGTTCCAGTTTTCCTCGGAGTTTTCCTGGCTATTCAGCATTTTTTCTAAGTTCCCAATCAGTTGAGGCGGTTGGCTATCCGTCCAAATTGGGGGTTGATGCATATGTAGCCAAGGAACAAAAATCGCGAGTGGATGGGAATTTTTCATTTTGGGCAGATGACCACTAAAAATAGAGATTGTTATTTTTTAGCCTTTCTGATTCACGGGTAAGGTCTCACAATATAGTAGTTTAACGCGATACGGATAAACCCATGCTACGCGATCGCTATTTTTCTGAATTAAACGACTACTTTAATTAAAATCTTGAATCAGAATTGAGAGATAATGCATATTTTGGCTTTTTTGTCAAATCTAGCTAAAGCGGAGTTAACAATATTCGTGCATTATCTAATATGCGATAATTCGCCGAAATTCAATTTTAGGGTGACTTATTCTTCGAGAGAATCAGGGTTTGAAGCGAAGGGTAACAAAAAATTGAGCTTGTAGATAGACCATGCCTCGATATTAGTCTATGTTCAGCATGATACAAAACCGGATACCAACTTGTCAACCCCTATAAAATCGTAGAATTAATCACTCTGAAGTTCTCCTAAAAATCTCACCATAATCTGACAAATATATAAATTTTTAATCGTTTGAGTTGAAAGTGTTAAATAGAGCTGATGAAAAATTGTATGTCACTTTATCTGTCTCAATTAATTATACTCTTTAATCCTTATTCTAAAAATAGTTTATTCTGCTTCTAAAGCTTGATAACAACTCTCCGACATCTCAAAATTTGCGGTGACATTCTGCACATCATCTAAATCATCTAATGCATCCATTAACTTTAAAATTGAGCGAGCTTTTTCTATATCCTCTACCTCAACCGTATTATTCGGAATCCAGCGTAATTCTGCTTGAATCACCTTAAATCCTCCATCTTGTAAGACTTGATTTAACTGTTCCAAATGACTGACTTCAGTAAACACTTCCGCTCCCTCTGTCTCCGTATCATCCACCGGGGTTAATTCATAAGACTCCGCTTCCCCAGCAACTGACGCTTCTAACAGTTTATCTTCATCAATCGGGCCTGAAAGCGTCACCACCCCTTTTTGATCGAACATCCAACTCACACAACCCGTTTCCCCTAAATTTCCCCCATTTTTACTAAAAGCAGAGCGTAAATCAGCAGCAGTCCGATTGCGATTATCCGTCAACCCTTCAATTAAAACCGCCACCCCGGCTACACCATAGCCTTCATAACGAATCGCTTCTAAAGCCGCCTCATCATCAGCTAATGTACCTGCACCTTTAGCGATCGCGCGATCTATATTATCATTGGGGATACCCGCTGCTTTTGCCTTATCGATTGCCGTTCTTAATTGAAAGTTACCCGCCGGATCTGCCCCACCTGTGCGGGCTGCAACAATAATTTCCCGTGATATCCTTGTAAAGACTTTACCTTTAGCCGCGTCAACTCTTGCTTTTTGGCGTTTTATATTTGCCCACTTACTATGTCCAGCCATACCTTCAGACAACTTAACTGACTTATCTAATACCTTAACTTAAACCCGCTTCGGCTGTGGTAACGAATGCTTGAAGTTGGATCAATTTTAGAAGAAACTATTCTTTGTGTTAGGAGTGTTGAGTATTGATATTCTCATCTCTGACAATACTATCGCCGTGGCGCTGAGTGGTTTGCTAATTATCCCCATCGCGAACTTAACCAGAGAAACATACCTTGCCCATCATCAAATCAACAATATTACAACATCGAAATATTGATGAGTGCTAAAAAACAGCAACAGTTGCCAAAAGTCTTATATTCTGACTATCCAGCTTACTGATAACTCAGGGCTATAAAAATACAACTCATCAGAGATGAACTATTCTGGAGGGACGCTCCATAGAACGTCGCCACACAGATGTTCAATCTTCCTCAATAGCGATCGCGGTTATGTGATCTCAATTAACGACGTTTAACTTGAGGAAAACGGTTAATTTGCGCTGTTCCGTAAAACACGATTGCTTCGTTTTGCAGTCGCATTCGATCAACTCGTAACTGAGTTCCATCTAAGGCAAACTTATCAAGATCAAGAATATTATTCACATGATCGATCAGCGCCTTACTGAGATTTACAGATTCTTCATCTCCCTTGTAGGAGACGTTGGTAAACTGAATTTTACTTCGTCCAATTACATCCACCTCCGTCTCAAATTCAATAGGAGTCGGTTGAGCTGCATCCCCGATTTTCACCTGAGATTGTAACCGCAGGGTTTTATTCGGAGTGATTGTCATCTGAGTCTCACTAAACTTCAGAGGTTGATCTTGATACTGAAGACGTTGTAACTTTTCGACGACGAAAGGTGTGTTAAACGATACAGTCAAATCCTCCTCAGTCAGTACAACTCGCATCGTAGCCTGGGTGGGTTGCCTCAATTTGACTTGACCTGAAAAAATCGCACCAAAGTCAATGGAGACAGCCTGTAAATACAACTCCATCACAGCAATGCGAAGGCCATTATACATGAGCATCCCATTACCAATGAAGTCAAACCCGTCTACACTACCTTGCAGCAGTTTTGTGACGGGTTCAGCACGGACGTTCGCCTCGACTTTATCAGATCGCTTGAACAGAGCTGCAATAGCTGCTCCGACCGCTTTACTGACTAGGCGATCGCCACCGTTAGCTTGAAAAGGAGCGCTTCCAAACAAAGCCTGTACCATACCTCTGCTCGTATAATCACACGACCCATTATAACTGCTCATTAAGTTTTGTTACGTTCCTATAGGATGATATTTGGAATTTAAATACCCACTCCAACTACAGATTATCAGTCTTCATTCAATGAATATGATTCCTGTAAGTTTAGAGATCTCGTGATGTTCCCGAATTCTTTAGCCTGATATGGTTATTGTGGAAGCAGTGACTCATTCTAATCATCTTGCCTAAGTATGCATTCACAGCAGGATCAAAATATAACTCAAGACGTAGTTCTGATTGGGGGAGGCCATAGCCATGCCATTGTCCTCAAACAATTTGGCATGAATCCGATACCTGGTATTCGCCTCACTTTGATTACTGATGTGTATCATACACCCTATTCAGGAATGCTGCCGGGATATATTGCCGGACTGTATGATTTTGATGAAGTTCATATTGATTTGCGGCCACTGACTCAATTTGCTCAAGGACGAATAATCCATGATCAAGTGATTGGATTAAATTTAGCTCAAAATCAAGTGCTGTGTAGTAATCATCCCCCGATTTCTTTTGATATTCTTTCAATTAATATTGGCAGTACACCCAACCGATTAACTGTCGCCGGAGCAGAGCAATATGCAATTGCTGTTAAACCCATTTCAAAGTTTCTCCAATACTGGGATCAAATCAAACAAAACGTGATTCAATATCCCCAACAAAAACAACGTTTAGCAATTGTTGGCGGCGGTGCAGGCGGAGTCGAATTAACCCTCTCAGTCCAGGCTCATTTACAGCGAATTTATGACTCAGCAAAACAGCCTCTTACGAATTTAGAATTACATTTATTTCATCGCGGCAAACAACTGATTCCCGAGCGTCATCCTTGGGTGGGTAAAACGCTGCAAAAAATATTATCTCGTCGCGGTGTAAATATTCATTTAAATCAAACGGTTTCTCAAATTATAGGAAAAGAAAATAGTAGTAAAAGAGTCTATTGTGAATCAGGATTAAAAATAGACTGCGATCATGTGTTTTGGGTAACTCAAGCGGGAGCAACTGCTTGGCTCAAACAAACAGACTTAGTAACCGATGAGCGAGGTTTTATCCAAGTTAAAGATACCTTACAGTCTATTTCCCATCCCCATATTTTTGCAGCCGGAGATGTAGCAACAATCGTTAATCATCCTCGTCCAAAAGCCGGTGTATTTGCAGTCCGTCAAGGAAAACCGTTATTTGATAATTTAATAAAAGTTTTACAACAAAAGCCGCCTCAATCTTTTATTCCGCAACAGCAATTCTTAATTTTAATAGGCACAGGAGACGAAAAAGCAATTGCCTCTCGGGATTGGTTACGTTTAGGGCCTTACTCCTTTTTATGGAAATGGAAAGATTATATTGATCGAAAATTTATGGATCAATTTCGCAATTTATCTATTGATATGAATAACTCAAAATCTTCAGAAATGCATTGTAATGGATGTGGTGCAAAAGTCGGTCATTCTATATTACAACAGGTTTTAAATCGTATTCCCTCTCAAAGCCAACGAGAAGATATATTAATCGGACTTAATCATGCCGATGATGCTGCGGTTATACAAGTTCCTAATAATCAAATAATGGTGCAAACAGTGGATTATTTCAAGGCGTTAATTGACGATCCTTATCTATTTGGAAAAATTACGGCTAATCATTGTTTAAACGATTTATTTGCCATGGGTGCAACTCCTCAAAGCGCATTAGCTATTGTCACATTACCTTATGGAAGTCAAACTCAAAAAGAAGAAATACTCTATCAATTATTATTGGGTGCAACAGAAGTATTAAATACTGCCTCAGCCGTTTTGGTTGGTGGACATACAACAGAGGATAAAGATTTAGCATTTGGCTTAACCTGTAATGGCTTAATTACTCAAAATAAACTATTAAAAAAACAAGGATTAAAACCGGGTAATCTTTTAATTTTAACGAAAGCGTTGGGTATCGGAACATTATTTGCAGCAGATATGAATTTACAATGCAAAGGACGATGGATTCAAACAGCAATTGAATCAATGTTATTATCTAATCAAGCCGCAGCAGATTGTTTTCAACGGTATCAAGCAACAGCTTGCACAGATATTACAGGATTTGGTTTAATCGGACATTTACTAGAAATAGTTAAAGCTTCTAAAGTTACCGTAGAGTTATCCTTAGAAAAAATAGCAATTTTACCCGGCGCAGCAGAAACAATACAGCAAGGATTTTTCAGTTCTATTTATCCGGAAAACTTACAAGCCTCTCAATGGATTCAAAACTTAAATAAAGTCCGTTTACATCCGCTTTATCCGCTATTATTTGATCCGCAAACATCGGGTGGTTTATTAGTAGGTATTCCGGCAGAATTCGCTGAATATTGTTTACAAGATCTTCGCAAATTAGGATATCATGAAAGCTGTATTATTGGTCAGGTTCAATCTGAATCAAAAGATGATTTACCCATTATAATTCATTGATTTATGTACAAAAATGAAAACTCAATTAATCTTTAATATAGTTTGAGAAAGTCAGAGATAAATGAATAATTTAGATCAATCGCTATTGTTATAATAGAACTATTACAACAATAAAAATATAATCATTTCTGCTATTTTTTGTTTCCATTATTTTCTAATATTCCCTATTCCCAATAACTGCGGCGAAGTCTAATGTTTAATCTTTTTAAAGAATCAGCAGAATATATGCCTTCAGACTCTTTACTAAAGTTCTCAGTGTTTGGTAAAATACAAAGCCGCATAAAATTATAAGTGATATTTAAAGATATTTGTAATTGATGATAGAATTGAATACAATATCTATTTAAGAGTCTCTGAAATTATAGAGATAAATTAGATAAAATATAAATTGAAAATAACCTAAAAATGTCAAGCTTTGAAAATATCCTAGAGTTTTGGTTCGGAAATAAAAATAAAGCAGATTATGGTAAGCCGAAAAAATTTTGGTTTACTAAAAATCCTAATACGGATGAGGAAATAAAAAAACAGTTTTCAATAGATTATGAATTAGCAAAACAAGGAGTTTTAGACAGTTGGAAAAATGATCCTAGAAGCTGTTTAGCCTTAATTATACTCCTCGATCAAATTCCTCGTAATATCTTTAGAGATCAGCCTCAAATGTACGCCACTGATGAAAAAGCTTTAAGTCTGGCTAAATTTGCTGTAAAACATGATTATGATCAACAGTTATTACCTGTAGAAAGATGGTTTATTTATCTGCCATTTGAACATAGCGAAAATCTCGATAACCAATGCAAAGCCGTTGCTTTATTTCGTAAATTAAGTCATGATCCAGATAGTGCGATGACAATTGATTATGCAATTCGTCATTTTGAAGTCATTCGGCAATTTGGACGCTTTCCCCATCGAAATCAGATTTTAGGACGAGAAACAACCCCCCAAGAAGCCGAATTTCTAAAACAGCCGGGTTCTTCTTTTTAACGGAATGATCGCCTAAAAACCGAAACAAGTTTGACAGACTGTCATTTTCATTTTGAATTTAGATGTGATAAGTTCTATCAAGAATACTTAGTATTTCAGCGATCGATCTAAATTATCGTGTTATGGGCTAATGAAAAAACTTTACTCTAGACTTTTAACAGCAAGTATAGTATGTTTAAGCTATGGCTTAATCTCTCCTAATTCGGCTGAAGCGGTTACATTTGATTTAAGTTGGACAGGACAGACTGCTGGTTATTCTGCTAACGGTTCATTCAGTTATGATGAAACCCAAAACTATGCAGATGGAATTGTTCGTAAACAGGATTTAGAATCTTTTGATATTTCCTTTTTTGATCCCGATGGAAATCTAATTCAAGCCTTTGCGGATAATCATTTAATCTTACCTGAATTTAACTTTAATTTCAACACTTCTAATAATACAATTTTTCAAGAAGGAGTTTGGAATGAAGCAGATGGTTTAAATGTCGGGGGTATTCGCGGCGAGGAACTTAATTTCTGGTCAGCCCCGAACCCCAAAGTAGATTTGTTTCCGGATGGTGAACCGAGTCCTCACGTTCATTTAACTGACTGGGGAAGTGAATTTCCAGATTTACCTATTGGGTTTACCGGGAGGCGATCGCATTTGGATATTGCATTTTTTACTCGTACCGCTGCAGAAGTTTTGAATGACCCCACAGCAGGAGATGCATTAGGTGAAAAATTAATCGCAACCAAAGTTCCTGAACCTAATCTAACTTTAGCATTAGTTGGTCTAGGTATAATTGGGATAAAATTCCGCAAGCAATATCAATAACAATATTGATAAAAAATGATATTAATAGAGACATTTTAATAAAAATTTTCTCTGTTATCTAATCACCATTATAGCAGAAAACCCAGTTTCTAAAAGAAGCCGGGTTTTTTAAATCACAGAATTTTATTGAACTTATCGATGGCGAATATATTCAAAGATTTGTACATAATCTGTACCGGGATTATTCCAAGAATAGTCATATTCCATCCCTTGAATTTGCAGTTTTTCAAACTCTTTCGGATAATGATCGTATAATCCAATTGCCCGATCCATAGCAGATTCTAACGCTAAATTATCGGTTTGATAGAATACATAACCATTACGTTTTTCAGGCGCTTTATTAGGATCATAATCTCGATCAAATACGGTACTGACGAGTCCCCCCACACCGCGAACAATCGGAACCGTTCCATACTTCAAGCCAATCATTTGAGTTAAGCCACAAGGTTCGTAATTACTGGGAACAATAATCATATCAGAACCCGCATAAATTAAATGGGCTAACTCCTCATTAAAGCTAATTTCTAAATGACAGTCTGGGTTACTATTTAAGAAACCTTTCTCATGCAAAAACCAATCATTAATAGCCGGTTCAGTTGCAGATCCTAGTAGAATAAATTGGGCATTTCGCTGCAAAGCATAGTACATCGCATGATGGACTAAATGCACCCCTTTTTGTTGATCGAGGCGACCAATGAAGGCAATAATTGGTCGTTTAACATCCCGTAACCATAGCTTTTCTCTCAGGGCTTTTTTATTTTTTTCTTTACCCGTCAAATCATCTAAACTATAGTGATAGGGAATATAATGATCGACTTCTGGATTCCAAATATTGTAATCAATACCATTCAAAATCCCAGCTAATTTCTGCTGATGAACGTGTAGCGTATGACCTAATCCATAACCACATTCTCCTTGATGGGCTTCCCATGCATGGTGGGGTGAAACAGTAGTGACAAAGTTAGAATAAGTAATCCCCCCTTTCATCAAATTAAGGGCAAAGGAATTGAAGTTATCCTGCAAACGGTCATATTGAAAATAATATTCTTCTCGATTTAAACCCGTTGCCCATAATACCTCAACACCCGATACGCCTTGATGTTTAAAATTGTGAATGGTATAGCAAACTCGTTGGTTTTCCATGCCATTGTATTTGTACATTTCATACAACATCACAGGGATTAAACCAGTTTGCCAATCATGACAATGAATAATATCAGGACGCTTACCTGTTTTTAATAAAAACTCTAATGCGGCTTTAGAGAAAAAAGCAAAGCGCATATTGTCATCATTACAACCGTAATAACAACCGCGATTAAAAAATAAATCGCCAGAATGGGCATCAATGAAAAAACAGAGTCGTCCATGTACCCAACCGCAGAGAACATCGCAATGAATGGCCCCGCCAAACCAGGGAACCATCAAATCTCGGTAAGCTTCATGCAGTCCCCAAATTTGGTCATACCGCATACAGTCATACTTGGGCAGAATAATCTCAACCCCATGACCGCGAATTTCTAACTCTCGACTTAACCCATAAACAACATCACCTAATCCGCCAGCTTTAATTACGGGGGCGCATTCCGAGGCAATCTGTACAATGTACATACCGACTCCTAAACTTCACAAAAATTTATATCGTATTTTTATATTCAACCACCACTGGCGAACCTATGGCTAGAAAAATCAGTCTTTGGTGAGGGAATAGGGGGTAGGGAACGGAGACAGGGAGACATGGGAGACAAGGAAGACAAGGAAGACAGGGAGACAAGGAAGACAGGGAGAGAAACTGTTACCCGCTACCCTAATTCGAGCATTCCCTTGCGCCTGACGGCGGCGCGGGGTCTCGAATTTACCCGTTACCTATAGCAAGATTGCCTACTTGCCTATTTGCCTCATAATTTATTGCGATCTATTAAGGTCTATTTCATTCCGTCACAACTGAGGCAAATCCGCCCCCCTCTCTGAGCATAGCGTGATACCATCTCAGCTAATAACAACGAGATAGATAGGAGAATACTTTGACTCTACGGGTTGCTGTCGTTGGATCTGGCCCAGCAGGTTCCTCTGCTGCTGAGGTTTTAGTAAAAGCCGGAATTGAAACTTACTTATTTGAACGCAAGCTGGATAATGCCAAGCCCTGTGGAGGCGCAATTCCCTTGTGTATGGTAGATGAATTCGATCTACCCCCTGAGATTATTGATCGACGGGTACGGAAAATGAAAATGATTTCCCCCTCTAATCGGGAAGTCGATATTAATATTGAAAACGAAAACGAATATATTGGGATGTGCCGTCGGGAAATCCTCGATGGTTTTATGCGAGACCGGGCGGAAACTCTCGGCGCAAAGCTGATTAACGGTACAGTTCATAAACTCGATATTCCCACCAATAATACCGATCCTTATACCCTTCACTACAGCGATCACTCAGAAGGGAAAACGGTTGGGGTTGCCAAAACCTTAAAAGTGGATATGGTGATCGGGGCAGATGGGGCCAACTCCCGAGTCGCCAAAGCCATTGATGCTGGGGACTATAACTATGCGATCGCCTTCCAGGAACGGATTCGCATCTCCGATGATAAAATGGCTTACTACGAAGATCGCGCTGAGATGTATGTCGGTGACGATGTCTCCACAGACTTCTACGGCTGGGTCTTCCCCAAATACGATCACGTTGCCGTGGGAACGGGTACAATGAAGGTTAACCAAGCCTCCATTAAACAGTTACAGGCAGGGATTCGCGCCCGCGCCGCCCGCCGGATCGAAGGTGGTAAAATCATTAAAGTTGAAGCCCATCCTATCCCAGAACATCCCCGTCCTCGTCGGGTTGTGGGTCGGGTTGCCCTCGTAGGAGATGCAGCCGGAACGGTTACCAAGTCCTCTGGAGAAGGGATTTACTTCGCGGCTAAATCTGGCCGGATGTGCGCTGAAACCATTGTAGAAGTGACCAACAACGGTCAGACACTGCCCACAGAAGAAGATCTCAAGTTATATCTCAAACGCTGGGATAAACGCTATGGCATGACTTATCTAGTTCTGGATATTCTGCAACGGGTATTCTATCGCAGTGATGCAACGCGAGAAGCCTTTGTCGAAATGTGTTCAGATCGCGATGTTCAGAAGATGACCTTCGATAGTTATCTCTATAAAACAGTTGTTCCCGCCAATCCTTTAGTCCAAATGAAGATTACCGCTAAAACCATCGGTAGTCTGCTGCGAGGTAACGCCCTTGCCCCCTAAAACTGAGGGATGAATGTAGAGATGTTAAATGTGTCGAAACGTTACATTTAGCGTCTCTACCTTGTTTTCAGGAACGAATCATGGTTAATTCCGAAGTCGAAGACAAAGCAATTAATTTTTCCGTTAGGGTTTTAACATATTGTTCACTGTTATAGTATTGCTGAACTAACTCATAGCCGCGTTGGGCGATCGCTTCAGCTTTATCTAAATGTTCTAACAGATCGGTAATTGCCCTTTTCATCTCTTCATCTTCACCGGGTTGAACCCCAACAATAGCCCCGGCATCGGCAAACTTTTCCGCCAGTCCAAGCGTCCGAGTCATCACCACCGGTCGCCGACAGGCCATCGCTTCAAATAAGGTGGCAAACCCAGCTTGATAATTATGGGGTTTGAGGCTAATTACCACCACATCAGAATCTCGATAGAGTTGCCGTAAACCTTGCCAATCATAATAATCACAAGACATATTCTCCGGCAACACTTCAGGAAATGTATCCGGGTAAGTTTCGGCCGTTGGAGAAACCGCACACACTTTAACATCTACATCGAGATCTTGGGTGGCTTTGGCTAAAGTTTTATAATCCCGCTGTTCTAAACCCCCACTCCCGACAATGGGACGTTTTTTGTTTCCAGATTGGGGGCCAGGGGTGAAAAACAAAGTATCCGTTTGTTCGTCCAATAAACACACCCGTCGAGACGAAATATTCAGGTATTGCCGTAGAAAATCAGCTTTCGATGCCGTATTGGTCATGAATAAGTCAATTCGGTCAGCTAACTTAAACAGTTTCATCGCCAAACGACTCCGGGGACGGTTTGCATTATGAATCAATACAGCAATTTTAGGGCGACCCTCAGACTCACACATCGCCGCAATGGGATAACCCGAATCTTCACCAATACAGAATACAACGTCATCATGGGTTAATTTTGGGGCTAACGTCCGGGCCATTGCCCAATGTTGCGGTTGACTACCCCCCGTTAACTTTGAGAGAACATTGTCAGAAGTGGTGACACAAGCAACATATTCACTCGGGTCATGGACAATCGCATTCAGCCTTAAACTCAAGGTTCTGAGGGTATGGCGAGGAGACTTGTCCATCAAAGCGTCCTGTTCAAAACGTTCGAGATCAAAATGTCGGCTTAATAAAATATGATATTTCATTTTGAAATTGAGTGATGAATGAATAACAAAATCAAAAAATATACGGATTGTTATCTGAGTCTATTTCAATCATATCCTGACCTTCTAACTTCTATCAGAAACAAAAACAAAATTCTCTAATCCATTTCATCTAAAATAAAAACGCTTTGACCCTCTAGGATCGTATCATCAGTGGCTTTGTCGTTGCTTAACTATTCTTGATAATCCCTACCCGAACCATACTGCCATGCGTCTAATAAACGATGATAATAATATTGTTGAGTGGGTGAAAGATTGTTAACCAGTGGTTTTAATGTTTTTCCGACCGGACTCAGTAGGGTATAAACTCCTAAATTAAAATAATGAATTGTCCAGTTTAATAATCCTTCTAGTCCCGCCTGAGGAATCACCGGAAATACTACTCCAGGATGAAATAAACCCGTTTTAATTAATGTTTTGGCTAAAGCCGGAAATTGCACTACATCTTGTAAAAAAGGTTTAAGAATCGGTTCCCCTAATTGTTGCATTTCACAGAAAACAGCCGCCAATAACTGATTAATTTGATCGGCTGAAACCGTTTGATTCACGCCCACACTCATAGAACGTTGAAACAGCCAGGTGACTGATAAGCTGGGTTGATAAGGTTGTAATAAGGATAAAGCTGTATGACTTAAACAATCCGTTTTTAAGCCTTCCTCAATTCCCACCGTTAAGCGGTTTAAATGCCGGATCATGGCTCCAAATCCGCCAAAACTTAGCGGAGATTGATTGGCGCTACTATCGCCAATAAAAGCAATTCGATCCCAAGGGGTTTGTAAAGGACTATTGCGATAACAAGGAAAAAAGCCAAATAAAGCCCGCTTAAATTGGAGTTTTTCTAGAGAAATTTGTTGATAATCTGGTAATAACCGAAAATATTCTTCAAACAGAAATTCTAAACTAAAGCGATCCGGATCGGCATCAATATAAGTAAATAAATAGGTGGTGCGGCCATCACGGGCAGGAAATGCTTCCCAAAAATATTGACAGTGATTTTGTATCGGTGTAAATGAGGCAAAAATATCCCCCGTTTCATTGTTCTCATATCCGCTGCCACAAGTCCCCACAACTAAACATACCGCATCCGGTTTTTGTCCATTTCTAACTTGCCGAACAATCGGAGAAAAATGCCCCATGGCATCTAATAATAACCGCGTTGTTAGAGTTGAAGTGGAAGTTTGAACTGCCACACCATTGGGATGAATAACAGCCCCTTGATAAGCCGTATTTTCTAATAGCGTTCCCCCAGCCTCTAAAAATCGCGTTTTAAGCGTTTCGAGTAAATAAACCGGATCAACCCCAACATTGAGAACATCTCTCACCCAAATATCGGGGGTATTGGGAAAACTGAGTCTAGCTGGATTATACTCGGTGGCGATCGCGGTTTCTAATTCTTCTGGCGAGAGTAAATTCAATTCGACTAAAACATTCAATTCTTGCCGGGAAATATTCCATTCTTGATCCCGTCCCCGCAGCTTTCCCCGTTCGACAACCGCCACTCGCCACCCTCGTAAGCATAAGGCTGTGGCGCTTACAATACCCAGCGTGCCGCCACAAATGATAACATCATAATTAACGCTTTGTAGGGCTTCGCTGTGATGTTTGACGCTCTGGGGAACTTCAACGGTGTTATGTTTAAGGGAATGCCACAACTGATCGGCTTTTTGTAAGCCAATATAAGGGTTACCCGGAATTTGAGAGAGAATCTGTTCCGTTTTGGACATAGAATCGTAATGAATGCGCTACTTATTATATTAGAGGGTTAACATCGATCTCAAATCAATTTCTCCACAGCCACCGAATGAATGCTTACAGAAGATGAAGCTAAAAACGTCAAAAAATATCCGACTTTAAAAGGTATTGTTCTATTAGAAATTATACGGCTGATGAATCAGAGATTACAGTCTACATTCCATTCCAACACAATTTTGTTCACCCATCATTCAATATCTGACTAACTAGATCAAACTACAAATAAAAGAGTCAAGATAAATTATTACAGAGACTTGAGAAAGCCAGCCTCGATCCATTCTAAAAACGATATGATTCACTTCATAGGGGTTAATTTTCCGATCTCTCTAGTCGTCAATGCTAATATTGTACAAAAAGAACTAGCCGCTGCTGAGATGAACACATATGATCTTATCTGAAATCACTGTACCTGGAGCTTTTAATATAGGCACAGCCGTATTACTCAGTCTTGTTTTTTTTCTTAGCTTTATTTTACTAACTGGACTGTCTTATTTACAAATTACGAAACTGACCACTGGCTTAATTCATGTGTTTTCGTCGAAGAAAACCCAGGAAATTTATCAAACTGTTATTTTACCGTATCAAGAATGGCTGAGTTGGTCTCTGACTCTGGTTGTAATTGATATTATTATTTTAACCGTACCCGTGCCAACCTGGATCAGCTTTTTAGAATTTCCGCTGGGTTTACTGGTGGCTTTAAATGTTATATTTCTCGGGGTTAAAATCTTTAAAGAGTTATTTGATAACTATCTTTTAGAGGTGGCATTAGAAGAGAAAAGTAAGATTAATAGTGAACTGCTTTCTCTGGGAAAATTTTTATCGAAGGCTGCAATTGTTTTAGCGGTAATTTTTCTATTTGCTCAAACCCATCATATTAACTTAATTGGCTTAGTGGCTAGTTTAGGAGTTGGAGGAGTCGCCATTGCATTTGCGTCTCAAAAAGTATTAGAACAACTGCTATGGAGTATTGTATTGTATATCGATCGCCCTTTTAGTATCGATGATTATATTAGTTTACCCGATGGAACCTTAGGAAGAGTTGAATCCATTGGCTGGCGTTCGACTAAAGTGAGACTATCAGGTAAAAATACATTAGTGATTGTTCCCAATAGTAACCTAGCTCAAGTTAATATTGAAAATCTAACGGGTGCAAGACGAGTTATTTTAATTGTTAACTTAACATTTTTTAGAGCCATGCCCGATGAAGAAAGAGCCCTTGTACAGCAGTTAATTTTAGAGAGTACCCAAGATATTTTAGGGATCGATCATGGACTGACACAGGTCACATTTAATGAGAGCATGAGTAATGCCGATCATCCGGCTGTACAATCTCAGGCTATTTTCTTTATATTAGGAGCAGCAGAAACTTCGATGGAATTGCGAAGAAACTTACTCAGTATTGCTCGAGACAATATTATTGATAGACTTCAAGAATATGGTTTAACCTTTAATTTTGAAGAGAAAATAATTGATGTCGCTCAACCCATGAATATTTAAGAGTCAGTGAATTAATGAGATTAGAAGTGTTAGGATTGATTTCTGTTGAGCAAGAAATCCAGAGATATGTAATAGAATTAGCGATTCGATTAGGACTTTTTCTATTCGGTGCGGCGATGTCTCCGATTATTGGGCGATCGCTGCCCCATTTAATTAGAAGAATTCTCAAATTCTCTCGGAATTATATTGAATTTAGTGTCGCTGAAACTTATAACGATTATATTAAACCCGTTCGCAACTCACTCATCACCACAGGCAGCTTATTATTTATTGCTTTGTGTTTAAATTTACTAGCACAATACGAAGATCTCTATACCTTTTTAGGACTATTTATCTATTTATTTCTCTCAATAAGCTTAGCTTGGTTTGCTTCAAAAATCGCACAACGGGTGATACGAGGCGCTGTGATTAATTTATTACAACGTCAAGGAAGAGAAGTGAATGAAGTGGTGTTAGTGTTTGAAACGTTAACGAATCTGATGATTATCCTTTTGGCAATTGTGATCTTTGCTCAAGGGTTAAGATTAAACCTATTTGCGCTAACCGCAAGTTTAGGAATTGGGGGGGTGGCAGTGGCTTTTGCGGCTCAACAAGCCTTAAGTCGATTAATTGGAACAATTGAACTTTATCTCGATAGACCTTATCTTCCGGGGGAATATATTCGGGTAACATTTAATCAGTTTAAAGGGGATGTTTATGGCCGAGTGGAATCGATTGGTTTACGATCTACTAAAATTCGGACGGTTGCTAAAAATACATTAATTATTGTACCCAACTCCCTGATGGCTGGGTTACACGTTGAAAATATAACTCGAGGAAAAAAAATTATGGCGATGCTTTGTCTAGATTTTGACCGACCTTTAACCACTGGAGAAAAAGCATTAGTTACGCGAGTTATAGAAGATACCAGTACAAAGTTTTGGGGGTTGAATAAAGCCAATATCCGCATAGAATATTGCTCTGATGTCGGTCAAGTTGGCACTCAAGCGAGGGTAAACTTTTTTATCACTGGTTCAAGTGAAGATTCGATTAATTTACGCAAACGAATTGTTGATTTAGCCAATGATAAAATTGCCAAAACCCTCTCCAACTATAATTTAAAGTTTAAAATTCTTGAACCGATTGTTTACATTGACTCTCCTATGTCAATTTAGAAACATCTGCCGTTATATTAGAAGCGGAAATATCTATCATTCTGACCCTGTTGTCTCAAATCCAAATCTATGAGCACTCAACAAGACCCTGAATATAACATTAATCCAGAGACCCTCGATGCCGTTGAACAACAGCAAGTTAACTTCAAACTAGAATTGGAACGGGTGCATAAAGATCTCAGCCGGCTGCGAGGATGGATACAACTACTTGTGAGTGGCTTAGTCTTGGCAACTTTGATTTCTATTATTATTTCAAGTTGGTTAAGCTATCGCTTGTTGGTACAACAGGAAATTACGCGACGAGAGGCTGCAAACGCGGCTAAAACCCAAGCAGAATTGTTAGAAAAAATCGAACAGCTAGAACTTCAGCTCCAAGGAGTCGCCCAACAAGTCCCGGGACGCTTAGCAGACTTAACGGATGAAAATTTAGTCACTCAACAAGAACTTCAACGACTGCGCGATCGGCTCAACCAGCTAGAGGTATTGCAGCGGGAGTCGTCAAATTCTACCTCAAATTCTGAAACACCTGTCAATAAGCCGACTAAACCTGAGTCCAATTTACCAGAAAATTGATCCCAGTCCAATTTATTGATTTATCAGGTTGCGTCTTTTTTTTTCTACCATTAGATAGAGATTAGGATTTTCTTTAGCTATTTTCATCCCTGAGAAAGAGGCATAACTTTCTATTAGAAATCATACTACCTTCTATAAACTAAATCTAGGCTAATATCATAGGCGATTTGCGTCTCCTGTTTCAGCCTGGCTTAGTGGCGCGATCTGTTACGGGTTGTAGGAGATAAAGCTGTATTTTTTTTCGGTGTAAGCTGTACTGATATAGCTCGAACCTTCGATAGTGACAGACATCATCGATCAAATGCAAAAAATGATGAGATGATTTGGCAGTATGGATGAAAAAATATTTTGCGAATCTCTCAATGTTTAGCCTAATATCTTGCCAAAGTTTTCTAACTTATTTTCATCTCTCTCAATCTACAAATATTAACTAAGTCTCTTACGATTGGTTTACTGAAAAAATGATACAAAATCTAACTCTAACTGGACTTGATTCAATGCTCCGTGTCATGGGTCAAGTCACCGTAGAATCAGAACCCGAAGCGATGGAAGATGCAGCCATGCTATTTAGCGGGCCACAATTTTTTACAGCCTTGGTCGCTGGAGTTATTTTAGCATTTGCATTTCAACTGTTAATGACAAACCTAGGGGTGGCGATTGGGATTTCGGCTTTAGGCGGATCAACTGATTCCCATTCCTCCAATTCTAGCTCTTCAAACGGTTTACGTAAAATCGGAATGGTGTTAGGATTAGGAACGCTAATTAGTGTGACAATTGCTCTATTTTTCGCCGCTTTATTTGCCGTTAAACTGAGTTTATTTGTCTCCCCCATGTCCGGTGCAATTATGGGTTTAGTCATCTGGGGAACCTATTTTTGTTTGATGGTGTGGGTGAGTTCGACGACAGCGGGATCTTTAATCGGATCGGTTGTGAATACTGCAACTTCTGGCTTCCAAGCCTTATTCGGCACAGCAATGGCCGCAATTGGTGCAAAATCAGCCAGTCAGCAAGTGGTCAGAACAGCCGAGGCAGCCGCAGGTGCAGTTCGTAATGAATTCACAGATATGGTAGATCCGGTTTCTGTGCGGGAAAAAGTAGAAGATTATATATATGCGTTACGTTCCCCAGATATTGATATTAAACAAATTAGCTCAGAATTTGAAACGATTTTAAATAATTCTGAATTGCTGAATTCTTCGGATCAACCTCTGCCTACTTTAGATCGAGAAACGATTGAAGACTTAGTCAGTAGTCGCAGTGATTTATCCAAAAAACAAGTTAGACAAATTTCAAAAGAATTAGAAAAAACTTGGAATAAAAAATTAGGTAAATCTTCTCGAAAAGACTCTAATTCAGATATTATTAACTACCTCAAAAGCGCAACCCGCGATCAATTACTCGGCTCAGAACTCTCCAAAAAATTAGATGATTTGACGGGTCAACTCAGTCAAAACTCTGGCTCTGATTCTTCAGACTCGGAAGATACGAATTCTCTGAAAGACCGTCTGATGATGAGTTTTAATAGCATGATGGGTTTGGTGATGGGACGCACCGACTTATCAGATTTAGACGTTGAAAAAATCTCATCTAAACTGCAAAAAGCACAGGATAAAGCGGTTGAAACGAAAGATAAAGCCGTAGCAGCCGTGAGTGATAGCGAACCGAAAACTACCGTTCGTGCTGATATTGAGAATTATTTACTCAATAGTCATAATTGGCAACTGAAAGACCAAAATATTGAGAAACAATTCCGCGAAGTCATTTATGATCGTGATGCAGACCCAGCATTTGTAGCCGAAGCATTAGATCAAATTAATCGCTCAGATTTTGTCGATTGGTTGAGTCAAAAGGGACTATTAACCCAGGAGAAAATCGATCATTTAGCAACGCTACTCGATGGAATTCGCTTAGAAGCGTTGGCGCAAGCACAGGCGGCTCATGAACGAGAAATGACGATTGAGTTATTGGCTAGGGTTGAAGATTATCTCTTAACCACACCGAAAACAGATTTAACGCCTGAGAAAATTCAACTTAATTTTAAGCCACTTCTAAAAGATACAGATGCCAGTCACGAACAATTAATGTATCGTTTAGAACAGCTAGATCGTCCGACATTTGAACGGCTATTAGAACAACGTTCAGATCTATCTGAAGTGGAAATTTCTGTGATTATTAATGACTTGGAATTGGCAAAAAACCAAGCCTTAAAAGAATCTCAAGAACTGAATGCTGCTGTATTAGCAACAGCCGAAACACAGTGGTTAAACTTACAGTCTTATCTACGAGATACTGGTCGATCTGAACTCAATCCTCAGGCCATTGAACGGGAACTCAAACTATTAGTTGAAGATCCTAAAGCAGGCTCAAGAGCCATTCGGGCGCGGGTTTCCCGGTTTAACCGCGATACGTTGCTACAGTTACTGTCTCAACGGGGAGATGTAGACGAGGCGCAAGTCAATCAAATCATTAACGATGTTGAACGCACTTGGACTCGTGTTCGTTATCAACCCCAACGTTTGGCAGGAGTTGCACAACAGCAGTATGAGCAAGCACAATCTGCCCTCACTGACTATCTGCGTTCTACAGGTAAGCCAGAACTCAATCCAGAAGGCATTCAGCGGGATTTGAAATTATTACTCGATGATCCGAAATTGGGTGCAAAAGCAGTTCGTAGACGCTTAGCTAAAATGGATCGCGATACCTTAGTCCAACTGTTGACACAACGAAAAGATCTCAGTGAAGATCAAGTTAACCAAACCATCGATCAGGTTCAAGAAACCTTAAATGAAGTTGCCCGATCTCCCAAACGCTTAGCCAGACGAACTCAGCAAAAAGCGATTGATTTCAAAGACACCATCGCAGACTATCTTCGTTCTACAGATAAAGCAGAACTGAGTCCAGCAGGCATTGAACGGGATGTGAAACTGTTGCTCAACGATCCCCAAGCCGGGATGGAAAGCTTAAAACTAAGACTGTCTCATTTTGATCGTAATACCTTGGTGGCTCTGTTGTCTCAACGAGAGGATGTTTCTGAGGAAGAAGTCCAGCAAATTGTCGATCAAATGATGCAAACACGAGATCAAGTGGTTGAACAGTTGCAAATGGTACAGCAGCAAATTCAATCCGTTATTGATCGAGTCTTGGATCAAATTCGCGATTATCTCAATAGTTTAGATCGGCCTGAACTCAATTATGAAGGAGTTCGCCGTGATTTTCTCACCTTGTTTGACGATCCACAAGCTGGGTTTGATGCCTTGCAAACTCGTTTATCCCAGTTTGATCGTAATACCTTAGTGGCGTTAATGAGTTCTCGTGATGATATTTCAGAAGCGGATGCCAACCGCATTATCGATCAAGCTGAAATGACTCGGACTCGGGTTCTGCAAAAAGCTGAACGTTTCCAACGTCAGGCACAATTACAGGTTGAACAAGCCAAAAAACAAGCAGAACAACAACTTGAGAATACCCGCAAAGCTGCCTCTGTAGCCTCTTGGTGGTTATTCATCACCGCTTTAGTTTCAGCGATCGCCGCCGCTGGTGCAGGAGCCTTAGGTGTGACTGTTTAGGGTCTTTTTAGGGTTTAGGGAGTAGGGAGAGGAGGAGATCGGGAGAAAAGCAGTCTAACTCCTGACTCCTGACTCCTGACTCCTAATTAACCTAAAATTGTCAAATTCGGATCTTCTGCAACAAAATCACCCGCAACCAAACTATCATGAATTTTGCACAATACCGAGATAACTATTGTCGGGTGCTTGAATAGCAATCTTACATCACCGACGCGCCGCCATCAACGGTGTAACTCAACCTGAGTTTAACTCAGATCGCCAAAGCTTAAGCCATCAGTCAGCATAATATTATCGGTTCCCGCGACACTCATCAGTCATCAGATCCGCTTCATCTAAGCTATCAGCCGCCGCCGCACCCCCGACAAGCACAAACGTATCCGATCCAGCATTACCCCTCAGCACATCTTGGTCGCGATACGGCTAATACCACGCTACTGCGATACGGCTAATGCCACGCTACCGCGATACGGCTAATGCCACGCTACCGCGATCGCCAATTAAGACATCATTTCCTTCATTACCTGATAATACATCTGCTCCTTTACCGCCACGGATCACATCATTCCCAAAACCGCCGTTGAGGGTATCGTTATCCTGGTTACCATTGAGCAAATCGTCATTGGCTTCACCATTAATTAAGTCATTGCCATCCCCTGCATCGATAATATCATTGCCACCCAAAGCTGAAATGATATCATCACCTGCTAGAGCAGGAACCGGAGCGCCATTAATAATTAATCCTCCATCTATAAAGATGGGAAACCCAGTACCGGACACAAAAGCTTGTCCTGGAATAACGGTATCATTACCTGTTGTAATATTAAAAGTTGCCATGATTCACCTTTGAACTCGTTGTGTTTAAGAACTTTTGGGTAGATTTATCCGGGTGAATTCAGATAGGGTTTTTAAGTTGTTGTCAACAAAAATAAGTTAGATTTCTCACTCAGCAATTTCTATATTTTGTGTCTATTGCTTTTCCTGCCTGTTGGAAATATTGATCTGGATTTACTTCTACTTCTTTTATACTCAAATTCTTGTGTTTTGAACAGTCACTTAAATGAGTGACCTTTAATTTTATTATCCTAAATGGTTTATCCGTTCTTTGAGTCTCTCCTGGAGAAATGAAGCACGACTTAAATCATTCTTAGGGAGGTTTTTTAAAGATAAGATTAAGAATTTGGAAAAAAAGATCATTCTTTTTATAGAGAACAGCAATAGCTTAATCCGTCTTTTGTTACAAACTTAAATAAATATTTAGTTTTATTAAGAGCCGCTGCGATCGCCACTTTAATGCCTCCAAAAATAGGGGAGTCATAACAATACCTAAACCCCTTAACGCTTTATCCAGTATGGCTTTTGCTATTACTGAGGAGAGCAATAGGGGAGCGTTTTTTGATACATTGATCTCCCTCATATTTAATAAAATTTACAGAATTTGACCTAAAGCAGAGTCGTATATTCGTAAAAAGATTCTAAATAATTAAGAAAATATAAACTCATATTAAGAGTAGCGTAATACTTGATTAACAAACTATAATACTTAGAATACTAATACTTTTCGGCTTGGCGATCAGGAAAAATGACTCTCTTATCAAACCCATGAATTTGATGTCTATTACAGTCATCTTGCTGATTTTAGTCGTGTGTTTGATTAGAAAAACTCGTCAACAGACACTAGCAATCATCAAGTTGCAACAACGCCTAGACACTCCTAAAAATTCTGCAATTTTTGACTCACTCTTCCAAAGCCTGCTGAGTCAAACCAGTGATGCTGTGGCAGTGGTGGATCAAAACCTCACCATTATCATTGCCAACAGCAAAACTCAAGAAGCGTTTGAAGCAATATTTGGTCAGCAGTATATTCCGGGTAAAAACATTTCCAACCTACTGGCAAATCTTCCCATTCAGCAAGCCATTGCAAAACAACTGTGGTCTCGGGCATTAAATGGAGAAAGTTTTTGTCTGACTGAAGCCTTTCAAGATCGTCTCAATCAACAACGCCATTATGAAATGACATTTACTCCTATTCGTAACAATGGGGGTGAAGTGATTCAAGCCTTAATGTTAGCTAAAGATATCACGCAACAGGTGAAATCTCAAGCCAAGCTACAAAAACTAAACCAGCAACTCGAAGCGATGGTTGATACTCGCACAGCTCAACTATTGCAAATTAATCAACAACTGACTCAAGAAATTGAGCAACGTCAACAGATTGAATTAGAACTGCGCGAAAGCGAACAAAGATTACGAAAAGCCATTATAAATGCACCCTTTCCCGTTTTCATCCATGGGGAAGATGGCGAAATTATTCATATGAGTCATAGTTGTAATGAGATTACTGGTTATACCGAATCAGAAATCAATACAATTGAAAAATGGTCTGAAAAAGCTTATAGAGACCATCACCAACAAGCTAAAGCTAGAATCAATCAACTCTATCACCTTGAACATAAAGTTGACGAGGGAGAAGTTGAAATTATTACAGCCACGGGAGAAACTCGTGTTTTAGATTTTAGCACTGCTCCTTTAGGTCAACTACCCGATGGTAGACGTGTTGTTATTTCTATGGCGAAGGATATTACGCAAACTAAGCAAGCTGAGGTACTTTTGCGTGAAAGTGAAGAACGATTTCGAGCAACTTTTGAACAGGCTGCCGTCGGTATTGCTCATGTGGGGGCTACATCAGATAACTTAGGTCAATGGTTACAAGTCAATCAAAAGCTGTGCGAGATTGTGGGTTATTCCCCAGAAGAATTACTCCAAAAGACATTTCAGCAAATCACATACCCCGCAGATCTCGAAACCGACTTACAACTTATTCATCAACTGCTGGCGGGGGAAATCAACACTTATATATTAGAGAAGCGCTATATCCGAAAAGATAGCTCGATCGTTTGGATTAATTTAACGGTTTCCTTAGTCAAAGAGAGTGATACTCAGCCCAAATATTTCATTGCTGTGATCGAGGATATTAGTGAGCGAAAACAACTGGAGGAAACCGTGGGACAGTCCCTGAAACGACTGGAAAATCTGCATCAGCTTGATAAAGCAATTTTATCCGATCTTGAACCGGAAACAGTCGCAAGAGCAGCAATTAAAAGCTTGTGGCAACTGATTCCTTGTCAACGGGTGACTATTGCCATGGTCGATTTAGCCAGCAAAACGGGGGAAATTTTAGTGACAAAAGGTCACGAGAGTGTTAATATTCAAACGAATTTTTCCTTGCAGTTAATGCAACCATTAATTCAGCGGCTGCAACAGGAACAGTCTTACTTTATTGCAGATTTGTCGTTATGTTCTGAAGATTCCGAGCAGATTCAAAAGTATACAGCAGAACAATTAACTCATTTTCTTTGTGTCCCTTTACGAACAGGACAACAGTTACTGGGATTTTTGAAGTTGTGGACTGCTGCACCAAAAAGTTTAAGTACCGAACAATTTGAGATTATTAATGAAGTCAGCGATCAAGTGGCGATCGCGCTGAAGCAAACCCATTTATATCGCACGGTTCGCCAGTATGCCACGGAGTTAGAACAGCGAGTAGCAGAACGAACAGCAGAAATTCAAGAAGTTAATCAAGAACTCGTTGCCTTTACTTACTCTGTTTCCCATGATTTACGAGCGCCTCTACGTTCCATTCAAGGCTTTGCCACAGCCTTACTCGAAGATTATAGCGATCGCCTCGATGAAGTTGGGATTGATTATGCTCAGCGCTTGGTGAGTTCGGCTCAACAACTGGATCATTTAATTCAAGATTTACTCACCTATAGTCGTTTAACTCAGATTGAAATTCGTCACTATCCGATTCACCTCTCAGAGGTTATTGATCGAGTCTTGGAACAACTCCATGAGCAGATTGAGCAAAAACAAGCACAAATTACAATCGTTGAACCCTTAGATCAAGTCATTGGCAATCAAACTATACTGTTACAAGTGATTAGCAATCTGTTAACCAATGCACTCAAATTTGTTGCTCCAGAAGATCAGCCCAGTGTACGAATTCGTACAGAGAAGCGGGGGGTAAATGTGCGATTGTGGATAGAAGATAACGGTATTGGGATTGAGTCGGAATATTATGAACGGATTTTCCGTGTTTTTGAACGGTTACATGGCGGTGAAACTTATCCCGGTACAGGCATTGGTTTAGCAATTGTACGGCGAGGCATTAGACGCTTAGGTGGACGCTGTGGCGTAGAGTCCCACCCGAATTCAGGCAGTCGCTTTTGGATAGAATTGCCTTGCACATCAGCTCCCCCAAGAGTTCACTCAACCATCACCCAGGAGTGATATTAATCATTAATTATTAGATCACCAATTATTAATGCTTCTCCACAATAAACTGTTAGCGAATTTGCCGGCGACGGAATATCAATCCCTAGCCCCTGATTTAATAGAAGTTCCTTTAATTCTGGGTCAGGTGCTATGCGAACCGAAAGAAGTACTGGAATGGGTTTATTTTCCTCAGCAAGCCGCTATTTCTCTGGTTTCCACCCTAGAAAATGGTTCTACAACAGAAGTGGGTTTGGTAGGCAATGAAGGGGTTGTGGGTTATCCCGTTTTTCTGGGGGGAAAGTCCATGATTCATCGTGCGATTGTCCAAATGGCTGGAACTGCCTTTAAAATTCGATCAGAACAACTGATGCACCACTTCCAACAAGGGGGAAAGTTACAACAACTTTTACTATTGCATACCCAAGCTTTGTTAACCCAAGTCAGTCAAACCGCAGCCTGTAACCGCCATCATGTGATCGATCAACGCTTAGCTCGTTGGCTATTGACTGCCCGAGATTGTGTCATGGCTAATGAGTTTATGCTGACTCAAGAATTCATCGCCAGTATGCTGGGAACTCGACGTGCCGGGATTACAGAAGCAGTTGGCCGACTCCAACAAAGGGGAATGATTCAGACTCAGCGCGGAAAAATTACAATTCTAAATTCATCGGCTTTAGAGTCATTTGCTTGTGAATGTTATCGTACTGTCTGCATAGAACGAGATCGACTCTTAACTTAGTGGCAAAATTGGGCAAGATTTGACGTTTATGTACGCTACCGTACTGATAATAGGGTTAGATAGTGTTATGCTCTGCTACGCTACTAAAAATCCTAGGTTTTCACTCAATTAATCCCCCAGTTGAGAACAGCTAAAGGTTAAATGAATTGCGATCCCATGAACTACACCGTAGTATTGTGAAAAAATTAATCGCTAAAATATTGAATCACGTCCCCTTAGTTTGCTGAGAAATGTCTAATAATTTGGATTCTATTTTATTAGTAGAGGATGATCCTAATGATGTAGTCTTAATTCGGCGTGCTTTTCGACAGGCTAATTTTGAACCGACTTTAACGGTGATACAGGATGGAGATGCGGCGATTCATTACTTTTCTCAATTATTAGAGAACGAGAACCAACCCTTACCAGAGCTGATTTTACTCGATTTAAAACTGCCCCGTCGATCGGGATTAGAAGTGTTGCAGTGGCTGCGGCAACAGCCTCGTTTAAAACGATTATTAATCGTTGCCCTCACCGCTTCTAGAGAGAGTTCAGATGTGAATAAAGCTTATGAAGTAGGTATTAATTCTTATCTAGTAAAGCCGATTGCATTTGAAGAGTTAGTCCATTTAGTTAACTTAATTAATCTGTATTGGCTACAACTTAACGAAAAGCCTAATACATTGGAAGATTCAGCCAGATAAATGTTATAAAGTTTTAAGGAATTATTAGAATCTAGCGAGGGGTCGTAACAGTTAACAAAAATTTGCCTAAAGCTCTTCAAAACTACTCATGATATCTGCTAAAATAGATGGATGAGTAAGTTAACCATATCAGAGGCTGCTAAAATCAAAGGTGTGAGCGTATCAACCTTAAGGCGTTGGGAGCATGAAGGAAAGTTAATTCCAGAAAGGACTGCCAACGGTCATAGACGCTACACACTTTCACAACTACTAGGAATCAAAGAAGGAGGCTATTACACAGTTGGTTATGCAAGAGTATCTAGTCATGAGCAAAAGTCAGATTTAAAACGGCAAAAAGAAGTTTTAGAATTATTTTGTGCAACAAATGGTTGGCAAGTAGAAATAATTGAAGATTTAGGTTCAGGGTTAAATTATAGCAAAAAAGGGTTAAAACGCTTGATCAAATTGATTTTAGACAATCAAGTAGAAAGACTTGTTTTAACTCATAAGGACAGATTGCTTCGGTTTGGGAGCGAATTAATTTTCAGCTTGTGTGAACAATATGGAACAGAAGTTGTTATTATTAATCGAACTGAGGATAGTAGTTTTGAGGAGGACTTAGCACAAGACGTGTTGGAAATTATTACCGTTTTTTCAGCCCGTTTATATGGTTCTAGAAGCCATAAAAACAAAAAGATAGTAGAGGAGTTAAAAGACGTTGCTACTCGGCTTTAAGACTGAACTCAAAGTTAATCACAAACAACGCTCAGTACTCGCCCAACACGCAGGTACAGCTCGTCACGCCTGGAATTGGGGGCTAGCTTTGACAAAACAAATATTAGACCACAACAAAGCTAATCCTGACAACAAAATTAAATTTCCAACAGCAATTGACTTGCACAAATGGTTGGTTGCTTTAGTTAAACCCTCAAACAGTTGGTACTACCAAAGCTCTAAGTGTGCGCCTCAATGGGCATTAAGATATTTATCTCGATCTTGGAAACAAGCTTTTAAAAAGATAGCTAGACCCCCTAGATTCAAGAAAAAAGGTAAAAGTGATAGTTTCACCTTAGATGGAACGATTAAGGTAGAACATCAAAAAATTAAAATCCCTAAAATTGGGTGGTTAAAAACTTATGAGCGATTAGCGTTTTCGTATCAACCTAAATCTGTTACAATTTCCAAGAAGGCTGATAGATGGTTTATTAGCTTCAAGATAGAGATTGAACCTTATACAAACTATTTATCTGAAGTAGTAGGGGTAGATTTAGGAATCAAGACTCTTGCCACTTTATCATCAGGCGTGACATTTAAAGGTGCTAA
Organism: Microcoleaceae cyanobacterium; assembly: GCA_049647265.1. Taxonomy (GTDB): domain Bacteria; phylum Cyanobacteriota; class Cyanobacteriia; order Cyanobacteriales; family Microcoleaceae; genus JAAURB01. Next base: position 233,065 of record JBARXJ010000053.1, read on the forward strand.
AAGTTATCGTAGGTATGAAGCTAAATTGTCTAAACTACAATATCTGAACCGCCATAAAGAGAAAGGATCAAGTAATTGGAAAAAGGCTCAAAAAAAAATAGCGAAGATTCACCTTATGATTGCTAATATTCGCTCTGATACATTACATAAGCTCACAACATATTTGGCTAAGAACCACAGCCAGGTAGTAATTGAGGATTTGAATGTATCGGGAATGTTAGCAAATAGAAAACTGGCAAAAGCTATTCAAGATATGGGTTTTTACGAGTTTAGACGACAACTTGAATATAAATGTCAGTTGTATGGGTCTGAACTGATAATTGCTGATAGATGGTTTGCTAGTTCAAAAACTTGTTCTCATTGTGGGTGCAAAAAAGAACAATTAAGTTTAAGCCAAAGAGTTTTTAGCTGTGAGAGTTGCGGAGTTGAAATAGAAAGAGACTTAAATGCAGCTATAAATTTGAAGTCTTTGGCGGCGAGCTTCGTCGTCTCAGCTTGTGGAGTAGTGAGTGCCGACACTGCTGGGAGTGAAGCAAGAAAATAACTCTAAATTTACTCATGAGTAGGTTTAGGTAGGTTTATTAGAGCGGTCAAACGATTAAGATATTAAGGTGTCTATATTAGACGACAATACTATATAATCTTCTCGAAAACGATTCGGGTTGAATTGAAATTAAGTGAGGAAGCCAAAGTAGTCTTCAATATTATATGCTTTGTTAAAGTTTAAATTGTTATGACATCTTCTCCCTTCAGATTATTATTAATTGATGATAATGCTAATGATCGCCAGTTAGTTCTGCGACTCCTCAAGCGTGAGGTTCCAGAATTAGAAGTCATTGAACCGTTAAATCAAAAAGATCTTGACTATGTTCTGAAGCAGGGTAACTTTAATTTTATTATTACTGATTATCAACTGCATTGGACAACAGGCTTAGATATTTTACATCAAGTTAAATCACAATATCCCCTCTGCCCCATTGTCATGTTTACCGGCACCGGTAACGAAGAAATTGCCGTTGAAGCGATGAAAGCGGGTTTAGATGATTATGTGATTAAATCCCCGAAACATTTTGCTCAGTTAGCCGCTTCAATTCGTTCTTTGTGGGAATTAGACAAACAACGGCGAGCCAGAAAAGAAATTGAAAATCGTTATCGTCGGTTATTTGATGGTGTACCCATTGGCTTGTATCGCTTAAGCTCAACCGCAGAAGTGATCGATGCAAATCCCATGTTTATTCAGATGCTGGGATATCAGGATTTAGACGAAATCTTACATCAAAATATTATCAGTATTCATGTTGATTCAGAACATCAGCAAACATGGCTTCGACTTCTAACAATAGAAGGAACCGTTAAAAACTTTGAAACTGAATTGCATCGCCGTGATGGGATGCCCATTTGGGTTCGTCATACCATCAAACCCATTCAGGATCAACAAGGAGAGGTTTTCTACTACGAAGGCTCTCTAGAAGATATTAGCGAACAAAAACTAGCCGAACAAGAACGATCCCAACTACTTCAGCAAGCCCAAACTGCTCAGCAACAAGCTGAAGAAGCCAGTCGCCTTAAAGATGAGTTTCTGGCTACACTCTCCCACGAATTACGAACCCCCCTCAATGCCATGTTAGGCTGGCTGCAACTATTACGTCAGGGACGACTCAGCGCCGAACAACAAACCCAAGCTTTAGAAACGATTGAGCGCAATGCAAAAGCTCAAAATCAATTAATTGGTGATATTCTAGATGTTTCTCGCATTATTCGGGGAAAAGTGAAACTGGATATGATTTCACTCAATCCTTGTCAGGCGATTGAAAGTGCAATTGATAGTATTCGTCCGACTGCTAATAGCAAAAACATTCAACTTCAGCTTGATTGTGATTCTCCGGTTGGACTAATCTCAGCCGATCCCAATCGCTTACAACAAGTGATTTGGAATTTACTGGTGAATGCGATTAAATTCACACCGGCAAGCGGCAAAATTACTGTAGAAGTTAAGCGACTTGATGATCAAATTCAGATTAGTGTGATAGATACAGGCCAAGGTATTGCAGCGGAAGATTTACCTTATGTATTTGAACGGTTTCGTCAAGTTGAACAAGGGAGTAAACGACCTCAAGGCGGTTTAGGATTAGGATTATCGATTGTTCGCTACCTGATCGAAATGCATGGCGGCCGGGTAGCGGTCAGTAGTCCAGGACTTGGGCATGGTACAACTTTTATGATTTATTTGCCTCGTCCAATGCCGGAAACTTCCTCCAGTCAACAGGCTGTTAATCAGACGAATCAATCGTTATTAGCCGACTTAGAAACAGTCAGAATATTACTGGTTGAAGATGAACAAGATTCTCGAGAATTTATTAATTTTATTCTCACAGATTGTGGTGCAAATGTTATCGCTGTTGGTTCAGTTGCAGAAGCGATCGCTCAACTGGATACTCAGCCCCCCTTCAATCTTTTAATTAGTGATATTGCCATGCCTGAAGTGGATGGTTATGACCTCATTCAACAGGTTCGCACTCGTTATTCTGCCTCGGATTTACCTGCAATTGCTCTGACTGCTTATGCTCGAGAGGTTGATCGCACAAAAGCCATTGCTTCTGGATTTCAACAACATTTAGCCAAACCCATTGAAGCAACCGCTTTAATCACGACGATTAGTGAATTCATTCAATCATGCTAGTTTATAAAACACCTGATAATATTACAGTAAAAGTACTCCCTTCTCCCAGTTTAGAACGAACCGTTACCCGTCCTCCCATTCCCTCAATTAACATTTTCACAATGGATAAGCCGAGTCCTGTACCCCCTGCTCTATTTCGGGCTTCATCAACTCGGTAAAATCGCTCAAAAATACGAGCTTGATGTTGTAGGGGAATGCCTTGACCAAAGTCACGCACATGAATATGAACGGCTTTTTTATGGAGCTGAATACTTAACAGAATCGGCTGCTCTGCTTCTGAATATTTTAAAGCATTATCAATTAAATTAAGTAAGACTTGCTTGAGTCGATTGCGATCTGCTCTGACATGAATTGGCAGCTCAAAAGGTTCTAAATGAATCCGATTTTGACTAACCTGTCTCGCTGCTTCAACCACTTCTAAAACTAAATCATGAATAGAAAAAGATTCCATTTGAAAATGCAAGTTACCATGATCGGCGCGAGCCAGTTCTAACAAATCTTGCAACAGTCGAATCGTCCGTTCTGCTTCGTTTGCCGCCACTTCTAAGCCGTCTCGTTGAGGCTGAGTTAGGTTATTTCCTCGCCGTAATGTACTTTGAATATAACCATGAACAATTGTTAGCGGTGTACGCAATTCATGGGAAACATTACCCACAAATTGCCGTTGCTGCTCCCAAGATTCGGATAAACGATCTAACATATGATTACAGGTATTCGCCAGCATTGAAACTTCACTCGGAGCCGCTTCTAACTGTAGCCGATAATCTGATAAGTCATCCGCCGAAATTGTGGCAGCCAATTGATCAATTTGCTGTAAAGGCAACAGCGATCGCCGAACATACCAAGCAATGACTAAAACTAAACTAATTGTTGCAAAGATAGTCGCGGGAATTAAGCTATAAACAATAGATAGAAAAATTCGATATTCTTCTGTAATTTCATTGACTAAATATAACTTTCCGACTGTTTCTTCTTTTAAGTTAAATTCTTCAGAACATAGCACCCAATAGCGTCCATCAATTAATGAAACCTGTGGTTTTAAAGGCATATTGGTATAGTTCAACAATTTAGTTCGGGTTTGCGACTCAATCACTTGTTGAAAAATAGCAGATTCTGCTAAAACTTGATCCTGATTATTTCTAAGCCAAATAAAATGATCCTGATCTGATATCTTATTCACAACCTTTTCAATTGCAGCCGGGACAGGCATCATTTCGCTATAGAGAGTGACTTCCTGGGAAAATTGTTTTGCTAATCTTTCAATTTCATGTTTATGACTATTAATCAAAAGTCGCTGCATTTTCCAACTGGTCCAGAGTGTAATACTACCCAAACCTAAGATTGAAAAAATTGCAATACCTAATGTTAATTGCCATTGCAATGATTTCGGAGAGAGCCAGGGTAATTTAAATTTTCCTTGTTTGAATAACCATTTATTGATTGACATTTTTTATAAAATCTGAATTTAGTAAACTTAAAAGTATTTAGAGATATAATCTCAAATTAATTCGATCAGTTGTAGTGAGTGATACTAAAATATAAGTTAGCTATTATAAGTTTTTAGAATATCATTTTTATCTATAATTGTAAAGATCAAATCGATTTAAAAGAAAAAATATAGCTTGCATATCCAATAGTTATATCTTGTTAAAATATAGTGAGATTGATATTTTTTTTAATCAATTGCTTCTATTTAAAATAATATGTCTTAATGGGCTGTGAGGTCAAGATGAGAATCGCCTGAGAGATTTATTGTTTAGTCTATTTTGCCTCTATTTATAATTTTACTACGATTAATCTAAAGATCTTTTGATTGAGCCAACGGGTTTATCAATTACTATATCCGTAAGGATACGCATCTTTTAATGGAAAGTAAAGAACTCTGTTCCGCAGGAATACTGACGATTATGGCATCTTTTTGATATCAATAAACAAGTGTTTTATTATTTACAATATCTTGATGACAAAACAACAAAAAAATTGTATTTTAGAATAAGTCAACTACTCATCTACCTAAATTTTATCAACAATGCATCCCCAATTCATTCACCCCAACCCACGCCGAAACTCAAACAATAGTTATGGATAAGTTTTTACAGATTAAAGCCATTCTTGCATTATTATCAGCACCACTAATTATGGCTTGCGGTTCAGCTCAAACCTTAATTACTGTTAATCAAGTCCCAGTCGCTCGCTGTCAGCAAAAACAATGTCAAGAAATTATGGACAGACTTGAGTCTGGGGAAACGGTTACAGTCAAAGCCATAAATGAGGAGTCCCACCTCTTGTTAGACAATGAAGTGATTTACATTCAGCAAGTCCCCGGACAAACTCAGCAATTTATGGCACAAAGCTTTATCGAAATTGAAGAGCAAGCACTTCCTGAAGCCAAACAACTATTACAACTCGATGGTATTTGGTATCAAAAAGCTGAAATCTCCACCCCCAGCGACGGGGAATGGCTCCATCCTGTAGGGATGTTAGATACAGACTATTTTCCCTTGCGGGGAGGATGTGAAGAAAGTAAATTTGTATTTGGTGTGCTTCTGCAACAGCCTGAGTAACAAAATCCTCCTCAGTTATAATGGTATGAGTGGTACTGAAGTCTTTAACAGATTAATTGATAATATTACTGTTAGTGAGCTGAATAACGATACAACCCGTGACAGAATCTGAGATAATTAGGATTAACGCACTTGTTTAGCCAATGAATCCTAAATGGCTACATTCCCTACAACAACTCTCAATAGTACATCTGCTCCTGAACTATCTCAAGAAAGCTAACGCATTTTCTGAAGAGCATGAAAATTTGTCTGATTTGCCTTATGAAGTCTGGCGGACTCGTTTTTTAAAGGCTAGACTCAATTTTGCGTTTGGATTAGTCTCAATTGGCTATTTTATTAGAATTATTGTTAACCTCCTACAGTTAATCCATCAAGGTAATTATTTTCTGAGCCGATACGTATTACTAGATAGTTTATCATTATTCAGCTTACTCATCTGTTTTTGTTTTCTGCAAACAACTGTTAGCCGTCGTCACTTAATACTTATTTTTTTAGGATTTTCTTGGTCATTAGAAATGAACGAACAAGTCGTTGAAACTGTGATGGCTATTTTTAATCCTACACTGGCTGAATTTATACAACCCGAACGATTAGCCTGGGTTTCAACATTTTTTAGTCAAGCGATTCTTATCCCGGTTTACTGGCCGTTACACGTACTCTCTCAATGTATAGTTCTTGGCTACTATTTTAGTATTAATCGACTCTATGGATTTGATACTATTCCAGATACAAAAGAACCCATTGGTTGGTTTTTAACATTACTTTGGGTTTGCTTAGTTTGTGATATATCCGTTTACTTATATGAACGACTACAACGAACAGAGTTTCGCTCCCGTCAGCAACTCAATATTGCATATCAAGAGTTAGAAATTGCTGAACAAGAAATTCGTCAGGCGCTCTTAAGAGAGAAAGAAGTTAATCAGCTTAAATCTCGCTTAGTGTCTATGATCTCCCATGAATTTCGCACACCATTAACAACAATTCTAGGATCTACAGAAGCATTAGAACATTATAGCTATAAATGGAGTGAAGAGAAAAAAGCAGTATATTTTCGTCGGATTCAAACTACTATTCAACATTTAAACGATTTAATTAATGATATTTTAATTTATGGAAAAGCTGAAGCCAATCGATTATCCTTTAATCCTCAGTTGATTCAACTAGAAGAGTTCTGTATGACTTTAATTGAAGAGATGAAAGCTTCCGACCAGAATCAACATAAAATTCAATTTATTGTTAAAAATCAGCTTAATCAATCTATTATGATGGATGAAAAGCTGCTGCGACATATTTTTAGTAATTTACTTTCAAATGCTATTAAATATTCTCCTGCTGGAACCCTCATTATTTTTAAACTTGAATACCATCAAAATCAGGTAACCTTTACGTTAGCAGATCTTGGAGTTGGGATTGCAGAAGAGGATATGAAGCATTTGTTTGAATCTTTTTATCGGGCTCAAAATGTAGGAACAATCCCAGGGACAGGACTTGGTTTAGCAATTGCTAAACGTGCCGTTGATGTTCATCAAGGGAGTATTACTGTACAGAGCCAAATCGGAGAAGGTACAATATTTACAGTAACTTTACCATTTAATAATTCAGGTGTAAAATCAAATGACTAAAATTTTAGTAATTGAGGATGAGCTAGATGTTCGAGAAATTATTCTTGATATTTTATATGAAGAAGGATATATCGCTCAAGGAGCAGAAAATGGAGAAGTAGGCTTAAAACTAGCATTAGAAATTATTCCAGACTTGATTATTTGTGATGTAATGATGCCGAAAATGGATGGACATGAAGTTTTAAAAAAAACAAGAGAAAATAGTAAAACGGCTACCATTCCTTTTGTCTTTCTAACGGCTAAAGCAACTCGGGAGGATTTACGCCAAGGGATGAATTTGGGTGCAGATGATTATCTAACGAAACCATTCAGACGAGATGAATTATTAAATACTATTTTAAGCCGGATGAAGAAACAAGCAATTGTAGAACAAAAAACCCAGGAAAAGTTAGAGGAATTACGCGGAAATATTACTTTATCTCTGCCGCATCAACTGAGAACACCACTGAATGGAATCATGGGATTATCACAGCTTTTAATAGAAGATTTTCAAGAGATGGAAGTCGATGAAATTGAAGAAAGCTTAGTGGATATTAATACGTCTGCAAACCGATTATATAAGTTAGTCAGTAACTTTTTATTATATGCTGATTTAGAAATTTTGGAGCATTATCCAGAACGAATTAAATCTTTTCTCGAAGGAAGTATAGATAATCAAAATGAAATTATTCAAAATATTACCCGACAATTATTAGAAGCAAATGCTGAAAGACAATCAGATATTATTTTAAAAATCGATAATGACCAGACGATGAGGCTTTCTGAAAAAATCTTTAGGAAAATTGTAGAAGAATTATTAGAGAATGCTTTGAAGTTTTCTAATATCGGAACACCCATTGAGATTAAAACTTATAAATATCAACAAAGCTATTATTTAGAATTAAGCGATCGCGGTCAAGGTATGACAGCAGAAAAAATTGCTAACTTAGGAATTTATCAAAAATTTGACCGCAGCCGATACGAACAACAAGGATTAGGTTTAGGATTAGTAATTGTGCAACGTCTGGTGAAGTTACAGGGGGGAGAATTTAAGATTAATAGTATTCCAAAGCAAGGTACAGTGATTCAACTGAGGTTTCAAATTTAAAATGAAAAAAACACCTTTTATCTTTCTCAACTTTTACGGGAAAGCTGATTTATTATTTTTTATGCCTGTATCATTTAACAAAAATAGGTTGAGAAAATTATGGCGATCGCGATCGCGTACCATGAGATGCATGACTATAAGATAAAAGTATATTAATATAGTAGATAGTAGCGCCTGCTGTAAGACAAGCGCTACCTAGATAATGATGCAGGTGAACTGTTAGGTTATATTACATTACACCCATATTGAAGTCCTCAGCAGTAATTAGACTGGACTCAACACCATTCAACGTTGCCAGAATATCATTATTGAACTTGACAATTGTATTAGTTTGTGATGCCTCGATAGTCAATTGTTCAAAGGTTAGACCATCTTCAAGAACAATCATATCTTCTCCATCGGTAAAGTCTGTGATGATATTAGAACCAGAAGTAGGAGTAATAACAAACTGATCAATCCCCTCTCCCCCAGTCAGGGTATCTGCGCCGCCTGCACCAAACAGCAGATCATTACCGATACCGCCAATGAGTTCGTCATTGCCTTCCCCACCATCAAGGGTATCATCACCTTGACCCCCATTAATAATATCATTGCCAGCATTCCCATCTAACAAATCGTTACCGCGATCGCCATTGAGGATATCATTACCGTCATTACCGGAAACCGTATCCGAGTCTTGACCACCGTATAGGATGTCATCACCCTCGTTGCCTTCCATCAAGTCAGCACCGACATTACCAGACAACTCATCATTGTCTGCACCGCCTTGCAAGCTATCTCCCTCTTGACCGCCGAAGATAGTGTCAGCAGCCTCACCACCATTGAGGAAGTCTGCGCCTAAGTTCCCGCTTAACCAGTCGTTACCCTCTGCACCAAAGACAGTATCCAACTCTTGACCGCCGAAGATAGTGTCAGCACCTTCACCACCATCAAGGAAGTCTGCACCCTTGTTACCATTCATCCAGTCACTATCGGCAGAACCGAAGGCAGTATCATTATCTTTACCGCCATAAAGGGTATCATTTCCTGCGCCGACATCAATCATGTCGTTACCTTGATTACCGTTAACCCAGTTATCCTGGTCGTCTGCCATCAAAGTATCGTTACCTTCTAATAGGTACATGGGGTCAGTACCATTTCCCATCATCATGTCCGACTCAGCAGTGGCTTCAGCTACGTTGGCGGTCATTTCAGCCATTACTGGTAGAACTGGAGTGATGATTTGAGGAATAGAAGCGCTGAGATTAAAACCGCTGGTTTGAGAAACACTATCTGATTCTGAACCAATAACAGAACCGATAAATTGTAGGTTAGCAGATCCGGTGCGATTGGAACCAGAAGTATTTTCTGTTGTATCTTCAACCGTGTTATCCTCAGAATCATCTCGAATCACTTCAGGACGGAAAGTGGGGTCACTAACAATCGTTTCAGCTATTTTTGCTTCAATCGCTTCTGGGGTTGTTTCTGCTACAAATGCTTCAAGCGTCTTAGTTCCGGCTGCTAATTGAGATAGACTTTCTGCAATATCACCCAGCGCGACCTTCTCAATTTGAGTAATATCAATAGCCAGTTCAGTTAAGTCTCCCTCACTCAGCGCTACCTCCTGAATTTGTTGGTTACTGGTTGTGACAGCTTGAACTATAATTTCGCTTAGCTCAGACAGTTGTTCTGGATCGATGGCTGCGTCCTCATCACTCGCAGCATCCAAGGTAGACTCTAAAATAATTTGCAAAGTCTCCGGCTGGCTGAGATCAAAGGATTGACCCTCAGTAACTCGAGATGCGATCGCATAACCTCCCATCGCAGCAGCAGCTAGCTTAGATACCGAAACCGCAGACTCTGGGACAGCACCTTCAAGAGCTTTAGTAATCGTAACAAGGGTATTCTGAACTTGAATCGATGCGGCGTAAGCTTTGAGTCCATTGGGATCACCGTTGGCGATCGCGTCTAAGTAATTGAAAGTTCCTAAATCAATTTCTTCGGGTAATCCTAAGGCTGATTTGACTTGAAATTCAGCCACTTCTGGTTCAATTTCTAGTAAGACAGCTAATTCGGCAGCCAACGTGGTTAGAGGGGTTACGACTTCAGAGCCTGGAACCGCTGTCAGAGGCGCTTCTAAGGGTAAACCACTGGAAACATAGGTTCCTCCTTGTGCAACAATTAAGCCTTCTGTAGGGTCAATTATGCCGTTGCCGTTGAGGTCGTATTCTTCCCAACTGATGGGAAACTCATAGCTCCCGTCGGCTTCGGTCATGGTGAAGGGTTCATTGATATCTCGAATGCCATTGAGGTTGGCATCAAAGAAGATTTCTGCATCCTCAATGTAGCTATTAAATACTTTACCGAAAACCTTTTTACCAAAGTTATAAACTTTTTTGGCGACTTCTTTTGCCCTCGCGATCGCTCTGAGTTCATCCATGACATAATCTTCAACCCAGCCATAGATACTAGCAGGCCCTGTCGCATAGCTATCGATATCGATGTATAAACGCTGATTCAAGCCAAGAAAGTTCGCGTCAAGTTCGAGGCTATTATCAATCAAGCCAACACTGACATCAGTATTCACTCCAACTCCAACACCCAGAATGCTGTAGCCTAAATAACTGGATATATCGATGTTATTATCCTTCACCTGAAATTCTCTAGTCAGGGTACCTTCTCCTAGCACAAAAACCTCACCAGAACCTGAGGTAGTAGAGTTGTTGGAGTTTATCTTAACATCATCAATATCGAAGGCAACAACACCAAGATCTAAATCAAACTCTTTGATATTGAAAGAGGCGGGAGTCACTTCAAAATTAGCTTTGGCAACTTCATGACCTAGGAAGTATAAACGACCGTAACCCGATGTGCTCAAGCTAGTAGGGTTGACGTTAAACTCATTCACATCGAGAGTAACAGAATCAAGAAGTGTTAAATCAAACTCTTTGATACTGATAGAGGTAGGAGTGACTTCAAAATTAGCGGCAACTTTATCACCTAATATTTCTAAACGACCGTAACCCGATGTGCTCAAGCTAGTAGGGTTGACGTTAAACTCATTCACATAGAGAGTAACAAAACCTAAATCTAAATCAAAGTTATTGATATTGATAGAGGTAGGAGTGACTTTAAAATCAACTTCGCCAACTTTATGACCCAGGAAATCTAAACGACCGTGACCCGATGTGCTTAGGTCAGTGGAGTCTATCTTAAACTCATCTACATCAAAAGTACCATAACCAAAGTTTAAATCAAACTCTTTGATACTGATAAAGGTTGGATTTACTTCAAAATCAACTTGGCCAACTTCACGACCTAATATTTCTAAACGACCATCACCTGCTAGATAGAATTTATGATTCTTTTTTGAATATTCCTCATAAGCATCTGTATCATCACTTAATAAGCTTGATGTTTGATTGATGATTGGCTGTTGATTTCCTGAGTTTCGTCTGAACTCTAAATCTAGGCTAGGAGGTGGATCACCTTCAGAGATATTTGAATCAGAATCTGGAACACCACCCAGTTTCATGAAACCGAAGTTAATTTCAGGAACTTCTATGGATGCACTCAGTTTGCGGCTATTTTGAGAGGGACTATTCTCATTAAAAGGATTACCTTTAACCTTGAGAATAGCATCAGCTCCCCAAGTAACAGACTCACGATTCTCTAAACCGAAGTCTCTTAGAATAGCATCAGCTCCATTCCTACTATACTTGGCATTGATCTCAAAACCAGGTTGATAGAGATCTCCTACAATCCATGTTGGAGCTTGAACTATCTTGAGGAGTGGGTCAAGATCACCGTCATTATCACGATCAACCGACACGACCTCTGTGCCAACTAAGTTGTCCAAAAAATTAAATACATCTTCGATAAACTCAAATTCTTTGCCTAGTCGTTTGATAGTATAAGATCCAATTCCTGCCGTATGCATGTCTACCATCAAGTCAAACAGGCTAATTGGCTCGTGAGCTGTTAATACTAAGGCACTTTCTTCAGGCTTATCTACATTGATAGAGGTCGCCAAGTCAACATTATAGTCACCAAATTTTAAATCTCCGATAACGTTTAGCCTCTTTATGCCTAAGGTTTCTTTTACTTTCGTCGGATCGATCAAAAACTCAATTCCTGCTTTGCGAAGTTCAGTATCCGGTATGCCAAAAGGTGTTTTCCATACCTCATCTGGCGCAAGTTTAAATCCTAAACCTGAAGTTAGACCTAAACCTGAATCTAGACCAAAAGTCATTAATACTTGAGCTTCTAACTCAGGTTCACCTTCAACGAAAGGATCATAGTTTTTGAGTTTGACCTTATTTGTAATCGTGAAACCCAGTTCCGGGTTATCATCTGAGTCACTTTCGTTTGAGTTATTTTTGTTTGAGCTACTGTTATTTGAGTTATTTTCATTTGAGCTACTACTCAATGGATTGTATATTCCAGACAGCCCCAAAAACATATCAACCCCTGACGCTTTCACTTCAAATCCATCGAAGTATTGATTAAAAGAACTAATGACTGAGCTTACTGCGAAGTCAACTGCTGAGTCAACTGCTGAGTCAACTACTTGACTAGCTATAGGAAGTATTTGATTGGTTATTTGTCCTTGTACTACTTCCAGTCCATTTTGTAGTTTTTCTACTTCCTCATACAGTTTTGTTGCTTTCTCTGATATTGATTGCCAGAGAGGATCTTCTAAAAACTCTGTCCATAATTCATCTCGTTTACCTGCGATATTTTTTACTGTTTCTACAAGTAGAGTAATCTCTTGTCCAATCAGCTCTAGCTCTTCTTTGTATTCAGGCTTTTTAAACAAGTTGTAGACAAATTCTTCTAGTTTAAGAGAATCTTCAAGTTCTTGCTTGAGTGAAAGTTGATTAGATTGTTGCTCTACAGATTCTAGCTGCTTAACACGTTCTCGTAATTGTTCATTGCTTTCTCCTTGTTGTTCTTCAGACTTTAACTTTTCTTTCAGGGTTCTAGCTTCTTCTTTTAGGGTTTTAATGTCTTCTTTAATAGAAGATAATGTCAGGAGGATATCAGAAGATAATGGCTGTAGTATCTCTCTGGTTGAATCCAATATTTTGCTAGAAGCTTCTAATATATCGACATTTTGTTCTTGTACTACTGTCAGACCTTTTTGTAGTTTTTGCGCTTCCTCATGCAGTTTTAATCCTTTTTCTGCTATTGATTTCCAGAGAGTATTTTCTATGTTTATAAACTCTGTCCATGCTTCATCATTGTTTATAAACTCTGTCCATGCTTTATCATTTGGATCTACAGTCTTTATCGCTTGAGATGCTATACGTTGTGCTGCTGTTGCAAGTAGAACAGTATCTTCTGCGATCAACTGTAGGTCATACTTCAATCTTGGGTGATGTTTTAGGCTTTGCTCAATCTCTAATGGCGTAGAGGAAATGTCAATTTGCAGTTGTGATAATTTTTGCTCTAGGGATCCTAGATGCTTAATAATTTCTAGGAATTGTTCATTGTCGTCCCCTGCTTGACCATTAGATGCTAATTTTTCTTTCAGGATTACAACTTCTTTACTGAGTTTATCAGCTTCTTCTGCAATAGAAGATAATGGTAATGGCACATATCTTGTGAAATCCAATATTGATTCTGATGATGATTCTTGAATAGGCAGATCTTCTGCCAACATCGATTCATAGGCTGATAACAATTGTTGAAAAGGCTCATAGATTTCAATCTTTCCTTCATTAAATTTAAACAGAGATGCATCCATCGGCATATAAGATGAGAGGGATAATTCACCTGCTGTATTGAATGCAGCTTCCAGAGTGATTTCCTCAATTCCCATGTGATCTTTTAGGAATTGTAGAGAGGCTTGTAATCCATGTTCTATTATTGAATTATAAGCCTCTCCCGCCCCAATTTCTGTGTCATATTCTAAAGCTTCTTGGGGGATTTTAAATCCTATGTCTATTAAGTTAGAAATCCCTGTATCTGTAAGCGCCTTTATTAGAAAATCTATGTTATTAGGAATTTCAAATGTCAGCAATAATTTGTAAACTGGATCATCCTTGAGATGAGATATTGCTAAAGCTGGCTTAACCTTGATGAGTTGATTATTTTTTAAAAACTCACCCGCCTTAGAAGCGGCTTCAGTAACTGTGTTTATAGCTCCATCAACTCTATCTATAGCATTTTCAACAGCATTTTCAACTTTATCTATAGGTTTACTACTTACTTTCAAAGATTGCTGCAATACTTCTACAGTTTGTAAAAGTTCAGAAAACTGAGAGTATTCTTTTAAACTTGGAGTTTCACCAATCCTTGTAAAGAGCTGACCCAGCATGGGTAGCCAGTCTTCTTCAGCAGTTAGGGTAATTTCATCATTTTTGAAATTAAATTCCAGATCTACTGTTGGGTCTGTATTTGGATTTGTTTCTTCTAACTCTAATGCTTCAAAAAAGACTTCTAGAGCAATTCTGGGCAAGCCCAAAATATAGTGACCATCCAAGAACTGCTTCAGTTCACGAGTCGATTCGATAATACTGTCTTCAACCTCAATAAGAATCTCTTCTTCATGGGTTAAACCATCTGAATCTGTGGCTCTTACCTTGATTTTGTGCTCAGGAGAGATGTTTTCACGCAACCCCTCACTCAAGTATTTTGTCGCATCAATATCATCCAGACTGCTCTTATCTTCATAATCAAGGAAACTACTTTCATCGACAAAAATTTTATTGCCAGACAGTTTAAAGCGTCCACCTGCATTCTCAAGCAACTTATAAGTGAAAGAGCCAGAACCATCTGGATCAATGGTAGAAAGTGTGCCAACTAATGTGTTGTGAGGGCTATTTTCAGCAATCGTCGGATTATCAAGGGTAATTTGTGTAGGGGATTCATTGGCATTAGTCACATCTATAGTAACCGTTGCACTCGCTTCTGTTTCAGAGTCACGGGTTTCAACCGTTAAGCTGTAGCTGGGAGTCGTCTCGAAATCAAGTTTGTCAGGATCTGGAATTGTAATCTCACCTGTGCTTTCACTAATAGCAAAAACACCATCCTCGTTTCCGGCTATAATTTTGTAAGTTAAACTATCTCCATCTACATCACTGGCAATTACCTTTCCAAGTTGATATTCTCGACGTGTTGGATCTGCTGCTCCCTGGGATACCTGTGGAGCTTGTATATTTAGTAAATTCTCCGCAACAGTAAAGCGTTGATTACTGATTTCTGGAGCATCATTTGTATTGACTACTTCCAAGTTGAAGGTATTTAGAGCAACAGCTTTAGTTCCGTCGCTCACGCTGATGACAATATTCTCAGTGATTCCGACATCTTGGTTGCTGGGAGTTCCGCTTAATTTTCCAGTGGCTGAATTAAATGTGGCCCAACGGGGTTTATTCTGAATGGAGAAACTCAGAGAATCTCCATCTAAATCATCGGTAGTGGGAACAAAGCTGTAGTTGCTATCTTCATCCACAGTTGTCTCAGGTGTTCCCGTAATGGTAGGAGCATCGTTAACATCATTGACTGTAACGGTGAAGTTTTGAGTCTTGACTTCTCCTTCACTATCTTCAACTTGCAATTCAACAGCATGGTTACCGACATGCTCATTATCCGGCTGACCTGCAAGGGTTGCTGTACCATCTCCATTGTCGCTCAGTGTCAACCAATCCGGTAGAGTGGGAGCTGTGATAGTTAAATTTTCTCCAATATCCGGGTCATTCACCACAACATTGTAGGTGTAGCTAGAGCTTTGAGCTGTATTTGTGGGGGCAACGCTGGTAATTTCAGGTGCGTCATTAGTATTGATGACTTCAATACTGAAGGTATCAACGGCAACGGTTGCAGTTCCATCACTAACGCTGATGACAATATTATTGGTTGTGCCTACATCTGCATTTTCAGGCATTCCGCTTAACTCTCCCGTGGCAGAGTCAAAGAGAGACCAAGTGGGTTGATTCTGAATGGAGAAGCTGAGGGAGTCTCCGTCTAAGTCTTCTGCTGTGGGGACAAAGCTATAGTTACTGTCTTCGTCTACAGTTGTATTGGGTGTACCTGCAATAGTAGGCGCATCATTAGTATTTTTAACCTTGACAGTAAAGCTTTGAGTATCAATGTCTCCTTGACTATCTTCGACTTGTAATTCAACAGCATGGTCACCGACTTCTGCATTACCCGGAGTACCGCTGAGGGTAGCTGTGCCGTCTCCATTGTCGCTCAGTGTTAACCAATCCGGTAATGTGGGAGCAGTAATGGTGAGATTATCTCCAGTATCGGGGTCATTGACGACAAGATTGTAGGTATAAGCAGAACTTTGAGTGGCTGTTACGGGTGCAGTACTGGTGATTTCTGGAATATCATTGATATTGACAACTGCCAAACTAAAGGGATCTAATTCAACCGTTTCGGTTCCATCGGTAGCACTGATGATAATATTGTCTGTTATCCCGACACTTTCATTTTCAGGGGTTCCACTTAATTCTCCGGTGGCTGAATCAAAATCCGCCCAATCTGGTTTATTCTGAATGGAGAAGCTCAGAACATCTCCATCGATATCTTCTGCGGTAGGGATAAAGCTGTAGTTACTGTCTTCGTCTATGGTTGTATTGGGTGTGCCTGTAATTGTAGGTGCATCGTTGGTATTTTTAACCTTAACGGTAAAGCTTTGGGTATCAATGTCTCCTTGACTATCTTCGACTTGCAATTCAACGCTATGGTCACCAATGTCTGCATTACCCGGAGTTCCGCTGAGCGTCGCTGTACCGTCTCCATTGTCTGTCAGGGTGAGCCAGTCGGGTAAAGCGGGAGCAGTAATATTGAGGTTGTCTCCGGCATCTGGGTCAGCAACAACGATATTATAACTGTAGGCAGCATCCTGAGTCGCATTAACAGGAGCGGTGCTGGTGAATTCAGGGACTTCATTAACATCAGTAATATCAACCGTGACTGTAGCGCTGGCTTGATATTCACCGTCATCAACTTTAACCGTTAAGTCATAGCTTTCAGTGGTTTCAAAGTCGATTTGAGAGCTGTCAGCGAGGGTGATTTCTCCCGTATTCTCATCAATCTCGAAGATGCCATCATTATTTCCGGCGGTAATACTGTAGATGAGATTATCTCCATCCGCATCATTAACGGTAACGGTTCCTACTGAGCTGCCATTTGTAGCATCTTCAGCCAAAGTTAAGGTTTGGTCCTCAATTTCAGGAGCATCATTCGCATCAGTAATACTGACTGTAATTGTGGCGTTAGGTTGAAATTCACCATCACTGACTTCAACAGTTAAGTCGTAGCTATCGGTCGTTTCAAAGTCAAGTAGAGAGTCATCAGCAATGGTAATCTCTCCACTGACTTCATTGATATTAAAAATACCGTCATCGTTTCCGGCTGTAATACTATAGGTACGGGTTGGGCCGTCCACGTCACTGCTAGTAACCGTTCCAACTGTTGTTCCATTGGTGGCATCTTCGGCAATACTGAAGCTTTGATTACTGATTTCTGGAGCCTCATTGATATTGTTAATACCAACTTCAACCGTAGCATTAGCTTGATATTCCCCATCACTCACTTCAATCGTTAAATCGTGACTATTTACAGTTTCATAATCAAGCTGAGACCGATCATTAACGCTAATTTCTCCAGTATCAGCGTCAATTGCAAAGATACCATTATCATTTCCTGCCGTAATACTATAGGTCACATCTGACCCATCTACATCGCTGCTGGTGACTGTACCAACAACTGTTCTATTGGTGGCATTTTCAGCTACGCTAAAGGTCTGATTTGTAATTTCTGGCGCTTCATTAACGTCATCAACAATGATCTGGAAATCTTGTTCGTGGGTGAGTCCCCCAGAATCAGTTGTACGCAGTTGAATAATATGGTCGTCAGCGGTTTCATGGTCTAATAAGCTGCCATCAGCAACAACAAGCTGGCTACCTGAAATGCCAAAACGTCCTTCTGCATCATTAACTAACGTATAAGTGTAAGAGTCAACACTATCAGGGTCAATGGTGGATAATGTAGCAATTGTTGTCCCGTCTGTTGCGTTCTCATCAACGTTACTATTGTCTACATTAATGCTAGTTGGTGCTTCATTGACATTGGTAAGGCTAATAGTAAAAGACTCATCACGAGTACGTCCGGTGGAATCTGTTGTTCGGACTTGGATAGTATGGTTATTAGCACTTTCATAATCTAATAAGCTGCCATCCTTAACAATAATCCGGTTACTATTAATATCAAAACGTCCACCCGCATTATTTAGCAGTGTGTAAGTATGGGAATCATTATAGTTTGGATCTGTTGTAGAAAGGACACCGATTTCTGTACCGTTTGCACTATTCTCCGCAATTGAAGTCTTACTTAAACTGATGTCACTTGGAGTCAACTCAGCAACGACACCAGTGGCTCCCAAGAAAGAGAAATATCCTGAACCACCTGTCTTTTCAACTTTAATGTTATGAACACCCTTCGAGGGGTAGGGATTATTGAATTTTAAACCAAATAAAGCAGGATCGTTCGTATCGTCAAGAGTATTATTACTGTGTGCGCGATCCATACCATCAATCAGATAGTAGCGGTAGCTAGTTTGACTAATATCATCAAACCAATCAGGAACTTCTGCTGAGCTGGTGGTTACGCTTGTAGCATCATTGTAACTAAAGGTTAAGCGGACATCGGAGCTACCT
Organism: Microcoleaceae cyanobacterium; assembly: GCA_049647265.1. Taxonomy (GTDB): domain Bacteria; phylum Cyanobacteriota; class Cyanobacteriia; order Cyanobacteriales; family Microcoleaceae; genus JAAURB01. Next base: position 251,667 of record JBARXJ010000053.1, read on the forward strand.
TGAGTTGATAAGGCGGCGATATGAACTTCTGAGAATTGCTCGTACGATACTGAAAAATTGAATGAGCCTGTTGATGAAGTGATCTGGCGGAGGTTGTCACCGTCATTTGAATTTCTATATTGAAGTTGAATATTTGGATGATAACTATTAGCTGGAAAGAATCCATTATCAGGTAAGCCTTGACCCCCACCTGAACTATTTGCAAATGATTGGGTGATGAGATTCCTACCGTCTTGATCTATTCCATCTTGGTAATTATCCTTGCCATAGTAGTCATTGACAATACCATCTTTGTTGAAAATATGTGAGACATCAAGATGAACCGGACTCGAGAGTACAGAAGCATAGGTGACTTGAGTTTTAGGCAAGAAAGCCACTTCTGCTTTAACATTGCCGATGCTGACTTCTAGTTCCCAGTCACCACCCAAGGCATCATTACCTGTCAAGTTGGCTGAAGCGGCAATATTGGCTTTCGTTAACGCCTGTATTTTTGCGAGAAATTCAACGCCAGCATCTCCTGCCGCCACGTTACATCCGTAAAGCAAGATGTCTGAAGCTAACCAACTTTGCAATTGAGCTGTATAACCTTTTAAGGTATCCAGACTCAGTTGAGTATTGCCCAAGAACAAACATCCCGGCACACCATGAGAAACAATGTGTAGGGTTTCAACAGGCGCACGATTTGTTAGAATTTGTGTAATCTGTTCTATACCGTCTTGATTCGGGTTCAAAGCAGCCCAATCAATTCCCGGCTTAAGACCTTCTATTAACTGTTGAATATTATCAACGTTCGCATCAAAAATTACCAGCTCACGAGAGCCAACACACACAGAACCTAGAGAATAGTTCATTTGAATTGTATAGAAAGAGGAGTAAGAAAAACTAAGTAAACTGAAGCTGTAATTAAAACTGTAGGGGAAGCTCGCGAAAAACTTATGAGATGGTTATTACCACCTACTCATGCACCACAAGTATATTGAAAACATAGAGCCAGGAATTAATATTTGATTCCCCTGTGATGCACATTCTTTACTTTTCTTAATTGTATAGTCTCATCTTATTTTTCGTCAACCTTTAGATAGATACATATTCATAAAACTTGTTGTATAATCCGCTCTGCTTGGGATGCATAACCCCCACCAAATAAGTTAAAATGATTCAGGATATGATAAAGATTATAGAGAGTTTTACGGCGTTCATAACCGGGTTCTAACGGCCACACTTCTTGATAACCTTGATAAAATGCCGCAGAAAATCCGCCAAATACTTCCGTCATCGCAATATCAACTTCGCGATCGCCAAAATACGCCGCCGGATCGAAAATTATCGGTTCTCCGTCTGACGTAACTGAAGCATTTCCTCCCCATAAGTCCCCATGAACCAGTGACGGTTTGGGATTATAATCTGCTAATATTTCCGGAATTTTATCTAATAACTTTCCGGCTTTATTAAAGGTTTTACCTCGTTTTTTTGCTAATTTAAGCTGATATTTGATTCGATGTTCGATCCAAAATTCTGTCCAATTTTCCGTCCAATTATTAATTTGTGGAGTAGAACCAATTGTATTATTAATTTCCCAACCAAACTGACTGTAACCGGGATAATCTTCAGGGGGTTGCCATTGATGCAGTTGAGCTAGTTTACGCCCCATTTCTGCCATTGCAGAACGATTGGAGCCGCCTCCCATTTCTATCCATTCTAATACAATATACGCGGAATTCTCTGCTGTTCCCCAACAAATGGGTTGTGGTACTCGAATCGTTTGAGTCTCCCACATTTGCTGAACCCCAATTGCTTCTGCTTCAAACATTGCCACCTGAGACGCTTGATTCAGTTTAACAAAATATTGATGTTCACCATCACTAACACAATACCCTTGATTGATACAGCCGCCACTGACAGAACGACGTTCTTTAATAATAAAACTTTCTCCGCTCACTTGAGCAATGTGATTTGCAATTTTGTCCCACATCATATTTATAAATTTTTATATATTTTAAAACAATATTGATTCTATTAATTTTTTTTTGAATTTTAACTATTTGACGATTAGCTATTATTTAAAATTATCTATTGACTGTATAATCTTATAGTTAAATGATTCTTGCTTTTATTTTGTATTTTATCATAAAAAAATATTGTATACCTATTTTAGTTTTTCATTTTTCTAATATATAAAAAGATTAACAATCAGCTCCAACATCTGTAAACATTCTAAAATGCCTGACTTTATTCCCTTCTACAATCAGATTTTTTACAACTCAGATGAGAGAACTATATTGTATTTTTAGTCAGAAGAAATAGGGGTATCTAAAGACTCAAGATAATTGAGAAAATCCAATAATTCTTCTTCAGTTAATAAACGTCGCGATCGCTTGCCATAGGTTTTGAGTAAATGTGCGGCTCCTTGTTCTGCAGTCCAACCCAAACGCTGTAATTGTATATCGGTTTTAGCAATATCAGAAGAAAAGTCTTGTGAGTCCTGAGTTCGGGACGAAGCCGTGATGGGAGTGGGGGTAGGAGATTGAGTTTCTTCTGGCTGCGTCGGTTCATTACTATTCCCCTCAGGGTTATTCAATGGAAACGGAGGTAAAGAAGCACTTCGTCCCGACTGGGAGGTATCTTTTTTTGAGGATCGTTTTGCGGGTGTCTTTGTTTCTGGCTTTATATAAGTAGCCGACAGCCAATCATCTGATGTTAATGGATCGGTAGAACTTTTAACCTCAGAATCTAGAGTCGGGGTAAATTCATTTGTATTGGCAACGGGTTGAATTTGCGTGATTGGGGATGAGGAAGTCTGAAGAGTTGTAGAACTTGAAGCAGTCGGTTGAGGTTTGGGAATTTCAACTGAATCTCCTAAAATATCAATCGCCCGTTTTCTAGCTTGATCTTCTGCCGTTTCGACCGTCTCAGCCGCTGCTAAACCCGTTGCTAGAATAACGTCTTCTACTTGTATCAGAACCCGTACAATAAACTTGCCGTGGTCGATTGCCAGTAACTCTGAAATAAACCGGGCATTGGGATAGCGATTTCTAAATTGATTGATCATCTCACAATAGTCCTAACTTTACAGTCTTCACCTGATTAATACTTTAAGCAGTTTGACGTACTCTAAGACTAAACTTGCGTTATAGTCTTAGATTCTCGGAGGATATTTACCCTCTCAGGCTGCGTCAAACAGACCCTAGACACTTGCTCAAAACAGAGTTTGTGCTTACTTTTTAATCCAATTCCTAGACTGCCGTTACAATCACTGTTAATTAAATAACCTTGTGCCGTCTTATATAATCCACGATACACCCGTCTACCGGAAAACTGGGGTTTGACTGGATTATCAGCGTTGTAAATTGGCATTTCATCGCGATCGAGACTAGATGCTTTTGAGGTATAAGATTCCTCCTGTTCAACGTAGTTCAACCCATGTCGCTCACAGAGGCTTTTCAGCTTGGCACGAAGGGTAAAGATTGGAATTTGAACAAAATTCTGATTATTGCGTTTGCCCAATTTGGTTTTCTGTTTAAGGGTTGGGTTATAGCCCACAACAATCGTTCCAATTTTTCTACTCAGGCAGAAATCAATAATGTATTTAGCCGATTTATTCAGATAATCATTGACTTGATTTTTACGTCGATAAGACAACCAGGCTTCTTGTTTAGTCAGGTGTTTGATTCCTTGTTTGTCCTTGTGAGAAACAAGTTGAGAACGACGCTTGTTAAACCATTGGTTAACCGATTTCAGCCAACGACCATCGATAATGAAAGATTCCGAGGTCGAGCTAACCACTGTCGCCAAATTGTTCAATCCCAAGTCAATCGAAATGGCAAGATCGGGGTTAACATCGAGTGGCTCATCCTTAGATTCATAAACAAATGCTGCATCAATAAACTTCCCTTTCTGTTTGGGAAGTATACGGATTTCTTTAATTCGACATTCCCTTAAATTAGGAGGAACCTCGATATAAATAGATCCATGCTCTCTTGTGTATTGGCCAGAGGTGGGAATTTTGAGCTTCCAATTATTCTTAGCAAAGTCATGTCTGGCTCTAATCGGAATGATTAAAGGAAAAAAGCCATCTTTAGGCAAATACCGAGGAAGTTGAACTTTTTCTTGATAAATCCCTTCCTTCTTGAGTGAGAGCAATTTAAAAAATGCTTTCAAGCATCTGTCTACATACTTGAGTGTTTGTTGACCACAATCAGTTGCTAGGAGCTGATAATTTTCATTCTCTTTGCACAAATGATAGTTAGACTCATAACTGAGGTATTTACCCTCTTGGAAAAAGTATTGCCGCACTGTGTACAATCCAACATTAAACAAGTTTTTGGATAAGTGACACAAATTAGCCAATATCTCTTTCTCGGACGCCCGCAGTTTGAGTCTAATTGTTTGAGTCAAAAGCATAGGCTTCATCCGCTAGATGTATGCTATTCTAGCGATCGCTTAATTCATGCGTCAACTAGCTCAATGCTCCAAATTCCCCTACAACCAAGCTATGCTACGGTTGCAGTACCATGCAGGAGGTCTAGATGGCATTGAAAGAGTAGGCTGAACAGGGTTGATGTTACAGTTAAATTCTCCTGAACTTTTTAACTCTTCTGGCTTCTGGGTGGCTGATGAGGATTTGAATCAGCGTCTTGAAGGTTAATTCACTGGGCTACAGCACAATCGGGGTGACTTTAATCTGAGGAGTGGTAACTGTTTTGATATGATAATGGAATGACTCCGAATCATGTCACAGCAGCTATGCCTGGATAGGAACCTTCAGACAACCCTCTGGAGAAGCCTACACTTATCCTTCGCAATCGTGTAGGAGTTATTTAGTCTCAGTAAGGAACAATCGCTACATGGAATTTTCAATCGCTACATTGTTAGCTAATTTTTCGGAAGATAAACTCGTCGCGCCTAAAGTCTTAGAAAAAAAACTGGCCCCAGACGAAGAAAGTTTACGCAAGTTTCAAATTGCGCTAGATGCTCTCGAACGCATTGGTTTATTGGAAAAAGACAAAGGTCGTTATCGTCGAGTCGGACAGGACGGAGTGGTGGAAGCTAAACTGCGCTGTTCGAGTAAAGGGTTTTGTTTTGCCATTCAAGATGCCGAAGGGGCTGAAGATGTATACATTAGAGAAAGTCACCTCAGCAGTGCCTGGAATGGCGATCGCGTTCTGGTAAAAGTGATTAAAGAAGGCAGTCGCCGTCGCAGTCCGGAAGGAGAAGTTTATCTAATTTTAGAACGAGCCAATCCTTCTGTATTAGCACGGGTTAAACAGTCTTCAAAGGGATATCGAGCAGTTCCCCTCGACGATCGCTTATTATTTGAACTCGATCTAATCAACGACTCAGAATTATTGGGGAATGCTTTAGATCATTTGGTTCATGTTGAAGTCAGTCGCTACCCGATTGGGGTTCATCGACCGCTGGGGGATGTGGTACAAGTCTTAGGATCGGATGCTGAAGAAGCCGATGATCTTGATATTGTTTGTTGTAAGCATGATTTACCGAGGCGTTTTTCAGAATTAGCCTTGAAAGAAGCCGCTGCTATACCAGACCAAATTCCAGAGGCTGAAATAGACAAGCGAGAAGACTTGCGCGAGACTTTAACGATTAACTTCCGACCCGATTTAGGTAATCCTGACTTTTCTGTAATTAAACCCGAAGAGGCAGATCAAGCCAAATATTGCGTCGAACAAGCCTTTAGTTTGGAGAGAACCGATAAAGATCAGTGGCGTTTGGGGGTTCATGTGGTTGACGTGGCTCACTACATACTACTCGATACCGCCTTAGATCGAGAAGCGCGTAAACGTAGCGTTGCGGTATATCTGGCTGATAAATATATCCCCATTCTGCCCCCTGAACTAGCCTGTGAGCAACTGGCGTTTATTCCCGGTCAAGATCGACTTGCCAATACCATGTGGATTACGATTGAAGATTCGGGTCAAGTGGTTGAATTTGAAATGAAACCCAGTGTGATCCGAGTGTCGGAGCAACTTAATTATGCCGATGCTCAGGCAATTCTGGATGGTGAAGAAGCTGACTCTTCAGCAGTGAGTGCAATTTTAGAGAATTTACTCGAAGTCAGTCGAGCGCTTCGTCATGTTCGAGAGCAACGGGGTGCTTTTGAATTGAATTTACCCGATACTCACTGTCATTTTAATGATGAAGGGGAACTCGGGCCAATGGTGGTAGCCTCCCGAATTCCAACTCATGCCATGGTGTCTGAGTTAACTGTTTTAGCCAATCAATGGGTCGCCAGCCACATCCAAGCTTTAGGACTGCCGGGTATTTTCCGCACTCAGCCTGCTCCTGACGCGAGTGATGTGGTTGAAATTGTCAAGTTATCGAATCATTTAGGATGCGATCTATTTTTAGACGAAGAAAAAGAGGTTGAACCCAAAGATTTTCAAAGTTTTACTCAAGATTTAGCTAACTCCAAAGCGGAACGGGTTTTAAGTTACTTATTAGAAGATTGCCTGAAGCCTGCTGTATATAGTACAACTCCTAAACCTCACTTTGGCTTGGCGTTATCGAGTTATGCTCACTTCACGGCTCCTTTATCCCGTTATGGCGATTTACAATTGTCACGGGTGATGAAAGCGTTGTTTGAAGAAGGACGCGATCGCCGTTCGAGTCGGTCTAAGGAAGGGGTGAATTTAGGGAGTTCTTCCTGTCATGATAAGATTTCCTGGAATGTATTACCCCCAGATTTACAACAGGATTTAGAAACTCAATTTACTCAGTTAGTGGTTCATTTGAGTGAACGGGAAAGTGTTGCCGCCGATGCTGAAGAAGATCTAGAAGGACTGAAGAAAACAGGCTTCATGAAGGCACGGACTGGACAAACGTTTGTGGGTCTAATTACGGGAGTGCAGTCTTATGGTTTCTTTGTTGAAATTGAAGTGAACTCTCCCACTGGATCGACGCTACGGGTAGAAGGGTTAGTACACGTCTCTTCTTTGAAAGATGATTGGTATGAATATCGTTCTCGTCAACAAACCCTGGTGGGTCGTAAAAACCGCAACCAGTACCGTTTAGGGGATAATGTTGAGGTTCAGGTTAAAAGCGTCGATTATTATCGTCAGCAAATTGATTTAGTGGCTGTCGGTGGCGGTAGCGAAGCCGTTGAAGAGCCAGAAGAATCATTTTCTAATAATAATTATTGATTAGGAAATGCTCTAAACTGAGGGGAGGTACTAGAATCTATTCTAACGATGGGTTCTACCCTCCTGATTTAACCAGACTTTGAATTGGCTTTAATGGCAGTTATCCCAACTTCAGTGATTCTAAATTTCTTCAATACACACAACTACAGTACCCGCATTAACCTTTCTCAGGGATCTTCTCATCTTGGTTGATCATCTTTAGAGTTGAACTTAGCTTTTTGCCAAAGTTTCATTGCTCCCAGATTAGCAGCTTGAGAAGTTGTAAGAAGATTTTTTGGGTACTGTAGTTATCGTTTAACGAGACAGACATTTGATGAAACAGCGTTTTTCCTCCTTATCTAACTGAGTGATTTCCTTTGTTAATGAATAACAGACATGAAGTTACAATCCATTAATCTTTAAATGATATTTGAGTTGCATTGCTTCGGTTTAACCAGTATAGGAAATATCAGTAACTCGTGAAGGTGCTGTCGGTCTGAACTTAACAGACTTGAGATGAAACAGTGGGTTTACCTCCTTATTTCAAACAACTTGGCGACGATTAATTAGGACTCTATCGATTTAAACTATTATTAGATTTAACCGATTTACATCGCCTTTTTTATCTGTCCTAGAAGCTTTTCTTGCTTCTATTGTTAAAGTAGCGCAGTTGAGTTTAAAGCCGCAAGTGAATTCAACCAAACTTTACACAACTGTGAAATGTGACTTCTATTCATATAAACTTAAGTAAAGAAAACTCACTCCCATTACCTATGGAATCCATACAGGCTGAGATCTCTGCCATACAATCCCAAATTAAAGCGCTACAACAAGAACTGAACCAACTGACACCGAAGCGGGTACTGCCTGAAACTGACAATCCTGCTGATATTGCTCAGGCTTACCGTCGTCAGGCACGGGAAACACAAGAACAATCCGCTGAAATTAAAGGGATTGATGATGCAATCTCCGCTTTGAAAATTCAACTGTCTCAGAAGCGCCTACAACTGCAACGATGGCAAAAACAAACTCCCATGCACCAACAAGTAGAAGTTGCGCGTCAACAGGCTCAGGTTCATGCTCAGCAGATTAATCAACTGGCTGCTGAATTAGCCACAGAAGTTAAAGCGCTTAAGGCGATCGCCGATGACATTAGTCCTTCCTATTGGCAAGTTTATTATAAACCCTTTATTACCGGATTTAAAGATATTTCAGTCCCTTCTGTGCGCTCTGATGGGGATGTTTGGACGATTACGAATCGATTAATCTAATTCTCTTTGACTGGAGTCAAGACTTGTTCATCATCAAAATTATCAATTCTCTGAGTCAAAGTTAACGCTCCAGTTGTTACCCTAAGAAAGTATTGCAGCCTTTTTAAAGCTAGATTAAAAGATATTATTTGCAGCAGATAGTGTCTTTTAAATAAATAAATTTAAATCAAAATAGAGAATAGCTAAATATAAAATAAACCAGGTTATTAAACTAATTTGAATAATAGGATCTCGTAATAGAATTTGTGTCGGTTCTTCTCCAGTTTCTAATACTGTTACAATTCGTTGGTAATGCATCACGGCGTAGTAAACTAAGGGGACAGTTATGACAAGAGATGGATTTTTACCCGATGTAATCGTAAATAATGAGTAACACATAATCGTCATTGTCGCCGTATTATTTAACAGTGAATCTAAATAAGGTAAAGTATAATCAGATAAAACTGGACGCTGTAAGTTAATCTTTCCTCGTTGATAAAATAGCTTGAGATAAGACAGTTCAGGGTCTTCTAAATTGTGAAAAGATGAACTATTTTGAGTTAAAAGAGTTAATAATTCAGCCCGTCGTTTCGCAAATCCCAGAAATAATGTTAGGAAAAAAGTACATAAAATAATCCATGCGGTTGGCATATCTTCTAAAGCATAAATTCCGGCTAATAGTCGCAAGACAAAACCCAATGCAACGCAAATGACATCAAATAAAGGTAAATTTTTTAGTTTTAAAGAATAAGCCGTATTATTTAAGAGATAGAGTATGACACAAACGAAAGTGGCTGTATTAATTTTAGCCGCAATAACAATAGCGATAATAGATAAGAATATAGCAATGAAGCTAGCTGTATTAATACTAATTTTACCACTGGCTAAAGGACGAAATTTCTTTTTGGGATGACAACGATCTCGCTTAATATCTTGAATATCATTAAAAATATAAACAGCAGAAGCCGCAAAGGAAAAGATAAAAAAGGTGATAAATGCCAGTAAAATAGCATGATATTCTAATAGCCGTTCTCCAAAAATTAATCCAGCAAAACAAAAGCCATTTTTAATCCATTGATGCGGACGAATCAGTTTAATTAAATTGACAAAAGATAATCTTTTACTTCTAAACTTACGTTCTTTTTGAGTCAAAATATTAGTATTTTCTAGAAGCGTTTGGCAAGTCTCTTTTTGTTTATATCTATCTGTTTCTTTCATAACGCTATCCTCACACACTTTAAAAGTATTTCCACTGATTGAGATAATCTGAGATTATTTTATAATAAAACTCTCACTTAACGAGATATAACAATAATGCCACATAAAATAAATGCAAGTCCTATCCATTGTTGTAATGCAAAACGTTCTCCGAAAAAGTAATGACTGGCTAACGCAATTAAACCAAATCCTAAACCCGCAAACACAGGATATGCTTGGGATATGGGTAATTTTTCTAGTGCTTTTGTAAACAGTACAAGGTTAATACCATACACGCACAACCCTGCTATAAACCACGGAGAAAAAAGCAATAATAATAAACTTGGGTCAGATGCCGCTAGTCTTGACTTTTTTAAGAGTAAACTTCCTATGCTATTATTTAAAGCAGCAATGAATAGTAAACCCCAACCATTAATATTCATATTGATAGAGTTAATATTGAAGTATAAGTTAGACAAAATTTAGCGAGATGATTTTGCTTTCATGATATGTCCTCCTGAATAGTAAACCACATCGTCTACAAATGCTGGATTTTTAACCTCAACTTTAAAAGATTGACGACTATTCCAATCAAAATCTATAATCTTAAAATTAGGTGTTTCAAGGCGCTGTTCTATGGGTATCATGGGATTCAGGAAGTATGTTTGGGGTTGCATCAATTGTGCATTATACTGATTTTCACTTAAAGCAGTCACTTTAACTTTATCATCAATATGGATAACGTTATTAAACAATACAAGAGGTAAATACTTTATATTTTTATCTTCACAAAAAAGTTGAGTCGCAGGATAAAGACCATTTCGGTAAATATAAGCACCATTAAAGTTATCGGGAATATTAATAATGAATAAACTATTATCTGTAGTGATAGAGTTTATATCTTCTATAATTTGTTGAGAAATTTGACTTGCAATTCTCCAGTTTTGATTAGAATGATACAGAGTATAACTAAATAATATAACAATAATTGTTAGGTATAGTAGGAGTAATAATTGATAGCGCCATAATAGTGTAGAGACTAAAATTGTGAATACTATTATCATAAATACCGAGGGAAAATATAGAAATCTTTCACCTTGGTTATCTTGAAGAGAAACAACTAAATTAATAATCGGTATAAGAGAAGTTAGAAATATTGTAATTAAAAATAGTAAAAGCTTCGATATTTTTTGATAATAGCCGCCTCTCCAAGCGTAGGCTAACATGATAATTAATAAAGTTATGATTGTACATAAAAAGAATAGCTGCCAATCAGAATTATTAGAATTAGGTATAGGGGAAATTAATACCCTTAAAGTTGAAGCTAATCCTCTTAAAATGATATCTGAACTATATTGAAGATGTACTCCTGTGCCGTAGCCACCAATTATTTGACCGAGTCCAAAATATCGCAATATTAAGTATATGGGGAATAAGCTAGTATAAATTAAGGGTAATAGAATAATATTTTTAATCGTTTTTTTACTCTCATTAAACTTATTTAAATAATCATAGATTTCATAACAGAAGATTATCCCCGGATAAATAATAACCGATTCTTTTGATAGAAGTGCCAATAAAAATAAAAAATAAGATAAGATTAAGCGAGATTTATATTGAGTATTTTTATAAAATAAATAATAAGAAAAAGAAGCTAAGCAAAAGCAAGCGGCGACTAAATCAGAACGTGCAGAAATCCAAGTAACGGCTTCTACATGGCTGGGTAATATGATAAACAATAAAGCGGCAATTAAAGCAGTAATTTTTATTTGTTTTGATGGTAATTGAACTTGATTTAAAAGTTGTGATAATATTCGATAAATAAAAAATCCACAAATGGCATGAAAGCTTAAATTTGTTAGATGATATCCAATAGAATTTAATCCCCAAATTGTATAATCTAGAAAGAAAGTGAGTGAAACAACCGGACGGAAAAATACATCTGGCGCAGTTGTCCATACTCCAAAAGCACCTCGGGTTTTAATTTGATACACCCAGTTAAAGTCATCCGCCAAAAAGAAAGAATTAATGATATTAAAATAACTTAAACAGCTTAGTAAAAAACAGCTTATTAGAATAACAATATTAAAGCGTGTTTCCCGACTTAAACTCATCATAATCTTAACCTAATTCATACTAAGATATTTGTTTCAATAACCGGAGTAACTTTTCTTTGACAGGACGGCGATGCGCTGAACCTGCTTTTTCTGCTATTAATTGATTATAATTTTCCTGAAACCAATCATAACTCTCTTGAAACATTTCATCATTTGAATATTTGGGTTTCCAACCTAACTGTAGTAAAGGTTCTACATCAAAATAAAACGGTTTATGATAGGTTAAATAATGCCAAGGTGCTAACGGACTTAAGCTAACAATATCTAAAAGTCTTAGGGTTCCAATTGTGAGGCTTTCAGGTAAACTTTTAACTTGAGATTCTGTTCCAGCGTAACTAATTAAATGTTCTAAGCCTTCTCGTAATGTACCAAATCGATTGGTTCCGACGTTATAAATTCCTGGCTTACCTAAATCTAATGCTAATAAATAGGCATCCATTAAATCTAAAGCATGGACAAACTGAAACTTAATATTCCCATCACCAATTACATAAACATTTCGATTGTCTTGAATCCATTCAAATAATATCTGAAAAATACCGAGTCGTCCTTCTCCTAAAATTGTACGTGGGCGAATGACAATTAAAGGTAACTTATCTCTATCGCATACTTCTCTAACCGCTAATTCTCCGGCATATTTAGCCCGACCATAAATTTCAATCGGTTTAGGTTTTGTATCATTTGTAATCGGACAAGTTGCATCTCCAAATAAAGCACTAGAACTCATATGAATAAAAGATTGAACTCCAGCTTTTACTGCTGCTTCGGCTGCAATTTTACTGCCTTCTACATTCACTTGCCAAAACTTATTACCGGATTTTGTTAAAGGAACTAATGCCACATTATGATGCACAATATCAATTCCTTGCATTGCATTTTCAACCGATTCAGCATCCCGAATATCACACTGAATAAATTCAATTTCTTGCGGACGGGTTTTATCTTCCCAGACATCTAAAATCTTGACTTCTTCACCCCTTTCATGTAGTCGCCTTGCAATTAAATTCCCTAAAAAGCCAGATCCGCCTGTGACAAGATGTTTCATAAACTTCCTTTTGCTTTCCATATCATCCATCTGCACAAATCGTAAACGAAGGCGGCACATTCGTAAAGGTATTGAATGGGAAGATAATCATAAAACCATAGTCGCGGCACAATTGGACGCTGAATTTGTTGGGGACGACATCCAACCAGTTGCTGAATATTAAAGCCACATAAACGAAACATTGCCCAACTGCGAAAAAAATGAGGTGCATTACAGTATAAAATAATAGTATCGGTTATTATAATATCCTGTTGTTGTAAATAGCTTCGGAGTAATCGGGCGTTATCAAAGGTATCTAAATAAGAACTATCTTTTGCTTTTGAGACAATGATAATATTTAATTCTGGGTTTCTCTGTTGTAAATAAAGGCTGGCGTATTCTTCTTCTGAATGCGGATAACCAAAGTTATTTCCGGAAGTGATAATGATTAAATCAGTGGGCGAGGCAACTTTTAAAACGGCTTGAAGTACGGCTTCAAAATAATCCGATAAGTAAAAGGTTTCTTCTGGAGACTTATCAGTGGCAGCTAATCCTTCTGGGACAATTATATGAGTTGTCATTCGTGATACGGTCAACTGATTCACTGAGATAGTAAAATATTAGGTGATAAAGCTATGCCTGTAATCAAATCTAAGCCCTAACAATATTACTATCTCTATCTTTTGAGATTAGTATATAATTCAACTTCTATGATACAATTATTTTATAAAAAATATGGCTCAGTCCGTACATAACAAAATCTTTATCAGTCTTTAAGAAATTTGCAGCAAGTAATGGCAGAGATATTACAATTAGAACAAGAAACGGAGGGATTATTAAAAAAGTTAGTGAATTCTGAGGAGTGGAATTAATTGATGACCCTTAGCCCCCAACTTGTGCGTAAGCCTTGCGGCTCAATTCTGGGGAAACACAAAGATAATTATTGATTAAATGTCGAATATTTAGATGGATAGTAGTTTAAAACAATTACATGAAAATGATTTTAATCTCTGGATTGAAGAGGTTAAAGTAAAGATTCAGAATCGAGATTTTGAAGATATGGACTGGGAAAGTTTAATTGATGAAATAGAAGATATGGGAGCCAGCCAAAAAAGAGCTTTAGACAGCTATATGCAAAGGTTAATCGAGCATATTCTTAAGCTTCAATACTGGCAATCTGAAGTAGAGCGCTGTCGCAATAGTTGGATGGCAGAAGTTAGTAACTTTCGGAGTAGAATCAATCGTATTTTGAAAAAAAATCCTAGTTTAAAAAACTATTTATCATCGGAATATAGGGATATTTATAAAGATTCAACTAAGGCAATGAAGTTACTATTTATCATACCAGATGATAATTTTATTGAGCTAGAAACAATTATGAGAGAGGACTATTATGGCTAAACTAACAAGTTTTATATAATATCTCTTTTTATTTGTGTAAAAGTAGACATTATTTAGATCTGTTCTTTCCCTACCCAACTAACTTGCTTTTCTGTTGCGAATCCATCTTCTATGGTAGAATCAGGGTGGGAGTTAATCCGGGACTGAATCACAATAAAGCATAAATTTTCTGTATCTGAAGTATTGCGTAAACACCTTTCTCCTTCTGGGTTAACTTTAACTACGCTACCTTGTTTTATCGAGAAAACCTTATCATTGACTTGAAATTCTCCTTCTCCTTGCACAACAATATAAATTTCTTCGTTTAAGCGGTGTTTATGGTAAAATGGAATAGACTTTTTCGGCGCTAGGTTATTCAAAGAAACTTCTGCACTGGTGAGATTGAGAATTTGATTGAGAAAGGCTTTTCCTGAAACTTTAAAATCTTTTTCTGGAATATCAAAACTGTATTGATGCAGTTGAGAAAAATCCCCTAAATTTACCGCAGCAAAGTTTTCTCCATCTTTAACACTGACAGAAAGCTGAGAAGTCATCGGTATTTACTTTTAAATTGCAAGTTACAACTTAAATATAATCATAGTTACTTGTAAAATGCAAGTAGATGCTTAAAAATGACTGATGAATCAACCTATCCGTTCTAATTGTCCTATTGCTTGTACTTTAGATTTAATTGGCGATCGCTGGACGCTGCTGATTATTCGAGATATGATGTTTTTCGACAAAAAGCGATTTGATGAGTTTCTCGACTCTGCTGAAGGCATTTCGACCAATATTCTGGCGAGTCGGCTAAAATCCTTGGAAGCTTCTGGTTTAGTGGAAAAGAAGCCCTACAGTAACCATCCTCGACGTATGAATTATCATCTCACAGAACGGGGAGAAAGTCTACGTCCGGTGCTAAAAATGATGGCGAAGTGGGGGTTAAAGCATCTGCCGGATACAGAAATACCGGAAAATGGCTAAGGATTAAATTGATTAATTTTCTAATCCACCATAAGTTTTAAATACCCAGTTTAAGCTTCTTCTCATGCCTTCCTCTAAAGAAATAGTGGGGGAATAATTTAACTCTTTTTTAGCGGTTGTAATAGAACAAGCAATGGTTTTATTAAGTTCAGATAGGACATGAATCTTTTGATTGTATAATCCTAGAGATTGTAATGAGGCATCGGCAATGAGTGCCATTTCACTGACAATTCCTGGTAACTTAAACCGTTTATGAGTACAGTTTTGTTGAAATTCTGTTTCTAATAATTTTTCAACGGTATTAACAATTTCATTCATAGAGTAAGGACGTTCATCGGCTATCCAATAAGTTTTACCCTGAACTTCTTCTGTAATTGCGGCTAAAATTAATCCTTGACAAAGATTATCTAAATAAACCATTGAACGTAAATTATTACCGCTTCCGATGATAGGGAATTTACCTTGTTGAATCAGTTTAAAAAATAAGGTTTGTCGTTGCGGTTGATAAGTTCCATAAAACCATGGCGGACGTATAATCACTGTTTCAATTTTACCCTGTTGAGACTGTTCTTTTACAGCTAACTCCATCAACATTTTAGATTTGCCATAATTCATATAAGGATGATAATCAGAGGTTTCATCAAATAAATGGTCAGGATGAGGGTTACAACCACAGGGAGAATTAGAAGAAACAGTAACGACTCGTTTAACTCCTGATTGTATTGCGGAATTGAATAGGTTTTTTGTGCCTTCAAGATTAATAGAATAAAATTCTGATACTTTCTGCGGATGAATAATTCCGGCAGTATGAAATAAGATAGCATCTTTGGCATTTTCACAGAAACTATCGCAATCTTTCGGATTAGTTAAATCTCCTTTTATAACTTCAATATGATCTGAAAATTGAGTTAAAATCGAACCGTCTTGATGGGGTAAAATTAGACAGCGAATTTTTATATTTTTTTGAGGTTGACTGAGTTGAGGACAATCTGATAATCCTTGAGTTAAGGCTTTGACTAAGTTAATTCCTAGCCAACCTAATGCACCTGTGATTAAGACTTGAGAATAACCTAATTCCATTGATATAACGCTAAAGTTTACCTAAAAATTGTAAAACATTTCGACGTGCGATTGCCATAATTGTTCCTTGTGGATTTACACCCGGCGCAGTACAGAGTAAGCTGGCATCATTAATATACAGATTATCAAAACCATGAACTTTACCAAACGAGTTAACGGCGCATTTTTGTTGATTTTCTCCCATCGGACAACTGGAAAAAACATGAACGGTCATTAAATTTGTTCTATTTTTAGATAAGGTTTTAGGGATTAAGTTTAATTCTTGAGGCTTTGTGATTTTAGTGAATTGAGATAGGCTGGGATATAAAGCTTCTGCGTTTGCTTCAAACAATAGTATAGATAATTGATGTAATGCTGTGGATAAGTTCGTTAAATCTTGTGAGGTTAAATGATAACGTACTAAAGGATCTTGATAACCGGGGATACACCGAACGGTTCCTGTTCCTTCACTAGTAATCATCGCATAATAAATAGCCATGTTTTGCCAATGTTCTTGAACGTCTTGACTGTCTTGAGGATAATCATTCATCGCAACCGTTAAATAAGCTGGCGAACTAATAGAACAACCAAAACTATATTTTGGGGCAAATTCTTTAACTTGATGAACCGGAACTCCCATATCAATAGAATTAACAATTTCAGGAAACTTAGCAATCACTTTTACTGTAGGATGCATCTGTAAAGAATTACCAATATTTCGTTTAATTCCACTACGGCGTAATAATGCCGGGGTTTGAATTGCGCCACAACAAATAAACACTGTTTCTGCAATAATTTTAACTGGATATTTTCTTTCTGATGTTCCTGATAATATCCAGTTTTTAGATAGTTGTTTGATGCGATTAATCCGAGTCTTTTCTAAAATCTTGCAACCTGCATTTAATGCCTGAGGAATGAAGGTTTTTGTCATCGACTGCCGGGTTCCTTTGGGGGTTTTATTTTCGTCAAGTTCTGTATCGTAACGAAACCAGCGAGGCACTTCTACCGCATTCCATCCTAACTGCATCGCCCCCTGATATAACTTCATCGAAGCAGCCGGAGGTTTTCCGGGTAAATTACAAACATGAACCGCTGTTTCGCAAGCTTCAAAATGAGGCTTTAAATCCATTTCTGTTAACGCATCGACTTCAAATTCTGTTTGCCAATATTCTAATATTTCTGTTGGGAGACGATGATAAAGTCCGCTGTTAATTTCACTACCACCCCCCACACAACGCCCTTCAACGTATTGAATTTTAGGTTTACCAAACGCAGCCGTTAAACCGCCATTGCGATACTTTTGAATCATTTCTTGCTGGGAAAAGGGCGTACAAGATTCTAACGGTAAAAAATCCCCTTCTTCTATTAATAAAACATCTCGCCCGGCTTCAGCTAATAAACAAGCCGTAATGGCTCCCCCCGGCCCCGAACCGATGACCGCAATTTCACAATTAATCGTTTGATTTGGATTGTTCATATCTCTCAGCTTGCCAACCAAATATTACTAAACTTTCATAAAATCTAATTAAATCTTGAAAAACACTAATAGGAGATTGTTTCCAAGATTCAATTTGCTGCCAACGAACGATATCTAACTGTCGGTGAAACAAAGAACCACTTCTAAAAAATCCCCAAATATTAAACAATATCGTTAATAAAAAAATAGGTAATTTTAAATAATCCGGCATTCGCTGATGTTGTTGCAACACAAACTGCACAATTCGATTGTGAGGAAAATCTGTATTCTTGTTGTCATTTTCACAACGATGATGAATTATAGAATAACATAAGGCAGAAGCTGTATTTTCAAACAGTAGGCGCATGGATACTACAGAAATTATTTATAATTATTTAAAGGTAAATTGCTGCATATTATTTTTATTTCAAAGAATTACTGACCTGTGAATGACAATGAGTACAAAAGATGATATTTTAATCTTAGGTGGCGGTTTAATGGGGTTATCCCTCGCGATTGAACTGAAATTACGCGGCGCAAATGTCACGGTAATCAGTCGTAACCCTCAACAAGCCGCAGGCTATGCCGGGGCTGGAATGTTAGCCCCCCAAGCAGAAGCCATTCCACCGGGGCCGATGTTGGAATTATGCTTAACCAGTCGTAGTTTATATCCAGACTGGACAAGTAAACTCGAAGCCATCACAGGATTAAATATCGGTTACTGGCCTTGTGGTATTCTTGCCCCCGTTTATCATATCCCAGAATCGACAACATCGAATTTAACAGATGAAACCCCCGCCCAATGGCTAGATAAAGCAGCAATACATCGCCATCAACCCGGTTTAGGGTCAGATGTTGTGGGGGGTTGGTGGTTTCCCAAAGATGGACAAGTTGATAACCGTCGGGGGTTAATGCAGGCGTTAACTGTTGCTACCCAAGAATTAGGTATTGCCGTTAAAACTGATATTGAAATTCAGCAAATTATCACCTCATCCACCGGAGAAGTTACGGGTATTCAAACCCATCAAGGGACGCTACAAGGATATCATTATGTTCTCACAGCCGGGGCGTGGGCAAATCAACTCTTGCCGCAAATTCCCGTTTATCCTAAAAAAGGACAAATGCTATCGGTAAAAGTCCCGGATACCGTCGAAACATTACCTTTAAAACAGGTTTTATTCGGCCCTAATATTTATATTGTCCCTCGGCGAGATGGTTTAATTGTAATTGGGGCAACAGTTGAAGATGTAGAATTCACCCCAGGGTTAACCCCCGATGGCATCAACGCTTTACTGTCTCGCGCCATCAAACTCTACCCGGTATTGCGTGATTTTCCCATTCATGAATTTTGGTGGGGATTTCGACCCGCGACACCGGATGTCTTACCCATTTTAGGCCCCAGTCCGTTTCCCAATCTTAGCTTAGCAGTCGGTCATTATCGTAACGGTATTTTACTCGCCCCTGTCACTGCAAAAATTATGGCAGATTGGATATTAGAAGATACATCTGACCCTCTGTTAAAATCCTTCTGTTGGAGTCGATTTTCTGAGTAAAAATCGGGAAACATAAAACTGTTGCGTTAACAAGGTGAATCTTCCAGAGTGAAGCTGCAAACACGTCCTTATTCGGTGAAAACAAAATTCGGCTTTCTATCTCGATGGATATTCGCCACAATGGCGGGTTTTGCCATCAGTTTATTTTGGATTGAAATCGGCGAAAGACCCGATTTAGGCGTTATCCAGGGAGTATTGGGGGGTATCACAATAGGTATCGCCCAATGGTTTGTTTTACGGCAATATATCATTCAACCCTGGCAATGGATTTTAACCAGTGTTATCGCCTGGGGACTGCTGGGATATAGCGATTTAGGGGTATTGGGTTGGGTGGCCCCTCGTAGCCTGGATTTAGGACTGAGATTATTCTATGGATGTCGAGATGGATTTCTCATCGGTTTATGGCTGGGTTTATGGCATTGGTGGGCGTTAAGATTACAAGTATTAAAATCCCATTGCTGGCTGTGGTGGAGTCCCTGTTTTTGGGGAATTGGACTGGGGGCAGGATGGGTCTGCGGTGGACTGTTGCGACAACTGAGTAATGTATTCTTAGCAGAAGTTATCGGCTTAAGTTTAACTTGGATAATTGTGGGGATATGCATGGGAAAGATAATGATTCAGTTACTTTGGATTGATAAGAAGTAAACCCATAGGCAGAAGAGTGTTAGAAGTTTACAAAATTGAGATATATTCCAATCAAAGTAAGTTCGATAATCTACTTTCGCCTCTGCTACAAATAAAGGAATCAGAAAAATACCTAAATCAGTGAAAATAGGGGATTTTCCCCTCTCCTATGAGGAGAGAGGTTGGGGAGAGGTTAACGGTATACCCGATTAAATTCTCGACAGTCAGTCTCGTCAAATTTGCTAAAATAGAGGTAGAAGCTAAAGATTGAGTCAAGCGAGTTAGAAAGATTTACCCTCACCATTAACCTTTCAAAAAAGTATAAAATTTAGCTTCTGTTTCGATTGCCTTATTTTAGCAATAGTTTAACTCCCAAGAGCAATAAAAAGTGGGTGATTGCTAAGTTCCACACTGAATTCATCTAAAATAGAAGGTAGGATAACGTCTCGAATCTACTTACAGTGTACAGAGGTCTATCCATATCGAACCATTAACAATTCTAGAGTCATCCTATCTGCTGATTCGCAATCCATGAAGTCAATAATAACCCGTTATTGTTCTTTCCTCAATCCTCTACTAAATTCCCCTTTTTTCACTCAAGCAATGCTTTAAAATAAAACGACTTATCCTGTTATTGTCATTGTAAGCTGTAAAGTGATATTAGGAAAGAGTTTTGAAATTACCCCATTATAGGGTGTAACATACCCCACTTAAAAGGGTCTATTCATTTGTTAATCTCATGAATGAGGTTAATACAGTTTTCCTATGTATTTTTTTTATAGCACTAAGTTCTATGGTTAGGATATTTCACTTATCCTAAAACCGACTCATAACTTACTGTTACCTGTTACCTGATTTTATTAATGAGAGGTCATACAAATGCTACAAAAGCGTTATCAAACTTTCGGATTAGTACTAACATTACCTTTTTTGTTGGCGAATAGTCAAACCGCTAATTTATCAGAGACAAAGCTAGATACTATGTCCTTACCCACTCCTGAAATCCAGCCTGTTGTTGAGACTTCCACTGAATCTATTTTACTGATAGAAGAGTCACAACTTCCTCAATCCGAAACTCAAAATAGGCGAGAAGGGCGAGAATATTGTCAAGGAATAGGAGTTTGCTAAATCAATCTATTTTATCTTTTATCTAATTCATTAATGCTGACTAGATGATAGGTGGGAGTTAGGCAATAAAACCAACAACTCTTCCACCTATTTTATACTAAAATACTCAATTTATTGCTTTTGCAAGAACTTCAATAAATCCCCCTCAAATGCTTCTCCTTTTAACATCCGATTCCAATATAACCACGGTAAAATGTAGCGCTTAAATACCCACATACTATACCGTTCTTTGGCAGGATTCATTGGAAAACTAGACTTCGGTTTATTTTCATAATCAAACTCCGCCATCATCGTTTTACCATATCCCGTTACCAGCGGACAACAAGTATAGCCGCCATAACTACCGGGTGTTGCTTTTGACTGTATTAATCCCGAGATATTTTCAACGACAACCGGGGCTTGTTTACGAATGGCTGCGGCAGTTTTTGAAGTGGGGGCAGAAGAGGCATCACCAACACTAAAAATATTGGGATAAACCTGATGCTGCAAGGTATGTTTATCTACGTTTACCCAGCCAGCCTGATTCGCTAAAGGACTATTTTTAATAAAGTCCGGCGCACTCATTGGCGGTGTGACATGAATCATATCATATTTTATCCGAACTTCTTCCACACCATTATCTGTCGTCACATCAAAAATTGCTTCTTTTGTTTCCGGTAAAATTTTCTTGAGATTATGTTTAAACTTGACCTCAATTTGTTTCTCTTTAACAATTTCATTCAACGTTTCACAATATTCTGGCACCGGAAACATTGCCCCCCCGGCTGTACAATACATCACGTTGGATTGATTTCTGACTCCATTTTTCCGAAACGTTTCATCCGCTAAATACATAATTTTCTGCGGCGCACCCCCACATTTAATTGGAGTAGCAGGATAAGTAAAAATTGCCGTCCCACCTTTAAAGTTTTTCAGTGTTTCCCAAGTATAAGGGGCATAATCTTTAGAATAATTACTGGTAACACCATCTTTGCCTAAAGCATCCTTTAAGCCTTCTATTTGATGCCAATTAATTTGAATACCAGGACAAACCACCAAATAATCATAATGAACTTTTTGCCCATTATCAAGAATAACCGTATTATTTTCTGGATAAAATATTGCTGCTGCGGCTTTAATCCATTTAGCATTTTTCGGAATACAATCTTTTTCGTTATGAATTGTTTTTTCTAACTCAAAATCTCCCCCTCCTACTAACGTCCAAGCCGGTTGATAATAATGTTTCTCAGAGGGTTCGATAATAGCGACATCTAGGGAAGATTGCTTTTTTAAAAGTTGTGCCGCTACCGTAATTCCACCTGCACCGCCGCCAACAACCACAATTTGATGATGAATGGTATCCTGTGTAACTGTAGAATCGGTAGATGCTGCTGTAGTAGAAATTGACATTGTAATTTTTAGATAAAATTCACTGTTATACTGAATCTTTTAGTTTAATCGAGTTAAAAGCAACCAGCTTGATTTATCCAAAAGTTTTAAGAATTTAGAATTATTTTATCTGGGTGAGTTAGTAACCCACCCTACAATTTAAAAAATCAACAATTTACGGGGCATCAAAACTTAACGCTTGCCCACGAACATCTGTATTTACTTTTCCATGGTCAAATACAACTTGCCCGCCGACAATAGTTACCACTGGCCACCCGGTTAAATCCCAACCTTCAAAAGGGCTCCAACCACATTTTGTTAACAGTTCTTCTCGTAAAACCGGACGATAATTTTCTAAATCTACTAACACTAAATCTGCATCATATCCCGGTTCAATTAAACCTTTATTCGGTATTTTATAAGCTTTTGTTACCGCAGTAGACATCCAATTAGCCACCTGTTGAACTGTACATTTTCCGGCTTTTGCTTGAGTTAACATCAAGGGTAAAGAAGTCTCAACGCCTGGCATTCCAGAGGGACTTTTCGGATAAGTTTGAGCCTTTTCTTCTAAGGTATGAGGAGCGTGATCGGTTGCGATAAAATCAATTACCCCATCTAATAAAGCTTGCCATAATATCTCATTATTTTCAGGCGATCGCAAGGGCGGATTCATTTGGGCTAAAGTACCAATTTTCTCATAAGCACTCAGATTTAATAATAAATGCTGCGGTGTGACTTCTGCCGTTACCCAACTGGGCTTATCCTGGCGTAATAATTCCGCTTCTATCCCGGTTGAAAGATGTAAAATATGTAAGCGACGCTGATATTTTTTCGAGAGTTTCAGGGCTAATTTTGTTGCCAGTAATGCCGCTTCTTCGTCTTGAATGGTAGAATGAATAGCTGGATCGCTAATTCCTGTAAATTCAGTTCTTCGTTGTTGAATGCGGGCTTGATCTTCAGCATGAACTGCAATTAAGCGTTTACCATTGGCAAAAATAGGGTCAAGAAATGCCTCTTGATCCACTAATAATTCTCCTTTCATTGAACCCATAAAAATTTTAATTCCACAGGTAGGATTTGCTTCAATTAAATCGGGTAAATTATCAGGAGTTGCGCCAATAAAAAAACTATAATTCACCACACATTTTTGACTTGCCCGCTGTAACTTGTCCGCCAACGCTGATTTTACCTTCGTCAGAGGCCGCGTATTGGGCATTTCAAGGAACGAGGTTACCCCCCCCTTGGCACAGGCACAACTGGCTGTAAACAGGTCTTCTTTATGCTCTAAACCCGGTTCTCGGAAGTGAACCTGAGGATCAATTACGCCCGGCAATAAGGTTAATCCTTTGGCTTCAATTTCTGTAAGTCCTGCTTCATTGGGAATATCTGCTGCAACTTCAAGGATTTTTCCGCCCTCAGTTTTAACATCACCCACCATAAATTCACCACTGGGTAATAAAATGCGGGCATGACGAATAAGTAAAGAATCAGTTTCTGACATAGCGCCGGGTTAGAATCAACTACTCTTTATCATTCAACGTTATCTGCCTCTCGTCAATCCTTATCGCTACAATTTTATATATAAATGCCTGAATTCCTATAGATTAGCTCTATTAAAATCTATTACAATTAAAAATAACCAATCGGAGGATACAATGACAACTACTCAAGATTTAGACATTCTCCCATCTCAAACCGAACTAGAAGAAATTCAATATCCTTCTGGAAACTTAGAAAGTAAGGAGCCACCTTTGGAAAGTTATTTGCATCTTCAACAATTACTGCTATTTATCAAATGTTTAGATTGGCATTGGCAAGACCGGAATGACTATTTTGCTGCTGGAAATCTAACGATTTATTATAGTCCTAAAAAGCAGAAAACAGAATATTTTAGGGGGCCGGATTTCTTTGTGGTATTAAATACAGAACGTAAACCCCGTAAAAGTTGGGTGGTGTGGGAAGAAGACGGTAAATATCCGAATGTGATTATCGAATTATTATCTCCTTCAACCGCAAATGTAGATCGAACAGAAAAAAAACAAATTTATCAAGATATTTTCCGTACACCGGACTATTTTTGGTTTTCTCCAGATACTTTAGAACTTATGGGTTTTCATTTAGTGGATGGAACTTATCAGGAAATTTATCCCAATGAACAAGGGTTACTTTGGAGTGAACAACTTCAATTATTTTTAGGAATTCATCAACAGAAATTAAGGTTTTTTACTCCAGAATATGAATTAGTTTCTACTCCGGAAGAGTCAGCGCAAGCGGCTGAAAAACGAGCATTAGAAGCTGAAGCAACTGCCGAAATAGAACGTCAACAAAAGGAAAAGTTAGCGGCTAAATTACGGGAATTAAATATTGATCCTAATACACTTTAATATCTGATCTCCCTAACTGCCAATATTTGTGAGTTTAGTTAAACATAAAAAAACCCCTTTTGGGGTTATCATTTCAATTCAACTGAATGTATTGTTAGAGTATGTACAACAAGACGAAAAGAACAATCCAAATCACATCTACAAAGTGCCAATAGAGTTCAGCAGCTTCCGGCCCGAAGTGATAAGATGCGGAGTAATGACCCGGTTGACGCGCGCGCCAGAGAACTGCAAGGATTAAAACTGCCCCAAAGGTAACGTGCATTCCGTGAAAGGCGGTTAACACATAAAAGAAGCTAGAATATAAGTTTGTGGTTAAGCCAAATTCTAAATTAGAATATTCATAAACCTGACCACAAAGGAAAATAATTCCCATAATTGCAGTGGCTAAAAACCACCCTTTTAATCCAGCTTCGTTGCCTTTTTTGATCGCAGAGTTACCGCGATTCATCACAAAGCTACTAGAAATCAGAATAATAGTATTAATTCCGGGCAGTAAAAGTTCTCTTTCTATATCATCGGGCGGCCAAACATCAACACTGGCTCGAGAAATTAAATAAGCGGTAAATAACCCGAGAAAGATCATACTTTCTGCAATCAGAAATACAAGCACCCCTGACATTCGTAAATCAGGATGTTCTTCGTGATGGCCGTCAGCGTGGGCTGCTTCTTGGGGTTGATACCCAGCCACACTTTGAGAATCGTTAACTGTTGAACCTTGCATAAATCAATCTGTTAAATAGGGAACAGGGAACAGGGAACAGGGAACAGGGAACAGGGAACAAAGCCTGTCCCCACAACGAACTATCAATTTAGCGATCGCTATCTGAAGAATCACCGAATAAGGCGGAAGATTGGGCTTCAGAGAGGGCAATACCTGCTTCTTTCTGGCGAGGCGGAACAGAGGCTGCCATTTCCTTCAAACGCGCCCGAATGGCTAAGGTTTTCTTCATACCATAATCATAAGGGCCAGTTCTCAACACCGGATCGACGATGAAGTTTTCAATCGGCGGAGGAGAGGAAGTCATCCATTCTAAGGTTAAAGCTTCCCAAGGATTTGCGGGGGCTTTCGGGCCTTTGAGCCAACTCCAAACTGCATTAATTAAGAAAGGAATCGTAGAAACCGCCAGAATAGCAGTCCCAATACTACAAACCATGTTGAGATCGGCAAATTTAGGATCGTACATGGCGACCCGTCGGGGCATTCCTTGTAAACCGAGGACGTGCATCGGCATAAAGGTCATATTTGCCCCAATTAAGGTGAGGACAAAGTGAACCCGACCCCAGGTCTCATTCATCATCCGTCCCGTCATTTTAGGGAACCAGTGATAAATCCCAGCATAAATCCCAAAGACTGCCCCACCAAACAATACGTAGTGGAAATGCGCTACCACAAAATAGGTATCGTGAACGTGAATATCAAACGGGACTGCGGCGAGCATTACCCCAGTTACCCCACCAATTACAAAAGTGGAGAGGAAACCCATCGCAAATAATAGGGCGCTGTTGAGACGGAGTTTGCCGCCCCAAAGGGTTGCTATCCAACCAAAGACTTTAATTCCTGTGGGAACCGCAATCACCATTGTGGCGATCATAAAGAACATCCGTAACCAGCCTGGGGTACCACTGGTATACATATGGTGTGCCCAAACAATTAAGCCGAGGAAGCTAATGGCTAGGCTAGAATAGGCGATCGCTTTATAACCAAAAATTGGCTTGCGGGCGTGAACCGGAATCACATCTGAGATTACCCCAAAAAACGGCAATACCATAATGTAAACCGCTGGGTGGGAATAGAACCAGAATAAATGCTGGTAAACCACCGGATCGCCGCCACTGAGGGGGTTAAAGAAACTAGTTCCAGCCAGTAAGTCAAATGAGAGTAAGATTAATGCTGCTGCTAATACCGGGGTGGATAACAGAATTAAAGCCGAAGCTGCAATCATTGACCAGCAAAATAGGGGCATTTGGTTGAGAGTCATGCCCTTAATTCGCATCTTAAATAGGGTGACGGCAAAATTTACCCCCCCGAGAATTGATGAGGTCCCCGATAACAGCAAGCTCATAATCCAGATTTCTTCTCCCACTTTACCGGAGACTAAACTCAGGGGGGGATAAGATGTCCAGCCTGCTTGAGGAGCATCAATGAAGAAGCTGAGTAACAGCAGCATACCGGAGGGGGGAATGAGCCAAAAAGCCACAGCATTCAACCGAGGGAAGGCCATATCTTTTGCCCCGATCATCAACGGGATTAGATAGTTGGCAAACCCAGCGCCCGCCGGAACGATCCACAGAAAG
This sequence comes from Microcoleaceae cyanobacterium, assembly GCA_049647265.1. Taxonomy (GTDB): domain Bacteria; phylum Cyanobacteriota; class Cyanobacteriia; order Cyanobacteriales; family Microcoleaceae; genus JAAURB01. The sequence goes on from JBARXJ010000053.1 coordinate 278,619, forward strand.
ATCATAATTGTTCCGTGAACGGTAAACAGGCTGTTATAGACTTCTGGGCTAACAATATCGGGGTCTGGAGTGGCCAGTTCGGCACGAACCACCCCTGCTAACGCTCCTCCTACCAGGAAGAAGATAAAAGAGGTGACGAGATATTGAATCCCGATCACTTTATGGTCTGTATTAAAGGTAAAGAAATCCTGCCAACGCCGTTCTTCTTCTGTATGTTCGGCGTTCATATTGGCAGTCATATCGAGCTGTGCTTGTGCCATAAGAACGTTTTTTGTGATCGGTTATTCTGCGGGATGTAACGAGTGAAGAGTGTCAGCACTCACGCCCAAATCTTCAGCATAGGGGGCGAGAAATTCGGTTTCTGTCATGTCTGCGGGGTTCATCGCCACTGTCTGTGGATTATCTAGGCTTTGGGCTATTGCATTTTCCTCTACCCAAGCGTCATATTCTTCTGGAGTCTGAACCACCATTTGGGTTCTCATGGAGCCATGATAGCCGCCACAGAGTTCTGCACAGACGACCGGATAAGTACCGGGTTTTGTCGGTTTGAACCGCAGTTGAGTTGTACGTCCTGGGATCGCGTCCTGTTTCAAGCGTAGTTCCGGTAGCCAGAAGGCGTGTAGTACATCTTGAGCGACAATATTAAGCTGAACTTCTTGATCCACTGGAACGTGCAATTCCCCAGCAACCACTCCACTACCTTGGTAAGTAAAGATCCAGGCATATTGTAAACCCATTACATCAACGACGACATCGGCGGTTTGACCTTGCTCATCTGGAGATGCACCGATCCCTATCGCGACTTGAGCTCTGGGAGTAACCGGGGTGTCGAGTGAGTCTTCACTTCCGGGTAAAGGGGCGGCGATCGCGGAACCACTGCGATGATGATGGGCATGAATATCTGCCACGTTGGCGACCATTGGATCTAAGCCGCCCATTTGGTTATAAATTTCAAAGCTATAGATACCAATTGCTAACACAATGATCGCCGGGATCGCTGTCCAGACAATTTCTAGGGGAATATTGCCATGAATCGGGGGGCCGTCTGTGTTATCATCGGGGCGACGACGGAATTTCACCATCGAAAACACCAAAATACATTGCACAAATAAGGCTAAACCAAAGGCAATGGTTAGCATCGCCCGGAACAAAATATCGACTTCACCCGCTTCTGCCGAGGCCGCCACAGGCATTAAATCGTTATGTTGACCATACCAGAGACTGACTAGGGTGAGTGCAATCCCGAATAGCATGGTCAAAATTGTACTGGGAATATTCAATCTTCTACCTCCTTATGTCGTACTCCCTCTGTTTAAAACTGGGAAAAATACGATCTTTGTTTCCATATTTAATCATAAAGGAATTGCCAACCGAAGACATGATTTCACCCCGTCAAGATTCGCCTAGATATCGATCTAAATTATGGGCTTTGACTCTACTTCTTTTAAAGTAAAACAGATCACAGAAGTCGGTTAGAATTCCTAGCAATTCTTAGGATTTTCTTTAGAATCAGGATCACCCATCTGAGGGGGCAGATCGGTTACCGCATCCGTCGTAATTTTATCATTTTTTTTCTGTAGTTGTAGTCCCCTGATTAGGATTTAGGTAAAATCAGCTACTTTTTAGACGCTATGGGACTTGATCTCCGGGACAGTGAGAATTTTTCTCATGACAAAGACCCCACGAAACTCAATTTCGTTCCTCGATCATCCGATTAAAAATTAAATCTTTCTTTAATCTTGATGAGAATCTCCGTAACGAACAGTAAGAAACAATCACAAATCCAAAAACTTTATAAAAGTCTGCTCATTTTGGGTTGATATCGCTAAGCTAGATAAATAGCACAATATATTTTATTGGTGAGTTGGCTGACATCAGAGGGAATTAACTCAAAAGCCATCATAAATCCTTGTATTTAATCAGCCATGATGGGATTGAACAGGGAGAGTTAACCTCTCAAAAAAACACAGCTATTATCCATTCATGTCTCGGGAGAACTCATGGCGAACACCATTCTAAATCAAAAAATAGAGATTTCTTCCTCAATTTCAGCTCAAGATCGGGTTCGTCGCCTGGTGTGGAAGCTGGCGATCGCTACTTTTCTGCTGATGGCAATTGGTAGCGCCACACGAGTGATGAATGCGGGACTGGCTTGTCCCGACTGGCCGTTGTGTTACGGAACATTAGTGCCGACGGCTCAAATGAACCTGCAAGTGTTTCTAGAGTGGTTTCACCGTCTAGATGCGGCTTTAATTGGGATCGGTACAATTGTGCTGGTGGGTTTATCCTGGTGGCATCACCTCAAGCTGCCCCGTTGGTTTCCTTGGGTTGCCTCGTTTGCGCTATTTTTAATTGTCTTTCAAGGCATTTTAGGCGGACTAACAGTTACAGAACTATTACGATTTGATATTGTAACGGCTCATCTCGGCACGGCTTTACTGTTCTTTTGTACTTTACTGGTGATGGGTTGTGGGATTATGCCCTACAACAGTATCGGGACAGTCGGGCGTTTACCTTGGCTGGGATTGATTGCGGCAATTTGTGTTTACCTGCAAAGTCTATTAGGCGGACTGGTTGCGTCTCGCTGGGCATTACACCAATGTTTCGGTAGCAGCCAACTGTGTTTGGTGATGAATAGCCATATTGCCGGGATTGTCCCCGCAACGGTCGGGAGTTTAGCCGTTGTGATTTTAGCCTGGCGCACTTCTGCCCTTAACCCTGTCCTGCGTCGCTTAGCCACTTGGGTCGGTGTTTGTTTACTGGCTCAAATTGTAATTGGAATTGCGACCTTCCGTCTCCATCTTCAAGTTGAACCGCTTACGGTTAGCCATCAAGCCGTGGGTGCAGCCTTACTCGGAACTTTAGTTGCATTTACTGTTATCGGGTTTCGCGACAACAAAGTCAGCTTTAAATCTGCTCAACAGTCGTAACAGCTAAGCTACATTCACTATTTTTCCTAATCTTTACTTTCTAATTTGTTGTAGAAATATCCATGCAAGAATTGATTCAAACCCCTGCCCTTCGCCATCATGACAACCTGCTCCAGGTTGCTAAAAGCTATTATCAACTGACTAAACCCCGAATTATTCTGTTACTACTGATTACCACAACAGCCGGAATGTGGCTGGGGGCAAAAGGCGAAGTTGACCCATTGTTATTATTGATTACTTTAACCGGAGGCGCACTGGCTTCGGGAGCAGCGAATACGATTAATTGTCTTTACGATAGCGATATTGACTATATTATGGAGCGTACCCGCTGGCGGCCGATACCTTCTGGAAGAGTCAAACCGCGCCATGCGTTACTATTTGCCGCCGCATTAACTCTGATTTCTTTTACTTTATTAACCGTTTTTGCTAATCTTTTAGCGGCAGTATTGGCAATGAGCGGTATTGTTTTCTATGTTGGGGTTTATACTCATTGGTTAAAGCGTCATAGCGTCCAAAATATTGTGATTGGTGGCGCAGCCGGAGCCATTCCCCCGTTAGTCGGTTGGGCGGCTGTCACGGGTAATTTAAGTTGGACTGCTTGGTTATTATTCCTGATTATTTTTCTTTGGACTCCGCCTCATTTCTGGGCATTGGCAATGATGATTCGCGATGAATACAAAGAAGTTGGTGTACCGATGTTACCTGTAATTGAGGGGGATGAATCTACCGCTAAACAAATCTGGATTTATAGCTTACTCCTAATTCCCAGTACATTATTATTGGTTTATCCTCTTCATGCCAGTGGTGTGATTTATGCCGGCTTAGCAATCATTTTAGGTGTTATTTTCTTACAAAAAGCTTGGCAACTCCTGCAAACACCGACAGAGCGAGATGTCGCACGAGCAATGTTTAAGTACTCCATTTTTTACATGATGTTGCTGTGTGTTGCCATTGTAGTGGATAGTTTACCGATTACTCAGCAGTTAAATTTGGCAATCGTTGAGCATTTTCAGACATTGACCAGTTGTACAATGGCTTTATTATAAAATTCAGTCATTTGTTGCTTACAGTAGGGTGTGTCTGTCGGGCGCACCCTCTCACTATTTCTGTTGATTAAAAAAATATGGAATTTACACATCTTTTAGAAGGAGGACTAGAAAATATTGTTTCTATTGGCAAGATCTGTTTAGAAGCTATTTCTGTTTTCTGTGTTTTATTGGGGTGTTATAAAACGCTTCAGCTTGCCTTTAAACTCTCTCGCTTTAAAGATGATACTTTCCCGTTTATTCAACTGCGAATTCGCTTCGGTGTTTGGCTTGCTTTAGCTTTAGAATTTCAATTGGGAGCAGATATTTTAGCCACAACCATTGCTCCTTCAACTCAGACTTTAATTCAACTGGGTGTAATTGCTTTGATTCGTACCTTTTTAAACTATTTCCTCAATCATGAACTGGAAAAAGAGTTTGAATTACGCAAAGAAAACAGGCAATTAAACGAGGCTTCTAAGGCTACCCCAGAAATTTAAGCAGTCCACTCAAAAACAGTCAACTAAATCATTACTTTTAACTGAGGTAATTCTTTCCCACGAGCGAGATAATCTTCTACTAATAGTGCCAATACTTCCTTAGCATTTTTCAGTGCTTCTTCTGGGCTATTGCCATGAGTGTGAGCGTAAGGACCAAACTCTGGTAAACTAGCAATGTAAGTTTGATCGACTTCTGACCATTGAATCAGAATACTATAGTGTTTTTCCTTCATTTTTTTCTAAATTTATTATTGTTGTAAATTATCTAAATCTCTGATAGCGTTTTTAACATCTTTTTCTTGATATTTATTAGCATCGGCTCCATCTTTTCCTGACAAAACTAGACTATACTCTAATCAGGGATGACTCCACACTGTGTGACTTCCTTTACCTGAGCGATAAGAGAAACCCGCTTTTTTTAGTACTGATTTGAGTTCTCTAATTTTTTTTGGCATTTAATGATTCATAAATCCCTTTATTGTAGCAGTGCGACAGGGACGTAGCCCTCAATCTGCTCTGGGTAGTGTGTACGCCTGAGAGATAATAACCTTAAGTATCGTAGTCTATAGTATTTTAATCATAGCAAGAATGAAGAGCATTTGGAGAAGAGTATTTCCAATCAAGAAAGTATAGTAAAATTGGCGACAAGAATAAATTTTTGATTCTGATTACATCCTCATCGTTATGGCATCGACTCCCCCGATAAAACCCTTCAATCCTCAAGCTGAACTCGCCAAAGAACGGAACCGCGCTGCTGCTGAACGCACCTTAATGGCTTGGATACGGACTTGTTTGGCATTGATTAGTTTTGGCTTCGGGATTGATACGGTTGTCAGTGCCATTCGTTCTTTAGTGGGAAATGACGTTAATCCGGTTCGTCTCTCACGCTTACTGGGTCTTTCATTTATTGCTTTGGGAACCTACGCAATGTTAGCAGCCGTCATTGAACATTACCAGGAGTTACGCCATATTCAACGAGATGAAGCCTATTATTACACTCCCCGGCGTTCATTGGGCTTAACAGTGGCTTTGGCGTTGGTTACCATCGGCATATTAGCATTTTTGGGGATATTAATTAAGACATTTGATCTGTTTTCTTTTTTAAGGTAAAATGCATAAAGGGTTTAGTTTGGAAAATAACCCCATAAAATAAACATCATTTGACTCAATTTTAAGGAGTAATATTGTGGTTGAACCTTTATTGTCTGGTATCGTAATTGGTCTAATTCCTGTCACCCTCGCAGGACTGTTTTTTGCTGCGTATCAACAGTACCGTCGGGGAAATCAGTTGAATATTGACTAAATGATTGAGGTAGAGGCGTTACATCTGTGAACGTCTTTACTATTTATCATTCATTATTAGTCATTGCTTCTGAGTGATTCGCTATATTCTCAATCCGGAAAAAGGTAACGGCACTATTTCCATACACTTTTTGACGATATATTTCTAAGCCATTTATACTTGGAATCGTCCAACGCTTCGGGTGATGTTCGACAGCCATTTCTCCATCAATTCCTAAAAGTTGATATTGAGTAATGGCATCTAAAACAGGTTGATATAGACTACTTTGATAGGGTGGATCAAAATAAATTCGATCAAACTGAAGTCCGGCTAAAGTCTTTAATTTGGTTACCACATTGCCGCGAATAATTTGAAATTCTTGTTCGTTTGCAGCCACTTGTTGCCAATTTGAATTGATAATGCGGCAAGCTTGAGGAGACTGTTCAATTGCGATCGCAATTTTTGCACCCCGACACAATGCCTCTGCTCCCATTGAACCACATCCGCTACACAAATCCAACCAGCGACAGTCTAGAATCTGATTTTGCCAAATATTAAATACCGCTTCTCGGACACGGGCTAAAGTAGGACGAGTGTCTAAACCCGGTAAGGTTTTCAGGGGACGGTTACCATAAATTCTTAAACCCATAATTCAATAAAAAACTGATTCAAAAAATAGCTGTAATTCTCATAAAAAAAACTACAGCTTTATTTCAGTTTAATCTAAATTGAACCGTCGATCAAACCGATGACATTGCCGTCACTTGATCTTTAGCAGCAGACTCTGACAGAGATAAGCCTGAAATGGTTTCCTGGCTGCGAGATCTTTGAGTCTTTAATAAGGTGATATTGCTAGTGATTAAAAAGCTAGTAAAACTAGCAATGGCAATAATCGGTAAAATCGAAGTATCAGATAAAACACCGAGAATAATTGATGTACTCACAGGGGTTTTTGTAATCGCGACATTAATTGCCGCCATACAACACAGCATTGCAATGGTCGGATGAAGCATTGGAATTGCCGCAGAAATTGCCAATCCTAAACTTGCGCCTGTGAAAAATAAAGGAAAGATAAATCCGCCTCGAAAACCACCATGAATGGTAAAACTAATCGCGAACATTTTTGCTAAAGTGATTCCCAATAAGGTGACTAACCCTAAAGTAGAAGCTGTTTCAATCAGTTGAGTTTCAATTTGGTGTTCACTAAAAAATAGAGTTTGAGGATATAGAATCGCTAGGCTACCAATTCCCACTCCTCCCATGACAGCCAGCAATATATGCTGATTTTCTATCCGATGAACCAGGAATTTAACGAATCGAAAAATTCCAATAAATAAAATCCCTGCTAATGCACCGACTGCACCTAAAACTAAACCTTCAACTAAATTTAGCCAGTTTAATGCGGGTAAAGTATCAAAGTAATCAAAGTGATAAATTCCTCCCACTTCTAAACCGGTTGCATAGCGAAAAATTGCAAAACTAAAAATACCAGAAACAATGGCTGGCGTAATCGCTTCATAATATTCTATGCCACGACGATGGGGAATTTCTAAGGCAAATAACGCCCCGCCAATGGGTGCGCCAAAAAAGGCAGCCAGCGCCGCACTCATACCACAAAACGTTAATACTCGTGTATTTTTGACGGTTAAATTGAGTTTCTCAGCTAGCCAACTTCCGAGACTGCCATTCACTTGTACTAATGGTGCTTCTGGCCCCAAGCTACCTCCGGCGGTAATTGAAACCAGAGAGGTTGATACCATTGCAGGGGTTTGACTGGGGTCTAGTCGTCCGGCATCGTGAACTTTATCAATCACAATTGCCATCTCTCCGGGTAAGCCAAAAAAGTATAAGCATAACCCCACACATAAACCGCCAATACTGGCAACAATTAAAGTATAATTCCAGTCCGGTAACCAAACGGGAAATAAGGGAACCCAGTAATTTTTTCCAGTTTCCCAGACTAATTTCATTAATTCTTCTAATACAAAATAGTAGGTTGTCGCAACAATTCCACCTACTGTTCCAACAATTGCTGCACAGCAAATAATGGCAAAATAAGAGAGTTCTTGCGGTTGAGAAATGGTTTCATCTAGGGTTTCTTGAGTTGATATCATATTTAGCTTTCGTAGATTGTGATGCACATAAGCTGTGTGTTATTTCACTCTCATAAAATAAAATTTAACAACTTTGATCTTCATCATGCTAATGTCTGATACCTCAATTAAATGTAGCTATAATTACATTTATACCCTTTTATTTAATGGTTTTACATCGGTTTAATGCAGTCTATTCAAACTGTATTTTAAAATACAATTTATTATGATTTAATATCATTGGTGAAAGAAAAAAAATAATTATTGAATTGAAATGTGAGATCGTAAAATTCGGTGCATATCTAGGCTTGGGGGTACAATAGGGGTTTGAGACAGGAGATTATGTACTTGCCCGCGATGATGAGTTTGATGATTAAAAAAGTGAGTGATGAGTAGTTGGACAGGATATTCATGGGAGTGGCCCGCAGAATTAATATAGCGAATAGATTGATTGATAAATTCTACTGTTAAATTACTAAAAAAAACTTCAATTTTTTGATCTTCTAAGACTCGCGCCGCCCAAAGTTCTAAGAAACTTTTATATAAAATAGCATCTAATTCTGTGGAGGGAGTTTCATCCCCTTGAAACCGACTCATCCAAATCCTATCGCCAATTAAAATATGATTCAGCGTGCCTAAGATACTATGAAAAAATGCAGGTCTTGTTTGGTTTAACTCACTGTCTGGGAGTTGAGCGCAGGCTTCATAAATGGTTTGATTGGCTAATGTATTGTAACGCGCTTGTCTTTGGAAATGAGGAATAAGAGGATCAACCATGGCATTTAACCCCGTCAGATACAGACGATCTTAACAGCAAATTCTCATCTAACATCAAGTTCAGTTTAATCACATTGTATAAGCAGTGATAAATATCACAACATAGCTGTGTTTTCAATCACCCATTAGGTCTAAATTATTAAATATATTTCGATTTTTAATTAAAATCCCTATCGATATTGTTAAAATCTATGTATTTTTTGACAAAACTTTGATAATATCATTCTATATTATAAACAAATTTTAGTAACCATGAACTATATGCAGCACCCCATTCAACTGCTCCAATTTGCATTGGGCGAGCTATTTGCCCAAGCCCATTCCACAGGATACGTGACTTTAGCAGATCGTTATGGACTGATGGCAGCGATCTTAGATGAGTCTCTAAGTGAGGAAGAAAGACGTGCAGTCAATCGGTTATTAAGAGCAATTTGTCGGGGAAAAATTAAAGTGATTGATGAAATTTCTACTGTTTTAGTCAAACAATATTAACTTAAGGTTCGGAGCAATTTCTTTTAGTTCCATCTGGTAAAGTTGCTCCACAAAAATTAGTATCTTTTAGCTTAGCACCGTTAAGATTGGCATTAGACAGGTTAGCTTCTGTCAATTGCGCTTGTTCTAAAAATGCGCGATATAAATCAGCCCAGACCAGGTTTGTTTGGCTTAAGTTGGCTCCCCTCAAAGTAGTACTATGAAGTTTAGCATCTTGTAAATTAGCGCCTGTTAGATCGGCTTCAATCAAATTTGCAGAACTTAAGTCAGCACCTCGTAAGTTTGCACCCCGTAAATTTGCTTTTTGTAAGTTTGCCCCTAATAAATTAGCACCGTTTAACTCAGCTTGTTCTAAATTGGCTTCACTTAAGTCACACTGCTGACATTGTTTTGTACTCCTGAGCCGTGCTAGATCGGCTGGTCGCTCTGCGTGAACCCTTATGGCTAAACTTAGACTAGAAATAAATCCAATGATGACGGTCAATATAAGTTTCATTGCTTTATTCTGCAATAATTAAATTCATACTTTATTTTAGCTTAAAAGTATTAATTAGATAAACAAATAAAGCTAATATTTTTATTGAAATTAAGAAGAGTCCGATCAAGCTAATAATTGTACTTAATATTTCAGAACTTAAAAAAATAAAAAGATTAGATAGAGTAGCTAAAAAGATATCAATCTGCGATCGGCTTCTGATCGATATACAGAGCAGTTAATATCGACAATAATGGCTTCCTTTAGTTATGAGTGACAAAGCTAAGCTTATGCCATAATTGATCTATTCAAGCGTTAACTATCGATAGTGCTATATTTTGATGTATGAATAGCGTGATAAGTATCAATATGCAATCTGTTTATCAATCTGACCAAGAAATTTTAATCATAGATGATCAGCTCGAGAATTTACAAGTCTTGTCAGAGATTTTAGAGTTAAATGGCTATAAAGTTCGTAAGGCTAGGGATGGAAAAACTGCGTTGAGAACTGCTCAAATATTAGCCCCTGACTTAATTCTACTAGATATTAGAATGCCAGAAATGGACGGTTACGAAGTGTGTCGCCAGCTAAAAGCTCATCCGAAAACCCAGGACATTCCCATTATTTTTGTAAGCGCCCTTAACGAATCTTTAGATAAGATTAAAGCTTTTAAAGCAGGAGGAGTCGATTATATTTCTAAACCTTTTCAGATTGATGAGCTATTAGCAAGAGTAGAAAGCAAGTTAACAATTCAATTACAAAAGGTACAGCTTCAGCAAGAAATTAAACGCCGTCAACACGTAGAAGATATTTTAGATAAATCCCAAGAACTTCTCAAGGGTGTTCTCAATAGTTGTCCTGTCGGAATTGCCTTTTTGAAAGGGGTTCGAGATCGCCGAGATCAAATCGGTTACTTTCGATGTGTGTTAGTTAACCCTTATCTAGCAAAGGCTTTTGGTAAAACAGTCGAACAACTAACAAACCAACAAATTTTAAGATCAACCCTTGAATCAGTCGATTCAACCTTATTTGATCAATGTATTCAACTGATGGAAACAGCAGAACCCTTTCAGCAAGAAATATTTTATCAGAATCAATGGGTAAATGGCTGGTATAATTTAAATCTAATCAAGCATCAAGATGGCTTTTTGGTCACAATTTTGGATATTACCGATCGTAAAGAATGGGAAGCGAATCTTAACCGAACCAATCAAAATCTTTATCAACTGGCAACTTTAGATGGTTTAACCCAGGTGTATAATCGCCGCATTTTTGATTTATCCTTAGAACAAGAATGGCAGCGGCTACGACGAGAACAACAACCGTTATCTTTGATTTTAGTTGACATAGATTATTTTAAAGGGTACAACGATTGCTACGGCCATCTCGCAGGCGATCGCTGTTTGCATCAAGTTGCTCAAACGATTAAGCAAGCCATCAAGCGTCCCGCAGATTTAGTGGCTCGCTATGGTGGTGAAGAATTTGCGGTAATTTTACCGAATACAAGTTTACAGGGTGCTGAAATCGTGGCTTGGCAGATTCAAGAGATGATCCAATCTGTGAAGATTCCCCATACTCGCTCAGAGATATCGCAGTGGGTGAGTGTCAGTCTCGGTGTAAGCTGTCAAGTCCCGAATCCATTTGAGACGGCTGAATCTTTGATTCTCGCTGCTGATAAGGCACTCTATTGTGCAAAAGATCAAGGTCGCAACCAAGTTGTCAGTTTAGAAATCGAAAAACACTCTTCTGATTCTAAAATCAACCTGGGTGAGCTTAATCGACACAATCAATTCAACGATCAATTTCATATTCGTTCCTAATCAGGGTAATGTCATGAGCTTTGAAACTTTTCCAGGTCAGAGTTTTCCACTGGGTGCAACAATTCAACGTCATGGCGTGAATTTCTGCATATTTTCTAAAACTTGTAAATCATTAGAATTATTATTATTTGATACTCCCGATGCAGCCGAACCTGCCTATGTCATTCCCTTTAATCCTGATGTTAATAAAACATTTTATTACTGGCATATTTTAGTCGCGGGTGTATTCCCTGGACAGATTTATGGATTTCGCGCCGATGGTTTGTATTTACCAGAAGCTGGTTATCGCTTTGACCCTGAAAAAGTGCTGCTCGATCCCTATGCCAAAGCCATTGTTAACGATGAAAATTATAGTCGTGCGGCTGCTTCTCAGCCGGGAAATAACTCAGCAGTTGCCTTAAAAGGTGTGGTCGTCAATCCCGATACCTATGATTGGGAAGAAGATAAACCGCTACAAATTCCTTATGCTCGAACCATTATTTATGAACTCCATGTGGGTGGTTTTACCCGTCATCCTAACTCCGGAGTGTCGATAGAGAAACGAGGAACATATGCCGGATTAATTGAGAAAATTCCTTATTTAAAAGACTTAGGAATTACTGCTGTTGAACTGATGCCGATTCATCAATTTGATGAGCAAGATGCAGTTCCCCCCCGTAAAAACTATTGGGGATATAGTACAATTGGATTTTTTGCGCCTCACCGCGCTTATAGTTATCGCCGCAATCCTTTAGGGCCGATCAATGAATTTCGAGATATGGTGAAGGCATTTCATAAAGCCGGAATAGAAGTAATTTTAGATGTGGTCTTTAACCATACAGCCGAGGGAAATCATCATGGCCCTACCCTGTCTTTTAGAGGTTTGGATAACTTTATGTATTATATTTTAGAAGAAGATCAACAATATTATAGTAATTATAGTGGCTGTGGTAATACGGTAAAAGCCAATCATGAAATCACCGGACAACTAATCGTTGATTGTCTGCGATATTGGGTTTCAGAAATGCACGTTGATGGCTTTCGTTTTGATTTAGCCTCTATTTTTTCCCGCGATAAATATGGTGAGCCAATGGAAGATGCTCCGATTTTATGGATTATTAAATCCGATCCGGTTTTAGCTGGAACAAAGTTAATTGCTGAAGCTTGGGATGCAGGCGGGCTATATGAGGTGGGATCGTTTGCTGGCGATCGCTTTGCTGAATGGAATGGTCAATATCGAGATGATATTCGCAGTTTTATTAAAAGCGATCCGGGAACTATTCAACAGTTAGCAGCACGAATTATGGGAAGTCCGGATATTTATCCCACTCCCGAACGCGATCCCCATTGTAGTATTAATTTTATCACTTGTCATGATGGTTTTACTATCAATGATTTGGTTTCTTATAATGAGAAACATAATGAAGCCAATGGTGAAAATAATCGAGATGGTCATAATCATAATATTAGTTGGAATTGTGGAGAAGAAGGAGTTACAGATAATCCCGAAATAGAAGCTTTACGGTTACGACAGATTAAAAATTTCCTAACTATTTTATTTATTTCTCAGGGAACGCCGATGATTTTAATGGGAGATGAAGTACGACGGACTCAGTTTGGAAATAATAATGCTTATTGTCAAGATAATAAATTGGGTTGGTTTGACTGGAGTTTAATTGGGAAAAATGCTGATTTACTACGCTTTTTGAAAGGGATTATTCGCTTTACTAAAACCCGTCGAATCTTTAAGATTGAAACCCTAATTCAAGATAATCCAGAGAGTTATTTACCCAATATTAGTTGGCATGGAATTCACTTAGGAGAACCCTGCTGGGATGAGGATTCTTATCACTTAGCGTTTAGTTTGCGTCATCCTCAAGCCGGTGAATTTTTACACGTGATGTTAAATGCTTACTGGAAACCCTTAAAGTTTGAATTACCTTCCTTACCAAAAACCCAAAGTTGGCATCGAATTGTAGATACTGCCTTGAATACTCCCCATGATTTCTGTGATGTTAAAGTAGCCCCGGCTATTTCGACTCGTTTTTATCGGGTTAAACCTCGCTCATCAGTGATTATTATGGCGCAAGATAGATAAAAAATAAACTCATCCCCACAACGCCTGATATCGCAGTATTTGATAGGATTTTTAATGAGTTTTCTGTCAGTTTTTGATACTCAAAAATTGCATATATTTTGATGAGTGTATTCTGTATTTTTACTAAAGTTATCTCTTCAATAGATATTATAGTTAAGCATCTTAAATAAACCGAGTTTGACTTTTGTGAAAATCCTAACTTAGTATTGACTGATTAACGGATTCTTAAACGACTAAACTATAAATTAAACCCACCACTCCGCCTGCAATCACCAGCCAGGCGGAATTTATTTTAAAGCGGAAAACAGCCAGTAAACTAACTAACATCAAAATTACTGTTAAGAAATCAACTAAAGCAGCTTGTACTAACGTGTAAGTTACAACCGCCATTAACCCTAAAGAAGCTGCATTCACACCATCTAAAAACTGACTTGCAAAGGTAGATTGACGTAGTTTTGTTACCCAAGGATTAATTAAACTGACCAGTAAAAATGCAGGTAAGAAAATACCAACCGTTGCAGCAATTGCCCCCCTATTTCCAGCGACTAAATAACCGACAAATGTAGCGGTTGTAAATATTGGGCCAGGAGTCAGTTGACCGACTGCAACCGCATCAAGCAGTTCTTGAGAAGTCACCCACTGCCAACGTTCTACCAAATCCCGCTGTAAAAAAGCCAGCAAAACATAGCCACTCCCATACAAGACTGCCCCCACTTTAAGAAAGAATAAAAACACACTTGTCCAATGGGGAGATTGAGGAGTAATAGAGACTGAATTAGTTTGGGCAAAAATTTCTGAAACAGGTAATAAACTGATACCACTTAATCGTCCAAAGCGATGTTTAAGTTGTTTAAATAATATCACCCCTAAACCCGCTAAGAATAACAGTAAAATCTGATTAACACCTAGAAAAAAAGCAATAATCACTGCAACTCCTATCAGTCGCGTTGGAAAATCTTTTGCAGCCTTTTTCCCTAGCTTCCATAACGCTTGGATTACAATAGCAATAATGACGGGTTTAATGCCATATAAAATACTGTTAAGCTGAGGTAATGCTTGATATTGATCGTAAATAGCAGCCAATATCCAAACCATTGTCATGGCGGGTAAAATAAAGCAAAATCCCGCTACAAATAATCCACTCCATCCGCCATATTCATAGCCAATATGAATCGCTAATTCTGTTGAATTCGGGCCGGGAATTAAATTAGTAACACCGAATAAATCTAATAATTTTTCTCGAGTCAGCCATCGTCTACGAACAACAATTTCATCATCCATCATGGCGATATGTGCCGCTGGGCCACCAAAAGCAATTAAACCCAGTTTAAAAAAGACAGTTGCTAACGCTTTCAGGCGCTGCTGTTGCTGTTGGGGAGTGAGTTTAGTCTCAGGAAGGGTAGAGTCGGTTTCAGAAGACATGGCTAATTTTAGTAAATATAATGCTTCGTTTGCCGTTAACGTCTTAAGCGGATAAACTCACAAGATTTTCCCATAATCTCTCCAGGAAATAAACTAACCTCTTGAAATCCTTGACCTTGATAAAATTTGCGTGCGCGATAATTATCCGCAATTACAACAGTCCAAGCCGGAGATCCAATAATATTTAGAATCACTTTTAATAAGCGTTTGCCTATTTTTTGGTGTTGATAATCTGGATCGACATAGAGTAAAGTAATATAACTGCGATAGGCAGCAATAACGCCGACAACTTGAGTTTGATTGTGCAGTGTAGCATCCGTTGTTTCGCAAGCAACAAATCGATGACAAGCCGGAAAAATTTTACAGATATTTTTATTTTCAGCCAAAGGAATTAAAGCATATTCATTCTCAGATTCTACAAACTCATCGGGTTGAGCGCGATCATGAACCCGACAAACCGCCTGCCAATCTGAGTTAAAATAAGGTCTAATTGTAATCATTAAATTATTCTCAACTTTTAATATATCGACCATATTGAGCGATATTTTGATGGGCTTTATCTTGCTGACAATTTAACCACACCCAGAATTGATCGCCATAGGAAAAATGCCACCATTCATGAGGATGTTGTTGAAACCCGGCTTGTTTCATCACTTGTGATAATATTTGGCGATTTTGGTGATATTTTTGCGCCTCAGAATGGGTAGAATTCTCAAAGTGATTGGGATAAGATCGGGTCGAAATTTCATCAATCTCAGACCCCATATTTATCACTTCTCCTAATTCATTAATTAACGTAATATCAACCGCTGCACCTGTACTATGAGGCGGCGGAGTAGCAGGATTTAAACTCGGAACTGCCCAAAATTGATAGACTTCTTCAAGGATTTGTTGCTGTTGACTGGGAGATAATTGATCTAAACTTAACCCGTTTAACTGCACTCTTTCTTGAAAGACATAATCCACCATAAACTGTTGAACTTCCACCGGACGATAAGCATCAAAAATCTGAATTTTCCAGTGAGGATAATCATGATTTAATAGAGTTTGCGCTCTCATTAATCGTTCTACTACGCCTTGACGTAAATAGTAAGGAGAGTCAACACCGGATCGATTATAAGGTGCGCCCAGTTGTTGATAGGGATGGGGAGATTCAACGGCAAATTGTTCTAAAGGAATCGGAATTAAAGGTTCACCGCAGTCCTCAATTTTAATGGTTTGGTAAGGTTTCATTCCGCTTTAATCAGATTAATGAATAGAATTAGATGAAATTCAATAGATCTCACCTAATTCAGTTGAATTATAATTAGTTTTGTCGATGAGCAATCACAGCATAAAATGGATCGCCGCCACCCATACCAAACATCTGTAAAATCGGTGAAACTGAAGCGGTTTGAGAAATCACTTCCGGCAGACTAAATCCGGGTATATTTTCCCCTTGAACCGAATTAAAGTATTTTTCAACCAATTTAATCCGGCTGGTTTCTGTTCCCTCTCGCCAAGCGCTAATGGCTTTTTGAAAAAACATTCGGTTAGAAAAACTAATAATCGCAATTCCTCCCGGTTTTAATACTCGATGTATTTCATGAAAAACCGCTTCAGGATACTGCAAATACTGCACAGAAACACAATTTAAAACTGCATCAAATTCTCCATCCGAAAAGGGTAATTTTGGATCTTGATTTAGATCTTGAACTACATAATGATCCAGTTGAGGATTTTTAGCCAGTTCCTCCGGGTTCATGCCATGTCCTTCTACGTGGGAAAATTCGATCTCTTCCGGCAGATGAGACACCCAGCTACTCATCAAGTCTAAAATCCGAGTATTGGGTTGGAGGCGTTGACGATACAGGTTTGTCAACTGATCGATAAATCCCTCATCAACATGGGTAACGAAGCGGGGAACGGAGTAAAATAAGCTATCATCCCCATTATCTAGCTTGGTACGATCTTTAGACTGTAGCAACATCGTGACAGAATTTAATGACGTTAACAGTTGTATAGTTTAATCAAAATTATAGTGGATTGTGGCAGCAACGTTATCACCTGAGCCATTATTTTAGATCATTCTCAAAGAATTTAAATTCATCATCAAATGAACTCATCTTTACTCAATATTCGCCACCTAGAAACCCGTTTTTTTACGACTGATGGAGTGGTTCACGCGGTTAATGGAATTTCTTATACTGTTAATTTAGGAGAAACGATTGGCATTGTCGGAGAATCTGGATCGGGAAAAAGTATTAGTGTTTTATCAATTTTACGATTAATTCCTTCCCCACCTGGAAAAATTACCAATGGTGAGATTTTATTTGAAGGGATGGATTTATTAAAAATGGATGATAAAGCGTTGCGCCGGATTCGAGGCAATCAAATTTCAATGATTTTTCAAGATCCGATGACTTCTCTCAATCCCGTTTTAACTATTGGTAAACAAATCACAGAATCGATTCAGCTTCATCTCGGTTTAACCAAAAAACAAGCCAAGTATCGAGCGATTGAACTGCTACAACAGGTGGGAATTCCTGATGCTAAACGCCGCATTAGTCAGTATCCTCATCAATTTTCAGGAGGAATGCGTCAACGGGTAATGATTGCCATGGGATTAGCTTGTCAACCGAAGTTATTAATTGCAGATGAACCCACGACTGCATTAGATGTTACGATTCAAGCACAAGTCGTTGAATTGATTAAAAAACTACGCAAAGAAATGGGAATGTCTATTATTTGGATTACCCATGATTTAGCATTACTGGCAAGACTAGCAGATCGAATTTTAGTGATGTATGGGGGTCAAATTGTTGAACAAGCAACCGTCAATCAACTCTATGAAAATCCTCGTCATCCTTATACGATTGGATTGTTGAATAGTTTACCTCGTTTAGATGGCGATCGCGCTCCAAAACTACAGGCTATTGAAGGGGTTCCCCCTGATTTAATTGATTATCCAAAAGGCTGTCCGTTTGCGCCTCGTTGTGCCTTTGCAATTGATCGTTGTCTTGAAGAAGATCCGATTTTAGAAAGCGTTGAACCTCAACATGATGTGGCGTGTTGGGTTAAACCCGAAAGAGATTAATTGAGGATAATTAAAAATCTATTAATCCTGTATTTATTGTGTTTTATAAGAATATTTTGCATCATTATCTATGAGGATTTATGAGTTAAAAATAATTTGAGTAATGGCTAGACCGAAAAGTAGACTAAACACTAATTCAACAGTTCACCGAATCATCCATTTAGGAGTGATATAATTGCTGAATTTATCATTAAGCTTTTTCACCTTTCCCGATAACTCTGTTACTTATTCTGATAACTCATTAACTTTTCCTGAGATATTATCAAGTTTTTCCAGGAGATCAGCGATTGTTGGTTCTCTTTCCGGTGTAGTTGTCATATTAATGATTTTTTAGACTAGAATCTATTATAACAGATTCAGCTATTCTCAAAACTTTAGTTAATAATGAATAATCCTATTTCAAATAATCCAGAAAAACAAGCTTTAGTTCGATTACAAAATTTAAAAATACATTTTCCAATTAAACAAAATAAGCTGTTTCAGAATCAAACTCAATCCTTAAAAGCAGTAGATGGAATTTCATTTGAAATATATCGAGGAGAAACCTTTAGTATTGTGGGAGAATCTGGCTGTGGTAAAAGTACAACCGGACG
The DNA here is from genome assembly GCA_049647265.1 of Microcoleaceae cyanobacterium. Lineage (GTDB taxonomy): Bacteria > Cyanobacteriota > Cyanobacteriia > Cyanobacteriales > Microcoleaceae > JAAURB01. The sequence goes on from JBARXJ010000053.1 coordinate 297,182, forward strand.
AGGAATTTTACAACTTGAACGTCCGACTGGGGGAAAAGTCTATTTTGAAGAGATTGATTTAACCACACTAAACGATAAAGGTTTACAACAAATGCGTCGTCGGATGCAAATGATTTTTCAAGATCCTTATGCTTCACTAAACCCTCGAATGACCATTGGTAAAATTATCAGCGAGCCCTTAATCGTCCATCACTTATCTAATAAAAAAAAGGCGAAAAATAGAGTAAAAGAACTATTAGAATTAGTTGGATTAAATCCTAACTTTATCAATCGATATCCTCATGAATTTTCAGGGGGACAACGACAACGAATTGGGATAGCTAGAGCCTTAGCGGTTCAACCCGATTTTATCGTCTGTGATGAACCCATTGCTTCTTTAGATGTTTCGATTCAAGCACAAGTAATTAATCTATTACAATCTTTGCAAGAACAGTTTAATTTAACCTATTTATTTATTGCTCATGATTTAAGTGTGGTTCGTCATATTTCTGAACGAATTGCTGTAATGTATTTAGGTAAAGTGGTTGAATTGGCTGATTATGATCAACTGTATCAAAACCCCTTACATCCCTATACAAAAGCATTATTATCTGCTGTTCCAATTCCTAATCCAGAGATAGAAAAACAACGAGAATCTCTTCAACTTACGGGTGAAATTCCCAGTCCTATTTCACCTCCCTCTGGCTGTCGTTTTCATACTCGATGTCCATTAACGACTGAACATTGTCGAGTTGCCGAACCCCAATGGCGAGAAATTGATACCGGACATTTTGTTGCCTGTCATTTAGTCGAATAACCGCGCCATATTTGAAAAACCAATCCACTAATGCTAAAACTGATAGTAATCGTGGCTATTATTTCCCAGTGTAGAATTATGGCATCCACAAAAACAAAAACCGATCAACCTCGTTCAAAGAATACTGAAACTCACGCTACCCGTACTCCTCCCTGGGGTCAGGTAACAGAATTAGAATGTGGCGATCGCTATCGAATTAATCGGATTGTCGTCAATCCAGGGTATCATATCACAACCCAGATGCACTATCATCGTAGTGAACACTGGATTGTGGTTGCCGGAACTGCTAAAGTAATTTGTGACGGAAAGGAAGAAATATTAATTCCGAAGCAATCTACCTATGTTCCGATGAATAGTCCTCACCGCGTTGAAAACCCGGGTGTGATTCCTTTGGTGATGATTGAAGTGCAAAATGGAGAATATCTTGGGGATGATGATATCATTCGCTATCCAGAAAAAGATGGTTATTCAGATCAGCAGCAACATCAATAGTTAATTGACCAAAGAAATGGGTTTCAAGCCTCGTCCTTCTAGGACGGCTTTTTCTTGAGTTTTAGTTTTCTGATGAGTTCCCTTAATACATCATTTTGGCTTCTATTCTCTTGTCCGCAATAAGCCACAAGATCCTCATATTCTTTCTCTGAACACCTAATTGTCAGCTTTTTCATGCCGTCATTTTGCCGTCATTTATGTTAGAATGATAGCATGAAAGCGAGATACCAGTACAGAATCTACCCAACGACTGAGCAACAAACCAAATTGGCTAAACTCTTTGGTTGCTGTAGAGTTGTGTGGAACGATGCTTTAGCCCATTGTGTTGAACTGTACAAATCAGGAGAAAAGAAACCCAAAAATTCTCAACTTCAGCAAACTTTTATTACCCAAGCCAAGAAAACAACAAAACGACAATGGTTAAAAGAGGTTTCTAATATCCCCTTACAACAATCTCTTAATGACTTAGAACAAGCTTATCAGAACTTTCTTGGTGCGCGTTCCCTAGGTGATTGTGAATCACCGGGGTCGCACCGCTTTTTCAAGTCATGTAAAGGGAAACGAAAGGGCAAGAGAGTTAAGTTACCTAAATTTAAAAAACGAAACGCTAAGCAGTCAGCCCGATTCAGAGTTGGCGGTTTTAAGCTTGATGGAGACAAAATATCTTTAGCCAAAATTGGTAAGTTAAAGATAATCTGGTCAAGGCCTCTACCTTCTCAACCCTCATCGGTTACGGTAATCAAAGATGCAGCTAACAGATATTTTTTGAGCTTTGTTGTTGAAGTCAACCAACAAATCTTACCGCCATCATCCAATAGTGTAGGAATAGATTTAGGAATCAGGACATTTGCTGTGTTAAGTTCTGGAGAGAAAATAGATGCTCCTAAACCTCTAAAACAGAAAATTAAGCGTCTGAGAAAACTTAACCGAAATCTATCCCGAAAAACGCTCTTGTCTAAACGCTATGAGAAAGCACGGGTTAGAAAGGCTGAACTTTATGCAAGGATGAGAGACACTCGAAAAGACTTCCTGCACAAATTGTCAACTCGAATAATCAACGAGAACCAAGTGGTTGTTTTAGAAGACTTAAACGTCTCAGGGATGGTTAGAAATCGCAAACTGTCTAAAGCTATTAGCGATTTAGGGTGGAGACAGTTTAGAACTTTCCTCGAAGGTAAGGCTGAAAAGTATGGTCGAGATTTTCGAGTAATTAGCCGCTGGGAACCTACAACTCAAAGGTGTCATGCCTGTGGGTTTGTTGGTGGCAAACTCGACTTATCTGTACGGCAGTGGACTTGTTTAAACTGCGAAACAGTCCATGATAGAGATGAAAACGCAGCTAAAAATATCTTAGTCGCCGGAGGACATTCGGAGACTCAAAACGGACGTGGAGGAAGGCATCAGACTTCTACTAAAGAAGCAGCATCCAATGAAACGTCAACCCACTTGGGGGAACCTGTGCAGTTATCAATTTTTGATATTTTGTGGTAGGTATAGCCGCTAGGAATCCTCTTCGTTCACGCAGAGGTGGATGTCAATGTGTTCACCTTAAGATTCTTAGTGACAGGAGAGATGATTCACGATCTCTCCTCCGACTGATTCAGCTAATATCTAAAAATTGATACCCCTCTTCATCGCTTCAAGAATAGAAGAATGAGCCGTATAACAGTATATTTTTTGTTTAAGCCTGATAGATAGAGTCCCTAGGTAACAGACAATCCATAACCTCTGCTGTATATCTTATTACCATTGGACATGACAGACTGAGTGAATCAGTTATCTGATTGAGTCATTAATATTGCCTTTGACAAGAATATTTTTTTTGAGAACTTCGATGAAATTCCTGTATTAATCTAAAAATGGTATCATAATAGACAGAAAATTAAATTAATTTACACCTTAAATTTCGATCTATTCTGTTGTCTTATACAATGAGTTTAATGGCTCAAGCTCAATTAATTTATTAATGATTCATAACATTTATCTGTAAAAATTTAATCTGGCGGGTAAAAATTTATTTTTGATAAATCTAACTTAAACTATTGATAATCATAGCTTAATCGTCAGTCGCAGGGCTGAGAAATACTGGTTTTATCAAGGATACTATCACCATCTTTACAAAAAATTTACATTAATAATTCGACTTTTTTTAAATCCTTTACCTATTCCTTAAATCTTATTTGTATGATAGAAAGTAAGCATAATTAAATGCAGTTAGTTTTAGTCAAAGAGGAATTGGTATGTTGAACCGTTTACAATCATACTTACTCGCTCCCATCCAAGCATGGCTTGATAGTCTAGAAATCCACAATCCTAAACTGGCTTTGTGGCTGTACAAAGTGATTCCCGCACAATGTCCCTTTGCTCGAGATATTCGTGTTTTAGGCCGGAAAATTATCACCATTCCCCCCTTATGTAAACTCAATCCGTTTTACGATCAAGTGGTTGGCCTTCGGTTTAGAGCGTTGTGCTATTTAGTTGACGAATGTGGGATCTCTCTTGAATATAACGGGTAGTATAAATCATGATTGTAATTGGCGAAGCGTTCACCATTCCAGCAATCAGTTTAAATCAGTTTTTCTAACTAAAATTGTTATTTACATCACAAAACCGTGTCCTCTACCGGATGCGGTTTTATTGCTATCAGTCCCTCCTCGGCAGGTTTACCCGATCCGGCGCTATGTTCCCTCGCTCTCAGAGCTTTACAAAAGAGGGGTTTATGTAAAGCAAGTTCCCCGCAAGCTAAACCAAAACTTTACAGAAAACCTCTTGAACTTTGGGAATCGTTTATATTATCCTAGGGTCACATAAAATTACGTCGGCTAAGATTGAGAAGCAAAAACCTTCTCAGTTAGAACTGTGAAATAAAAATTTGTAGTATAATCCCTGTCCTGTAGCCGACATCTATAAGAACTTAAGCTTGATTCGTCTATGTTTTTTTGGAGGATGTCACTTGAAAACAGACGTAAAATTTTAGGATGGAAAATGATCAAGTAGGGAATCAATAAATTAATGATTGAAGTCGGGAACTTCTTCAATTGTTTTGCATTCATAATCAAAAGAGCTTTATTGATCTGCCAATCGATTAATGGGATTGAGCTGTGTTTGAGAATAAAAAATGCAGTTCCTTTCAGCAGCGCAAAAGCTGACGTTGCCAACTTGGATCTATCGAGATAAAATCGTTTGAGGCAGAGATTGAGCAATATAAACCGCCTACCATAACTTTTAAAAGAAAGCCGAGACCAAAGTCTGGGTTGAGGGTTGCTCTGCGTTTAATCGTAACTGAGTAGTAGACCACACCATCCACGCATATTAGGAAGACCAGGAATGTTATTATCTACCCAACACAAAGCCATTGCCTTTATTGATTCTAAAGTTCAAGATTATCATCACCTGAATCAAGGGGTTATCCCAGGTACAAAATCAATTATTCTAGATGGCGATCGAGACGGCATCGAACAAATTACAACTGTTCTAGATCAATATCACGCTCAAGGTGAAACTATTGATGCGTTACATATTATTTCCCATGGATCTCCGGGATATTTGTATTTAGGAAAAACCGTTCTCAATCTAAATACATTACAGCAATACACCGACTTAATCAAACGCTGGAACTTAGCCTTTACAGCCTCAACAGAGATTTTAATTTACGGTTGTAATGTTGCTCAATCAAGCGACCTCCTGCAGCAGCTTCATCAGATTACAGGCGCGAATATTGCGGCAACTCACACCACCACCGGAAACCCTCAACGGGGGGGAAATTGGCAACTCGAATTTAATTTAGGACAAATTATCAGTCCGCTGGCGATTCATCCAGAAGTCCAACAGGCTTATAGTGGGGTGTTGGCGGAGTTTGTGGTTAATAATCCTGCCGATGATGAAACCGTTGTGGGGACATTACGCAATGCGATCGCCGCCTCTGAAGCTAATCTCGAAGATGATACTATCACATTTGCCTTGCCCCCTGGTTCAACCATCACCTTAACTGACCAAATTACGATTAATGCGGCTAATAACTTAACCATTACTGGCCCCGGTGCAGATCAACTCACTATTAGTGGGGGAAACGTTAACCGTAGCTTTGATATTGTTGTGGTTGAAGAAGCAACAGTAGCTATTAGTGGAGTTACCCTTACCGATGGTAATCCTAACAATATTAGGTCAGGTGGGGGATTAGAGTTTGATGGGCCAGGGACATTAGTAGTTGATAGTGTTGCGATTGTAGATAACGTGGGTAGCGCCATTCTCAAACGGGGTGGTACTTTAACCGTTAACAACAGTTTCATCAGTGGCAACGGATTTCATGGGATTGCACTTCGATCGGGTAACAATACCATCACGAGTAATACCGTTATTAGTAATGGCAATGGCTTTGATGATAATGGAAATGCCCTAGAGGGATCGGGATTCAGTATTAGTGGTAATGCAGACGATCCCCTAACCAACACACAGATTATCGGGAATTTTATTGGGACTGATGCCAACAATACACCGGGCTTAGGGAATGGAGATCAAGGGATTGACCTCGACGAAACTGTCGGAGTTGTCATTCAAGGCAATACCATCGTCGATAACCTGGAAAATGGGATTAACCTCAATGACTCTGAGGGATCTGTCATTGGTGGAGTCACCCCGGAGGGTGCTTTCGACCCCGCTCAGCGTAATATTATTTCCGGTAACCAAATTAACGGGATTAACATTGGCAATACTAACGTTGCAAATACCATCTCCGGGAATTTAATCGGACTAGCAGGGGATGGCGTTACGGCTTTACCCAACACCGAGAGTGGGATTAACTTAAATGGAGTTAACGATGGCTTGAGCAATCAAGTGATTAACGCTAATATCATTTCCGGTAATACTGGAGATGGAATTACCCTCTTCAACGGTACCACAGCCAATACGATTACCAATAACCGGATTGGAACAAACCAAGATGGGACAGCCGCTGTTGGTAATGGCAATCGCGGTATCGACTTAAATAATTCCCCAGGAAATACGATTCAAAATAACGTTATTTCAGGCAACACGGCCCAAGGAATTTTCATTGGTAATAATTCTAGTGATAATATCATTCAAAGCAACTTTATTGGTTTAGCCGCTGACGGTATTGCTAATATTGGAAACGGTCAAGAAGGGATTCGGATTCAAGCTGCAGCCACTAATATTATTGGTGGTGCGACCGCAGATTTAGGCAATGGGATTGCGTTTAACGGCACAGACGGTGTAGTTGTTACCGGTGGAGACGGAAACCTGATCCAAGGAAACGGAATTTTCTCTAATGGTGCAGATACCCCAGAAGGGATTGGAATTGACTTATTGGGGGGAGATGGGGTTACCGCCAATGATGAGTTAGATGCTGACGACGGGGCAAACACCTTACAAAACTTCCCCGAATTACTGAGTGCTGAACCCGTGGGAGATGGTACAACTGTCATTGGGACTCTTAATAGCGCTCCTAATACCACATACAATGTAGCCTTATTTAGCAGCGATCCTGCCATTGTTGATGCTTCTGGGATTCCAGAAGGACAGAACTTCCTGGGGATTATCCAAGTCACAACCGATGGTAATGGTAACGCTGGATTTGTTGAGAATGTTGCTGGCACTGGGAATTTATCCGGTCAACTCATTACAGCAACCGCCACCGATCCGAATAATAATACCTCGGAAATTTCCCCTACCGCCGTGGAAGTTATTTCTCCTAATGTGACGTTTGCTCATATTCCCTTAGAAGGCGATCCCCCAGCACCGGGAGCACCCGTCAATAATCTGGTTCAAGTAGAAGGCGATGACGGACTAGTTGATTATGTTTATACCGTCAGCTTGGATAAACCTAGCGCTCAGAATATTGTTTTTAATTACACCACAGCAGGCGTAGAAGCAACCGTCGGAGAAGACTTTGTTGCTAATGATGGTAGTTTAACCTTTAATGGCGTGACACCCGCTCAGATTCCTGATTTAATCGCCGATCCAGCATTCCTTAACGATCAACTGACCCAAACGATTACAGTTGAGGTAATCGGTGAACGAGTCGCAGAAGAAGACGAAACCTTTACCGTGACTTTAGCTACGGATAATGATGTTATTTTTGTCAATGACACCAACACCGTAATCGGAACCATCACCAACGATGATGCCGCACCCGTGGTGGATCTTAATGGTACAGGAGAAGGAATTAATACCACCACCAGCTTTACCGAAGGCACAGTTGGGGGTATTCCCATTACCGATAGTGTAACCGTCAGTGATGACGACGATCCGAATCTAGTTTCAGCAACTGTTACGATAACCAATCCTTTAGATGCCGAAGAAGCACTCTCTGTAACAGGCACAATACCCGCTACCATTACAGCTACCCCCATTAGCGGCACAGAAATCGCCCTCACTGGGGAAGCACCGCCGGCTGATTATGCGGCTGCGATCGCTGCTATTACCTACGATAATACGTCCGAAGGCCCAGATTTAACCGACCGAGTGGTGAATGTGGTGGTCAATGATGGGATTAATGAGAGTGTTATTGCCACCAGTACAATTGACATTACGGCGATTAACGATGCACCGGTTAATACGGTTCCAACCGCCTTAACCACCCTGGAAGATACCCCCCTAACGCTCACGGGTGCAGATGGGATTAGCATTGTTGATGTGGATTCGGGTGATAGCGAAATTCAGGTCGATTTAAGTGTCACCAACGGGATTATAAGCTTAGCGGGTACAGAAGGATTAACGATTACAGCCGGAGCGGATAACACCAACGCGGTGAGCGTTACCGGAAGCCAAGCCAATATTAATACAGCTCTCGAAGGGTTAGTTTATACCCCTAATCTTAACTTTGACGAAACGGATAACCTAGAGATTGTAACGAGCGATTTAGGGAATACAGGAGAGGGGGGGGTACAAACCGCGACCAGTACTATCCCCATTACGGTTACCCCGGTTAACGATCTGCCCACTCTAGATTTAGATCCGACGGTTGCAGAGAGTATTAATTTTGCCACAGGGTTTGTAGAACGTCGAGGCGCAACACCCATTAGTAATGGCGCAGCAATTGTTGATCCAGATGATCCCACGATGCAGGGGGCAACGCTGACCCTGACTAACTTTGCGGAAGGGGATGTTTTAGAAATTGACGGAACGTTACCCGCAGGCATAACTAGCGATAGTTCGACTCCTGGAGTATTGACCTTAACTGGAGAGGCTAGCGTTGCAGATTACCAACAGGCTATTGCGACTATTGTTTATAACAATACTTCCAATAACCCAGCAACTTCGGCGCGAATTGTTGAAGTGACGGTAAATGATGGAGAAGGTAGTAGTAGTCCTGCCGCCGTAACTGAAATTACGATTTTCCCGGTTAACGATCCGCCCCTAGTGGATCTCGATGGCGCAACCGAGGGAACCAACTTTACCACCAGTTTTACCGAAGGGGGACAGCCAGCCGCTGTTAGTAACCCAGGAAATACAGTTATTGCCGATTCTGACAGTACAACGATTTCAACTGCGATCGTTACCTTAACCAATCCCCTCGATCCGGGTGCAGAAACTTTAGGAGTAAGTGGAGAGTTACCCGCTGGTATTAGTGCCGGAACTTATAATGGTTCAACCGGACAACTGATTTTAACCGGGGATGCCAGTATAGCGGATTATCAAACCGCTGTTTCTCAAGTGGTTTATGAGAATCTTTCCGCTAACCCTAACCTCACCCCTCGTCAAGTCGAAGTGATTGTCTCCGATGGGATTAACCAGAGTAATATAGCCAGCACCACAGTTACTCTAACACCCGCCAATGCCGCTGCCATTGCCAATCCAGATGGGATTACAAGCCGCTTAAATACAGCGATCGCCTTCAATCTGACTAACAATGATTTCGATCCAGATGGCGAGATTAACCCCAGTACGGTTGATTTAAATCCCAGTACCCCCGAAATTGATAATACCGCCAATCTGTTTAACCAAGGCCAAGTCAGTGTTGATGCCCAAGGGGTTGTTACTTTGGTTCCGGCGGAAGGATTTACCGGAGAGATTAACTTCTCCTACAGCGTACAGGATAACGATGGCGCGGTTTCTGAGGCAACGAACGTTACGGTAAACGTCATCCCAGATTTACTTGGAAATCAACCCCCCATTACCGCCAATAATATTACCCCCATTATTGGTAATGACGCTGTACAAGTTCCAATTCCTGCCCTGAGTGCAGTCGATTTAGATGAAGGGGATACTATCACAGGGTTCCGACTGACTGCTGTACCGTTAAATGGTGAATTGTTTGTCGGGGGGACACTCGCCGAAATTGGTCAAGTGATTCCTGTCGAAGCGGTTGAAACCTTAACTTTCTCTCCTACTCCGGGATTTAGTGGCGTTGCCAGTTTCCAATATGCAGCCATTGATAGCAACGGTGCAGCCGATCCCAATCCTGCTACCATTGCAATTCCCGTTAACTTTGGTAATCAACCCCCTGTAGCGGCTGATTTAATTGCAACACCTGTACCTTTGGGAGCCACTGCCGCCCCCATTCCGGCCCTCAGTGCCATTGATGGAGATGGAGAGATTGCCAGTTATGAAATTACCCGCCTACCACAGAAAGGAATATTACTCCTAGGTGACCAACCGGTAGACGTAGGGACAGCCATTTCACCCGCTGAGGCTCAAAACTTAGTCTTTGTTCCGGGTGCAGATTTTACCGGAGATTCTACCTTCCAATATACCGCGATTGACAACGCCGGAGTGCGAGATGAGTCCCCAGCTACGGTCTTTTTACCCCCAGATGTAGGGAATAATTTAGAACCCGTCGCGGCTGATATTGTTGCCCCTGTGATCTCCAATAGTGCCACAGGCGTTGCATTACCAGCTTTAGCCGCTAGCGATATTGATGGCAGTATCACTAACTTTGTGATTACCACCTTGCCTCAAAGTGGTCAACTGCTATTTAATGGTGAAGCTGTTGTTGTTAACCAAGAGATTCCCGCCGACGGAGCCGATAGTCTTAGTTATACACCTGATAGCGGTTTCAGCGGTCAAGTTTCCTTCCGTTACACCGCAGTTGACGATCAAGGTGCAACAGATGTCTCTCCGGCGACTTACTATATTCCGGTTACCTTCTCCAACTTACCTCCCGTTCCTAATAACCCAACCATTGATCGGTTAAAGAATATTTCCCCGGTGACTGCTTTACCCGCAATAGAAGCCACCGATGCCGATGGGACAGTCAGTCAATTTACCATTACTGAACTCCCCATTGCCGGTGAACTGTTACTCGATGGTACACCCGTAGAACTTAATCAGGTGATTTCGGCAGACGGGGCCAATCTACTCAGCTACGATCCAGCGATAGACTTTAGTGGACTGGCGCGGTTTACCTTCACCGCAACAGACGATGCTGGCGGAACCTCCCTATTTGAAGGCAGTGGCAGCCTGTTTATTATCCCCAACCTGTTACCCGTTGCTGAAGATACCGCCGGGTCATCGACTCCCAATACTTTACCCACAATTGTTCCCACACCCAATGCTACAGATATTGACGGCACTGTAGAACGTTTCTCAATCTCAGAACTACCGGAAGCATCAGTTGGCACACTGCTATTCAATAACACCACCGTTACCAGTCTCAGCCAAGTTGAGAACCTAACTCAAGGTCAGTTTGCAGAACTATTATTCCAACCCAACCCTAGCTTTAGCGGTAATGCTGTCTTATCTTATGTGGCAACCGACAATAACGGCCAAAACTCAGAACCCGCTGAGATTACCATTCCCGTTTTTGTGACACCCGAGAATGCAGGTGAGATTGACGCTTTACCAGAAATCCCTCCCGCCATTGAACCTATCACGGTTCCAGACATTCCTAATGATGGCAGCGCCATTGATATCTCTCTGGTTTCTGGTAACAATGTCAGTGAAATTGCCAGCTTTAGCATCACTGAAATTCCAACTTTAGCCCAGGGACAATTATTCCTCGATGGCGTTGTTATCACGACTTTAGAACAGGTGGCGACATTAACCGTTGAACAAGCTGGCTTATTAACCTTTGTCCCAGCCCCTACTTTCTCCGGTGAAATTACCCTATCCTACGTTGCCACAACTATTAGTGGAGAAACTTCTAGTACTGCTTCAATTCTTCTTATCGTACCCACATTTGCAGAAGGGTTTGCGCCAATTTCTTCCGACTTATCTGCGGAATTTCTCAGTTTAACCTCGGTTGAATTTGGTATTGTTCAATCCATTGAAACAATTGTGGCATCCGTCAGTGCTAACTTAGTAGAAATTACCCTTTCTGCTGTAGCTAATGGTGATACCTTACTCGGTTCAGCTAGCAGCGAAGAACTCCTCGGCAGCGAGACCAGCGATGTTCTATTTGCCTTTGGTAACGTTGACAATATCTTCGGCGCAGGCGGTGCTGATACAGCCGATGGGGGCGATGGAGATGACTTTATTGATGGCGGTGTCGGAGATGACCAACTGTTTGGTGGCAGTGGTCAGGACAGCATCCGAGGGGGTGCGGGTAATGATAGTTTATTTGGTGGATCTAGCGATCTATTAATTCCCGATCTCGATCCAAATGATCTATTAATTGGTGGTGTTGGGGATGACTTTATCGTTGGTAATACTGGCAGCGATAGCATTACTGGCGGTGTTGGCAATGACTCCGGTTTCGGCGGTAAGGATGATGATTTTGTTTACGGCGATGAGGGAGATGATGAACTCTTTGGTGATGATGGCAACGATCAAGTGATTGGTGGCCCAGGAGAAGATCGACTGTTTGGTAACACCGGAAATGATACCCTCAGCGGTGGCGAAGGCAACGATCAACTGTTTGGCGGTAAAGATCAAGATATCCTATTTGGCGATGCCGGAAATGATATCCTCTTCGGTGACTTGGGTAACGATAGCTTATTCGGGAACGTTGGATCGGATATTCTCAATGGGGGAGCAGGTAATGATACTTTAGTTGGGGGGTTAGGTAACGATCGCCTGGATGGTAACGAAGGGGCCGATATTTTATCCGGTGGTTTTGGATCGGATGTATTTGTTCTCTCAGCAGTTGCCGAAGGCGATATTATTGTTGACTTTACTGACGGTGAAGATGGGTTTGTATTGCCAGAAGGCGTTACCTTTGAGGATCTAACCATTGTTCAAGTTGGAGATGATGTTTATATTCAACAAGACGACCAACTGTTAGCAACGGTTGAAAATGTGATGGCAGAGTTAATCACAGAAACAGATTTTGTGATCTAAAGATCTGCTATTCACTAAAACATCAATAAGTATTGGCGATCGCAGCTTATGCGATACGTGCTACGCACAGGCTGCGCCAACGCTTTTTTTGGGGACGTAACGGTTTCTAAATCAATAGGGTAGATTACGCTATTGTTAATCCACCCTACCGGTTAATGTATCAAGTTAGAAATTCAGTCTTTAGAACAGAGAAACATCTGTGGCAAGGTCGAAGCCAGCGGGGTCTTCGAGTAATGCAAGAGTGATCGAATCAGTAGATAATATACCTGTGGCAGCATTAAAGCTAATATCTGATAAACTATCAATGCCGTATACAGATTGATCAATTTCAATCATATCTCCATCAGTAGCACTGAAATCTGTAATCTGAGGAGATCCATTGTTATTATCGAGAATGAATGTATCAGCATCTGCTCCTCCTGTTAAAGTATCGCTAACAGTACCGTCATGTTCGGAGAGAGCCACATACACATTATACTGACCAAAACCAACGATATCATCTCGGCCGTCACCGTCAACATCAGCTAAATGACGGGGATATTCGTCAAAGCTATTCCAGCTATAGTCTTGTATCGTGAAATTATTATCAAGAACAATTTGTACCTCTCCAAATGTACCGTCACTTTGTCCGAGAGCGACTTTCACATCACCGTCGTCAAAACCCACAATATCAGCTCGGCCATCACCGTCAACATCCCCTAACTGACGGGGATATTTATCAAAGTCACTCCATCCATCCCTTACACTGAAATTAGGCTTCAGAGCACTGAAACCATTGGCAAATGTACCATCACTTTGTCCGAGAGCGACTTTCACCTCATAGTTACCAAAACCCACAATATCAGCTCGGCCATCACCGTTGACATCGGCTAAATGACGGGGATATTCGTCAAAGGTATTCCAGCCACCGTCTGTGATTGTAAAGCTATTATTGAGGGCACGGAAACCATTGGCAAATGTACCATCACTTTGTCCGAGAGCGACTGCCACCTCATACTTACCAAAACCCACAATATCAGCCCGTCCATCACCGTTGACATCGGCTAAATGACGGGGATATTCGTCAAAGGTATTCCAGCCACCGTCTTTTATCGTAAAGCTATTATCTAGGGCAGTGAAAGCATTGGTAAATTTACCATCACTTTGTCCGAGAGCGACTGCCACCTCATACTTACCAAAACCCACAATATCAGCCTGTCCATCACCGTTGACATCGGCTAAATGACGGGGATATTCGTCAAAGGTATTCCAGCTATAGTCTTGTATCGTAAAGTTATTATCTAGGGCAGTGAAAGCATCTCCAAATGCCTGTAAATTACCGCCTCCTGCTAAAGTATCTTCACCTTCACCGCCAATTAGGATATTATTATTACCATCACCTTTGATGATGTCATCATAATCGCTACCCACAATATTCTCAATACTCTCGAGTTTATCATTGTCACCGAAACCATCATCCTCAACTAGAATGTGAGTGCCATTATCGTCAGTTGCAATGTTTGATAAATCAACGACAATCCCATCACTAGAATCCTCATAGGAGGAAGTATCTGAGCCATCACCTCCCAGTATTCTGTCATTGCCATCACCACCATAAAACTTATCATCGCCGCCATAACCTCTGAGCTGATCAACACCCGAAGCGTCTGGATCTATATAAGTTCCTCCATCTAAATACAATGAATAACCCGCTAGTACATCGTCGTAGTTATTACCCTCCAGGTAGTCTGCATTATTGGTTCCTTGAGAGGTTACCCCCGAATAAGCCCCCACAATCATAAATCTGTTTCCTAAATTTTGCAGTTGGGCTTGAACCTCTGAGCTAAACTCATTCAGGGGGATCTTATCGTATTGATTCAAAGCCGCTCCAGAAGAATCAATGATCAAAGCATTATTTTTCAATTGATTCTGAAAACTTTCTAGGATTTTATTATCCAGATGAGTGTAGCCAGAACCCAGAATATTCTCGGGATCTGCAAACTCAAGAGTCGCAAAAATATCCGTACTATTAGTATCGTATTTGAAAGAAAGAATGTTCTCAGTATTGCTATCTGTTGAAATGAAAACATCGGTATTTCCATTATCAGCCAGCGGAATGATGACAACATCTTCTAAAGGATTAAAATCTGTAATTGTGGCATAAGCAGCTTTGTGAGGAGCGTCAACTTTACTACCATTTTGATTTTTAATAACATCAACGAACTTAAGTATCGTTGGCACAATATGCTTGGCAACTTTGGCTTGCGGAGTAGACGCAGCAGCGAAGGCTAAACTATTTACACCCTCAACAGCACTCAGAGCTATACTTCCCCAATCTGTGCCACTAGAGGCAATACCTTGATCAGTTTGACCCAGAAAGAAAGTATCTGTACCTGCTCCACCCGTTAAGACATCGTTAGCATCTTGATAAAGGGAGCCACTGATCAGTAAATCATTTCCTTCACCACCGATGAGTAGATCTGTTCCAGGGCCACCATCAATGACATCATCCCCTAAGCCACCATCAACGGTATCTTTATCACCATTACCATCAAGGATATCATTCCCATCACCCCCACTGATATAGTCATCGTTACCTTCTCCATTAATGGTGTCATCACCATCCATGCCGAGCAAAATATCTTTGGCTTGATATCCCTCAATGTAATCATTGCCAGTTCCACCATCGGCATAGACCGGATTCTTAAGAGACTTTTCCGTATTGTCAGTCGGTCTAATTGTATCGTTACCCGACTCCCCAAAAAAATGAACCTTTTTCAGGCTTGATTCATACTCATTTGTTGGAGTCGCATTTTTATACCCCAATATATCATCGCCTGTACCCAATACAACAGTAACATGCTTATTGTATTTAAGATTGACACGAATTGAGTCATCGCGATCGCCAGTATCAAGAAACATATTCTTGTCTGAGTTAAAACTGTTAGTGTTCTTGTTGCCATCAGAATTTATACGAATGTCGCCGAAACTTTGTTTTTTTCTCTCCCAAGTTCCTGTCTCGGGATTGAAGTAGTCAAAGGTAATTTTATTACTGTCTTTACTATAGTTTGAAGCCATGATTTAATCCTTTATGAATCAATAATCCGGTTTTATCTAAATCTATCTTAAGTCAGAGAATTAGGTTTTAGTTAAAGATTGTGTAAAAAAAAATAAAGGTTTTTAAATACAATTTAGAGCATACTTTTTCTTGAAATTAAATAGAATAAATACGGTTTTTTTAGGTATTTTGAAAATTAATTTTTCCGTAAAAATACTGAATTAATAATTATAATTTCTGAGTTTTAAAGTGAAATTCCTGTAAATAAGCTGTCACGGATTTAATTTTTTGAACCCAAAGCCTGACTGTAAGGACTCCCAGCTTTTTTGCCGATTTATCTGAATGAGAGAACTAAAAGTTTTATATGAAATACTTAAATTATTGCTACAGATTAAGTCGGGAAAATTCCGATTGATTGTAACGAATAATTAACGTTTGACCCAAAAGCTAAACACCTAAAACCGCGCCACCTAAAACCCAAAACCTGCGCTATATTTATTCCATGACTTTTTGTATTTCATCTTAGTTTGATTAATTATTCAAGTGTCGGTTTAAAAATTTGTACGCTCGCGTCAGTCGAAGTAGATTAATCTATAGCGTCCTTTTTGGGAGGGAGTCAGGAATAGGTAACGCTTGCTACCCAAATCCTGTTCCCTCAAATCAACAATAACGAATCACTGTCAATCTCCCGATCCTCCGATCACAGACGCGCTAGAATAGGCTTGATTCCAAAGTTTTGTTAGAAGATATTCTGTGCGATCGCTGAGACGGGTGACAAAGATGCCATTCTCTTGATCTGGATCAAAAGTCACCCAAGTTCCCCCTAAGCTGACTTCCATCGTATCCTCATCGGCAATACATAAGGCAATCATCTCCGCTTCTGCCAGTTGAATGGCATCTTCGAGTAGAGACAACACAGGTAAGTTGCGAGGCAGCAGAAACGCCGCAGAACTGGGTTCAGCTAGAATGGTTTGACCCATACGCATTGCTAAGGTCACGCGCAGTGATACAAAGTCTTCTGGAGTTTGAGCGAGGTGCTCTAAATAAGTAGCTGTTTCAGTGTAGGTTAACTTTAACATGGACAATGAGTCCCCTTGCACTGGTGATAATAGTGGTTTGACTCCCGTTCAACAGTCACAACAGATTGATCATGCATCATTATCAATCCAATTTCTCTATTTTCAGCGCGTTGTGGCGTGAATAGACACTTCACCGACTTTAAGTCTGGTGTAGCGATGACTAGATTTTGCTGCAATTGCGAACGGGAAAGAATTAAACTTGTTGTTCACGCCAGAACTGTTCAGCAAAGGCGACAACGGGATGCATTGGTGCTTTGGGTTGGGTGGTAATGGTCATTTTTGCTTCTTCTGGTGTTCGACTCCCTTTGAAGGCATTACATCGTCCGCAAGCTGCCACAACGTTATCCCAAGTGTGACGACCGCCGCGCGATCGCGGTAAAACATGGTCAATGGTCAGATGTTTCGGGCTGCCACAATATTGACACTTATGGTGATCTCGCCGTAGGATTTCCCTACGATTGACTGGGGGAACCTTCCAGAGTCGCTCATGACTGGTGCGGACTAGGCGGATTTGTTCCGGGACGTGCAGAACAAAATTAGGAGAACGAACCAGCCAACCAGACGTAAATTGAGCCTCTAACGGTTCTGCCTTGCCTGTGACTAATAATGCGATCGCGCGTTTAATGTTAATTCGGCTCATCGGAAGATAATTCTGAGAGAATACGACCACAGATTGCTTTAGGATGTCGGTTGTGCTGGTCACGATTTTCCTCCACTGCTAAGGCTATTGATTCAAATAACTACAAACCCCGCCTCGGAAGTTGCAGAAGCGGGGGTCAAGAAAATCTATAATTTCTTCTTTCCTAACGGGGTACAGAGTTGTCATTGCTGCACCTCCCACTTGAGCTTTGAATCTGAAATTTTTATGAAATGATGTTGACGGATACAGACCTGAGGTTGAGGTTCTACTCTTAACTGTGCCACATTTCTCTCACTACTGAGGGCCAAATTGCCTCCATATTCTATGAAGATGGCGATCCATTCCCACACACTAACCCACTCAGCATCTAGGCTGTTGAGTTTGAGGGAATCACAATAGCGGGGAAAATTAAGAGCCACAGGAAAGCAGTACCTCCTATAAGTCGCACTTTGAATCTAGCTTTATTTATACTACACTAAGTATTACGACACTGTCTACCCTTTTAGGAGGAAAAAAATGTATACATTACCCAGAACATCAACCACAGAAATGGAAGTCACCAGCATTCGCTTAGAACGCGAACTCAAGGAGAGACTGAAAGGCCTTGCCAAAAACAAAGGATACCAAGCTCTAATTCGAGATATCTTATGGAATTATGTTCAACAAAAATCAGGAGATTATCGACCCCAATTTTCCCGCGACGATATTCGAGCCAGTTTTACCGCCACTGCACAGCAAGAGGAACAATGCGCCTTGAGCGGCGAAATAATTCATCCTAACCAACCGATGTTACTCGGACTCACCATTCACGGCGATTTAGTCCCCCTTGGCTTAGATAGTTTAAATGAAGATTAACTCCACAGTCTGCTTCAACACTTCAGTTTTATAAATGTAATGATAACCCCTGTCAGAAGGGGTTATTGTTTGTTATAACGGCTTAGAATAACCTAATGCTTGTTTAACTCGGTTTAAAGTCTCAGTTGCTACTGCTTCGGCTTTTTGACGACCGTCTCGTAAAACAGATTCTAAATAGGCTTTATCATCGACAATCTGTTTATATTTTTCCTGAATGGGTTTTAACGCCTCAACGGTTGTTTCGCTGAGTAAGGGTTTAAATTGTCCCCAACCCATGTCTTGACATTCAGTTGCTACCTCAGCTTTCGATTTACCCGACAATAAACCATAAAGCGTTAACAAATTATGGCATTCGGGACGTTCTGAGTTATCAAATTCTAACCCTTTAACCGAATCTGTTTTACAGCGTTTAATCTTTTTGGTAATCGTTTCAGGCGGGTCTAATAGATTAATTCGGCTTAACTCAGACGGGTCAGACTTCGACATCTTGCGAGTCCCATCCGTCAAACTCATCACCCTTGCCCCTTCTTTTTGAATTAATGGGTCTGGTAATTTTAATACAGTATTTTCCCCTTGCCCAAACAGATGATTAATCCGCACAGCAATATCGCGGGTGAGTTCAATATGTTGTTTTTGGTCTTCCCCCACGGGAACTTTATCGGCATCATACAACAAAATATCGGCTGCCATTAATACCGGATAATCCAATAAACCCGCACTGACATTTTCCCCTTGTTTGATAGCTTTTTCCTTGAACTGAATCATATCTTGCAGCCAATTAATCGGCGTGATACAGTTCAATAGCCAGGTGAGTTCGCTATGGGCAGAAATGTGAGATTGAATAAAAATTGTAGAATAGTCTAAATCAATGCCACAAGCCAAATACAACGCCGCAATAGTGTAGGTATCTGCCGCTAAAGTCGCCGGGTTGTGGGGGACAGTAATGGCGTGTAAGTCTACAACACAGAAGAAGTTATCATACTGGTCTTGACCTGCAACCCAGTTTTTGATTGCACCGAGATAATTCCCCAGGTGCAGATTACCTGTTGGTTGAACGCCGGAAAGAACTCGCTGTTTTCCCATTGAAAAATAATTGTTAACTGAACTTAATATTATATCTTGGCACGGGCTGGCAGTCGATGATCCCCAATGTCGATAAAAAGTTTACCGAACTGAGTCAAGAACCCCTCTCAAGATAGACTGCTTCGCCTGAGGATGACTGGCAAGATAAGGAGGGATATCACGATTGCTTAATTTTAGCAGATTAAATATGACTACTCTCAACGAAAATTTGACGCTTCAATTACAACGGTGTTTAACTTTGGCAAGATCTGTCGAGACTCATGCCGAAGCGCAGCAGAAGTTTGAACAACTTCGAGAATGCATCAGTGAGCAAAATCCGGAGTTAGTGTCTTTGATAGAATTATTATGGCAAGAAACAATAGCGGCTTATCGTTCGGTGGGGTTTTGGCAGCAAATGAGTGATGTTGAGAAAGAGATGGCGAGTAATATGATGGAGACCATGACTCAAATGCGGCAAAATTATTTAAGATTGATGCAAGAGATGTAAACAACAGATTCAACGCAAATTTTATTTGACTTGATTCGTTCAATATTAATATCTCAATACTGAAAATAATGTTAATCGAGTACATTTAGTTTCTTGAATAAATCAGGAGATGAGAAATAATTAGATTGCGATCGCAATCGCGTTAGCCTGAAATCCCATTATCAAATAGATTGAACTTTTCGCCAATCTCTACTATTATAATTTAGGATAGCCAGATCGCAGCAGTGAGATTTATCACAGGTTTTTTTGTCAATAATAGGAATTGATGTCAATGGAAAAGCGGAAACACTCTAAGCACTTAGAATCAGTTCGTGACAAAATTCTGAATTCTTATCTGACAACAATTGAAGAGAGTTTTCAAGAAAACCGTTCTCAACTCAAACTAATCAATTATGGCACTGGATCGGGAAAAACTCATCAACTGTTTCAAGCTATATGTGAAACGATTAAAAAGTATCCCGATAACCAGATAGTTGGCATATATGTTGCACCCTTAATAGCGCATTTATCCGTTCCTACCTCAGTTAAGGAGCAATACAAAGATATTCCTGTCTATAAGCTTAATTCATTAGACATGAAGATGACTGATGAATATATTAAGTTCTACAAGCAATGTATACCATCGATTCTTAAAAATAGCGACTTGTGGGACAAAGCTTTCAAACTCTCTGCTCAGGAAAAGGTTGAAGATTATCAACAAAAACTGAAGAGAGTACCAGGTTTGATCAGTCGTCTTGACTATTTCAAAACCATGTATTTTGGAGATGAAGAATTTAAGAAATCTGAAATCCTGAAAGCTAAACGAGAATTCAATAGTTTATTTGAGAGCTTTTTAGAATTCATCATTAAATATGAACTTCATCAATATTATTGCAAAAAGGAGTTATTAAAATTAATTGAAATATTCTTTCCTCTCTATCTCTTGCGAGAAAAGTCTGGTATTTTGATGCTGACTTATAAAAAGTTTGAAACAAAGATTCCCTATTTTAAGCATAATAACGAAACCTGGATCAAGAAAAGCGAATATCTCGATCAATACGTGATTCAATGTAAAAATAAATCTAACAAATTTATCTTTGCCTTTGATGAACAAGAAGATGGCTATCAAATTATTTTAGATGAAAAGATTGATATTATTTCTCCTGAAGCATTAGCCATCAATAATGCTTTGTCATCTATCATTAGAGAGTTTTCTATTCTGTTTTCAAAAAAGAGTAAGGAAAACCGAAAGTTATTAAAATTTCTCGATCAGAATAAGGGAGCTTATCATCAACTACAAGAATATATCGATAAAGATAAGAAGATTGAATCGCAACTGCAACAATATGCTCCTGAATATCAAAGGTTGACTTCCGAAGAGGGAAATTCCATTGAGTTTTTGCAAGAAGCCATATCAATCAATAAAGGTCTGGAGAAATCCTTAGAAGAAATTGTGGCTATTTTTGATGATTATAATGAAGAGAATCCGATTGAATTAAACTTTGAGATGTTAGCGAGGGTATTAGCAAAATTTGAGAATACTAAAAGCTTGTTAATTCCTCAGACGCTTTACAATAAAATTAGCGATGAGTTGATGAATATATTTTCATACAACAATTTATATATTTATAATATTGAATCTCTAAGAAACTTATTTTTAAGTAAATATCCGGGTGGTCATGTTTACATCGATGAGGGTAAAGTTTCAGATCAAACCTCTGTAGCAGAATTAATTTATACAATTCTGGCGATGCGATCGCAAATCAAAAATATTAAAGAGATTTTGAAGAATGTTATAGATGCTAAAAATGCTGAAGATTCTCAATCTCGTTCTCTAGATATTTGGTCACAGCAAATCTCTAAAGTTCAAAGAGCAAATGAAGAGGAAAAGAATATAACAGAAAATAAAAAGACAAAATATTTAAATCGTGACTATGTTTATGAAAGTAATAAGTCAATCATTAATATCAAAGAAATTTCTCGTTATAAAAAGTTAATCAATCCTCAACTTAAAGAAGTTTCTATCGGTAGCACTGCTATATTTACTTCCCCAGAATATAAAATAAATTCTATATTAGAAAATAGTAGTAATATTATTTTCCTAATCTCGGCAACAGGGGGAATTACTGGGGATTTAACAACGAGTTATGACTTGTGTTACTTAGAAGATAAACTGCGGGATGAATTGGGTAAAACTGCTTTAAAACCCATGAATTCATCAGAAATTGAGCTTTGTGAAGAAATTAGAAAGTATCGTCAAGAAAATAGAGAGATTACAGTCAGCTTTTTTAATCCAGATGCGTCTTCTTTTCCGAATGATAAAACTCAAGCAGTTGTCGAAAGATTTAAAGATACTATTTTACAAAATTTTATCAATGAAATTAAACAAAATCAAACTTGGTTTAGCAATTATAAAATACAAGAATTAACAAAATTTATTCATTTTCTATTTTATCTATTTGAAGATGATTCTATTCAAGAAATGATTGCTTTTACTCAAACCTTACGCTGGATTAAAGAATTAATTGATGATTGCTCAAACATAAATCATGATAATTTTATATTTACAAAATCAGAACAGCATCCAAATATATATTATGTGAAAGTTCATCATAAAAAATATCAGAGTAATATTACAATAAAACTGATATTATATAAGGCTTCTTTTGATAAAGATTATTACGATAAAACAATTCAGAGAACGTATTTAGATGAACTCGTTGAAGAAGAAGGACAGAAAATCTTGTTTATTTCTGCTTATCAGTCCGCATCTAAAGGATTAAACCCAATTATTACAACTAAAAATGGTGAAGAAAAAGATTTTGATTCTTTAGTTTTATTAATGGATAGTTTCTATACCGTCATAAATTCCATACCTAAAAATTCACAAGATAAAACTCCTGAAAAATCTACTACACAGTATCATTTTGCATTAATGAAAAGTATTGTGAGTTTAGGGGATTCTAATTTAGAAATTAAAGACTTTAATCAATACCTCAGTCAACCGGAAGCAAGCCATTTTCGGCAGCAGCAACATCAAATATTATTAGGTAAAGGAATTTTACAAGCAATTGGCAGAACAGAAAGACGGGATTTTCCAAATCAAGCCATAAAAATATTTATTAATGAAGAAACTAGAGAAAATCTAATTCAATTATATAATTATTTAGAACGAAAAGAACCCAATGAAATACGGAAACTTTCGGTGAATAACTATGCAGTATACTTAAATGTTCGAGAAGAAGAAAAAAAGCGCTCTATTCCTGATTATCAGGAACATATCTATGATCAGATTGATGCTGAGTTAGCTTTTCAAGAGTTTAGAGAAACCCTGTTAAATGAAATAGAACTATTTCATCAAAAACAAAATACATTTAATATTAAAAAAGTCTGGGATGCATTACGAGATCCGATTGCATTCAAAGATCCTCAGAAGTATTTAAACAAGTTAAGAAAGTTAAAAGAAATTCCCGATGAATTTATTGATTCATTATTTTATCATAACTCAGAACAATTCAAATTTACCCCTCATTTAGCTTCAGTTGAAGAAGACGGGAAAAAATTTCAGATTATCAGTGATAGTATCAATGGAGAAAAAAGATATGATTATCAAAAGCGATTGTATCCAGAATATCTAAAGATGAATTCTAAAAGTTATGATTTGGCTGGGAATGAAATTGAAGTCCTCAATTCCTCTAGTGATTCAATTTACAAACTATACAATCAATTAATTCCTAAACCCGAAGTTTTTAATACTTATATTCCACGCCGGTATTTTCTTTATGATATGTTGTATCCATCATTCACTGAAAATTTTGTGCAACGTTGGATTGAAGATATAATTTTCCCCGGTAAAGACTGGAAAGTTAGAAAAGACTCCTATGGTTTTGAACCCTTATCAGACTTTAAAGAGTATAGTAAGCTGTATGAGAAATTCGATCTTTACTACATCAAAGACCATGTGTTATTCTGTATTGATGTTAAAGCCTGGAGTAAATCATCAGGAAACCGCCTTTCTAGTGAGACGCTAGAAAAAGCCAAGAAGAAGCTAAAGGCAATTGCTGAAGATTATCCAGAGTTTAGAGTTGTGAAAGGCTTACTACTCAATCTACACGCAAGTAAAGAAAAAAATGATCGACACTCTTCAACATTATCTTCGGGGAATTTAATTTATTTTGATTCTCGTAATTATCCAGTTGAATCGACTATACTGAGAGACTTTTTGTTAAACAAATAGAAAATAAAAATAATGAAAAATCAACTAACTAAAGCATTATCAGATCCCTCACGCACTAACCAGCTAAAAATATTAGATAATTCAGAATATATTGCTGAAAAACTTTTTCAATATCTTTTAAAAGCGGGTAGAGGAATTGAGTATTTTGAACTTAAATACTACCCAAATAAAAATGATAATTCTGAAGACGAAGCCTCGGAAGAGGATAACTCAAGTTATTATATAAGACGACATAGATATATTAAACAGCAAATAAAAGAAAGGCTTTCTGAAAAAGGAAGAGATGTAGAATATTCAAAGATTGGGTACTTTCTGTCACGCAGTAATGGTAAAACCTATGTATTTTTCTTATCATCTAATAAAAAAGATTCTAGGTGGACAAAAATATTCAAAGATAATCGAGAAATAATTTTTAATTTAGTATTCAAATTTTATCTTCTGAAGCAGACTTTACTAAATGAACAAATTGACACAATAAATGGTTTTGAAGAATTATTACTTATACATTCTCAAAAACTAAGCAAAAAACCAAAAGAGGCTTTGTACGTCTGGGGACTGAATTTGCTAATCAGATACAATCAATATAATGTACTAACATTAAACTTAACTCGTAAACACCAAAGATTCTTAAAAACAGGTTATAGTATTGCAGATGGCGATGATATGGGAGAGTTATTAATTCATAAAGAGAAGAACTACTATTTTGATCGGAATCTCGATGCTCGCCGCAAAAATGATATCTCTTTCATGAATTTTCCTGACAAGAAAAATGAGAAAGATTATAAGAAGTTTAAAGAGACTCAACTTTATCACTACCAAAATCTGATGACGAAACTTGAGGATTTTTTAAGGGAGTGTGATATTGCTTTTGAACCACTTCATTTTAAAGCATATCACTATTTAGAAAACCCTTTTATCACAAATATAGAATCTGTTGAATCATTAGAGATTATTAATAATACTGGAGTTGATTTAACTGAATCTGAGCAACATTTTCTAACAAACTTCCTAAAACATCAAGGAGTTGTTGATCTTACTTTTTATCATAATGGAAAAACTATTACTCACTACGAACAAACACAGGTTGAAGGAGAAGACGAACCTTGTTGGCAAATTACTGAAGTTATACCTTGGTCAAGTATTGAACTCAATAAAGATAAAAATTACTTGGTTTTTAATAAACTTTTAGAAGAAGAAGCAGGCTCAATGGCATATCAGAAAGGGGATGGTTATTGGTGTCCATCAACTAAGATAGATAATCAATCAAAAATAGATTTTTATTCCCAATTAAAGAAAAAATTTAACTATTTAGCAACTGGTGTTTTTTATAGTACACAAGGGATAAATATATCTGAATTTAAGATTATTGCAAAGCAGCAGAGTTCACGAAAAAAAGATGACACAGAAAATCATCAATCCGTTCTTACTTATAAAAAAATAGATCTAGATGATCTTCGCTCAGATGTTCCGGCTGTTGTAAATGGCAAGTTATTAGATGTAGATGATGCTCTTTCTTCCTATTTTATAGCACAAGAGAATAGTGAAGAATGGGAAAGATTTTGCAATGAATACAAAATAAAAATATTACCTGAATATCAGAAAGTTTTAATAGAAATGGGAATCAAAAACTGGGTTAGGCAAAGTATTGCAAATGATAGTATTGGCTTACCTATTACTCCTCAATCATTTTCTGAAAAACGTTTTTTTGTGATCTATGTGCGTAGTCCTAAGAAAAAGGAAGCTAAAGCTGTTGCGGTAGAATTTCTGTATAAGGAAGGTTGCATCTATATAAAAAATATAATGCGTGATTTGAAACAGATTAAAGCTGAATTTAAATTTTTAAGAACAAGAAAGAATACAGAAGATTTAATTAACGGTCAGCAATATTTTGTAGATGAATCTAAGCAAGTTTATATTAGTTGCTATATTAGTGATTTGTTTACACCTACTTTAATCGGACGAAATGGTATTCTTGAGGAGTTAGAAAATAAAACGCTAAAAATAAACCGAGCCATTCAAGATGATAGTAAATTATTACCTTTAGTTTCTTATTATAACTTTGCTATTAAACCTTTTAAGAGAATTCAAAAAATGATTTGTTTTGATTTACACAACGAAAAATTTATCCAGTATTATGTTCCACCAGCACAAAGTCTTGAACAAAAAATAAAAAGAGGATTTAGAGTCTATCATTTGATAGGAAAGACAGCTTCTGGAGAGTCAATTCCTACATCTGAGTTACTTGAACTTCCCATCACAGCTTTACATTTCAGTACGTTAACTCAGAATATTTTAAAAATTAGCGATAATAGCCAGTCATCCTTACTACAAAAAGTAGCTAAAGTATTAATTGAAAATTGATGAATTGCTGAAATTTTAATATGAGTCATTATTCAGTCAACATCAGTTTTAACTCTAATAGGTTAGTTATGGTTATCTCATTCAAGATAATAATACTGAACTTATAGCGGCAATTTAGTCATGCCACGAGGAAAAATATGTCAGTTTTAATTGATACTGTTACCCCCTCATTCCGGGTGTTATAATGTATATTACTTTTTTCTCCCTAGCATCCGGGAGAGCCAATGACTTGAGATTGATGCAAGAGATGTAAATCTTGTTTAAGGATTGACAAACTGAATGCTGAAGCGACTGCAACGCAAACTATTCTTAACTTTAGAGGTTGCTCATCCCGATAATCGATTTAGTCATATTTTTGACTATTTTTTTGTCGGATTAATTCTTCTCAATGTTATCGTTGTTTGTCTAGAAACCGTTGATAGTATTCAAGCCCAATATCGAATACTTTTTTACCGTTTTGAGTTCTTTTCAATTGTTTTTTTTACAGTTGAGTACTTTTTGCGGCTGTGGTGTTGTACAATTTCTCATAAATATCGCCATCCAGTTTGGGGGAGAATTCGCTATATTTTTTCCCCTCTAGCTTTAATGGATTTAATTGTCGTTCTACCATTTTATCTATCAGTTCCTATTACAGATTTACGGTTTGCTCGTTCTTTACGACTCTTTCAATTTCTTCGCTTTCTTAAATTAACACGATATTTTAAATCTTTGAAGATGTTAGGGAAAGTTTTAGTCAATCGTCAAGAAGAATTAATCAGTACTGTGATTAGTGTAGTCGTATTATTACTATTTTCGGGCAGTTTAATTTATTTTGCAGAACATGAAGCCCAACCCGAACAATTTCCCCATATTCCGGCGGCGATGTGGTGGGCAGTTGTCACCTTAACAACTGTCGGATATGGTGATGTTTATCCTGTTACGATTATGGGTCGAATTTTGGGGGGAATAGTTGCCCTTTTAGGGGTAGGAATTGTGGCTTTACCTGCGGGTATTGTTGCCACCAGTTTTGCGGAAGTATTGGAAAAAAAGAAAGAAAAACAGCAGCAACTACAAGTTTGTCCTCATTGCGGAAAACCGATTCATCAAAAACCTAAAAATAAACAGAAAGAGAATCAGTGAGAGTAATTTTTGTAAAGTTATCTATCTTTATTTCAAGAGAACGACGATAAAGCAGCTATGGCATAATAAAATAGTGTGTATTTAAAGGGAGAATAATAATGGGCATTGAAAGTAGTCGATTTCGGGGTATATTTGCCCCTGAAGAGATTGTTGAACTGAAACAAATTTGTTTTACTCCAACTGGTGTATTTCAACCCGGTCAATATAAAGCTGAAGAGCTACCTGATATTGCCTTTGAAATGGGATTAGTTGAAAAAGCATCTTCTATGAATGATCAAAGTAATAATCCTTCAAATCAATCTCAAAGTTCCTAATCTTGCTATTGATAATGTCTACAAATGCTTACGCTTGGATAGAAAAATCCCTCTCAACGATCCGAAGCGCTAATTGGTATCGTTCAGTTCAATCTATTGAAACTTTACCGGGATCTGAAATCGTTTTAGAAGGGCAAAAGATGATTAATTTTGCCAGTAATGACTATTTAGGATTAGCCGGAGATCGACGATTAATTCAAGCGGCAATTGAAGCGACTAAAGCATTTGGGACGGGAACAACTGGCTCACGATTATTAACTGGACATCGGTATTTACACCAGGAGTTAGAAAGCGCGATCGCAAAATTTAAACAAACAGAAGATGCCTTAGTTTTTAGTTCAGGATATCTCGCGAATATTGGTACGATTACCGCATTAGTGGGTCAAAGAGATTTGATTATAGCTGATGAATATAACCACTCCAGTTTGAAGAATGGGGCTAAAATGAGTGGGGCTACGGTTATAAATTATTGCCATAATCAAGTAGAAGAAATCAGAAATATATTAGAATGCAATGATAAAAACTATCGTAAAAAACTGATTGTTACAGATAGTATTTTTAGTATGGATGGGGATTTATGTCCTTTACCTCAACTGTTAGAATTAGCCACAGAATTTAACTGTATGTTATTAATTGATGAAGCCCACGCAACAGGAGTTTTAGGAGAGACAGGGGCGGGTTGTGTCGAACATTTTAACTGTACAGGTAAACCCTTAATTCAAGTGGGAACATTAAGCAAAGCATTAGGTAGTTTAGGCGGTTATGTTGCGGGGTCTAAAAGTTTAATTGAATTTATTAAAAATCGCGCCCCGAGTTGGATCTATACAACAGGTTTAACTCCGGCTGATACGGCGGCGGCTTTAACAGCAATTAAACTCATTCAAACCGAACCCCAACATCATCAAAACCTTCAGAAAAATATTACTGATTTTAAAAAATTACTGCAACAGTCTCAACTCAAAACCATACAAAAATACGATAATATTTTTTCTCCTATTTTCTGTTTTATACAACCGGATGCGGCAACAGTTATTAAAGTAGGAGAAACGTTAAAATCAAAAGGAATATTGGCTTCCGCTATTCGTCCCCCCACCGCAAATACCAGTCGAATTCGAGTATCTTTGATGGCAACTCATCAGCTAGAACAGCTACAATATTTAACGGAAGTATTAACTCAAGTTTGTTACTGTTAATTTAAGGATAGTAAAATTATGACCAAAACAATTGTAATTACAGGTGTAAGTAAAGGTTTAGGGCGGGCAATGGTTGAAAATTTTATTCAACTCGGGCATACTGTGATAGGTTGTGCGCGTTCTCAAACGGCTATTGAAGAACTGAATAAAACCTACAGTAAACCTCATGCTTTTACGACTGTTGATGTTGCTGATGAACAGCAGGTAAAAACCTGGGCAAATACAATATTATCAGAATATTCTTCTCCAGATATTGTGATTAATAATGCAGCCATTATCAATGAACTTGCGCCATTGTGGGAAATTCCCAGTGATGACTTTTCTCAACTGATTGATATTAATATTAAAGGCGTAACTCATGTTATTCGCCATCTTCTACCGGGGATGTTAAAACAACAAAAAGGCATTATTATTAATCTAAGTTCGGGTTGGGGACGTTCAACAAGTCCTCAGGTTGCCCCCTATTGCGCTTCAAAATGGGCAATTGAAGGACTCACCAAAGCCCTCTCTCAAGAATTACCCCCAGGCATGGCAGCCATTCCCCTCAGCCCAGGAATTATCCATACCGAGATGTTAGAAACCTGCTACGGAGAGGAAGCCGCCGCCTATACTCCCCTAGAAACCTGGGTAAAAAAAGCCGTTCCCTATATCCTAAAATTAGGCGAAAAAGATAATGGAGTTTCTCTCACGGTTCCGGTATAATCATAAATATGAATAATGTAGGTTAGAGAAACTATATCTTGTGACTATAAAATATAGCGATCGCACAGCCTGCCATTAGGCGTATCGCGAGTTGAGATGATATCGTAGGTCACGAGTATTTCGTAGTAAGTATAAATGATTTCAATAATCTTCAATGTAACAGAAAAAATTAAATGAACTTGGATAAAATACGATTAGTAACAACAGTATTGATTAAAATAATGGATTGACTTAATTCAATGAATTTTTATATTTAATAAACGTATTTACCTAAATCTGTCAAAGGATTAATTTCATGAAAACGAAATCAGCTTTACTTCTAACTATCATTTTAAGCCTTTCAGCAACAATTACCAGTTGCGCTAATACGTCCTTTGGAAATGCCCTCGAAAATTCCGTCAAACCTGACCCTCAACTCGAAGATAATCCTGCATTTGGGGTTTCTCAAACTACGAAAAAAGATAAATTAGAAACCCCTGAAGTGTTTACCCAATTACCCGATGATTTCCCTGAAGAAATCCCCCGATATCCAGAAGCAGAATTACAAACCGTTTCTCCAGGCTTAAATAACTCTCCAACCGGAACACAAACGACTTGGCAAACTCGCGACCCAATTAATGCCGTACAAAACTATTATCAAAAACAGTTAAAATCAGAAAACTGGGAAATTATAGAAAGTCCTTCAAACGATGGAGAAGGAGAATTTATTGCGGAAAAAGATGATTTAAAAGTGACTATTTCTTTAAACTCCGAACAAAACTCTAGTTCACAAACCGAGTTTAAAATAGGTTATATTCGCCCCTCAACCGTTGCTGTTAATAAATCCAAATCAAAAGTTTCTATTTCTCCCGTTCCCTTACCGCCACCTCCGGCTACCTTACCCCCAGCAACCGTAACACCGCCAAATTCTACTCCAAAACCCACACTAAATTTATCAGAAGAAGAAACCCCTTCAGACACTGAAACGATCCCAGTACAACCAGATGAGGAAGTAGAACCCACTGAAGAAAAACAAGCCTCAAAACCACCCGTTAACTCTGAACAAGCCCCCGCAGAATTGCGTCAATTTGTGACTGATATTGCCCAATTAAATATATTTAAATCTTCAGAAACAGAGACATCCAATGATAGTTTAAATAATCCTAACAAAGTCATTACTCGGGCAGAATATGCTAGGGCATTAGTCAATGCCAATAATACTTTATATGCAGACCGTCCTGCTAAACAAATTCGCTTAGGAGTCTCAACAAATAACTCTGTATTTACTGATGTTCCCGCCTCTCATCCAGATTTTGCTGTCATTCAAGGACTGGCTAGGGCGGGGTTAATTCCCAGTAGTTTATCCGGGGAAAGTACAGCCGTAAAATTCCGCCCTGATGCGCCATTAACCCGAGAAGATTTAATCTTATGGAAAGTGCCATTAGATACTCGCCAAGCCTTACCCAAAGCCACTGTTGATGCGGTACAAGAACGGTGGGGATTTCAGGATGCAGCTAAAATTAACACCAAAGCCTTACAAGCGGTATTAGCCGATTTTGATAACGGCGATAATGCCAATATTAGGCGGGTATTTGGTTATACGACCCTGTTTCAACCTAAAGAGTCGGTAACGCGGGCTGAAGCGGCTGCTGCCCTATGGTATTTTGGTTTTCAGGGAGACGGGGTATCGGCTGAGGAGGTACAGTCTGGGGAATAGGAGTAGGAAATGGTAGACTTCGGAGAATAACCCCTCTCCAAACCTCTCCCCTAGTAGGAGAGAGGCTTTTAAAGCCTAATTCTTAGTTGTTTTTAAAAATGTAGAAGTTC
This sequence comes from Microcoleaceae cyanobacterium, assembly GCA_049647265.1. Taxonomy (GTDB): domain Bacteria; phylum Cyanobacteriota; class Cyanobacteriia; order Cyanobacteriales; family Microcoleaceae; genus JAAURB01. The sequence goes on from JBARXJ010000053.1 coordinate 328,597, forward strand.
CTGTTCCCTCTCCTCGCAGGAGAGGGCTAGGGAGAGGTTCCAAGCGCCTCATATTTACTCAGATTGACAGTGGGGAAGTTGTGCAGGTTGACGATTAATTGCTGTTTTTGTCGGGTCGTAACTGACTAAAATTACATCTCCATTTTCATCTTTTATCCATCCCCGCGCTGGGATAATATCCAGGCTAGAAATAGGTTGATTATGATTAATTTCAGAACTGTTTTGAGATGTATTTTGAGGTCGTCTCACAACAGGTTCAACTAAATCAACATTAATTTGACTGCCATCACTTTTATCATTAGGATTAACAGCAATACCACCGCGTCCTGTTACTACAAATGCACTGCTCCCGCGCTGCCGACAGAATTCTGCTGCAATTAAATCATTGGGGTCTGTAACAGCAACTTCTGGAATTTCAGCAGGTTGAAATATTACAGAAGAATCAATCGTTAAATTTCCTGCTGCACTGATGATACTATCAGTAGACTGAAGAATTCCAATACTCGAATTTACGCTATTAGAATCGTTGAAAGGACGAATATTAATATTGCTACCGCCACTCGGACTAAAAGCATTTGTAATAATACCACTACCCCCTAACAACACTAATAAATCGGCATCAATTTCAATATTTCCCTCAAAGGTTTGACCGCTTTCGCTTCCGGTTGCCAAAATTCCGCTACGGTTAAGCAAACGAACATCATTAGATTGCAGATTGATGTTACCACCTTGACCTGTTTCTGAACTAGCGTTGAGAAAAGATTGATTTCTTAAGAAGGTTTCGTTTGCCCCGATATTAATATTTCCAGGAATACCGGAAGATTCAGAGTTTACGCTTATTAAAGCGCTGTCACGAATATGTAATTGTTCAGTTGTAATACTAATGTTTCCTGCATTTCCACTTCCTCTTGTAAAAGCTATTAAACCTTGCGGAAAACCTGCTAATTCAACAGATTCACTCTCTGTTGTGGAAACTCTTAAATCTTCTAAACGACCTCTTAATTCAACAAATTCAAAGGCATTAATCTGAATTTGCCCTGCATCGCCACCATTCTTATCAAATGTACCTACTGAAACACTTGCTCCATCCAGAACACCAAGCTGTCTAGTTATAACATTTACAGTTCCGGCATCCCCACTGCCAAGCGTAGCAGCAGTAATAAAACTTTGACCACTTAACTCAACTGAATCTGAAGCGTTAATCTCAACTTGACCTGCATTACCACTACCCTCGCCTGATGTAGCGACTCCAATCACTGCTCCATCCAGAACACTAAGCTGTCTGGTTGTAATATTTACAGTTCCGGCATCCCCGCTACCAAGCGTAGCAGCACCGATGCCACTTTGACCACTTAATTCAACTGAATCTGAAGCGTTAATCTCAACTTGACCTGCATTACCACTACTATTCTCTAGCGTACCTGCTGAAACACTCGACTCTTCTAAAACACTGAGCTGTCTGGTTGTAACATTTACAGTCCCCGCATCTCCGCTACCAAGCGTAGCAGCACGGATAAAACTTTGACCACTTAATTCAACTGAATCTGAAGCGTTAATCTCAACTTGACCTGCATTACCACTACTATTCTCTAGCGTACCTGCTAAAACGTTTGAGCCCTCCAAAACACTGAGCTGTTTAGTTATAATACTTATATTTCCTACATCTCCACTTCCGTTAACTATAATTGAGATGCTGCTACCCTGACCGCTCAATTCAACTGAATCAGAAGCATTAATCTCAACTTGACCTGTATTACCACTATCCTCACCTGATGTAACGACTGCAATAATTGCTCCATCCAAAACACTGAGCCGTCTGGTCGTAACATTTACAGTTCCTGCATCTCCGCTGCCAAGCGTAGCAGCATTGATAGTACTTTGACCACTTAACTCAACTGAATTAGAAGCATTAATTTCAATTTTTCCAGATTTTCCAGCGCCATTTACATTAATAGCATTAGAAATATTACTAACTTCTTCTAAAAAAATGTTATTCTGAGCATTAATATTCACATCTCCAGCTTGTGCCTCTAGAGAACCTAAACCTACATCTATTCCGGCACGGATAATACTACCGCCTGACATTTCAAAGTTACCTGCATTAATATTAATATCTCCGCCATTATCGGCACGAACATTTATTTGTGATTCATTGGTTAATATAATATCTGCTTGTTGAATATTTGTGGGAAACTGAAGAATGGGCGTATTGCTATTCGCCCCTACGGTGTTGAATTCAACGATTCCCGGTTCTGATAATCCGCCTAATTCAATATTACTGCCGGGAGAAATAGCAACGCCGTTATCAAATAAAACGTCACCGCCCACTAATGCTAAAGTTTGATTTTGAGGTACATTTAAGCCTTGAGGAATTAGAAAGCCGTTATTATCTCGTAATGGACTACCATCTTCTGTTGTAATTAAAGCTGCTTGATTGATAATACTTCCTGGATTTTCTCGAAAGTTTAACCCAATGGGAATATTAATCGTTAATAATGGCGGTGCGTCTGGATTGGATGCTGCAAATTCTACGCTATTTTCAAATAAAATACTATCAGCAGTTGAGGCAAAAAATGATCCGCCTACATCTAATCTGGCATTCGGCCCGAATACAATACCGTTAGGATTAATTAAAAATAGATTTGCATTGCCTAAAACGCCTAACGTTCCGAAGATATTAGAAATATTACTACCTGTAACTCTTGTCAGAATATTACTAATATTTTCAGGATTTGAAAAGTACGCACCGCGTCCATTATCAATATTAAATTCTTGGAAACTATGAAATAAATTAGCTCCTCGAATTGCACCGCCGTCTATTCTGTCACTGTTGATGTTGTTAATATTAACATTCGGCACAACCACAGAACTTTCGCTACCTAAACTATTATCTGGGATAATTTGAGCCTGAATAGAAATGGTAGGAAATATTAAGGTTGTTCCCACTACAGCAGTTGAGAAAACAAATTTAGATAGCATCTGATAAATTGGAGAAGATTAATTTTATAAAGAATAGAGAATTTAACTTTTAGTATATTACAATACTGCACAAAAAATATTCATTAATATAAAACAGAGATAGGGAGAACTCATCTATATTAAAATATAATTTATTAACGCGATCGCCTGATTGTAGGGAATAGGGATAGGTGCGTCTGTCGGACACACCCTACATAGTAAGGGCGCATGCAATGCGCCCCTACCTAATCTCAAAAATAATATTTATGAACGGGATTTCTCTCTCCTCGATAATCGTTTTCGTCTTGAAGCGGTTTGACTGGCTTCTTTCAAAGTTACCACTTCTGCGGTGTTACTTTCTCGGGCAACACGAATCAGTAAGGCAGATAACATTAAACTGGCAATCATAGAACTTCCACCATAACTAAATAGGGGTAAAGGTAAACCTGTTGTCGGTAATGCCCCGGTGGCAACGCCGATATTTAATAATGATTGTCCGACCATTACAACCATCACCCCAATGGCAACAAGTTGATGTTCAATACGGCTTGCTTTGACAGCGACTCTGAGGGCAACGCTAGCATAAACTGCGAGTAAAAACAGAAAAGCAATACTGCCAATAAAGCCAAATTCTTCGGCGTAAACTGCAAAAATAAAGTCACTATATTGAATCGGAAGATAATATAATTTCTGCTGGGATAAACCTAAACCACTGCCCCAAATTCCCCCAGAACCTACGGCTAATAAACTTTGAATTAACTGATAACCATCGTTAAGTGGATCTGCCCAAGGATTGAGAAAGGATAATACCCGGCGTTTTTGATATTCTCGTACACTAATACTAATTGTTGCGGATAATATTCCGGCGATCGCGGTTCCGCCCAAATAGCTATATGGCAACCCAGATGCTAAGGCAATAAACCAAATTGTCATCCCACATAAAGCGGTTGTACTGAGGTTGGGCTGCATTAAAATCGACGCTAAAATTAAGGCAAAAATGGATAACCAAATTAAACGGATTTTCCAAGTTAATCGCCGCCATTGTGAAAAGAATCGAGAACTTTGTAGAATTAAAAAAGGCTTCATCAACTCGGAAGGTTGAATTAGAATTGGCCCTAAAGCAATCCACCGCGTCGCCCCGTTAATTGTGGTTCCGATTCCGGGAATTAACGTCAGTCCGAGTAGTCCTAATACGATGAATAATCCCAGTCGCGCGACTTGCAAAGCGGAACGAATGGGGGTATTAACAACGGCATTAAAGCCAACCATCCCGACAATTGTCCAGATAATTTGTCGTTTAAAGTAATAGAGGCCGTCTCCATGTTCGGCATTGGCAATGGGATAAGAAGCGGAAAACATCACCACTAAGCCAATGGATAACCACAGGAAGGTCAACCATCGTAAGAGTCTGGCTTCCATCGACCAAGATTGAACAGATGAATCGAGAAAAGGAATGAAACGTTGTAAACTCATAGCCATCCCAATTTGGCACTTAGATTAATAGGGTATACTGTTTTTGGGAATTATGGGGGAGTTATTATTTGTTATTGGTTATTGGTCATTGGTCATATGTACTTTTCCCATACCCAAAACCTCTAATAGCAGTTAATCAGTTAAAGGATAGTTGAACTGTTGAAATATATTCTTACCTTCGGTTTGTAGGAATTGAATTTCTTCAGGGGTTAATACCTGAGGATAATGACGAATGCGATCGCGGGAAATACCTTGATTATATAATAAAGAATTAAAGGATTGAGCGGCATCTTTGAGTTGGGCATGGGGAACTAAGTTTCGCTGCCAATCTTGTTGTAAGTTGATGGTTTCGAGGGGTAATCCGGTAAATTGGCTTAAGTTTTTGAGGGCAGCTTGAGGATTTTCGACTAAATATTCATATTTTAAATAACAGATTTTTTGTTTAAATTGTGGGTGCGGATGATTCCAAGCTGAGACATAAGCAGAGAGATAAAAGTTTAGATACTCTGAGATATTTCTTTGAGTAAATAAGGGGGTAAGATGACGAGTTTGCGATTGTTTTTGCATCCGTTCTCCCACTTGAATTAAAGAAGCAATTGTATCTCTGGGGTCGCGAATGGTGATTAAAAACTTGACATCTTCGATTAATTCAAATAGATCGGGAAAATAACGACTCAAAAGTGGATGTTTTAAAACGGTATGAGTTTTCGTGGGATATTGATGATGAATTTGATTTAAAAAAGCACTCACTTGAGTTATACTAAATTGGCGTAATTCTGCTAAATCTTTAAAGAAGTATTTTCCTTGACTTTCAAAATCAATTTTACTACTATGATAAGCTTCGGCTAAATGATATAAATATCCAACTTCTCCGATGGCTGGATTCGTTGAAGAAACAGAACATAAGATATTTTGTAATAAAGTAGTCCCAGAACGCGGGCAACCCCCAATTAAAAAGACTGTCATTGAAATATTTATAGTTTTTAATTTTAGTTTAAAATCACAATAAGCCGAGATTAACTTCAGTCTATCTAAAGATAGATTTTTAAGTATTTTTATGATTATACCCTCAATTTCCAAACCCTTGAGTAAACGATTTGATTAACAAACAGTTACAATAAGAAAAACCACATTAGAATTTCTGGGGAGATCGCGTGTTATCAAACTTATCACAGGCGGGTTCTCGCCAAGCACAAATTGTTGAAGTAGTTTTCCGCAATGGTTGGGACTATATGCGACGGCTACTCAGCGGTGGAAAACCAGGAGAACCCAGTTTACCGCCACCTGCCGTTCTGCGTAATATTTTAATTGATTTAGGGCCGGTTTATGTGAAGTTAGGACAGCTTTTAAGTACTCGTCCCGACTTACTTTCCAGTTCTTATATTGAAGCTTTATCAACGTTACAAGAGCAAGTTCCGGTTGTTCCTTGGACGGAGATAGAAATAGTTTTACGTCAACAATATCAGCAGCCTTTAGAAGAGGTTTTTGCATTCATTAATACAGAAGCTATTGCCGCAGGTTCTGTTGCTCAAACCTATCGTGCCACCTTAATAAATGGAGAAGATGTGGCGATAAAAGTTCAACGTCCAGGGATTGAGCGTATTATTGAAAAAGACATTGGTTTATTAAAAACATTAGGGGAATTAGTCGCGCTCACAGACTTCGGTGAAAACTACGATATCGTGAGTTTAGCCAATGAATTTGGTGCAGCATTAAGAGATGAATTAGATTTTACTAAAGAAGCACGCCATACTGACAAACTGCGGCAAAACTTATCAGAAAGCCGTTGGTTTGATCCCGAAAAAATCATGGTTCCTCAGGTTTATTGGGACGTGACGACATCTAAAATATTAGTGTTAGAGTGGCTCAATGGTCAGCCGATCTTATCCGCAAATCTTAAAGGAAAAGATTATCAGGGAGATATTAATGCCGAACGAAAAGATATTAGTAAATTAATCTGTCGTGCTTTTTTTAAACAGTTTTATATTGATGGTTTTTTCCATGCCGATCCCCATCCTGGAAATTTATTTTATTTAGAAGATGGTCGAGTGGCTTTACTCGACTGTGGTTTAGTTGGTCGTCTCGATCCACAAACCCAGCAAATTTTAACGGAATTACTGTTAGCGGTTGTTAATTTAGACGCTCAACGTTGTACTCAGTTAACCCTAAAAATGGCGGAATATGCTCAGCCGAAAAGCTTAGCGAGAGTTGAGAATGAATATGCCAAAATGCTCAGAAAATACTATAATCTTAGCTTGTCAGAAATTAAGTTTTCTGAGGTATTTTATGAGATCTTAGAATTAGCCAGAAACAACCGCGTTAAATTACCAAGTAATTTAGGTTTATATTCTAAAACTGTCGCCAATTTAGAAGGGGTGGCTCGGACTTTTGACCCTCAACTGAATTTACTCGATGAAATTAAACCCTTAATGCGGGATTTATTGCAGCGACAACTCTTAGGAGATGATCCCATTCAAACCCTCTTAAGAACCGCATTAGATGTCAAGAGTTTATCTCTACAATCTCCCCGTCAACTCGATCAATTATTAGATCGAATTACCTCAGAAACGATTAAATGGAATATTACCTTACGAGAAATTGATCCCTTGCGCCGCAGTCTTGATAATTCGGCAAATCGATTATCATTTAGTATTGTGGTGGGTTCATTAATTATGGGTGCGGCTATTGTGACAGCAGGCGCACAATCCTCTCAAATTACTGTGATAAGCAATGGATTGTTTGGTGCAGCCAGTTTCTTAGGGTTATGGTTAATTGTGAGTATTTTACGTTCGGATCGATTTAAATAGCAGAGAGAAAATCATGATTTGACTAAACAAAGAAAAAGAATTATAATTTTCTTCTTTAAAATTAGAATAAAGTCATGAAGTTTAATACTTTTGTGCAATCTTTTTCAGACTTAGAACAATGTATTAATGCACCGAATCTATCAGAGATATTACTAGAACCAATTCAGTTGACTCGACAGGGAACTTTAACTCAAGCACAGATTGAATCGTTAGCAAAAGCCGCGTTAGAACAGGGATTAAATCCTATATTAGTCTGGGATATTTTAACGCCAGAAACTCAACTAAATTCCCTAACTCAAGGATTAATGCAATGGGATTTAAGTCCATTTTCTGCCATCCGAGTTTGCGATCCAGGAGTGGCTTGGTGGGTTAAAACTCATCTGCCTAATTTACCGATTCAATTCATCGTTGAAACCGGAAATCATAACCTAGAAGCGTTACTTGGATGGTGTGAAATTTTTGGGGACAGTTTAAATCGTTTAATTTTATCAATTGAACTTCCCGAAGATAAATTAGTAGAATATTGTCAAACTTTACCCGTCAATTGTGAACTCTTAGGAGTCGGGCCAATATTATTGTTTTATTCGCCGCGATCGCTACTGTCTTCTCAGATTTCAAGAGATGAAAATCAACAACAAATTCAAGCGACAATCACTTCAGAAGAGAGTGGAAATCGACTGTTTCCCACCCTAGAAACACCCCAGGGAACCTTTATGTTCCTCGATAAGGATCAGTTTATTCTCGATCAATTAGACGCTTTAGAAGCAGCCGGCTTACACACGATTCGTATAGACTTACGACATTTAAACCCAGAGGAAAAGAAAATAGTAAATATTGAAAAAATTTGTCAACAAGCATTAACAAATCCTGCAATCTTAAGGAAACAATGGCCGCGTGTGACTCGCGCACCTTTCTTCAAAACAAACCGGACAACGTCAATATTCTCTCGGATGAAGTCAAAATCAAAGCTGGCTGAATATCGTAATCAAAATGCAGTGGCTGAAATTTTAACCGGAGAAAGCGGAAATTATGTGGTATTCTATAGCTGGCGTTCTTTTAACATCTCTCAAGTTCACAGATTAATTCTACCCACAGGTCAAGAAATTACTATTCCCGAGGATACTATATTTCGTAATATTGACCAAGAAGAAATCAAAACCTGTGAGCCTGAACAAATCTTAATCACCTCTTGGATTAAAAAAGCAATGCCGGGTTCTTTACTTTTAACTCATGCTGAATGATTCGATTCATAAAGATGATAATTATTTTCATGAACACATAAAAAACTTAGCCCACAAATTTAAAATTCTGCTAAGATATTAACCTCAACCATTCTACTTACATAATTCAATCAAAGGATAGCTATGGCACAAGCAACTCTGGTTCAAGCTTTTGGCGACGTAAAAGATAACCCAATCAGTTTAGACAAAAGCGTTACCATCCCAGTTTGCGAAGGGATGAATACGTTACTGGCAAGCTTTCAAGGTCTCTATTTACAGTATCAAAAACATCACTTTGTGGTCGAAGGTTCTGAATTTTATTCTCTCCATGAATTCTTCCAAGAAAGCTTAGAAGAAGTTCAAGATCACGTTCATGAAATTGGCGAACGTTTAAATGGCTTGGGTGGAACCCCGGTTGCTTCTTTTGCTAAACTCGCAGAATTATGTTGTTTCTCCCAAGAAGAAGATGGGGTTTTTGGAATGCGTCCCATGGTTGAACATGACCTCAGTGCTGAACAAGCGGTGATTAAAGTACTGCGAAGTCAAGCGGCTCAAACCGAAAGCTTAGGCGATCGCGCTACTCGCTACTTATATGAGCAAATTTTATTAAAAACAGAAGAAAGAGCCATTCATTTAGATCACTTCCTCACTTCTGATAGTCTGACTTTAGCTTTCGTTGGCAATGGTAGTGCTAATTAATTAATCCTTTCAGTTGTAGGGGTAATTTGTGGTTACCTCTACAGCAATAATATAAAAAAAGATTAAGTTATCCCATTAACTGTGGTTTAAGGTTTATTCTAGTTTAAATATAGTAATTGCTCAGTCATTTCTCAAAAATACTGTTAACCCTTACACACATTTAAAACAATGCGCGTCGCTCACAATATCACAGAACTGATTGGTCGTACTCCCTTAGTTCAGTTAAATCGAATCCCCCAAGCGGAAGGTTGTGTGGCTCAAATTTTAGTGAAATTAGAGAGTATGAACCCAGCGGCTTCTGTCAAAGATCGCATTGGGGTTAACATGATTAATACCGCCGAACGAGAAGGCCGAATTACCCCCGGAAAAACCGTTTTAGTTGAACCCACCTCCGGAAATACAGGAATTGCCTTAGCGATGGCGGCAGCGGCAAAAGGATATAAATTAATTTTAACCATGCCCGATACGATGAGTAGTGAGCGACGGGCGATGTTAAAAGCTTACGGGGCAAAACTCGAACTGACTCCGGGTTCTATGGGAATGAAAGGGGCCATTAATCGGGCGCAGGAATTGGTAGACAGCCTAGACAATGGGATGATGTTACAACAATTCAACAACCCGGCAAATCCTGAAATTCATCGTCAAACCACGGCAAAAGAAATTTGGGACGATACAGACGGTAAGGTAGATATTTTAATTGCAGGCGTGGGGACTGGCGGAACCATTACAGGAGTCGCAGAAGCAATCAAAAACAAGAAACCCACCTTTCAAGTGATTGCAGTTGAACCCACCACGAGTCCGGTTCTGTCCGGCGGTAATCCAGGTTCCCATAAAATTCAAGGCATTGGGGCGGGTTTTGTGCCGCAAGTCCTGAATGTGGACATGATTGATGAAGTGGTGACTGTCGCTGATGACGATGCTATCACTTATGGTCGCCGTCTAGCCAGAGAAGAAGGCATTTTATCTGGGATTTCTTCGGGTGCAGCATTAGCCGCAGCCATTCAAGTAGCAAAACGTCCAGAAAATGCAGGTAAACTGATTGTAATGATTCAGCCGAGCTTTGGTGAACGCTATCTGAGTACACCTTTATTCCAAGAACTCGATCAAGAACAACCTGAACCGGTACTGGCCAACTAATCTTTGATTGAATCACTATCCTGACTGCCTTGGAGATATCGTTCGATCAGAATAATTGCCACTAAATCGTCAACCGGGCGAGGTGGGTTTCGCATTCCTTGAGGAATTAAACGGGTTAATCCTTGAGGCGGATACATTTGCCAATAGCGATCGCGAGCTTCTAAACTAGAGTAACGTTCATCGACTTTAATAATCGGAATCGATAAAGACAGTCCAGATTTAAGTCGATTTTCCCAAGTTTTAGAAGTAGTTTGATTACCCATAATCAAAGCATGAATTGGGAATTTTTCCATGAGAGACTGTAGGGAAATAATCGCATCACTCGAGGCAATCACTTGATGATCGTACAGCTTTAAGTTGCTATCGGCTACTGCAACGCCACATTTATCTTTTCCGGGGTCAAATCCTAAGAATATAAATTTGTTCTGGGTCATGGGTGATTTATTCTTTGTAAGAATAGGGAATAGAATTTAACTGTTTAAATCTGTACCTAATTCTAACTTAAATCTTCAATCTTCCTATTCCTTATCATCTACCCCGACTCAGCTCTATTGAGCTTCTGATTCTTCAGGATTATTGATATTATCATTAATATTAGATTCATTCGTACTAAAAATAACTGTACCATTTTGACGGGCTAATAGATTCAGTTCAAGCGGGCCAATAGTGTAAGTATCAGCCGCCGCAACGGCTTGTAATTCCACGGGTTGCTGCTGATTTTGAAGCTGTTGAAAGAAGCTGAGTAGGGTTTCTGTTTCTTGATCTTCGATTTGAATAATCCCATCAACCACCCCAACAAAACGCGCCCGAAATTGGGATGCATCAATAATTTCTTGTAAGCGTTGCTGTAACTGTTCATCGGTCAATCGATTAATATCAATAGAATTTTTTGCAATAATTTCACCTGAACTAAATAGTAAACGATTCGGTTCAACTTTCGTCAAGACATTAACCTTACTTTCTCCCACTAAATAATTAGCAGAAGAAATCACCTGAATCACATACTCCTGACTATTATCAATCTCATCAATCAAAGCCTCAACTTCAGATTGAGCAATTTGAATCACTTGTTCTTTCTCAGCATTCGCATTTCCCAATAGAATTGAATCAAGTGCCACTGAATTAGCCTGTTGTAAAAGACGACTAATCGCGACTTTAGACTGTTGCTGATTCTCAGTATTCACCAATCCCGTTGCTAAAACTTGGCCTCGTTTAATCGCTACACTTCCTTCTCTTAATAATCTAAAATTCCGCCCTATTTTATTCAGTTGATCTTTTAGGTTTGCGGTTTGTTTTTCCAGTTGCTCCCGTTCGACTTCTAAATTTTTCAGTGTTTCTTCCCGTGTCAAAAGAATCTGATCTCGGTCTTCAATTTCTTTATCTTGCTGCTGAATCTCTTTGTCTCGCGCTGCAATTTCTTGATCCCGTTGTTGAATTTGTGCTTTCACTTCCTCTCGTTGTTGAATTAAATTTTGACGTTCTGTTTTCAGTTGGTCAATTTCAGATTCTAAACTTTGTTTTTGCTGAGAAACCTCTTTTAACTGAGTTTCTGCCTGATTTAACTCTTGCTCCATTTCAGCTTTAACAATATCCACCTCAGCCAATTGATCTTGAAACTGATTTAACTGATCTTTTGCCTGTTTTAACTCTTTCTGTGCCTGTGCTAATTCAGTTTGAGTTTGCTCAGATTGAGTATTGGTTTGTTCTAAAGATTGGTTAATCTGGCTTAATTGATCTTGTGCCGCAATCAATTCCGATCGCGCATCAGACAATTCTCTCTCAACCTGATTGCGCTCATCCATCACCTGGGTTAAATTCTTGCGCGTTTGGTTGAGTCGTTGTTGAATTTGATCCATTCTGAAAACGCCACGGCGTAGAGGCTTACTCGCCGCAAACAAAATACCGAGTGTCATTGCCGAGAGGACAGTCCCAGTGAGAATGGTCACCACAACTGCCGTTTTGCGGGGACGCATCTTAAATAGACTCAGGCGTGCTTTTCCCACCTTCATCCCGAGGCGATCGCTAACTACAGCAATTACGCCTCCGAGGATTAAAATGGCAATAACAAAGATGACACCAGCCGTCATTTGAGTTGCTTGAAGATCGAGGGTTTAATGATGATCTTAACCACTATTTTCGTGCTTAGAGAGGGTTATTTTAATTTAACGACAATACACTTTAGAATCAACCCTCAAACGATAGAATCTGATCTTTCACAGGAAAAGACGATTTTTGATCGGCTCACCCAACAGTGGCAGAGTAAGCAATCTTTAAGTAAATTGTTGACTAAGAATCACAGGATTATGCACTGTAATTTTCTTTTTGTGAATTGAAATCATATTCTTCTGACGCAAATCTCCCAGTAAACGAGTTACCGTAACCCGCGTTGAACCTATCGCCTCAGCGATCGCTTGATGGGATAATTTCAAATCAATTCTAATTCCCTCTTGTCCCGGCACACCAAAATCTCGGCATAAAATTAATAAAAAACTCACCAACCGCGATCCCATATCCCGGTGAGCCAGGGTTTCAATCATCATCTCTGTCTGTAAAATTCGAGAAGATAACCCTTGCAACATCATCATCGACAAATTGGGATCTTGCTTCAGGGCCTTTTCCACTTGTTCAATCGGAACAGACAAGATCTCAACGGGGGTAAAAGCCACCGCGTGATAAAATCGGTCTGATTTGTGGCCAGTAATCAGAGATAAAACCCCGAAAACACTATTTTCTCGTAACAAAGCAACTGTAATTTCTTCCCCCGCTTCATAAACACGGGATAACTTCACAGCTCCCTTAATGAGAACATAAACCCGCTCTGCGGGATCTCCAGGAAAGAAGATGGTCTTTCCCCGATCATAACTCTCAACCACTGGCGGAAAGCTACCTCCCCCCAGTTGATGGAATAAATTTGCTAAAGGCCTATCATACGTCACGAGCGCATCCCTTGTACTGTAGAAGGTATAAGTTAATATTGAACTGAATTCAGCGAATTCGTGATGAGTGAGTGTTTCCGCAACCCTTTAATTCGATTAAACTTCGATTACACTGAAATTTTGATTACCAGTTTAACCTAATTTCACAAATTCGCTGACACTTTTGGGGTAACTCACTGATTAGAAAACTACAATAATCTCGAAATCTAAAGACTATAGTACTTGACATTTGTGTAGGTTGCTACCGAGAATTCATCCTGTGCAGATGATAACGCACAATAAATGTGTCTGACACATCGCATCACCAACAATACCCGCTGTTCAATCATCCAATATGCTTAGTTTAAACGGAAAAAACGCGCTTGTAACCGGCATTGCCAATAATCGCTCCATTGCCTGGGGGATCGCTCAACAGCTTCATGCAGCCGGCGCTAATTTAGGCGTGACCTATCTTCCAGACGAAAAAGGTCGGTTTGAGAAAAAGGTTCGAGAATTAGTCGAGCCGCTTAACCCCAGCTTATTTTTACCTTGTGATGTACAAAACGATCAACAAGTTCAATCTGTATTTGATACCATTCAGGAGAAGTGGGGCCAGCTAGATATCCTAATTCACTGTTTAGCTTTCGCAGGCAAGGATGATCTCTCCGGAGACTTTAGTCAGGTGTCTCGCGAAGGATTTACTCGCGCCCTTGATATCAGTGCCTATTCTCTGGTGCAACTGAGTGCAGGCGCTAAGCCATTGATGAAAGACGGAGGGAGTATTGTGACTTTAACCTATTTGGGTGGGGTGAGAGTCGTACCCAACTACAACGTTATGGGGATAGCCAAAGCCGCATTAGAAATGAATGTTCGTTATCTGGCCAGTGAAATGGGTCAGGCAGGAATTCGAGTGAATGCCATTTCCGCAGGCCCGATTCGGACGCTCGCTTCTTCTGCCGTGGGAGGGATTTTAGATATGATTCATCATGTCGAAGAAACAGCCCCCCTAGGACGCACCGTCACGCAGTTAGAAGTGGGTAATGCAGCGGCTTTCCTCTGTAGCGATTTATCCAGCGGTATTACCGGTCAGGTATTGTATGTTGATTCTGGATATAACATTATGGGAATGTAGTTAAACAGAGTCATTAGTCATGGGTTATTACTCATTCGCTGTGACCAAAAAAAGCGGGTTTCAAGCCCCGTCGTTCACGACGGTTAACTTATTCGACTCACAACTCTTGTTTATTCTGCTATAATGCTACCACGCTTTTAAGTAGCAACTATGTTTGTTCTAGAGTTCAAAGTCAATCCTAAATCACATCAAGTATTCGCCATAGAGGAGGCGATTCGGACAACACAGTTTGTCAGAAATAAAGCTCTCCGCTACTGGATGGATAATCGTGGTATTGGGAAAAAAGAACTTTTTAGGTACAACACGCTACTGAGGCATGAGTTTAAGTTTGTTGAAAGTTTAAACTCTCACGCTTGCCAGGTGGGAATTGAAAGAATTCTTAGAGCGATTAATCGATTCTATGATAACTGTAAATCCAACAAACCAGGAAGGAAAGGTTATCCACAGTTTAAAAAGAATTCTCGCTCAGTTGAATATAAAATTTCAGGCTGGAAGTTGTCAGAAAACCGTAAGCGTATTACCTTTACCGATAAAAAAGGGATTGGTAATTTAAAGCTGATTGGCAGTCGGGATTTAAACTACTTTCAACCAGAACAAATTAAACGAGTGAGAATTGTTAGACGAGCAGACGGTTACTATGTTCAGCTTTGTATAAACTTAGATCCAAGAGATATTGTTCCAAAAATGGAGCCATCTCATAAAGCTGTGGGATTGGATTTAGGGATTAAGTATTTCCTCGCTTTAAGTAATGGTCATACTGAGTCTAACCCACAGTTTTACAGGAAGTCTGAGAAACAACTTAACAGAGCTAACCGCAAAAAGTCTAAGAAGTTCCGAAAAGGAATTCATCAAACCCAGAACTATATTAAGGCGCGTAGGCGATATGCCCGGAAACATTTAAGAGTAAGTCGGCAGCGAGAAGAGTTTGCAAAGAGAATTGCACTCCGCTTAATCCAATCTAACGATTTGGTTGCTTATGAAGACTTAAATGTGAAAGGGTTGGTCAAGAATCGTCATCTGTCTAAAAGTATTAGTGATGCCGGATGGTCTACTTTTCGCCGTTGGTTAGAATATTTTGGATACAAGTATGGCAAGGCTACTGTTGCAGTACCACCCCATAATACTTCTCAAAATTGTTCTAACTGTGGTGAGAAAGTTAAAAAATCTCTATCTACCAGAACTCATGTTTGTCCACATTGTCATTATGTTGAAGATAGAGATATTAACGCTGCTAAGAACATCCTGCAACTGGGTTTAACTACGGTGGGACACACCGGAAGTCATACGCTATAGCCTGACGGCATGGCTGGCGCTAAGGGGAGAGATTCCCTCTAGCTGGGTTGGATACGTCCTGCTCAGTTACGGAGCTTCTATGAACCAAGAATCCCCGACCTTATAGGGCGCGGGAGTGTCAATAATAAAATAATAAATAACCAATAACAAAATCACTATGCAAATTAGCGAACGCCCCAGTTTATCCGATCAATCTAATCATGCTGTTGCCCGAGTTGCAACGGTCAAACGCACAACTAAAGAAACTGATGTCAGTGTCAGTTTAAACCTCGATGGTACAGGAATCTGTAAAGCCGCCACAGGTGTTCCATTTCTCGATCATATGCTACATCAAATTGCTTCTCATGGTTTGATCGATCTAGAAGTCAATGCCGATGGAGATATTGAAATTGACGATCACCATACGAATGAAGATGTGGGGATCACCCTCGGAAAAGCTTTGGCTGATGCTTTAGGCGATCGCAAAGGCATTGTTAGATTTGGTCATTTTGTCGCCCCCTTAGATGAAGCGTTGGTACAAGTCGCTTTAGACTTTTCGGGACGGCCGCACCTGAGTTATGGCTTAGACATTCCCACTCAACGAGTCGGGACTTATGATACTCAATTAGTGCGGGAATTTTTTGTTGCGGTTGTTAATAATAGTTTAATGACACTCCATATCCGCCAGTTAGATGGGATTAATTCTCATCATATTATTGAAGCGACATTTAAAGCCTTTGCGCGATCGCTCAAAATGGCAGTTGAAATCGATCCACGGCGAGGGGGACAAATTCCCAGTTCAAAAGGCGTGTTGTAAGCTTAAAACATTAAGGTTCGGGTATGGGCTGCACAAACGCTTGATTGGCCCGGACAAAGCAGTTTGCCGCTTCGTTATTGAGTCGATCTGCAATATAGATCCAGGGTTTAAAATCTTGATCTAAGGTAGTGGCAAACCCAGCATCACTTATTTTAGCCTCAAAGGTTTCGTTTGCCGCTAAAGTGGTGACCACAGGCCAACTATTAATGGGGGGAAATCCAGCATACTCTGGACTCCAAATTTCATCAATTGGTTGTGTTCCCATGCGACAATTTAATCCACTCGGATCGCGATCAACTACCGTCCAGGAAGTATGGCTGGTTTGTTCGATATAGTCACCGTTGTTATTCGGTTCTGGTAAACTGGGATCTGCCTGTGCAGATGGCGTTACACTTAAAGTAAATAGCGTTAAAATAACAAATACTATCCCTATAATCCGCTTGAATTTTTGAAGCATTAGATTTTTACCCCGTAACAACAAACGATCATAGATCTCATTTCTGCGATCGCTCTTTTAGTTCAGTACAAGCGATAGACCGTCAAAAATTAGTCTATTTCTATTATTACAATATACCCTAATTTCTTCTATCGATCACACGATAAAATCCGAAAAATATTGTTCATTATTCCATCAAATATTTAACCATGTGGAAACCAGAACTCCTCGCTCCGGCTAAAAACTTAGAACGCTTAAAAGTTGCCATTACTTATGGTGCAGATGCGGTCTATATTGGCGGACAAAAATATGGTTTACGGGCAAGAGCGGATAATTTTACAGCAGATGATTTAGAACAAGCCGTTACCTTTGCTCACGCTCACAATGCTAAAGTTTATGTCACCTTAAATGCTTTTCCTCATGATGAAGATTTAGAGGGTTTAGAACAATATTGTCAATTTCTTGATGGAATTGGTGTCGATGCGGTGATTGTATCTGACTTAGGCATGATCCGGATGATTCAACGCAGTTCTAACCTGAATATTCATCTTTCTACCCAAGCCTCTTGTTTAAATTCTTATGCAGGTCAATTATGGAAAAAACTAGGGGTTCAACGCTTAATTGTCGGGCGAGAAGTGAGTATTGCTGAATCCGGTTTAATCTGTAAAACCGCCGATATTGAAGTTGAAATGTTTACCCATGGTGCGATGTGTATGGCATATTCGGGTCATTGTACTATTTCTAATTTTACCGCAGGTCGAGATTCTAACCGAGGCGGTTGTATTCAATCTTGCCGATTTCCCTATCAAATTGAATCAAAATCAGAGCATTCTCAAACACCTGTAACATTCATGTCTTCTAAAGATCTCTGGGGAGTTAATCAAATTGAGGCATTTTTTCAACATCGAATTTGTTCTTTAAAAATAGAAGGCAGAATGAAATCTGCTTTTTATGTTGCAACCACTTGTCGGGCGTATCGACAATTAATTGATGCCTATGCTAACCATCAACTCACACCAAGTTTACGCAATCAAATTGCAGCAGAATTAGAATCCGTTCCTCATCGAGATTATTCAACCGGATCATTAGAACAAGCAGCCGGTTCTGATTCAGTTTATCAACAATTTCACAGTAATAATACAGGAACCCATGAATATCTCGGGTTAGTCATGGCAGTAACAGCGGATAAAATTATTTTACAACTGTTTGAACCGTTAAAACTAGGAGATACAATTGAGATTATCCCTGTTCAAGGAGAACCGATACACTGGGTGGTTAATCAGCTTTTTTCAATTGTGGGTGATTCTATTACTTCGATGCGAAAAGATAGTATTGTCTGTTTACCTAAATCTCCTGAAACCATACCACTCAATCAAGTTCAAAAATTAAACGTTATTCGCATTGTCAAAACACCTGCCGCTATTAAGGCGTAGGGTGCGGAATTTAGGGCTATTTCATTTAATCATCACGCAAAATATTCCCCTCTCCTATGAGGAGAGGGTTAGGGAGAGGTTAGTAGAGGTAAGCAGCTTAAACAGCAGAAGAAACCTCTGAGATCTCAGCAGACAAAACCCGGTTTAATTTACCGCTACGATACCCTTCTAAATCCAAGGTGACATACAAAAAGCCCAGCGCTTGAAATTGAGCCACTAAGGTGGGTAGATCGGTTTTGAGGATAAACGCTTGAATTTGTTCGGTAGGCAGTTCTATGCGGGCTGTATCCCCGGCTGAACGTACCCGTAGATTTTGCCATCCCTGTTGACGCAGATACACTTCCGCCCGCCCAACTCGTTGGAGTTTCGCCACTGTAATTTCTTCTCCGTAAGGAAACCGAGAACTTAAGCAAGGTTGAGACGGTTGATCCCATGAAGATAAACCCAGCAGTTTAGACAATTCTCGTACTTCCAGCTTTGTTAACCCCACTTCTGCTAAAGGCGATCGCGCCCCTCGTTCCTGGGCAGCTTGAATACCCGGACGATAATCTTGCAAGTCATCCCCATTCACCCCATCGACTACATAAGGATAACCTCGTTCTAAAGCAAGGGGTTTGAGAGTATCGTGTAATTCACTTTTACAAAAATAGCAGCGATTAACGGGGTTGGCGGTATAATTGGGATTCTGCATTTCTTGGGTATAAACTTCCTCATGAGAAATCCCAATCGTTGCAGCCTGTATACGGGCTTGTTCTAAGTCTTCGGGCAATAATGAAGGGGAGATAGCAGTGACTGCTAAAGCGCGATCGCCCAAAACATCATAGGCGATTTTTGCAACTAAGGTACTATCTACCCCGCCAGAATAGGCAATTAATGCCCGATCCATCTGTTGAAACAGTGATTGAAGTTGATCTAATTTTTGTTCTATCATCGTGACTCTTATTTTCAGCGTTCCATTTGTATTTCTATATATAGCGTTTCTGGGTAGAAAAGGTTGTTGGTTGTTGGGTGTTGGGGAGACTGGGAGACTAAGAGAATATCTACAAACAACAAAGAAGTAATAACCCAGAAGTAATAACAATCAATCAAAACTCTTTTTGTGAAAAAATCCCAATAGAAATAGATAATAGTAATATTGTATAAACAACGCCGTAGGTAATATTGGTGAACAAAGTTACAAGATCCGGAAATTGTCCATAAACTGCGTCATTTTTTAGATCGAGTCGGGCTAAATCTGGCAAAATTAGATAAAGTCCTGTCATCAAGCGTTCAATTCCTAAATTTTCGCTAAATTGACCAATATTGAGTAAGTCTCGGCTTAAGCTACCCATGATATAAACCCCTAAGGTTAATAGGGTTGCCAAGAGAGAATTTGTTAATACACCAAATAATAAACCCGCTGCCACAATTAAAGAGAGTTTCAACCAGAGAAATAGTCCAGATAAGATTAAACTGAGGAGGGGATAAGGAATTGTATTTAAACTCAGAATAATAAAATAGATCGCCATCATAGCGCCGATCAGTACTGCTAAAATTGCCGATAAACCCAAATACTTACTCAGGATTAATTCAAAGCGACTAATCGGTTTTGCAATCAGTAAATAAACGGTTCGTCTTTCAATCTCTTGATTAATTAAAGTGGTACTGGCAAACAGAGTAATAATTAAACTGAGAAAATCAATACTCGCTATACCAAAATCTAATATAATTTTTTGTTCTGCTGTGGCTGCAACTTCTGGGATCAAGATAACTGCACCCATCATTAATATAGTGAAAAAAACGATAATATACAGAACGCGATCGCGTAGGACTTGCCAAAAGGTATTCTGAGCAATAGTGAGTATTCTCATCGTAAGATTGATTAACTATAAAGTATTTTTGACAATGGTTGTATTATTGATGATATTGGGATTATTAGCAATGATAAAATAAAACTTTATCCAACAACTTATGAGTAAATGACTTACCATTACCAAAATAAAGTTAGGTCGCATTAATGGCGGAGAGGGACGAAGATTCAGTTTTTCATTAAAAAATTCTACGATATAAATTAAACATCCTGAAATAATTGGGAAAACCTGCAAAGGAAAGAATGGTAACGTTATCATTTTTTGGGATAGTAGTAAACTAATCAATGCGCCACATATCCACGGACTGAGAGGAATTCCAGAAATGACAAAAGGAGGCTGACTGGTTCTCCAACAAATACCCGTAATTAAGAAAATTAAGCTTAAAACAGCTAAGCGATCTTGTAATATATCATCAGTTTCTACTGCGGCAGATAATATCCAGATAATAATACTAATGAGTATAAATGTTTTCCAATGAAAAGGTTTAGGCGGTAGAATAGGACTGAGAAATTCTTGAAGATCGTTCATAACTATTTAAGTGATTAAAATAATATTAATTCATTGCCACCTGTTTGATCAGAAAAATCAACAGTATTAATATATGACTCATTGTATGGGCTTTGACTATAATTCTAAATTGATAGCCTTGCTGAATTGTGGCTGCCGGATTAGTTGCATTTTGAGCCGTTATAAATCTCACGAGTTCTAGCGCTTGCCATTTAATCACCAAAAAGATGAGAAAACTCAACATCCTAAATCCCATAAAAAATAATGAAATATTATTAACACTTAAAGTTAAATTAATAATTAATTGTTGCTTTAATAGATTAGGTGCTATAGGTTCTAAGGTGAAAAAGATCAGCCAGCTAATGCTATGAGCTAATAAATTAATTGCCGCTGCATATTCGACACTGGTTTTGGGACTAATCGCAAGTGCTCGCTTTAATACCCATGCTTCAACCGCAATACAAACTAATAACTGTAACAGTCGAGTTAGAATAACTCTGCTAACAAATATAAAAGGTTCCATGTCAGCACAATATTAAGCTAAATTCAATGAGCGCAAAATCATACTATTCCAGCGCAAAATCATGTCAACAGCTTTACCATCTGGGTAAGCCATTCTCCACCCTCTGCTAAAAAATATAGATTTTGAACACAGTATTTTATAATTATCAGTCATCGGTACACCGGCTTTTGAAGCCGGTGCCTGCGATGACCACCTTCCGTGGTCAAGTTTGTGCCAGATGGTACTGAATTTAGCTTAACCTGAATCAGCGCTTTGCGCCTGTACCGTTGACTCTAACTTGAGATTTTAGTTCAGAGATGGTTCATTCTCATCCAACTTATCCTGACATTATCGACACGAAAGACTTTATGAAAGACTCAATTCCCAGTACTTTACAAGAAATGATGGCCCTACAAGAACAGCCTGTGAGTGAAGAAGTGGTGGCAACTGCAATTGCAGGGGTGGTTAAAATTGCTCGAGCTCAACAGAAAACCTTTGAGGAGTTAGAAGCAGAGGTTTTAGCCGATGATAACTTGCTCAACCCAGAACAACGCTTGTGGCTAAGTGAGTTGCTGGCTGCGGCATGGCAGGGTTTACCGTAACCAATTGTGAGGCAATTGTAGTATTGACTGTTCTGTCGATTCATTTTAGTCTATAATGTTATAACAATCTGCTTATGAAAATACTTAACAAAATTCGTAATGTATGCTATACTAGATAGGAATTGATAACCAAACTATCAGTATATTGTCAAGTCCATTGGCGATAAATTGGCTTAGTTTTATCAATCTTTCATAAAGGAAAGCGATATCTTTACTATTGCTTTAAAATAGAGAGAACGAAAAATCTCTCCTGACGAAAAAGTAGTTTTTATAATACATATACTTCAAAGTATAACAGTACTTTGAAAGCTTGCTCTTGCTTTACCAAAGCTTTAACTAAAAACAAAAAAACTTTAAATAACTACCTTGTATTCGTAGCGACAGAGTGGCTAAGATAGCAGTCATAACGAGGTTCACATTTACCAACCCAGATCGAAATCCATCAAGAGATGACTTACTGAGGTAATCTCATCTCTTGTCAATTACTCTCGATTTTTTGAGTCACCCTGAGTTCCAAAGAGAGATTAAAAATGAATATTCACCCTAATTTTCGGGTCAGTTGGTTGCTATTTGCTGTTCCCTTTATATCTACCTTGGGTATTAGTACTGCTTCGAGTCAAGCGGCAACATTTGCTTCGTCAACAACGTTAGTGAATCTAACCAACTTTAGTGCAAATGCTGAATCCTCATTAGTGTCTGTTGATGCAGCAGCTTTAGCAATTTCACCCGTTGGCTCTACAATTGATTTAGACACGTTAGATGATGTTTCAGCAGAAGAATCAATTGCAGCCGAAGCAGCAAATGGAGATGTTGTTGCAACAGCAGATTTTAATACCGTTGCTTTTTTCCCATCCGATACTTCAGGAAATAATAGTAGTTTTGTAAGTAGCGAAATAGATAATGAAGCATTGGGAGTAGGCGGAGATTATCTCGCAAAATCCAATACAGAATCTACTGTTTTAGCTAACTTTTTTCTCAATCCAGACGCTGGAGAAAGCGAAACCTTTTCTTTTGATTTTAATGTTTTCTGGGGATTAGAAACCTTTGCCAGTCAAGCCACTGAGTTTTCATCTGCTACTGCCGATGTTTCTTTAAGCGTTTGTGGTCGAACATCTTTAGACGAAAACCCATTATTTTGTGATTCTCTCTCCACATTCGGAAGCTTAGACAATTCAGGTACAACCACTGCATTTGCCTTCCAAAATAGCGATCCGTTTTCTATCGATGTCCTCAGTAATCCTATGATTTCTGGTGATACAAATTTTCAGCAAGCCGACTTTTTTGCGTTAGGTTCTTACCAACGGGAGTTTGATACACCGATTTACTTAACATTGACAGAAGTTCAACGTTCAGAAGCAATTGTCTCTACCCCCGAACCTTCAACCACGATTGCATTCTTCAGCTTTAGCGCCGTAATTATGGCTTTGAAAAAAAAGAAAAAGTAACTTAAGCTTAGCTTCACTCTCTACCATTCAAATCTACGATATTAAATCATAACACTAGATTGTTCAGCATTGAATAAGCTGCCATTGTGGCAACAAATCAAAGAAAGTATCAGCTAAATTAATTTTATTGCAAGGCTAATTACTAATTTGGAGAACAAAGCTGATGCGCCATCCATTTGATTTAAATCCGACTGAACTTGAAACAACTGAGTTGGAGTTTGCTGAAGAAATCACATCAGAAGAAGCTGCAAACGTTGGCGGTGGACTCTCTATTGCCACAACCAAAGCCTATGGTGAAGAAGGGGGTTATGATTACCCAATTAAACCCATTGAACCTATCTACACAACTCACGCACTCGGTGAAGAAGGTGGCTGGTGTGGCTGGCATCCGACTCCCGAACCCACTCCAACACCCGAACCTTTACCTGTTAAACCACCTTATGAAGTGACAACTTTAGCGCTCGGTGAAGAAGGCGGAGAGTATTTATGGTAATTTAGGTTAAAACAGGAAATTGTAGCGACTTTGAAACACCATAACTGCTTTAATAGGTATTCTGAAGGCAAGGTTATTCCTTGTCTTTATTTATATTTTTTAGGAAACGCCCACTCTTTGAGGAAACCGCTTAAAAACTTCTCTTGCTTAAAGCTATATTCCTGATTCAACTACTTCTGAGAACAAGGAAAAACTTAACTACTTAATTAATAAATCCACTAAATCCTGAGTAATGGGAAAACCTGTTTTCTGTTCAAAATAGATAAACATGGGACTGGGATTAGCTTCTAAAAATATATACTCTCCATTGGGTTTAAGTCGCCAATCAATTGCAGTCCATTCTAAATGAAAGGCTTGAGCAATGGCGAGACATTGTTTGTGAATAACTTCTGGAATCGTAATTGGAATTAACTCCGCTTTATCATCTTCTCGAAAATCAATTGCAGCGCTACGAATTTCTGCACCATACACTTTATCTGCAATTACATAAGTCCGGATATTTGTGCCTGAAATATACTCTTGTAACGTCACTGGCGCAATGCTAAACACCTCTTTTAAGCGTTGGGGTTCTAAATGCGCTGCGGTAATGGGTTGAGTGTGAGCACCACCATAGACGGGTTTAAAAATCGTTTTCTTATAGGCTTGACAAAACGCGATCGCCTCTTGCGGATCGTTAGTAATTAAAGTACCAGGAATGGTTACCCCGAGTTGACTAGCAGTACTCAATTGTAGGGGTTTTTCCTTGTGAAATTGATAGGCTTGCCAAGAATTAACCCAACGAGCCGGACAAGCTTTAAACAGTGCTTGTAATGCGCTCATTGAATCATTAATTGCAATTCGATGTTGATGGGGATCGTCTAAGGCTGGAATTTGCACAGGAGATAGCGATCGCCAAAAAATACTTTTAATCCGATCAAACGGCAGTTGCAAACCGTCGGGTAAGCGTAGAGTACCCTGTTGGTATTGAGGTTGCCAAGACAGTTGTAATTGACTCGGAAATTGTCGGATATTCAGATAGTCAACCCAGACCCCTGCTTGTTCTAATGCTTGTTTGAGATGAGCAGCATGAGCATCGGTTGCATCTCCTACAATTAAAATATTCGTCATTTACTGTTAGTTATTCTTTATGGGTTGTTCATGCTTTACGCAAGTTGCCAGTTCTGAATTGATGTCTTCTCAATCCCTCGTTTAAAAGAGAAATTGTGAGACTTTTAGCGGATTACTATTCTGGTAAAGAAGACAAGTATTAGTCATTCGTTTTGAGAGAATATAGGGGTTAAAATGTAGTCTTTATCCCAATAGTTTTTTGGAAATCACTAATAAAGATTTTGCCAATAATCCCTCAACTCATAACCAATGACTAATAACGCTCCAACAAACAATTATTCTTCTTGGAATTCGTAATCATCCATCGGACTATTGTGGAGCATATAATTTAGCTCGCTCATTAGCCACTCTTGAAACATTCGTTGTTTAATTTCATGCTGCCGTTCTGGGGTCAGTTCGGCTTCAATAAATTCTTCAACCTGAATCAAGTGATAGCCTTCTTCAATACAAACAGGGCCAACAACTTCGCCTGGCGTTGTACCAAAAACAACAGCAGCCAAATCCGGTTTCAGGTTATGGCGATAGAGTCGTCCTTCATAGCCACAGAGGAGGCGGCGACGCTTCTCAATATCATAGAGATTAGCCGCTTGATAAAAACTAATTTCACCCTCTTCAATTTGGTAGAATACTTCCTGAGCTAACGCCTCTTCTGCAAAAACAATTTGATACAACACAACTTGTTCGTAGTCGAGTTTATTTTGAGCAAAGGACTTCTCAACCTCAGAATCAAATAAAGCATTCACCAATTTTTGAGTTAACAGGTGTTGATAAATCCCTGCTTCCCAATCATCGGCGGTTACCATTTGATCGGCTAACCATGATAAAGTATCGGCTGCTTTTTCTAACCGTTTGGCATACCGTTGTCGGTTTGCTTCTTCTTCAACTTCTTCTTGTGAAACGTGAATGTCGCGTTCCTCTGCGGCCTGACCAATCACTTTTTGACACAGAATATTATGGCAAATATCCTTTATTTGCAGCCGACTTTTCAAAAAGCGAATCATATCCTCAGGTTCAATAGAAGCTTTAGAAAGATTAATCATTGTTTTAAGTTAAAGGTATCAAGTGTTAAACTGAAACTTAAGATACCTCTCTATAGTGACGTTAGGTTATCTAGTCCTAGGGTGGGTTGACCTACCCCGTCAACTGCTCCTAGGACGATTCCCAATACCCCTTCACTGACTGTGGAATTGACACGAATTAAGGTAGCATCTGCACTACCATCTCCGTCTAAATCAATCGGTTCAAATCCCAAGCTTTCCGCGAGTACATCCCCCATCACCACAATTTGATCCCCATCAATCGGATTATAATCTGTGATGATATCCCCTGTACTAAACTGAGTGAGGGTTCCAGGTCGTAAAACAAAGAAATCTGCACCGTTTCCACCGGTCAGGATATCGTTACCGAAGTCTCCAACGAGAACATCATCCCCGTCTCCTCCGGTTAACAAATCGTCTCCTCGTCCTCCCCGTATCGTATCGTTACCGTTACCGCCTTCGATAGTATCGTGGCCGCCATCTCCAAATAATACATCTGGACTGTCAGTGCCAATGAGTTGATCATCGCCATCTCCAACAATCTGAACTCCTAGAGATGAACCCGGTAAGGTCGTATTGGTGGTGGTTCCATCTGTTGTCACCTCAACGGTTGTGGTCCCCGGCGAATTTCCCGGTGAAGACACACTAATCTCACCTGAAATACTATCTGTTGTGGTTGTATCTTCAGTCGAAACATCTACTGAAAGTTCTTCATCAGTCGGGGGTAAAACGATATCTGGATTTGATCCCGGTTCAGGAGGATTGAGAGTATCAAGTGCATCGTCGATGTTGATGTCAATCACAGGGGGATCTGTTAAGTCCTCTGTAATAATTGAGACATCATCAGCAGATACACTGACCGACACTCCGACTTCACTGCGAGTCCCTCCCGGTTGAAATAAATCTTGTAAATCACTGATTTCTCCGTTAGGAGAAACAATAGTAACAGAACCACTACTGGTTGAACCGTTATTGTCAACCACAGCACTAATTGAGCCAGAGATACTGGTTACACTGGAGCTAGAGCGGTTTGATATTGAAATTGCAGGCATAGTTCATCATCCGTGATTGAATACACCCTTGCTTGAGTATAAAATTCTTAGCTAAATGAATATACAATCGAAGCTAAAGGTGTGAGTGATTAAAGGACAAAAAATCATCAAGAGGGTGAGGTTGTTTTATACATCCATCATTAAAACAAGATTGAAGCTAATTATGTTGCCAAATTGGCAATAATTTAGATACTCAATCAGCCAATAGGGTTGATTAAGCCGGATAATAATCTTAAATTTGATGCTGTCAGACTCTTTTGACTGAGATCTTTTTATAAAATCCTATAAAATTACCACTTTAATTTAATTTTATACCGAAAAAATACTGTTTAACTGAGTGAATGCTCATTTATTGTCTTGAGATAAACCCTTATCAATTCACTAAATCAGTTTTATTTTTGAGTTTAAACCCTATTTAATTATATAATTTATTGATCAAAAAAGCATAAATAATAAAATGATTATTGCTGACTGCCTCACTGAGCTAGAAACAGTTGATGTTAACAGATTAATTAGAATTCATTTACCACAATAGCAAATTTAATCAAAAAATATTTCAAGTTTAAAGTTAGAGACTTAGACCATTAAACAGAATTTTTAATAAACCTGATATTCAATCCTACAATTAATATCTGCCATGAGATATAGCCGGGTTTGCTCAAAATAATAACGGTGAATTAATATAACGAATTAAATCTTAACTCTTTATCAAAGCTTTATATTTTTATCCCCTAATTTAAAGCTTTAGTAAAGTAGTAAAAAATGACTAGCTGTTCTATTCAACGTCTGTTAAACAGCTCGACAAAATATCACTATCTATAACACAATATTCCTAATTTTAATAATATATAAAACTGCCAAAATGGCATCTGTATTAATAAAAAATTCACTAACCTAAGCATAGATATCAAATTTAAATTCTTAAAAACCGAGGAAACTATATATGGCATTTATTAGTGGAACTAACAGCGCAGATACCCTAGAAGGGGATAATAGCGACGATCAGATTTTTGGTCGTCGGGGTAATGATCTGCTGCAAGGACTCGGGGGAGTAGATTTTTTGAGAGGGGATGATGGAGACGATACCTTAGAGGGGGGAGACGGGGAAGACCAACTCTTCGGTAACGATGACAACGATCAAATCTTTGGGGGAAATGGCAACGATATTCTCAACGGCGGCGGTGAAGATGATGGCTTAGACGGGGGAGATGGTAACGATACTTTAATTGGCGGTACGAATACCCGAGATCCTGCCACTCGTGAGATTACGGGAACAGATGTCCTGGTGGGGGGAAACGGTAACGATTTACTCTTAGGAGAAGCCGGTTTTGATGTGATGGATGGGGGAGCCGGTAATGATACAGCCATTGGGGGTTTAGGCAATGACCGGATTTTCGGAGGGACAGAAGACGATGAACTCCTGGGCGGTTTAGATAACGATACGATCACCGGTGAAGGGGGTAATGACCTGATTCTCGGAGGACTAGGAGATGACCGACTGATCGGCGATCGCGATGCACTTGGTCAAGCCGATGGTAACGATCAAATTCAAGCCAGTGATGGAGATGATACGGTTTCAGCGGGGGGAGGCGATGATACCGTTTTCGGGGGTTTAGGGGATGACTTCCTGGATGGGGGTGATAACCTATCCTCTACCTTCAACAGAGATGCGGGTGGTGATGATGACATCCGGGGTGGTGATGGTAATGATACCCTGCGAGGCGGTTTAGGACGAGATACCCTGCGAGGAGGTGGTGCAAAAGCTGGAGAAATTGACCGACTGATCCCCACCGCTGTGATTGATGGTGTGGGTGTCGTCAGCGCAGATGGTGAACAGGATCTACTTGTTCTAGGCAGTGAACAAGGTTTCTTCTATGCTGGAGGTGCAGGAGATCCCTTTGCCGTGAGTGGAATTAATTTCTTGGGACAAGGCGATCGCGCCATTATTCAATTCTTTGAAAATGGGGTTGATAAAATTCAAGTCAACGATCCTGACGTTGTAGGAACTGCTGTTCTGGGTAATGATACCTTTGTTGTGGTTCCAGTGACTGGCGGGGTTGAAATCATCGCGCAAATTGTCGGACAAAATACAGCCTTAGCAGCAGGAACTTTCGTTGCACCGCCTGTTGATAATAGCGGGGATGATGTCTTCACGGGTACAGCCGGTCCGGAAGTCCTCGATGGGGGTGCAGGAAATGATGATCTGAGTGGTTTAGAAGGCAACGATACCCTAATTGGGGGCGCGGGTAACGATATTCTCAATGGTGGCCCGGATATTGATACGGCTAGTTACGAAAACGATCCAGCCGCTGTTGTTGTCGATCTCGGCGCTTCCACTGCAACAGATGGCTTTGGTGGCACCGATAGTTTAACCGATATTGAAAATGTCCTGGGATCTGCCTTTGCTGACTCCCTTGTGGGTGATGCTCAACCTAACAGTTTAGACGGTCTCGGCGGCAATGACACCCTTGTGGGTGCAGGTGGCAACGATACCTTGACTGGAGGAAACGGCGAAGACTTTTTCCAAGGTAGCACCACCGCTACAAACGGTGTGGGAGAAATTGATCTGTTAGTCAGTAGTGCCGACGGCGCGCGGGATGTATTTGCAGTGGGTCAACCGGGTAGCAGTAATTACTTCTACGTGGGTAATGCTGGCAGTGACTTCGCTCAAATTGAGGGATTTGAAGTCGGCATCGACCGGATCGGAGTACCTCAAACTGCTGGTTTATCCCTGGCGAATGCAGGCAGTGGTGCAGTCTTACTGGCTAACGGTGACATCATCGCGCTGGTGTCTGGGGTTGATGCCAATACCTTAGCGTCTCAATCCTTCTTAACCCTGATCTAACGCGATCGCTTTAATTTTTTGGCTGTGTTTTGGGTGTATCTACTAATCACAAAAAGTCTTGCTGAATCAGCTTAATTGATCAATTCCCATTACGACTTGGCTACACCCATTCATATCACCAACCGCAACCATTTATTATGTCACAAGAAACACTTTTTTTCTTGCAACCGACAGGTTCAGCCTCCAACCCAAACTTTGCCAATGCTAATGGTAGCGCTCAATTTTTCAGCTATTCCCATGCTGCCACCAATAGCTTAACCAGCGCTCAACTCAATGCTTTAGTTGAAGGAGGAGTTGCTAGCGCCATTGCTAATGCTAATGCCACCTTTATTGCCGACCCAACTTTCACCAGTTTATTTACCGAAACCGCTGGCGTAGGAGAAGCTGGGGTTTATTTTGCTGATAGTCAAAGCCAAACTCAAGTCATTGCCACCTTTGATATTAGTCAAAATCAAACCTTTTCCTTTGATTTCAATGCCGAAATAGATCTCAGCGCCAAAGAAATTGAAAACTTAGCCGGATCAAATCTTGCCAATAGCAAAACCGCCTTTGTTGTTCTCGATACCTCAAATTTAAATCAGCCTCAAGTCATCGATTATTTCGGTATTTCAGGAGAATTAATTTCAGGCGAAGGAATTGCTAATGTAGATTCAGGTTCGAGTCAGAATGTTAATTTTACCACGAATCAATCTATTGATTTAGATGGTAATAATGGCATCGACTCAATTAATGCCAATGCTTTTGCGGGTAGCTATCAACGTAGCTTTAATAGTGCCACTCATCTCACTTTAGTTAAACTCAATTCTAGCCAAATTGAATTATCGGGAGATGGTTTAGCGCAACAACTGGGTCAGGATGTCATCATCGGAGGTTTAGAAAACGACCTACTCAACGGCACTTCAAACCAGGACAAATTCTATGGCAGCCTGGGTGATGACACTATTCGTGGCTACAATAGCAGCGATATTCTCGAAGGGGGAGAAGGGAACGACTTGCTTTATGGAGATGATGGGGATGACAAGCTTCACGGTAGCTTTGGCAACGATACCCTTGATGGCGGTGCAAGTCAAGATAGTCTAGTCGGAGGCAGCGGAAACGACTGGTTATACGGACAACACGGCGACGATCGGCTATGGGGTGGCGAGGGTAACGATACCCTGGATGGGGGTCAAAATCAAGATCAACTGTGGGGAGAAGCGGGAAACGATAACTTGAGTGGAGGTGATGGAGACGATCGCTTATATGGTGGCAGCGGTGGCGATCGCATGACGGGTAACAGTGGACACGATCAACTGTTTGGAGAAGGGGGAAATGACACCCTTATTGGCGGCACATGGAACGATCAAATGACTGGAGGAACAGGTCAGGATCGATTTATTTTTGAACAGGGTAACAGCTTTCTCAGCGGAGAATATGACCGTATTCTTGACTTTCAAATCGGTATCGATAAAATTGAATTCCACAACTTTAGTGGTTTAAATTCCAGTAATGGTTTCAATCAATTAGTCAGTCAAGGATATCTCAAACAGTCCGGATCAAATACTATCATTCAGTTCAATAGTGGCGGACAACTTCTGATTGAAGGAGTCAGTTTAACTGATCTCAGTGCGAGTGATTTTCATTTTGTTTAGTCTTGATTAATTTTACTTCAATTCATTTTTAACAGAGCCATAAGCACAGACAGATTTTATTCATCAATTGCATTGCACTCACATTCATCATTACTCTCGAGTTTACTACGGCAAAAATCAATATCTCTTTGTCTAACTAACGTCTAGAAAATATAGCGAGGTTTATCATCATGTCAACGATCTTTTTACAACCTGTTAATTCTGGATCACATCCTAACCCTAACTATGCTGAGGCAACCGGAAACGCTACATTTTTCAACTATTCTCATTCGGCTACCGATAGCTTAACCTCAGCCGAATTAAACGCTTTAGTTAATGGCGGTGTGGGAGCCGCATTATCCGATGCATCTGCCTTTTTTATCAACGATCCAGCCTTTACCACTTTATTTACTGAAACATTTGTAGAAGCCTTAGAAGAAGATTTCTACGGAATTAGTGAAAGCAACACCGAAGTTCGGGCAGAATTTAGTATCGGTGCGAATGAAACATTCTCATTTAACTTTACAGCAGATTTAGATTTAGAAGCCAAAGAAATCGAAGATGAGGACATAGAATATAGCAAAGCCAAATCAAAAAGTAGTTTTGTTGTTTTAGATATTTCTAACCCCAACGATCCTGAAGTATTAGATTATTTTGGTGTGAATGGAGAATTAGTTTCTTCTAATGCATTTGGTGATGTGGACTGGGGAAATAGTAGTAATGTTACCCTGACTGGCAATAATGATTTTATGGATGTAGACGGCAATAATGGAGATGATTATGTCACTGCTGCCGGCACCGGAAGCTACAGCCGAACCTTTAGTCAAGCCACTGATATTACTGTGGTTCAAATTAACGAAAGTTTCACTAAATTAATCGCAGATTATCTGATAGATAATTTAGGTAATGATGTTAAATATGGCACCATTGGTCATGACTGGCTGAGTGGTACTTCCGGGGGTGATAAAATCTACGGTAGTTTTGGTATTGATGTCCTCAATGGTTGGGGTGGAAATGACACCCTAGAGGGTGGCGGTGGTGCCGATCTATTATATGGTCATAGCGGCGCAGATAAACTCAATGGCGGCGATGGTCGAGATTTAGTCCTGGGGGGATCGGGGAATGACTTGATGTATGGTGGCGATCGCAAAGATTTAATGGCAGGGGGTTCAGGAAACGATACGATCCATGGTGGTGACGATCAAGACGCAATTTATGGTAATTGGGGAAATGACCGTCTTTACGGCGATAATGGCGATGATCTCATTAGCGGAGGCTGGGGAAATGACACGATGACGGGGGGAGGCAACAATGATACATTTGTCTTCTCTTGGATCAATGTCTCAACCACTGGGTTGTATTCTCTCAGTTTTGACGCTTCTTCCAACTTAACGACTTCGAGGGAGACAGCCTCAATTAGTGAAAAAACAGCGATCGCATCCAGCGATGAATTTGCCCTTAAAACTGAAGAATTAAGTGAGGTAAAATATGCAGAAGCGACTGCCGATGCAATAGTAGTTGAAACTAAAGAACTCAGTGAGGTCAAAGATGCAGAAGCCACCGCTGAAAAATTGCTAGATGAAGATAAATATCAAAGCGACGATAACGATGGAAAATGGGTAGATTCTCTATTAGAATTACCGGAAGATTGGTTAGAAGAAGAAAGTTCCGATCAAATCACCAACTATTCCGCCGAACAACAAAGTTTATCGGCCAGTTCAGATGCGATGCTGACAACATCGGGTACAAGTTCTAGCTTCAGTTGGGGCAGTTGGGGTAGTTATGATATTATCACAGATTTCCAAACCGGAACCGATCAAATTGCGTTCCAAGGCGTTGGATCAATTGATAGTTCAACTTGGCTAAATCAAATGAAGTCTCAAGGCTTATTGACAAATACTAATAATGGTGCGTTATTTAGCTTTGTTGACGGTAATCAACTACTGTTAGAAGGTGTCAATAGCAATAGCCTCAGTGGATCTGACTTTACCTTCTCTTAGAATTTCTTCTTTATAGTCCAGGTTATTCTATCGAGGGTAATCTGGATAGGTATTGCAATTTGCTTTGAGTTGTGTACGCTCATTGTGTTGAGAAAGGCAAGTAGCGAGCACCACAACACCACAACAGGGAACTTATCAAAAATCCTGAACACTTACGGGCGTGTACGGGCGCATCGCAATGCGCCCCTACCTAACTCCTAACTTCTGATAGAGGAAAATAGTCTATCGCATTTCATACAATCAGTAATGAAATCAGTCTGGCTCAAAAAGTTATGGATTTTGGAATTAAAGGTAAAATAGCATTAATTACTGGCGGTGACTCCGGCATGGGACGAGCAACCGCAAAATTGTTAGCTGCTGAAGGCGTAAAAATAGCTTTATTAGATAAAACATCGGATAAGTTAGAATCAGCCGTTGAAGAGATTAATAAAATTGGAGAAGCCATTGGTGTTCAAGCCGATTTAACTAATTTAGAAGAAGTTGAAGCCGCAAAAAAACAAGTTTTATCTGAGTTTGGAACCGTTGATATATTAGTAAATTGTGCCGGAATTACAGGGGCGCAAAAAGAATTTTTAAAACTCACTGATGAAGATTGGTTAGAAACCATTGAAGTCGATTTTATGGCAGCCGTACGAGTGTGCCGGGCTTTTATTCCAGAGATGCAAAAGTCAGGTTGGGGAAGAATTGTATTGGTGAGTTCAGAAGATGCCGTACAACCTTATACCGATGAAATGCCCTATTGTGCCGCTAAAGCAGCCGTCCTTAATTTGACTAAAAATTTATCGAAAGCTTACGCTAAAGATGGCATTTTAATTAATTCTGTTGCGCCTGCATTTGTGGCGACTCCAATGACCGATAAAATGATGGAAGATCGCTCAGAAAAATTAGGGGTAAGTTTTGAAGAAGCTATTGATAGCTTTTTAAAAGAAGAACGTCCTCACTTAGTTTTAAATCGTCGTGGTAAAGCAGAAGAAGTCGCTGCTGTCATTGCGTTTTTATGTTCTCAACAATCAAGTTTTGTTGTCGGTTCTAACTATCGCGTTGATGGCGGTTCCGTCGCAACAGTCCATCACTAAAACTTCTATAAATATCAAATTAAAATGTTAACTGAAATCGAGAATCCTTCCCGAATAGAATGGGGAAAAGGTCAGCCTACTTTAGTTTTTATCCACTATTTTGGTGGCGCTGCAAAAAGCTGGCAATGGGTTGCCGAAAAACTTCCTAATATGCGCTGTATTGCCCTGAATTTACCGGGTTTTGGCGGTACACCTGGCCCCGAAAAAGCCAGTATAGAATATTACGCGGAATTTGTATCCAGCGCGATCGCAAATCTTCAGCTTCAAGACTATATTTTAATTGGGCATTCCATGGGAGGTAAAATAGCTTTACAGGTGGCTGCAAACAGTAAAACTCCACCGCAACAGGTTGTATTAATTGCCCCTTCACCTGTTACAATTGAACCGATGCCGGATGAAGAAAAACAGCGAATGTTAAACAATCATCCTAGTCCGGAAAATGCTAAAACTACCCTGAAAAATGCCACCAAACAGCCTTTAAATGAGGCACAACAGGCGGTAGTCATCGAAACCCATCAAAACATCGAACAAATTCCTTGGCGTTGGTGGTTATTAGAAGGGATGAATCATTCTATTGCCGATCAAGTTTCGCAATTACAAACCCCCGTAACGGTATTGGCTTCTACTGATGATCCAGTCATTCCTTACGATATGATTAAAACGGATGTGATCGATCTGCTTCCCAATAGTAAATTAGTCACTATCGAAGAAGTTGGACATTTAATTCCTCAAGAAGCTTCCGACTGGGTGGCAACACAACTAAAGCAAATTGTTGCATCGAAAGTTTAAGTTTTATATCGAGTAATAAATATACTGAGGGATAATCATTGATTGTTTAAGTCGTTGTTATCCCTTTGTTGTGTTGAGGCAAAGTAGATAATGCTATAAAAAGCTTGAGATATAAGTTAGTATATTATCAGATCAAAATTTAAGCTGGAGAGATTAAGCAATTAATTATGAGATTGCCTCATTCCACTTCACAGATTAAGTTTAAGCCATTCTGTCTGGTTACAGGTTTAAGCCTGGTTTATCATCTGTCTACCCCCACCGCTACAGTCGCCCAAATTATTCCGGATAATACTCTCGGAAATGAGAGTTCTGTTGTTGTCCCGAATCAGACTATTCGTGGCATAAATAGCGATAGAATTGATGGGGGGGCAATACGCGGATCTAATTTATTCCATAGTTTCCAAGAATTTAATATTAATAATGGGCAAGGAGTATACTTTTCTAATCCCGAAAATATTACAAATATTTTAACCCGAATTACCGGGAATAATCTTTCTAATCTTCAAGGAACCTTAGGAATATTAGGCAATGCTAATCTATTCTTAATTAATCCCAATGGCATCGTATTCGGCCCTAATGCTCGCTTAGATATTAGTGGTTCATTTTTTGCTTCAACTGCTGACAGTATTTTATTTGAAAATGGCATAGAATTTGCCGCCTCCAATCCCGAAGCACCTCCCTTATTAACGATTAATATTCCCATCGGATTACAGTTTCGCGAATCACAACCTACTGCTACTATTGTTAATCAGGGTAATTTATTTTTAAACTCACAAAATCAAGCATCTTTTGATCCAACTTTAGGATTTATTGGGGGCGATATTGTTTTAGAAGGCGGTCAAATTACTGCTGAACAAGGAAATATAGAACTCGGAAGTGTTGGTAA
This sequence comes from Microcoleaceae cyanobacterium, assembly GCA_049647265.1. Classification (GTDB taxonomy): domain Bacteria; phylum Cyanobacteriota; class Cyanobacteriia; order Cyanobacteriales; family Microcoleaceae; genus JAAURB01. The sequence goes on from JBARXJ010000053.1 coordinate 364,697, forward strand.
TAATAATAGAGTTAAAATTATCGAGAATGAAAATAGCTTTAGTTTTGACTATTCAGAGATTACACAATTTCAGAATATACAACTAAATCAGAGTGTTATTAGTGTAAATAGTCTGGTAAACGCGCAACAAGAGAGCGGCGGTAATATTAATATTCATACAGGGAACTTAGATTTAAATAATTCAGCCATTGAAACCGTAACATTCGGTAGTCATAATGGCGGAAATATTAATGTTAACGCCAATAATATTACAGCCACAGGTTTAGCCAACGATCCCCTATTTCCCACAGACCCAGAAAATAATCAATTTTTGGGAGGTATTCGTAGCATCGTAGGAACAGAAGCCACAGGCAGAAGTGGGAATATTACCGTCAATACTCAACAATTAGGGTTACAAAATGGCGCAACCGTTGGCAGCTTTGTTCGAGGTGCGGGGGCTGGGGGAGATGTTTTGATCACGGCTGAGAATATTCAGGTGAGTGGAGTCGGTGTAGCCGTCAGTCAAGATCCAGGCTTATCACAGTTTTTTCTCATTTTTAATAATCGGCTACCTTCAGGACCTTACACAACTGTTACTCCCCAAGCTACTGGCCCAGGGGGAAACCTTACCGTTAACACTTCAACCTTGAGGGTAGAAGACAGTGGAATTGTAGCGGCAGGAACCTTTGGTTTAGGTGAGAGTGGCGATCTCAGCATCACGGCGCAGGAGATAGAAGTAGCGGGGAAAAATAATGAATTTGCGCTTCCCAGTCTTCTGACAACCTCAACGCTTCTCGGAAGTGGTCAAGGCGGAAACTTAATGATTAATACTAACCGTCTTTCCCTGCGAGATGGGGGACAAGTTCGAGCCGGAAGCTCCGGAAGGGGAGATAGTGGAGATGTGACTGTAGTCGCCTCAGAGATTGAACTTTCGGGTCGCTCCTTTGATAATTTATTTCCCAGTAGTATTTCGAGTAATGTCGGAGATCTAGTGGTTTTAGCTCCAGAATTGATTGGTATTGGCAATGCTGGGAATTTAAATATACAAAGCCATAGCATTACCTTAACTGATGGCGGAGAAATTACTGCCAGTACGTTTGGTAGTGGAGATGCGGGTAATATCTTAGTCAACGCCAGAGAAATTACTGCTAGTGGTGGGGTCAAAGTCGGTGATCTTGTTATTCCCAGCGGTTTGAGGGTCGATGTATTACCCGGTGCGACGGGGAATGGGGGAGATTTGACCGTAAATACCGACCGTCTAACGTTGCGAGATGGCGGACAACTCAGTACCAATATGTTTAGTACTTCCGAAACGGTTCAATCTGGTAATTTGACTGTGAATGCAACCGTTATTGAAGCATCTGGCATATTTATCAATAGTGCCAGCGGTTTGGTAACAAATGTTCAAAATGGCGCTTCTGGAAATGCCGGAACATTAACCGTCAATACAGATCGTTTAAGCTTGCGAGACGGTGCCGCCATTGGCTCACTCATTGCCGGGACAGGTGCAGGAGGAAACATCGAAGTCAACGCCGGAGAAATTGAAGCGGTAGGAGTGGGTTTTGCAGAAGCCACCAACGCGATCGAAGAACAAATTTTACTATTTTTAGGCGGTATATTTCCCAGTGGCTTCCTGGTGACTGTGTTACCCACCGCAACAGGTCAGGGAGGTAATCTGACCGTCAATGCAGACCGAATTACAGTTAAAGATAGCGCACAACTGGGTACAGGCACATTTGGCACGGGTAATAGTGGTGACTTGACTGTTAGGGCGACGGAAATTAATGTCAGTGGTTTGTCAGAAAATCGTTTCCCCCCGACCAGTATTCAGACGGCTGTATTAGGGGGTTTAGCCAGTGGTGATGGCGGGAATGCTGTCATCGAAGCACAACGGATTAATTTATCTGAAGGTGGACAAATTCGTTCAGGGACATCTGGTTCCGGCAATAGTGGGAATTTAACCGTAATTGCGCCGGAAATCAATTTAAGCGGAACTTCATTTGATGGTCGTTTTCCGAGTAGTATTTTAACAGAAGTCGAAGATTTTAGTGATGTTGCACCCGGTGTAATTGGTAGTGGAGAAGGTGGGAATTTAACGATTAATAGTCATCAAATTTCAGTGAGTGATGGTGCAGCCATTACCGCCAGTAGTTTTGGTGAAGGTGCAGCAGGTTCTATGGAAATTAATGCTGACTCTATCCGCTTAAATCAAGGAATTTTGCAGGCCGAAACACCTGTGGGAAGTGGCGGTAATATTACGCTAAATATCCCGAGTATTGAATTAAGAAATAGCCGGATTACAACTAATGCCACAGGAGAAGCAACGGGAGGAAGTATTACGATTAATACCGAGAGTTTAACAGCGATTAATAATAGTGATATTACAGCCAATGCACAACAAGCGTCTGGTGGAGAAATTAGAATTAATGCTGATACCGTTTTAGGCGCTCAAGTTCGGCAACAACAAACAAACGCGAGTGATATTACGGCTACCTCGGAATTAGGCACAGAATTTAGTGGCACAATTGAATTTAATACAGACTTTAGTAGTTCTCAATTTTCGATAGAATTTTCTCAAGAAGTCATCGATCCGACCCGATTAATTGCTCAAAATGCCTGTCAACAAACCCAAGATAGTCGATTTGTGATTACCGGACGCGGGGGTTTACCTCAAAACCCTATTCAAGAAACCGATAATTTAGCAGTCAGTGTAGAGTTAAGCGATCCAGTTATAGAAGAAGAAAAAAGATCAAGATCTATCCGTCCAGCTCGTATATCTACAACCACAACAGAAGAACAAGAACTTTCAAGTCAAGATTTGATTCCCGCGAGAGGATGGATACGGGATGAAAACGGCGATGTGATATTAGTCGGTTACGACCCAACAGTAACGCAAGCTCAACGAAATCATTCACAAGTTCAATCTTGTTATTATAACTTTGGAGGGCGTTAAATATGAGAAAGCGTCGATGGCAAGCTGGTGTTTTTGGGCTATTATTTTTTCTTACAATAATTCTTATAAATCCACTAAATAATATTATAAATTCACGAGCTATTGCTGTTGAAATATCGCAATCACAACAAAATACAGTTGAACAAGCAAAAGCGTTTTATTTCAAACAAAACTATCAAAAAGCTATAGAGTTGTGGCAACAAGCGATTGATGAATTTGCTGCTAAAAATCAACCGTTAAATCAAGCGATGGCGTTGAGTAATTTATCTTTAAGTTATCAGAAACTGGGGCAATGGCAACAGGCAGAAACGGCAATTATTGATAGTTTAAATCTCTTAGAATTTGATACAGCATCTGCTTCACAAAATCAAATCCGTCTGTTAGCGCAGGTTTTGAATATTCAGGGTAATTTTTATTTAGAAACCGGACAACCAAAAATAGCATTAGAAACTTGGAAGAAAGCCACTGAATATTATACTCAAATTCAGGATAATCAAGGAATTATTAAAAGTCAAATAAATCAAGCACAAGCCTTACAAATCTTAGGGTTTTACCCGAAAGCTTGTCAAATCTTAACTCAAGCCTTACAACTGAATTATTCGACTTGTGAATGGTCACCCGAATTACAAACGGATATACAAACCTTACCCGCCAATTCAGTTAATATTTTAGCTTTACGACAGTTAGGAAAAATTTTTAGATTATTGGGTGATATTTCAGGCGCAACACAAGTTTTATTAACGGCATTAAATCAAACTAAACAATTAAATGAGATTGAACAAATGGCAGCGATTTATATTAGTTTAGGGCAAGCCACACTAGAGCAGGAAATCGCCCTAACTTACTATCAAAAAGCAGTTAATATTGCTGTATCGCCTTTATTAAAAACTCAAGCTAAAATAGAAGTTTTAAATTTATTATTACAACAACAAGACTGGCAAAAGTTCAATCAATTATTATCAGAAATTAATTTAGATAATTTACCCTTAAATCAATCGGGAATTAATACTGAGATTTATTTAGCCGAAATTTTGATTCGTTTACTGTCTAATTCTACTAATCATTCAATTGATAATATTGAACTAGAAGCAAAAATTCAGAATAGTTTAACTGAAATTATCGAAAAAGCAAAACAAATTAATTTTGCTGCTGGAATTAGCTATGGTTTAGGTTTAACCGGAAAATTATATGAAATTAATCAAGAATTTAAACAAGCTGAAAACTTAACTCTGCAAGCCTTAAATACGATTGAAAAGTATCGAGAAAAGCCAGAAATTAGTTATCAATTTTTGGGGCAACTGGGACGAATTCGACGAGAGATGGGTGAGACAGAAAAAGCAATTGAGAGTTATACCCAAGCCGTTCGTTTACTTAAAAGTATTCGTCAAGATATTATTGCAACAGATATAGAAAATCGATTTAACTTTCAAGAAAATATTGAACCGATTTATAGACAATTAATAGATTTACATTTAAAGCAAGGAAAACCAACGAATTTAAGAACTACAATTAATTTATTTAAGTCTTTGCAAATTAAAGAACTTAATAACTTTTTTCGATTTGCTTGTATTGAAGAAATGGAGACTCAAATTGAACAAGCCGACCCAACCGCAGCGATCTTTTATACGATTATTTTACAAGATCGTTTAGAAGTAATTGCCGCTTTACCTGGACAACCTTTACGTCATTATGCCACAGCCGTTTCAGCAGATAAAGTTCAGCAAATTAATCTAGAAATTCGCAGAAATATTGGGAAGCTGTTTAGAGAAAAAGATATTTTACCCCAAACTAAACAACTTTATCAATGGCTAATTCAACCGATAGAAACTGAACTCAAAAATCATTCTATCAAAACATTAGTGTTTGCACTCGATGGCAGTTTGAGAACTCTTCCGATGGCGCTGATGTCCGATGGAAATCAATATTTAGTTGAAAATTATAATATCGCTTTGGCTTTGCCTGGCTTGAGCGTCCGTAACCCCAACCCTATCACATCTAAATCTATCAAATTGCTGGTTGCTGGACTGAGTGAAGCCCGTCAAAACTTTCCCCCTTTACCGGGTGTAGAAGCGGAAGTAAACACCATTTCTCAGCAGTTTCCCGCGACAAAAGTCTTACTTAATGATGAGTTTACAATTGCAAACCTGCAAAAACAAATCCGCAAACGAAATGCATCAATTATTCACCTTGCGACCCATGGTCAGTTTAGTTCTAACCGAGAGCAAACCTTTATTCTAACGGCCAATGAGAAGATTAATATCAATAATTTTGAAATGTTACTCACAAGTAGGTACAATTATGGTATAACTCCCATTGAGATGTTAGTGTTAAGTGCTTGTCAGACTGCCTCAGGTGATAACAGAGCAGCCCTGGGGTTAGCCGGAGTTGCCGTCCGTTCAGGTGCTCGTAGTACTCTGGCAACATTATGGTCAGTCAGCGATCAATCTACGGCTGAATTTATGGAGAGCTTCTACCAAAAGCTAACACAGCCCAATATGAGTCGGGCTGAAGCGTTACGTCTGGCTCAGATTGATATGCTCAAAAGTAGAAACCGTAGACCGTTTTTCTGGGCCCCATTTATTTTAGTTGGGAATTGGTTTTAAGTAGAGTTATTTTAGAAAAAACTAGCAGATTTTAAACCGTCCGATCATCAGGGAATAACTCATAATTTAGGGTGTATTTTTTCAAGCTTATAACCATTTATTTTTTACTTAACTTTCGCCTAATTCGCCTAATTGGAGTATTTTTTTAAGATGCTTAGTCAGTCACCCGTTTCACGTTGCATTCAAATTTTCACCCTCAGCCTCACAGTTATCATGCTAGGTAACTTATCACTGAGTGTACAAGCTCAACAATCCTCAACTCAACCCGAGAGTGAAGATAAAAAACCAACCATTCAATATCGACCCCCAGCCGGACAGGAAAAACCACAAACAACCGTCAGCGGCGGCACACGAGGGATCTGTTCTTTAGATCAAACCCTACCAAGTCCCTCTCTAACCGTATTGCTACCCCAGGATAAGCTAGGACTGACAACCCGTCAGCATCCTGAATTTTTTGTTTATATCCCCCAAACGGAAGCCACAGAAGCAGAATTTCTGTTGATCGATCCTAACGGTGAGTATGAATACCGCGCCCGTTACACTGTACCCCAAACTGGCGGAGTCGTAAAAATAGAACTCCCCGACTCAGAAATACCCTTAGAAGCGGGTAAAGACTATGAATGGATGTTTGCCATTGTTTGCGACCCAGACAGCCGGGATAAAGATATCGTTGATGGCGGTATCGTTAAACTCACAGAATTATCCTCCACTCAAACCCGCCAACTCCAACAAGCAGACTCCCTCAAACGCGCTCAATTGTACGCAGAATATGGGATTTGGCATGATGCAGTTGAGACTCTGGCGACCCTGCAATGTCAAAACAGCGATCGCTCTGATTTACAATCAAATTGGCAGCAATTGTTAAGATCGGGATCGGTCAAACTTGATACAATTATCACTCAGCCATTACTCGAATGTGGCACACTTCAAGCCCATAATTAACTGTCATGGCCTCGGGTGTCGCACTATGATTGATTCAAATTGAGGGATGACTCGGAAAAAAACAAAACACCCGCTTTGGAAAAAGCCAGAAGTCAGTGTCATCTTTCTCACCGTTATTGCACTAATTTTTGTTCTGCGTAGTAGCGGAAAATTACAATTATTAGAATGGATGGCACTCGATTTGTTTTTTCGGTTACGTCCGGCTGAAACTATCGATCCAAAAATTGTAATTGTTACCATTGATGAAACCGATATCACCAACCTCAATCAATGGCCGATGTCGGATCAACAATTGGTGCAATTACTAGAAAAGCTTAAAAGTTATCAACCTCGCGTCATTGGACTGGATCTATATCGAGATTTACCCGTACCACCCGGTTATCAACAATTACTCGATTTATTTCAATCTACTCCGAATTTAATTGGGATAGAAAAAGCCGGGGGTTTAGTGGCTCCTCCTGCTACCTTAAAACAACTTGACCAAGTGGGGACTTCTGATATTATCCTCGATGCAGATGGTCGAGTCCGTCGAGCCTTACTGATGGTGTTTGACGAAGAAGGCTATACCTTTAGCCTGGCGATGAAACTGGCACTAAAATACTTAGCATCAGAAGGAATTTATTTAGAAGAACTTGACCCTCAGCAAGGCAGTTTAAAGCTGGGTGAAGCTGTGTTTAAGCCGTTACAACCTCAAGATGGCGGTTACATTCAAGCCGATGTGGGAGGATATCAATTCATCATCAATTATCGCTCTCGACCCTGTCAAGATTGTCAACAGTTTGAGACGGTTTCAATCAGCGATATCCTCAATGGTAACGTCGATCCGGATTTAATTGGCTCGCGCATTGCAATGATTGGTGCAACTGCCGACAGCCTCAAGGATTTATTCTTAACCCCCGATAGCAATATTACCCCAGGAATTGAAGTACACGCCCAGATTACCAGTCAAATTGTGAATGCAGCTTTAAATAATCGCCGTTTAATCCAAGTTTGGCCGGATTGGATTGAAAACACCTGGGTGATATTTTGGGCTGTTGTGAGTGCAGTAACAAGCTGGAAATTTGTTCAGATTCGTTGGAAACTCCTCAATCTGTTTCTGACTCACAGCATTTTATGTTCTATTACATTTTTAGCCTTTTTGTCCGGATGGTGGCTGCCTATCGTTCCTGCAATACTAGCAATGCTGACGCTACAAAGCAGTATTACCCTTTATAAAGCCTATCTAGAACGCGAAGATCGACAAATTGTGATGAATTTATTGGCGCAACAAATGTCGCCGAAAGTGGCTCATGCGGTTTGGGACTCCCGTCATCAATTGCTGGGACAAGGACACCTGATGGGGCAAGATTTAATGGCAACGGTGTTATTTACTGATATCCAAGGATTTACCAGTATTGCAGAACGCACAGACTCTCAAACTTTGATGGCCTGGTTGAATGAATACATGAACATGATGTCACAGATTGTGTTGGATCATGATGGAGTGGTGGATAAATTTATCGGTGATGCGGTGATGGCTGTATTTGGTATTCCGTTTCCCAGAAACACAGCGGCAGAAATCAATCAAGATGCAGTAGCGGCGGTGCGTTGTGCGATTGAGATGAAGCAGCAGTTAAGTAAGTTGAATCAACAGTGGCAAAAAAAAGGACTTCCCACAGCCAAGATGCGCGTCGGAATTGCTACGGGTTGGGTAGTCGCGGGGAGTTTGGGGGGATTGCGCCGACAAAATTATACGATTATTGGAGATACAGTTAATATTGCTGCCCGCTTGGAAGCCTATGACAAGTCGATAGACAATGGAATTTGTCGCATTCTGATTTCTGAAGAAACGTATCAATCTGTCGAGGATCAATTTTCCACGCAGTTAATCGGTGAAGTCAAGCTACGGGGAAAACAAAAAACCGTCTCAGTTTATCAGGTTTTGTAGGCGAGGGGGCGTTGTGGCCATAGAGTTTCTCAAACCCAGATAGGACAAGAATTTTTATCCTTTGTTACTAATCGTTTAAAAAATTAGATTGAGCTTAGGCGAAAAATAAGATAAAACTAAGATTATGAGAAACATGATAATAAACTTTAGGAGAGGATCTAATGGATATTGATTTTCGTATACTCGTCGTTTTGCTACCGATCTTAGCGGCGGGTGGCTGGGCAGTCTTTAATATTGGGGCTGCGGCACTGAGACAAGTACAGACGTTTTTGAATGAACGAAACTAGCAGGAGACTGAGGTAACAGTTATTCATATTTGAGCCGGCTATTCTCACCACTGACAGAGAATTGTCGGCTTGAGTTGGGCAAGCAACAGCAGGAGTTGATAAGATATGTCAGTCTGCTTGTTTTCTAAGCTCAATTTCTATCTCAAAATCGAATGACTCTAGAAGCTGCTGTTGGCGAAGTTGCAATTAAGCAAAATCTTGAACAATTTCTCCTCGTCTTATCTGTTTCCCTGAGTGTGGCGACGTTATCCCGTTTGTTTGTCTGGTTTCGTCGCATCCCTTTTACTTTATTACTGGTTATCGTTGGATTAATTCTGGCCTTCGAGGATATCCGACTGGTGAATCTGTCTCCAGAATTAATTTTAGAAATCTTCTTGCCTCCTCTGCTGTTTGAGGCGGGTTGGAATATGGGATGGCGAGAGTTAAAACGAGATTTAGTCCCCGTCACCCTGTTTGCCATTATTGGGGTGATTATTTCAATTGTGGGGATTGCCTTTGGCTTAAATTGGCTAGCCGGAATTCCCTTAGCGATTTCTCTATTAGTCGGGGCGAGTCTTTCAGCCACTGACCCGATTTCTGTTGTGGCGTTGTTTAAAGAACTCGGTGCCAGTCAACGCCTCCGAACATTAATGGAAGGAGAAAGCCTATTTAATGATGGGGTAGCTGTTGTTGCCTTTAGTTTATTGGTGGGATTACCCTTAGGAAATACTGAATTTTCAATATCCCAAACTTTACTACAATTCTTTAGTTTTGTCAGTATTGGAATTGGTGTCGGGAGTTTAATTGGTTTTGGGATATCTTATCTAACGCAACGGTTTGATTCCTCTTTAGTGGAGCAATCTCTGACTTTAATTTCTGCCTACGGAAGTTATGTTTTAACAGAGAATTTAGGCGGTTCAGGCGTGATTGGGGTCGTGACAGTTGGGGTGATTTTAGGCAACTTTGGTTCCCGCATTGGCATGAATCCTCGCACCCGAATTATTGTCAGTGAATTTTGGGAATTTATCGCCTTTTTTGTTAATTCAATTGTATTTTTATTGATTGGCGATCAAATTGAATTCATCCATTTAGCAGATAATATCATTCCGATTTTAGTCACAATTGGAGCCGTAATTTTTACTCGGGCAATTAGTACATATGGACTGAGTGCCATTAGTAATAGTGTAGCGAATTCTAAGATTGGTATTAAAGATCAAACGGTGCTGTGGTGGGGCGGTTTACGCGGTTCTGTTTCTATTGCTTTAGTCTTAAGTGTACCCACAACTTTAGCCGGACGAGAAGATTTAGTCGCAACTGTTTTCGGTGTGGTTTTATTCACTTTACTCGTCCAAGGATTAACCACTCAACCGCTTTTACAAACATTAGGATTAATTGGAGATCAACCCTTACGTCAAGAATATCTCGAAGGAATTGCCCGTCGAATTGCTTTAAATCGAGTACAAAATTATCTCTCTGAAGCCGTTCGTAAACAAGAAATTGATTCAGAATTTTATCGCTATCAAGCAGAATTAGTTAGAGGAGAATTAAACCGTATTCAGACTCGGCTGGATGAAATGGAAGAAAAACATATTCAACTCCAAGAACTCAGTATGGAAATGACATTAGAAAGTATGATTGATATTGAAGCAGATACTTATGCTGAGTTTATTCGTTCTGGGAAGTTGAATAATCAAATTTCTCCGATTTTGTGGGATGCATTTGAACACAAACAACAGGAAAAACAACAGTCAGAGGCAGAAGCCACTGGATAAAACAAGTAGGGTGTGTCAGTGACGCACCTTACTCAATGGGGCTTTATTTACCAGTCATGAAAGGTACTAAACGGCGTAATTTTCTCTGCCAAGGAAATGTATCTTCATGTAAATAACGATAATGTTCCCAAACGTTCCAATAAGAACCACCGGGTTTAATTGGAGTTCCTGCCCAATGAATATATTTTAATCGTTTACCATTATCATACAAGACGTGATCGATTTCTTTAAAGTGAGATGAACCGCCCCAATTTCCCGCTGCACCTTCTGGAACTTTAACTAAATTATTCCGTTTAGGCATATTTTTTAACACTAAATAATTCATCACAGGTTGATCGGTTACCCCTTCAGTAAAGTCAAAATATTCTTTATGTTGGGCGCATTCTTTTAGGGTTTCATACATTTGTTCGAGCGTAATTACCCCTTTTTTCGATCCCCAAAATCCGCTATTAAATACATCTTCTAATTCTGTTTCTGTAAAAATTTGATGTTCTAACACATAAGGTGAAAAAATATTCCGTAACTTTTCCCCGGAAAAGTGAAAATCACAACAGAAGAAATCAACCGCTTTTAGTTGATCTAAATTCGTTGCCATATCTTCAAATACAACAATATCCGTATCAATATATAAAAACTGATCTAACGGCCCAAACCAAGCGGCTAGTTTTCTCATTTTGTTGGGAAGTTTGAGAAAATCTCGGTCAAAAATATTACCAATATTCTGAGTAAATTGATCGAGGAATTCTAAGTCAGGAAATACTTGAACTTGATGTAAACTTCCTAACTTTTCTGCAACTTGATAATATTCATCATTAAAAGGAATCAAAATAACAGGAATAGTTGTGTTGTAGCAGCGAATACTATTTAATAAAGCAATGGCATTTTCCATCACGCGATCATTCGCAACAATATAAATTCCACGTTTCATAATTTTTCAATATTAACAACAATTAATTAGTTTAGATTCTAGTTTAATCAACCGGGTTAAAAACCCTCTATTACTGAATAAGCCAGATTAAATCATATAAATTTAGTACTTTCCTTTTAAACTAATGATTTAAACCTTCTATAGTCTAGCAACTTGAATAAGCCTTTGTCCGTCCGTAAATTTACTGAAAATCTGATTGTGCTGTTACATTTTTTAAAGACTTTGCTCAATTTCAGTCAAACAGACTTAAACAATACACTCTGAATTGAATCGATCAACTCAATCTATCCTAGGGATGAGCATAAAAATTTTATCAGTTGCTACCATTACTATTAATAGGAATATACAAATTGCTGTTTAACTAAATATTAGGAGTTATTATCGTGCAATATGCTTTAACAATACTCGCAACTGCCCTGAGTTTATTAGTGGTTGATATTCTATTTTCTGGCGTTAATCTGGCTAACTTTCCAGCCGCTTTAGTTGCGGCAGCCGTAATTGGAGTTGTAAATGGTTCTATTAAACCAGCTTTAAGTTTAGTTTCTCTACCCATCACCGTTTTAAGTTTAGGATTTTTTGCCTTAATTGTTAACGGTTTATGTTTCTGGCTGGCTTCCGTTGTAGTTCCGGGATTCCAAGTAACAGGTATACTTGCCTTTATCATCGCACCTGTAATCTTATCTTTTGCGAGTACATTTTTCAACAAGTATTTCGCCGAACGATTTACTGCGACTTCTACACAAAAGATTTCCAGTTAGTTCTCACAATTTCAATTTAACTTAATTTAAATTTATAGCCTCTATCTCGTAAACAGTTATTAGGATAGAGGCTAATTTTATGTGCTTGAGGAATCAAACCTGCCAACTTGGCAACCTCAATCGTAATTAGAAGATTATATTAGAAATGTGCCAATCAGGGTGTATCTTCTATTGTTTGGTAATCCGCTTTACTCTTAGGACGAAGTTGGGTTGAAATCGTCACTTTTGGGCGCTTACAATCAGGGTGCATATCTGGGGCTGGGAGAGAAGCGATCAGGAGATTCGCTGTGGATTTCATTGAGATCTACAATTTCTCATATTTAATTTCTAACTGCTATATTTGATGGCTTTGTTAGAAATGAAGCTGTAATAAGCTATTTATTAATTGGCTAATAATCATGAAAATAACTGACCTAAATTATCTTAATATAATAGAGCCAAAAACAACTATTGTAGGCGGTAACCATACTTCGTCTTACTGGCCAAGCTGGTGGAAAGATTTTCCGGTTTCTAGCGGGAACTCAGCGAGTGCAAGTTTTAGTGCAATTGCAATTGGCGACAATACTTATACCCATGGCGAAGCTACTTTAATTGTCACAGAAAACTCTTCTTATTCGAGTTCGAGTTCAGTTGCTATTTCGAGTAGTTCATAACTAATATAAATGTGATTGGATTTATGTACAAAATTATGCTGAAGTTGGTACTATTTTAATCGGGCAGATAGCTAGCTTTCTGCCAAAAAATTATGGCTACGAGAAAGGTATTTTGATCTTTTGATTAATCCTCGTAATTTATCATATCTGATGTCTGATGGCTACAACCTCACCAGATAATCAATCAGGTTTATAATAGCGATTGTTAAGCTTGTAAAACGTTGTTGATTTTTTCAGAATGCGAGTCATCATTCAGCGAGTAAAATCCTCTCAAGTTACTGTAGATCGTCAGATCGTCGGTCAAATTGGTGTAGGATTAAATTTACTGGTTGGTATTGCTAAAACAGATACAGAAACTGAATTAGACTGGATGGTTCGTAAATGTCTAGATTTACGTCTGTTTCCCGATTCTGACAACGATACAGGACGTTGGGATCAATCCATCCAAGATATTCGCGGTGAACTACTGGTGGTGAGTCAATTTACGCTTTACGGTGACTGTAAAAAAGGTCGTCGTCCGTCTTTCGACCGCTCAGCGCCCCCTGAACAGGCTCAACCGTTATATGAACTGTTTGTACAAAAATTACGTTTAAGTGGCTTACGGGTAGAAACAGGTGTGTTTGGAGCCATGATGCAAGTTAGTATCGAGAATGACGGCCCCGTTACCTTGATGCTAGAGCGAGAAGCTTAAGTTTTGTAACGCTCAAGCTCAATCCGATAATTTGGACTACAATACAAACTTATAACTTGATAACAATATCAACAGTAGTGATGCAAGTTAGCCCTATTTCTGAGGTGAAAACCCTTTCTGTCGGCAGTTTAAGACGAGTCCATCACATCGCCTTAAATGTTTCAAATGTTGATGCCTCTCGTCATTTCTACGGTACTATTTTAGGACTCCATGAACTGACCGGAGAAGAAATTCCTAGCACCCTGAAGTCTTCAGTGGCGGCGGGAAAAGTCGTTAACTTTGTTACGCCTGATGGTACTGTTTTAGACATTTTTGTTGAACCGGATTTAAACCCTCCCCACGATGATCCCAAAGTGCAGTTTACTCGGGCAAACCACCTCGCTTTTGATATTGACCCGCAATTATTTGATCAAGCGGTGGAAGTCCTAAAAACGAATAATGTGCCAATCGATCACGGCCCCACGAGTCGTCCCACCGGTCGCGGCATTTATTTTTATGATCCAGATGGATTTTTAGTTGAGATTCGCTGTGACCCATTACCGGGTACTTGAGGAGTAGTCGATAAAAAAACCAGTCTCGAGACTGGCTAGGTTAAAACAAATACCGTTGTTATTTCGATTCAGAGGATACCGAATGTCTGCATTCTGATTAAGCTTGCAGGCAGGTATTCTCAAATCTTATTATGACCAATTGTAACAAATAGCACAACATTTTCAGCAGAATATAAAAATTATCTATAGTTGACGTACAGGCAATACCGATAACTTGTGTCCCAACTTCAGGATAAATGAAGATCTCAAAGCTGAAAAGGTGATGGCTGAGCCTATTCAAGGAAGTTTGGACTTTTAATCATATTGCAAAATTAACTGTACTGCTTTTAGGCTAAAACATGATAAGACAAAATATAAACTCGCTGCACTATGGCCAATCAATTGATTTTTCGCTACTTTGAGCTATTTTCCTCGACACTGTACTGGTTACGTTTTGCGCGTTCGCCTTTATTGTGCTTAACCGTACTTGGACTGTTGCAAGCGCCGACTCTAGCGCGTCCCCAGAGAATTGATTTACAACCCTCCATTACTGCCCCAGAATACATCGCTTTATCACAGGTGATCTATGTTAATCCGGTTCAGGGTAGAGACGAAGGAACCGAAAGCACTCAACAGATGCCTTTTCGGACAATTACTTATGCCTTACAAACGGCTAAAGCGGGAACGGTTATTCAACTTGCGCCGGGAACTTATTCCCAAGAAGCAGGGGAAGTCTTTCCGATTTTGATTCCAAAGGGTGTGACCTTAAAAGGAGATGAAGCAACTCTGGGTCAAAATATTATGATTTTTGGCGGCGGAAATTTTGTTAGTCCTAGTTTTGCCCGGCAAAATGCTACTCTTAGAACTCGGAAAAATAGTCAAATTATCGGAGTTACAGTCACAAACCCAAATACCCGTGGTACAGGAATCTGGATTGAGGCAGCCAGTCCGACTGTTTCTAGTTCAACTTTTGTGAATAATTCACGAGATGGGATTTTCATCACTGCCGGAGGAAATCCAACCATTACGAACAATATTTTTGCTCAGAATCAAGGAAACGGTATTTCTGTGGCTCGTTCGGGTTCTGGAAAAATTAGTAATAATTTATTTCAAAATACCGGATTTGGAATTTCTGTTAATGGTAAAGCCACCCCAGAAATTCTTGAGAATAAAATTATTGAAAATCGTGATGGTGTCGTGGTTTCTCACTCGGCTCAGCCTGTACTTAGAAATAACTTAATTGAAAATAATACCCGCGATGGTGTAGTGGCAATCTCCCAATCTCAACCTGACTTAGGCACAAGTAGTAATCCGGGAAATAATATTATTCGCAATAACGCTCGCTACGACGTTTATAATGCCACTCAAGGTAATACCTTAAACGCAATTGGTAATGAAATTGATCCAGAACGAATTTCTGGCGCTGTACAGTTTGCTCCTGCTGCGAGCCGTTCTCTGGAGTTGAGTGTTCCTTCAGGAATATTATCTGCCCTGCCAGATATTCAACCTCATTGGCAACAAGCTGATATCGAAGCATTAGCGGGTCTTCTATTCGGATATCCAGACGGCACATTTCAGCCCAATGACGCTTTAACACGGGTTACTGCGATCGCTGAACTCGCTAATAGCCTGGATGACAACATAGAGAATACTCGCTTATTGTCTGTCGATCAAGATACAAATTCAAAGGGGTTAACTCCCCCTATCCTTTGAATGTGCAATAGGGTTTAACGAGCCTGGTATGGGTTGCAGGAATTAGACAAGCGTTTAACTTAAATATCCTGCTCCCCTACTCCTGAAGTCCTCTAACTCGCCACGTAATCGTTAATATCTTGCTTACGTTTGCGTAACTTAGTTAGGGCTTCTCTTTCGATTTGTCGTACCCGTTCTCGGCTAATTTTCAAGCGCTCACCAATCTTGGCGAGAGTCATGGTTTGGCCATTTTCTAAGCCAAAGCGTAAGGCAAGAACTTGGCGTTGTTGCTCTGTTAAATCAGCCATCAACCCTTCTAGGTCAGATTTGAGGGAAGATTGCAGGGTATAGTCTTCTGGGGAAGCCCCTGTATCTTCTAATAAATCTCCTAACTCTGTATCTTGATTATCTCCGACTCGTAAATCTAGAGACAAGGGTAATCTGGCACGTTCTAGGTACTCTCGAATTTGCTTGGGTGTCAAATCCAATTCATCCGCTAACTCATTTAGAGTAGCAGAGCGTCCCAAATCCTGAGCTAAATAGCGTTGAGCCTTTTTAATTTTATTAAGTTTTTCTGTAATATGAATGGGCAAGCGGATTGTACGACCTTTTTCGGCGATCGCGCGGGTAATAGCTTGACGAATCCACCAATAGGCATAAGTCGAAAATCGATAGCCTTTAGTGGGGTCAAATTTTTCCACCCCCCGTTGCATCCCAATCGTCCCTTCTTGAATCAGGTCTAATAAGTCAACGTTACGCTTAATATATTTTTTAGCAACAGACACAACTAAGCGAAGATTTGCCTCCACCATTTTGTGTTTTGCGATTCGACCTTGTTCTAAGATTTGCTTTAATTCATGAGGGGATACATTAGTCGCGTCGCACCATTCCTCTTGAGACGGTTCACGGCCTAGCTTTTTGGCCAGCTTAGCTTTTGTCTCCTGTAGAGTGGTTGCTTGTTGAACCTGCTTACCATAGACAATTTCTTGCTCATGGGTTAATAGAGGAACACGACCGATTTCCCGTAGATACGAACGTACAGGATCTGTGTCTGAAGTTTTGGCAATTTTCATGGCTCATCTCCCGCTGAATATCTCAACTAGTTCAGAGCGTTGTCAAGATAACTCAAAACTGACGACGTTGAACTGTGTTAATCATTGATATAGCCCCTACTTCAGACTAGAAACAAAAGCGGGCGGGTAATTGCGCTATCGTTTCTGCTAAAGATGTGTGGGGGCCAGCTAGCTCGTTGCTGAATTGAGATTCAGGCTCATTGGTGAGCTGCTAATCTCTAAACTCTAAAGTCTAATCAGAGTATTTACAATACTACATCATATGTAAAGAATTTTAACATTTATGAAACGGAATGACTATCCTACTTCAGGGAGAAAAAACGTGAGTTGACTTCGAGATTACCGATAAACGGAGTTGATAAATGCATCATACCGAACAAAACGACTACAATTTTTTCACAATTTGGTCAGCCTCCACTCTCCTCAGAATCCGTTATGATAGAAAGATTGTTACCTTAAATAGCTCATAGAAATTATGCAAAAGCGCTCTGCTATCGATTCCATTGAAATTAGCCGTCGAGCCTCAGAGCTAATTGGTGCAGCCTCCAATCGTTATCGAATTACAGTACAGGTGGCTAACCGCGCTAAACGCTGTCGTTATGAAGATTTTGACAATATGGATGATAACATGATGAAACCCGTTTTGCGGGCAATTGTTGAAATGTCTGATGAGTTGACTCAGCCTGAGATTATTGCCGATCAGTAATACAGCGGATCCGGGAGCTGGGAACGGGGAACAGATCAAGTTATGCATTCACCAGCTCATCAGCTTGTAGTGGTTCATATCTTGATCTCCTCGTCCCAAAGTCTATCTTTCAGTATAGCAGCCCTCTAGCTGCTATCAGTTTAGAGTTGAATCCGTTCTAGTTTGTATCTAAGATTTAGAGGAATCATTCCTGTGCCGCTTCATCTCCAGAACCAACCCTTTCAAATCAAACTCATGGTATGCGGTTTAGCAAGCCTGACAGGGATGAGTACTTGGATATCTGATTTAGACTCAGGACTGGCTCACGCCATAAAATTAAACCTTGTACAGAATATACAAGTTGCTCAAAGTATACGACGCATTGAGGTTCAAGAAATAGGATCGCAAGTGTACCAACGCTTACCTGATTTACCGCGAGAAAACCGCTACATTTCTCAAGAAACAGGGGAAGTTGCCGAAAACGATACTTTAATTCAACGATTAATTCGCTACCATCTGTACATCAAGGGTCGTTCTCCCCTCTCTCGGTTCGACTGGAAACTCACCGTTGCTGACTATCTCGGGGTGAATGAGGTGATGTCAGACAACCAATATCCCAGCGGTAATACCTTGAAGGAAAATCCGATGGTGAGCGATCGCGCCGCCATTAGTAGTTTGACTAGATCACAAAGAAACAATTTAGTCAATACCATTGTCGAAATGATCAACCCCAATTTACCGTCTGACAGTTCTTCCCAACCTGCGACCCGTCCTTCTGAACCCTCTTCAGAACAATCCTCTCCTCGTAATAATCCTCTGCCTCGTCAACCTCAACCCGGAGATGCAGACTTATTAAAGTGATTTGATACTGTTTGCTAATTCAAAGCCTCAATATCAGCAGCAGCGCTAATATTTTTTAACCCTATCCCCGAACAAGTCCGCTTGACTAACCCTGTAAGAACTTTACCGGGGCCGACTTCAATCACCTGTTCTGCGCCTTGTTCTTGCAGCGTTAAGCAGGTTTCTCGCCAACGAACAGATCCCGTCATTTGAGCCAGTAAACGTTGCTTGAGTTGAGCCGCTTGTGTCGTAGGAATCGGTTCTACATTTGAGAGTACAGGAACTTGAGCATCTTTAAAATCAACATCGGTTAAAATTTGCTCAAACTCGGTTGCGGCTTGTGCCATCATCGGGGAATGAAACGCACCAGAAACATTCAATTTTACAGCTTTTTTGGTTTTAATATTGGCAATAATTGTATCGACCGCTTCGGGTGTACCGGAAATTACAACCTGTGCCGAACTGTTATCATTGGCTAAAACAACCCCTTCTGTCTGTTCAAGTTGTTCTAGGAGTTGTTCGCGGTCAAACCCTATCAACGCCGCCATCTGACCCCCTGCGGCTGTATCCATCAATTCCGCCCGACGTTTGACCAACTTTAACCCGGTTTCAAAATCAAACACTCCGGCACTATAGAGAGCAACATATTCTCCTAAACTATGACCCGCTAACCATGATGGTTGCTCGCCTTGCTGCTGCATTAAATCAACTAAAAGACTTTCAACCACATACAAACAAGGTTGAGTATAGAGTGTACGAGAAAGTTTGTCTTTTTCTGACTGACAAATTTCAGGGACGGACCATCCTAAAATCTGTTCTGCTTGGTTTAATTTAAGATTGGCTTGCGGAATATCAAGTAAGTCTGCACCCATGCCAACGGCTTGAGAACCTTGGCCTGGAAATATCCATGCTGTTAAAGTCATTTTTTAATCGTTATTTGTTATTTTTCCTTGATTATTTGTAGGAATTCATATTCCCCAACGGAAAATTGCGGCTCCCCAGGATAACCCAGCACCAAAGCCAGAAGTTGCAATAATATCACCCGATTGCACTTTACCACTGCGAACAACTTCATCGAGTGCAATGGGAATTGAAGCAGCAGAGGTATTACCATAATTGGCCAGATTACTTACTACTTTTTCCGGCGGTATCTTTAGACGGTCTGCTACTGCATCGAGGATTCGTTGATTCGCTTGATGTAAGACTAGCCAATCAATGTCATTAGCGGTCAAATTTGCCCGATATAAGGCTTTTTCAATCACTTCTGGAACTTTTTTCACCGCAAAGCGATAGACTTCCTTACCGTTCATTGAAATAGGGTGATAATGGCCTTGACTAATGGTGATATTTTCAACTAAGGTTTGAGGTGATGGTTGATATTTCACATTCAGACAAGCATTCTGACTCCCATCATTTCGGAGTTCAAACCCGAGTAAATTGTTCTGTTGAGATTGTTGTAGAACAATAGCACCCGCGCCATCCCCAAATAATACACAGGTTCTACGGTCTGACCAGTCTACCCAGCGTGAGAGAATATCACCACCAATGAGTAACACAGTTCGGTATACACCATTTTGGATAAATTGAGCTGCCGTGACTAAACCAAAAACGAAACCAGAGCAAGCAGCAGTTAAATCAAAAGCAACGGCTTGTGAGGCTCCTAAATTGGCTTGAATTTGACTGGCAGTACCGAACAAATCATCGGGGGTAGAAGTGGCTAGAATGATTAAATCCACCTGACTGGGTTGAAGCTGGGCTTGTTCTAAAGCATTTTGAGCAGCGCTTGTTGCCAGGTCAGATAAATTTGTATTCGGGTCTGCCAAACGTCGAGAGTGAATACCTGTTCGAGAGGCGATCCATTCATCAGAAGTTTCAACTATCTGTGATAGGCTGGAGTTATCAAGAGATGAAGCTGGGGTTGCCGAGCCGCTGCTAAGGATTGAAATACCATTTCTTGTCATAGTTTATTGTTAGGTTTTTGAAGTCAGCATCAAGAGCGTTTTGGCTGTTGCGATCGCGTCAAAATTTCTCAGTCGGGATCAGCCCATGATAGTTCATTTTGTATGAACTGAAGAACAGTTTAGATGGGTTGAGATTGCACCGTAACTGTTCTGCTATCAAAGTCAGTGTGAACAAAACAAAGCGTGCAAGCTGCTAAAGTTTTTACCTTTGCTGCTCAATAGGGATTAAAACTCGTCACGCGATATCATCCCATTTTGATGGGCTATTTGTCTACTGTGACCCAAATTGGTAACATCATGTTATCGGGCTATGGGTAATGTGTGATTAATAAGCTGGCAATTTAATTTTGAGCCTTTTTCTACGTTAAGGATCGTCAAAATTTCACTGTCTCATTAGAAAATTCATGACTTGCTATTGCTAAAAAATCAAGTTAATAGAATATTAGGGAGCTGTTGGATTTGACGAAAATACTATAATTGAGATATCAAAAAATGACAAATACAATCGAATAGTGATTAAATAAAAATTTTGTCAATTCATTAATTTGACTCAATTCCATTTAATATTTAAGTCGAGACTTTCAGCTCCATTGTTAAAATTGTAATTAAATTAAATTCTCCTATTTTATTGACCGCTGGTTGCTTGATGAACATGATTTTGATACTGAGATTGAATTCGGTCTAAAACATTATTTTCAATCGCATCTTTGGCTAAACGGACAGCATTAGAAATGGTTACCGCCTTAGAAGAACCATGACTAATAATACAAACACCTGCCACGCCCAGTAACAATGCGCCGCCATGTTCAACATGATCGACCCGTTGCTTGAAGCGTTTTAGACTCGGTTTGAGTAAAGCTGTAGCCACCTTAGCCTGTATTCCAGCAGATAATTCTTCCTTGAGTAATTGCAGTAGAACTTCACCAATTCCTTCGGCAAATTTCAAGACAATATTGCCTGTAAAACCATCACAAACAATCACATCAAAATCACCCGAAAGTATATCTCGTCCTTCGGCATTGCCAACAAAACGAATTTGAGGATTTTTCTGAAGCAGTTGATAACTTTTAACGGCTAAATCATTTCCTTTACAGTCTTCTTCCCCGATATTAAGCAATCCAATTCTAGGTTCAGCAATACCCAATACATACTTACTATAAATCGTTCCCATCACCGCAAACTGATCGAGGAACTTCGGACGGCAGTCTACATTGGCTCCCACGTCTAGCATCAACACTGGAGAGGAGGGATCTAGCGTGGGTAAGACAGCGCCAATGGCTGGACGGTCGATACCGGGTAGTCTACCAATTCTCAATAGAGCCGCTGCCATCGCCGCTCCCGAATGTCCAGCAGAGACGACTGCATCTGCTTTTTTCTGCTTGACTAATTTCATCGCCACATTGATAGAAGCCTGTGGTTTACGTTTGAGTGCTCCTATTGGCTCTTCATGCATTTCAATTGTTCCATCGGCCGGAATAATTTCAGGTCGGGGATATTGTGTCTGATATTGTTTTAGAGCTGTTTCAAGTTTCTGGGGGTCTCCCACCAGCAAAACCTCTACACCGAGTTTGGCTTGCGCCATTAGTGCTCCTAGAACAATCTCATCGGGGGCATGATCCCCACCCATAGCATCAATTGCAATTCGTGCGCGAGTTAAACCCATTGACCAAAGTTAGAGAAACCTTAAAAATTTTACCTGTCTAAGCTATATTACGTTGAGCGTTTCGATTTAAGCCAGCAAACTGGGAGAATAACAAAATTGAGATTTACAATTTTTTTGGGAGTCAGTGTACCGTTCACTCAATACTCAAATTGCTTCGTGCGCTCACCGAAATCGCCTGGTTTTAAATCACCCATCCAAGAAAGAGTTTTTAGGCAGATCTGCCGATTGCTGGATGAAAACATCTAGAAATTTAAACCTCTTCCCATCAAAGTCATCACCATGCCTCAAACTTTAACACGCAAACAAAACATTTGTTTTTTATCTTTAGGAGTCGATTGAATGTTAGATGTTTTCAGCGCCGGAGTAATGTCTCTGTGGCTTGAAATGGCAGGTGTTAATTCAACTGAACTACACACAGCTACCCAACAAGTCTGGGACGGTGGATTATCTGAGTTGATTTTACTCGATCAACGCGATCCTATTGCAGAAACAACGCTACAACAGTATCTTAATCGACTGACGAATCAAGGGCGATCGCAGAGATCTCAAGGGGTTTGGATTCAAGCAGGCCCTATTACTTTGGCCAGTCATGAAGGAACTACCCCTTTACCTGCGGCTTCTTTAACAAAAGTTGCAACTTCCCTGGCTGCCTTACAACAATGGCATCCGGATCATCAATTTGAAACGGTGATTGGGGTTACAGGCCCTGTGGTTGAGGGGATTGTTCAAGGGGATTTAGTCATTCAAGGCGGGGGAGATCCTTTTTTTGTTTGGGAAGAAGGGTTTGCATTGGCCAGTAGCCTCAATCAATTGGGAATTGTTGGAGTGGCGGGTAATTTAGTCATTGCTAATCAGTTTGCGATGAATTATGAATCCGATCCGATTAAGGCTGGGACATTTCTTAAACAAGCCCTCGATCCGCGTCTATGGCCAGCAGAGGCTCAATATCAGTTTTCTCGGGCATTTGTCCCCGGAACCCCTCAACCTCAAGTGGCGATCGCCGGGACTGTTCAACCTCTGTTTTCTGCCCCACAATTTCAGCCTGTGATCCGCCATCAATCTTTATCGTTGGCAGAAATTATTAAACAGATGAATATCTACAGTAATAATTTGATGTCGGAAATGTTAGCCGAAACCGTTGGCGGGGCGCAAGCGGTGCGACAACAAGCAGCGGCGGCAGCAGGGGTTCCTGTTGAGGAGATTTTGCTGATTAACGGTTCTGGACTGGGACATGAGAATCAAATCTCTCCTCGGGCGGCTGTGGGGATGTTTATGGCTTTACACCAGAAGTTACGGGGTACAGATTTAACCGTAGCCGATTTGTTCCCGGTTTCAGGACGAGATTTAGGGACATTGGAATTTCGGCAAATTCCGACTCATTCTCCGGTTAAAACCGGAAGTTTATTTGATGTGAGTGCTTTAGCTGGAGCCATTCCCACTCGCGATCGCGGTGTTGTTTGGTTTGCTATTATTAATCGCGGCACGGGTTTAGATAATTTGCGATCGCATCAAGATTGGTTGTTGCAACAGCTTGTCAGCCAGTGGGGATCTCCTGTGATTTTACCCACCGCGATTCAACCTAATATTGACGGCCGTCGTCCCAGTTTAGGGGATACCAGCCGGAATTTAGTTTTGTGATTATTCTCTATGCCCCTGCCATCAGGGATTCAAGCCCAGAAAACCAACAAGCAATAACTTGTGACTAATGACTCATATTATCTAACCATTTAACTTTTCTTTTGATACAATGGAAAAGTTGTCTAAAATTCACACATTCAGGATTTCGGGTGTCTCGGCGATTCATTCACCGTAGAGATGCAAGCCTGAATGGAGGATAAACCCGAAACAGGAGAAAATAAATCATGGCAGTTGTTAGTCTGCAAGAAATGCTGGAATCCGGCGTTCACTTCGGTCATCAGACCCGTCGCTGGAATCCTCGGATGTCTCAGTACATTTTTACCGAGCGTAATGGCGTTCACATCATTGATCTGGTGCAAACCGCTCAATTGATTGAAGAAGCGTATGACTACATCAGAACTTCTTCTGAACAAGGCAAGAAGTTTTTGTTTGTGGGTACTAAGCGTCAGGCCGCAGGAATTGTTGCCCAAGAAGCACATCGGGCTGGAGCTTATTTTGTTAACCAACGTTGGTTAGGGGGAATGTTAACCAACTGGACAACGATTAAAACGCGGGTAGAACGTCTCAAAGAACTGGAGTACCGCGAAGAAAGTGGTCAGTTAGATTATTTACCCAAGAAAGAAGCGTCTGTTCTGCGTCGAGAACTGAGTAAGCTGCAAAAATACCTGGGTGGCATTAAACTGATGCGCCGTATTCCTGATGCAGTCATTATTGTAGACCAACGTCGGGAGTATAACGCAGTCACAGAATGCCGTAAGTTAGGTATTCCAATTATTGCCCTACTTGACACCAATTGTGACCCAGATTTGGCTGATATTCATATCCCGGCTAACGATGATGCCATCCGTGCCATTAAGTTACTCGTGGGTAAATTAGCCGATGCAATCTACGAAGGTCGTCACGGGGAACTAGACAGTGAAACGATGGTAGACTACGAAGGCTACGACGGTGCAGAAGAAGACTATGAAGGGCTAGAAGAAGAGCTCGAAGAGAGCGAAGAAATCGCTGAAGAAGAAGACAGTAGTAATAGTAGCGAGCAAGAGTAAGGGAAACTCGGCTAAAGGCAGATAGGGAGCAGCGATGCTGAAGGGCAGACGATTTAAGCCTTAAAAAGTGCCTGCCGCACAGGCGATCGCCAACAGGGGTCATTTCTATACAGAATCTGCCCCCTGTAATCTGCCCATTATTACGCTCGTAAGCCGAGACCCAGTAGGAAGCCCAACAGGGGTTAAAAGTATCAAGTGTCAAGCTGGTTTTACGAGTTATTCCTATTGCCTGTTGCCTAACTTTTGACCCCTATCTTTGTCTTTGGCAAGCTTGTAAATTCTGACTTTTAACTGGACTTATCCCCCGTTGTCTGTTACAAACTCACCGATTACCTAACCCGTAGCCCAATATATTGAGATTGACTCAAGTCATTTGTTAGTATTCATTAACAGGTGTCTTGTCACGATTAACAACAATTTTAAGAGAAGGACTTAAACAAAACATGGCCGAAATATCAGCAAAATTAGTCAAGCAACTGCGCGACCAAACAGGCGCAGGTATGATGGATTGTAAAAAAGCCCTCAAAGACTCGGATGGCGACCTGGAAAAAGCAACAGAATGGCTGCGGCAGAAAGGGATTACTTCGGCAGGTAAAAAAGAAGGTCGGGTTGCAGCAGAAGGACTCGTGGGTAGCTACATCCATACAGGGGGTCGCGTCGGTGTGTTAGTTGAAGTCAATTGTGAAACTGACTTTGTTGCCCGTCGGGAAGAATTTCAGACTCTAGTCCGGAATGTGGCAATGCAAGTGGCAGCTTGTCCGAATGTGGAATATGTCAGTGTTAAGGATATCCCAGACGAGATTGTACAAAAAGAAAAAGAGATTGAAATGGGCCGGGATGATCTGGGGAAAAAACCAGATAATATCAAGGAAAAAATTGTTCAAGGCCGGATTGATAAACGTCTGAAGGAGCTGTCTTTAAGTGATCAGCCTTATATCCGAGATCAAAATATTTCTGTCGAAGAGTTAGTCAAGCAAAGTATTGCTTTGCTCGGAGAAAATATTGTTGTTCGCCGCTTTTCCCGGTTTACATTAGGTGAAGGGGTCGAAGCTGAGTCAGAAGAGTAAAACTTAAGGTTACGATAGCGCGATCGCTATTTACATCAGTGGCGATCAATCGCACGTAACGAATCTAGATTATCATTATTGCCCCGATTGCGATCGCTCAAATTAACGAAGTCGGGGCTTCTTCTATGGTACTCAAGTCATTGTTAAGGGATAAAATGGCAGGATCAATTCAGCAAATTCAACAAGAGCTAACGACACTTAATCATAAAGTCAGTGAACTGGCGCAAGAATTTGAGAAAGTCTATCAAACTTATCTGACGGCTTTGGGTGAGGCTGTAAGTAAGCAGCTTATACTGGCTTGTTATCACTTATGTACTCACGGTTATCCTGAATCGTTTTTGAAATTGTCTTTCTCACAACGACAACAGTTTCAGCAAAATCTGCAACAGCTTGCTCAAACGGCTCAAGCTCAGTTGTTGACATTAGTGACTTCGGTTCAAATCTTACCCCATGGCAATCAGTCGAAGCCACAGAGGGAAGAGTCTCAATCTCAAGAAGAGCAGCCAGAGACAGAAATGACAGTCTCACCGAGTCTATCCAATCCTTTGTCACTGCCATCACAACAATCACAGCAGCCCCCCACGCTTCCAGAACAGTTGATTGACTGGCAAGAGCAAATAGAATCTGCTATTAGTCACCTGCTGAACCAGCTCTCTAGAGATACTAACTTTTTGCTGCAACACTCTCATATTTTCTCACCGAAACTCCCTGAGGCTATTTTAGAAGCCGCGTCCCAAGCCGATGCAGCCGCTGAAACGATTGCAGGGCCACCGAATCTGTTAAATATTATGATTGAAACTGAGGATGCTGAAGATCCTCAAAGTGCCTCAATTACTCGCTTAATGACGATTCACCTCAGGTTATCAGAGATTGAGTTTGCTGATGCAACTTTAATGACAGAACGACATCAAATTCGTTCTCTTGCCGGTCAACTCAGCCAACTTAAACATGATTATTATAAAAAACAACGAGAAAAAGCCGTATTAGAAGCCGAGTCAGCTTGGCGAGCCAGTTGGTTTGAACCTGAGACATAAGCTCCACTTATATTTACAATAAGTAACAATATTGTGAAAACCCTTTACAAAGCGTAACGTTATCCCCTATATTATTAATAACGGAAAGCCAAACGGCTAACCGCAGTACCTAGAAAATTAC
>JBARXJ010000054.1:0-1923 GCA_049647265.1 Microcoleaceae cyanobacterium
TAGCGATCGCTTTTAATTCATCTTCACTAAAGCTTCGTCCAGACTCCGCCCACTCTTGCAGAGATTTGGCTTCAATATAACTTTGAATTAATGCCGAACCTTTACCTATTTCAGTATCAACTTCAAAATAATCGAGATATTGAGGAATGGCTGGATGGTCGAGATTTCTTAGGGTTTCAGCTTCTCGTTCAAATAGTTTTAAATCATCCCAGGTAAAGTCGGGATTGAATAATAGTAATTTAACAACGACTTGAGATTGTGTCTGTAAATCTTTGGCTAAATATGTTCTTCGACCTGTTTTATGACCCAGTAATGATTGAATTTGATAACGTTCCTGTAGAATTTTATCGATGAGTTTATTTGTCATGATTACTGTTTGAAAATCTTTAATGTTGTCATCGGTTGATGTTGAACGAATTGCGAAATCTAACTGAGGCTAAATTTAGATGTTGTTGGGTTTTATTTGATTCTACTCAGCCGACTTATTCTATTTTTCATGATGTTCTTTCACCAATTACTTAACATGGCGGATCAACCTCTTCCCTTTCAGTTACAGGGACTTTCAGCCACTTACTCAGCTCATACGCGATCCAATTAGCCTCATGTTCAGACAGCCAATGTTGACGATTTCCCACTAATAATTTATCCTTTAAACTTGTTTTAAGTTCAACATGGTAGTCGGCAGAATTGTATTTTCGGGGTGAACGACAAACAACTTCTATATTTTGAATATTTTTTGTATCAATCTGATTCAAGTATTTTTTAGGATTAGAGCTTTTATAAAGACAAGCAGTGTCTTGAGCAATCCGAAGTATTATTCTTTTTCCCTGTAGGTTTTGAGTAGTATTCAAGTAAGCTAAAACGAAATTAATAACAAAACCAATCACTGGACCAAAAAATAGTACGGTAAATACGCCTTGCATCCCAAAAAATATAAAGATGATGAAAAGACTTAACGTTATCCAAGCATTTGAATATTCAAAATAGGATTTTGCAGGAGCAGAAACTTTTAGGAACTTATTAGTTTTATTAATAAAACATTTAGCCTTTGATGGAGCTTTTATTGAAGATGAGCTAGAAGAATCAACAGGATTACTCTGTGATGTTTCAGGGAGATTAGTTTTAGTTGATTCATTATTGGTTTTAGTTAATTTATGATTAATTTTAGTCAATAAATAACTGGGTTGAATGGGTAAATATAGCCAATCACTTATTTCGTGAGTTAACCACTCTACTTCCATTGAGGTCAAAGGCTTGAGAGAATAGCAATGATTATCAAACCAAATATTGATACCGTCCCAAGAACTTTCTAGTTTTATAATCTCTTCAATCGGTAATGTTTTTTGAGATCTCATGAATAGAAAGCGTGCAATGTAGGTTATATTTTGCTCTTCAATTAACACTCGAGTGTCTTTAAAATAATTGTAGATAGTGTGGGCTAATATTCCTAAGATAATAGTAGCAATGATAATTGTAGCGACTCCCCTAACAACAGGATAAGTAAGTATTGAAAATATCATGAATAGTGGTATGCTAAGTAACAGAGTTACTACTAAAAAAGTTCCGAAAAAAGCTTGAATTTTTTGTGCTATAGGAATTGAAGGAATAATAATGTGTAATTTTTTATCAGTTTTCTTCAATATAACTCGACTGCCACGCGACTTAGTATTTGTTGCAGAAAAACTATCTAACGGAATAGCATCATTATGTAAGACTTCTAATGCTTGTTGTGCTGTATTAAAACGGTTTTCTATATCCGGTTGAATCAAACATTTTATCCAAGCCTGAAACCTCTGACTAATTTGAGAACTAACTTCAAATTGAATTCGTCCGCGACGAGTCGGCAAGTCTGCCGGATGCGATCGCGTGATTAAATAAATTAGAGTTGCACCCAAACTATACAAGTCTGAAGCGGGTATGGTT
>JBARXJ010000055.1:0-8039 GCA_049647265.1 Microcoleaceae cyanobacterium
TTGGAAGTTTTTAAAGATGCATCTAAAACTGGATCGCTTAATCACTAAAAATACCAATGGAATTACTATTCAAATCTATGTCTGTTTAATCGCTTATGTGTTGCTACAATTAGTCACAATTCCGAAATAATTTGGAGATAAGTTATTAGATAAGCTGCGTTATTTACAGGCTTTTATGTGTGAAAACATCAGCTATGTTCATTGGTTGCCTAAGTTAGTTTTTTGTTGACAAAACTGGCTTATAATAGGTGTAGTGTGTCTAATTTTAGAGAGATTCCTCGACCAATTCAACATTTCTGGGTTAAATGGTTGTCTGGCAGATGACATGGGATTGGGTAAAACCGTACAGGTTATTGCTCGGTTAGTGATGGAAAAAGAAGATGCTGAAACCCTCTTACCAACATTATTAATAGCACCCACTTCTGTGGTGTGAAATTGGCGAAAAGAAGTTGAAAAATTTGCTCCTCATTTAATAGTCATGATTCATCATGGTAGCAGCCGAATTCAAGATACAGAAGAGTTTAAAACTGATTGTTTAAATTATGATATTGTCATTACTTCTTTTACGTTAGCTAGAAAAGATGCCAAACTTTTAACTCAGATAAATTGGCAAAGAATTGTTCTGGATGAAGCTCAAAATATTAAAAATCCCAAAGCCGCACAAACGAAAGCGATTTTAAAACTCTCTGCTAAATATCGTCTGGCGCTAACAGGAACTCCCGTCGAAAATAGACTGTTAGATTTATGGTCTATTTTTAATTTTCTCAATCCCGGCTATCTGGGAAAAGAATCCCAATTTCGTAAATCTTTTGAACTTCCCATTCAAAAAGAAAACAATCAAATTCAATCAACAGTCCTGAATAAACTGGTGCAACCATTTATTCTTCGCCGTCTCAAAACTGATCCACATATTATTAAAGACTTACCGGATAAAATTGAACATAAACAATATTGTAATCTAACCAAAGAACAAGCGTCTCTCTATGAGGCAACGGTGAAAGATGTGATGGAACAATTAGAAGAGGCTGAAGGCATCCAGCGCAAAGGATTAATGTTATCAACCCTGATGAAACTTAAACAAATTTGTAACCATCCCCGCCAATTCTTGCAAGATAAAAGCGAATTTACACCGGAACGTTCCCATAAATTAGAACGGTTAGGAGAGATGAGCGAAGAAGCAATAGCCGAAGGAGATAGCCTGTTAATATTCACTCAATTTACTGAAATTGGGGAAGCATTACAGCAGTATTTCAAACAGTCTCTTCATTCTAATACTTATTATTTACATGGCGGAACAACGCAACCGAAACGAGAAAAAATGATTGCAGAATTTCAAGACTCTGCAACAGAACCATCGGTGTTTATTCTATCATTAAAAGCGGGAGGTGTGGGAATTACATTAACCAAAGCAAATCATGTTTTTCATTTTGATCGATGGTGGAATCCTGCCGTTGAAGACCAAGCCACTGACCGTGCTTTTAGAATGGGTCAAAAGAAGAATGTTTTTGTACATAAATTTGTTGCACTAGGAACATTAGAAGAACGGATCGATCAAATGATTGAAGATAAGAAAAAAATTGCTAATTCTATTGTAGGTTCAGATGAATCTTGGTTAACAGAGTTAGATAATGAACATTTTAAACAGTTAATTGCATTAAATAAACAGGCGGTGATGTAGTTATCAGAAATTGTTTGCCCCCAAACTCCTGCCCCCAAACCCCCAAAATTGGGGGCTTTACGTCATTCCCGTGTAGACGGGAATCCACAGTAATCTATTATTGTCAAAAAAGAGGTTAAATAAATGAATAAATTTAGCAAAACTTGGTGGGGAAAACGCTTTATTGAAGCCTTAGAAGACTTCAGTGAATCCAATCGTTTGGGGCGGGGTCGTTCTTACGCTCGTAATGGTAAAATTAAACAATATAAAATTAGTAACAATAAAATTACAGCTAAAGTACGCGGTTCCGTTAATCCCTATTTTGGCGTTTATAAAGAACCCCTCTACGATACAACAATTGAGATTAAATCAATTTCAGCCGCGAATTGGTCAAAAGTGATTAATTATCTCGGTTCCAAAGCCAGTTTTGTCTCTAAGCTTCTCCTCGGTGAAGTTCCAGATAATATTGAAACAGCCTTTGCTGAATTGAATCTGCATCTGCTCCCCCACAACCGCAAAGATTTTAAAACGGATTGTTCTTGTCCAGATTGGGGAAATCCTTGTAAACATATTGCTGGGGTTTATTATTTAGTTGCGGCAGAACTCGATCAAGATCCTTTTTTACTATTTGAATTGCGAGGAATTTCCCGCTCAAAATTACAGCTTCAACTGGCAAAAACGCCCTTAGGAAAAGCCTTATCCTCCGCATTGGATACAGAGGAATTGCTGCCAGAAAAAGCAGAAACTTACTATACTCAACCTGAAAAAATTGCCTTACCCGAACTCTGTTCAGCACAGGATTTTTGGCTGCCTCAGAAACGACTTACCCCCGATAACAGCAGACACTTCAACCGCGAATCTTCCTGCGATTGTGGTTAAAAAAGCCGGGGATTTTCCACCCTTTTGGCAAAAGGATACCTCATTTTTAGAAGTCATGGAAGAACTGTACGAACGGGTGAAAACAAAAAATAAAGGGGTTTTTGAAAAATGAGCTTTTTGTTTATAGTTTTTCCGAGTTCTGGCTGTACAGTGTATAGCGTATTACTAAGTACCCTAGTCCTGTTATATTATAATGATATATGGATGATTTAATCTCCTTTTTGGCAGTAAATTCACATTTTATTGATTAATATAAAGTAAATAATAATATGGTCAATTTAGAAGTAGATGATCGTAAACAGTTGATAACTCTCTTAAAAGATCTACCTGAACTGTCTACAGAAAGATCACGTCAGCAAATATTGGAGTTAGCCGGGTTGAAACAGTTAGCGCCAATGCTTAATCTTTCAGGTAGTTCATTTGTAGCAGTTAGTGAAATTGTAAGCTATTTATCTAGCTACGGGCGTTTAACTTATGAGCATGAAGCACTAGGACTATTGTTGAATACTCTTAAATCTTTAGTTGGGGTACAGCAGCAAACTTTTTTAGATCAATTACTAACTAAGTATGATTTGATGACTCCAATCTCTGCATTACCTGATGTTAGTCAGTGGCAAGGTAAAGAAACCCCAGCAGACGTATTAGAGAAAATTATTGGTGAGAATACACTACGTCCAATTTCATTCTTACAGCAAGGTCTTCATGTAGCGCAGTCAGTTGCCCATGTTGGGGTACGAGGGAGACAAAAATCTTGGTCAGGGACGGGGTTTCTCGTGGCTCAGGATTTATTGTTGACGAACAATCATGTCTTGCCAGATTCAAATTTGTTGTCCAATACAATTTTTCGTTTTAACTACGAAGAGAATTTTCAAGGAGAAGCACAACAGCCTGATGAGTATCGTGCTAAACCCAATGGAATTTTTCAGACTAACCAGAGTTTAGATTATACCTTGGTTCAACTTGAAGGAGAACCCGGAAAAAGATGGGGTTGGTTGCCACTGTTGTGTCAAAGGGTTCGTAGTGGTAGTCGAGTCAATATTATTCAGCACCCATCCGGACAACCCAAACAAATTTCGCTACAAAACAACTTTGTTCAATATGTAGGTGGCAATGTCGTGCAGTATATTACCTCCACCTTACCAGGCTCTTCTGGCTCTCCTGTTTTTAATGATTCTTGGGAAGTTGTTGCTCTGCATCATGCGGGAGGCAACATTTCTGAACCGACAACTCAACAGCATTACTACAGAAATGAGGGCATACTGGTAGAAAGTATATTAGCTGACTTACCCTTACAGCTTTTGGATCTGCTAAAGACACTAAGATAGGCTACTTAGTTTTGGAAAGATTCTATAAGCATCTCAAGTTTAATGACAATGAGTATCCAATCCCAATTGATGCGACTGCTAGCCAATTTACCAAAGACCCAAACTGTTCCAGAACGTAGAGCACTCTTGATGATTACAGGATTTCATCATATATCTGCCAAGATAGATTCTATTGAAAAAAACAATTTTATCTTCTTTTCTGAATTGGTTGAAATCATCTTTTCTGAAGGGCAAGAGCAATCATTAAAATTCTTGAATGAGCTTGTAGATAGCGAGTTTGTGGGTTTAGAAGCTGGGAAAAAACTTAATGAAATTATTGATATAATTGCAACTTTAGACTCTCAACAATTTAATGGTGAATATATTGAGAATAAAGTTCAAGAAAAAGTATCTATACCTGCTACTTTTAGTCAAAATATAAAAGATCTGGAGGAACCACAAAATACTCAGTTAATTATCCCATCAGTTCCTGGCACTCAAACTTTTGAATTTACAACGGTTATCATAGATGATCACGGCAAAGAAATTAATCGTTCTCAAAGGCATAATCACTTCCTAATAGAAGATTTGGGGAATGGGGTAATGTTAGAAATGATTGTTATTCCGGGAGGAGAATTTTTAATGGGTTCACCGGATTTTGAAGGCTCGCGATATTCCAATGAAAGACCTCAACATTCAGTCACTATAAAGCCATTTTTAATCAGTAAATACCCAATTACACAAGCACAGTGGAGAGAAGTAGCTTGTTTACCAAAAGTCAATCAAAAGCTTAAACTTCTTCCCTCACGTTTAGGAGGTAAAAGCCATCCTGTGACAAAAGTTTCTTGGTATGATGCTGTTGAGTTTTGCGATCGCTTATCTCAAAAAATAGGTCATCAATATCGTCTTCCAAGCGAGGCAGAATGGGAATATGCCTGTCGTGCCGGAACTACAACTCCATTTCATTTTGGAGAAACAATTACAACGGATCTGGCTAATTATGACGGTAACTATCGTTATGCTGATGAACCTCAAGGGATTTATTTAGAAAAAACTACTTCAGTAGATCATTTTAAGATTGCTAATAATTTCGGACTATTTGATATGCATGGCAATGTATTAGAGTGGTGTTTAGATTATTGGCATAATAATTATGAGAATGCGCCGACTGATGGTAAAGAATGGTTAGACAATAGTGAGAACAAAAATCGTGTAGCCCGTGGTGGTTCTTTTTATGATGGTTCCTCTATATGCCGTTCAAGTTACCGTTTTTATCAGGTAGCAAATGAAACGTTTAAGCATATTGGTTTTAGGATTGTTCATTCTCTTTAAGCAAATCGCATATCAAAGTTTATTTCTTAATTCTCTACTTCAGCTCGTTTGATTTATTTTTACGTGCTGCTAGATTTTGATGATATTCGTCTGCTTGAGGTTATAATTAAGGTTCATCAATTCTTAAAACACCTGTTTCTCTTTGAATTTCTTTTACTACTTGATCAATTTCATTGATAGAAACTTCAAAAAAATCTTTTCTAGAGTTAAATTTATTTACTCTTTTATCATTAAAGCGATTATGTAGCCTATCTAGTGTATCAAAAACATCTTGCGAGAAAATCTTGAAGTGAATATTAAATCTGAATGGAACCGCAGGATTCATGTTACTAATATATTCATCTGGTTTATTCCGCTGTGTCATACATATTTTATATATATTTTCTCCTTTGAAAGAACTAATATTTGAAATTATATAAATATATCCCCATTTGACCCTATTAGCTTTTTCTTTATCACTTCTAGCTTGATAAATTTGTTGTTCTAACTGCTGATATTGTAGTTCTAGCTCCTTTCGCTTTTCAACCTCAGCTTGTGCAACTTGTTCTAATTCCTGCCGAACTTTATCAAGTTCTTGTTGATGAATTTTTTCTCTATGTTCGGCTGCTTTAGCATCTTCTTTTGCTTTTTCACTCTTTTCACGATCTTTCTTTTGCTTATTTAGTTCTTTTTCTATCTCTTTTTCTTCCTGTTTCTTCTCTTCATACTCATACTTAATATCCAGCTCTTGAAACTTAAGGTCTAAGTATTGTTCTGAAATCTTGAAGCGCATTTTCTGTAAGCCATCATTAACTTTATTAAAAATTGTCTTGATTTTTCGCTTTAATTTATCATTGTTATTATATGTAACCTCTTTAATAGCATACTTACACTGTTCTTCAAATGCAAACTCTATCATCTTTCTCAGTTCGCCCTTCACCTTTTGCCCATCTTTTTTTCCTTCTTTTCCTTCTCCTATTGTCAATGTTGCATCACAAATAAATGCTTGTTTATTTTTTCGCATTTTTTCCTGCTTCAATTTTATCTCTTGCCATCGTTGCAGATAATCTTCTGAATTTACAAAATCATACTTAGGTTCATATTCATCTATCTCAATTAAATATTCTTTAGCCCGAAGTTCACATAAATAAGATTCTGATTTTTTGATTTTATCTTTCAGTTCTTCTATTTCAGTTTGCTTCAACTGAATATTTTCATCTAACTGCTTTTCATATTCTTCTTTATTAGTTAAACTCTCATATCGATGTAATTTTTGCTTGTGTTTATGTAACTCTTGCTTCAGCTCATCTCGCTCACGCTGAGTTTCTATCCATTGGACGAACAAATAAATTGAGAAAACACTTAAAGATAATATAATTAAAGGTAAGAGGAGTGGCGTTGACAACATTCAATCAGTATTCGTGATTTTGCAGATTATATTCTATTTTATAATAACTTTAGCTATCACAACAACTTTCTTATCAAGATTTATAGTTATTCAAATCTAATTGGTAGTCCTAAAGATGTAAGGATGCATTGTAATAGTGAAACTGCATACCAAATAACTGCAATATCGTTCTCTCACTTCTTAGAAGCAGTTTGTAATATTTGTGATTAACGTAGTTTTGCAGCTAAGTTTCTGAAACATCAATAACTCTGGCAATACCTGTCAATGGAATCTTATACTAGAGCATTTTATCTTACCGTTCACTGATTTTGTGAAGTCAGAGTAGGTTAAACAGGTTAAAAAGCTTGCCCAGTCAAGAGTTGAGGACTTGATGAAACCAAAGCCGCCAATATTCCTATAGGATTAATTGATAGTTTGCTGACAGATGTTGCCAGAAGTGGAAATAATGGCAGATTTCAGCAAGGGGACGGGGGTTTTCAACAAGGAACAATTCCTTATGAAACTTCTACAATGGCGGTGCTTTCAGCAGTACTTGAAGTTGTCGGTTAATATGAATCAATTACACTATAAAGTAATGAACAGTAGGATATCATGACCAGTATTCAAGATTTATAAACACTTCAAACCGAAGCTGAGTTGGAAGAGATTAAATGTCCCCCAGGAGATTTAACCGTTAATGCCACGGATATAGAACTAATTGGTACTGCTGCTAATGGCTCTGCTGTTAGCGGTTTATTTGCTGCTACTAGGTCTGAGTCAACAGGTCAAGGTGGAATATTGACCGTCAATACCGATAATTTAACAGTTCGAGATAGAGCAACAATTAATGTTCGTTCTGACAGCACAGAAGCCGCAGGGGATTTAATTATTAATGCTCCCAATATCTTGTTAGATAACCAAGCTACTTTAAATGCAAACACAACAGCAGGTGAAGGGGATATTATTCTCAATACTGAAGATATTAGACTTCGTAATAATAGTAATATCACTACAAATGCTACTGGAGAAGCAACAGGCGGTAATATTACTATCAATACGGAAACTTTAACCGCTATAGAAAATAGCGATATTTCGGCTAATGCTGAGGATGCTTTTGGGGGTCGCGTTACGATTAATGCTGGGGGTGTTTTTGGAACAGCATTCCGAACTCAACAAAGTCAGTTTAGTGATATTACGGCAACTTCTGAATTAGGCCCCGAATTTAGCGGTACTGTTGAATTGAATACTGAACTTGACCCCAATTCTGGATTAATTGATTTAACTCAAACTGTTACAGACCCGAATGATTTAATTGCAGCAGAATTCTGTCGGCAGCGCGGTAGCAGTACATTTATAGTTACAGGACGTGGGGGAATTGCTGTGAGTCCGAATGATAAAAGTGACGGTAATCAAATTAATGTCGATTTAGTTGAACCTGTTATAACGCCACCTCAAAATACATCTCAACAACCTTCTGAAATTAACGATAATCAAGCTATTT
>JBARXJ010000056.1:0-253639 GCA_049647265.1 Microcoleaceae cyanobacterium
GAGTTAGAACAGTCTCGGTCTCAACTGCAGCAAAATCAAGCAGAGTTAGAACAGTCTCGGTCTCAACTGCAGCAAAATCAAGCAGAGTTAGAACAGTCTCGGTCTCAACTGCAACAAACTCAGAAAGAATTAGAACAGTCTCAACAGTCTCAACACCAGATCGAAGATACATTAAAAAAATCTCTATTTCAACAGCAGCAGACTCAAGATTTATTAGAGCAGTCAACTTATCGACTCGAAGAGATTAAACAAGAGTGGGAACAGGCTAAAGTCGAATTATCTAAAGCACAGTCTAATGAGCAGAAGATGAAAAGCCAATTCAAGCGATCGCAAGCTCAACTGTATCAAGTACAAAGTGAATTAGCTCAAGCAGAATTCTTGAGACAGCAAACGGATAAGAATTTGCAGGAGTCAATGTGTAGTTTGAAACAAATGAAGGGGGAATTAGAACAGTCTCAAGTTAAACTGTATTCAACAGAAATTTTGCTTTCCACCCAAGAGGAAGAACTGAAAACAACGCAGAAGTTATTAGATGAGTCTATGTCTGAACTAGAACAGCTAAAAACGAAACTGGAGCAAGTTCAGGTGAAGTGGTATCACTCAGATCGAGATTCAAAGCAATCGCATACTTTACTGTTGCAAACTCAAGCCGAGTTAGAGCAAGCTCAGATTCAGCTCTATCAAACTCAGGAAGAATTAGTCAGAGTTCGTTTACAAGAAATTGTAGTAGATCATTCGCATACTAACGGTCGTGGAAACTATCAATTCTTAGTATGGAAAGCATGGTCTAGCTATAGAATTGGAGATCTAACTCAAATGGCTCAATATCTCAGGAAAGCTAGCAAGCATAGGGTTAACTCTCGTTCTGAAATGGTTATTGATTGGTTGGAGAACTTTACTCAACTTTCGCAAGAAAATGGTATCTCTCTAGATGTTGAGTCACTGACGACATCTGAAGAGTGGAAACAGTTGATACGGAAAGTGGTTACACTAAAATCATACAGTATTTTTAAATATAGTGAGGTACAGTACCAAAAATGGGTGAATCCGTGCTGAATATCATTAAGAGAAGTTTGCTTGAAAACCTGCTCAATAGCTTGAGCTAACTCAGAATAGGTTTTTGCTCCAATTAAGCGTAAAACACTTTTGAGTTTTGACCAACTATGTATTCATAAGAAACTACTAAAATGATTTTTGATATAAAAGAACTAGATTTATATCTAAAAGATGCTAAGAGTTTGACATCTAAAGGAAAGTTGAGTGAAGCAATACAAATATATCGCTCCGCAATAGAGCTAAAGCCAGATGACGCAAAGCTGTATCATTATTTAGGAGATGCTCTAGCCAGATATAAGCAAACAGAGGAAGCTATTTCTTGTTTTAGAAAAGCCATTGATATAGATTCAAATTTTTTTAGTTCTTATCACCGTTTAGGAGAAGTTTTGCAAAGTAAAGGTTGTTATGATGAAGCAATAAGTTCCTATTCCAATGCAATTGAGTTGAATCCAAATAATTTTCGCTCTCATTTTAATTTAGGAAGAGTGTTTGCTCATAAAAGTCAATGGTCAAAAGCAGTCGCTTCATATACCAAAGCAATTGCAATTAACCAAAGTGATGCTATGGTATATCATTATTTAGGAGAAGCTTTAACTGGCTTAAAAGAATATAAGAAAGCTATTGCATGTTTTAAGAACGCTGTTGAGCTTGACTCTAATCTAGCAATGGCTCATCATCGTTTGGGAGATGTTTTACAGAGTCAGGGTTACATTGATGAAGCGATCATTTACTATTCACGTGCGATTGAGTTGAACTCAGATAATTTTTGGTCTTACTTTAATCTGGGAGCCGCTTTAGATAAAAAAGAAAGAAATAGTGAAGCTATTCAATGTTATCAAAAAGCCATTGAGCTTAACCCGAACTTTGCAGAAGCTCACTGTAATCTAGGATACGCATTAACACGTCAAGGTCAGTTAAAACAAGCTATTAATTCATATCGAAATTCTAGCAGAGAATATATCTTAGCTTCTTATCCTGAGCTTGTCAATCAGTCTTTGAATTTAGAAACGCTATGTGAACCTAACTTTATAATCATTGGCTCGATGAAAGCGGGAACAACTTCTCTGTATAATTATATCAGTCAGCATCCTCATTTTTTACCCTGTATTCGTAAAGAAATTGACTTTTTTTCTATTCGCTATGATAAGGGAATAGATTGGTATTTGGCGCATTTCCCCAAAGTTCCTAAAGAATCTAACTTTTTTACAGGTGAAGCCAGTACAAGCTATCTTGACTACCC
Source organism: Microcoleaceae cyanobacterium (assembly GCA_049647265.1). Classification (GTDB taxonomy): domain Bacteria; phylum Cyanobacteriota; class Cyanobacteriia; order Cyanobacteriales; family Microcoleaceae; genus JAAURB01. The sequence goes on from JBARXJ010000056.1 coordinate 2,297, forward strand.
TAAAGTCCCCCAACGTTTGTACCAGCACTTTCCCGATGTAAAACTGATAGCTATTTTGAGAAATCCGGTAGAGCGAGCTTTTTCTCATTATCATCATAAGAAAAAGTATCATCCAGGAAAGGAGCAGCGTTCCTTTGAAGAAGCTATCGGAGAAGAAATGAATTTTTTAGAACAATTAGAGAACCCTATTTTACAAGCTTATTCTAATACAGATGATCCTTTTGGTCATTTAAGATCTGGATATCTTTTAAGAGGATTATATATCTACTTTATCCAGCAGTGGATTGATCTTTTTCCAAAAGAACAGATAAAGATATTCAAGAGTGAAGAGTTTTACGATAATCCAGAGGCTGTAATGAAACAAGTTTTTGAATTTTTGGAGGTATCAGATCATCAGTTAGCTAGCTATCCACAGTATAATTCAGGCTCATACAGTCCGATTAGTGATAAAGTTCGTCAGAAGCTCTCTGATTTTTTTCATGTACATAACCAAAAATTAGAAAATTATTTAAACATAGAGTTGGGGTGGCAATGATAAAATAGAGAATTGATTGAAACAACTGAATTTTATGACATTTGAAAAATAAATGGAGTCTTAGTCATGTTAAAAATAGAAAATATTGTAACAACCGAGATCTTTGATTTTAAGAGGCTTGGGCATGAAGAACTGTCAGGAATTTTCACTCCAAACTATAACCAAGATTATGTTAATCAGTATATACATGAACAGTTTATTTTAGGTGCTGAAAATTATCATAAATTTTATAAAAAACATGATTTTTTTAAAAGTATTATACGAAGATTTGTTAATCATTTGAATATTGATGTAGATTCACCTTCCTACATCCTTGATATAGGTTCTGGTTCGGGAAATTCTGTTATTCCGCTCTTACAAATGTTTCCCAAAGCACACATCATTGCAACTGACCTAAGTGTTAACCTGTTAGCTATTTTATCAAAAGAAGTTACCGATATGGATTTACGTGAACGAGTTTCAATTCTTCAAATGAACGCTCAAGAATTAAATTTGAAACCAGATAGTATTGATATAGTCTGTGGTGCAGCTATCCTGCATCATCTATTTGAGCCAGAGAAGACTATTGCTCGTTGTGCGGAAATACTGAAGCCTGGTGGTCATGCACTATTTATAGAACCAATGCAGATGGGTAACTATTTCGTTCGTATGTTATACGCAATGGCATTGCAAGATCCTCGTTCTGATCAGATTCCTGAAAGATGTAGACGATACTTTGCAAATCGAATTCGTTTTTTTGATGATCGATCAGGGATAGATAAGTCTAATCCAAAGTTTCTTAAGATGGATGATAAGTGGATGTTTGTCCGAGATTATCTTTCAGAGTTAGTTGATAAGTATGGTTTTAAAAATCTCTCGATACTGCCAATAGGAAATGCTAAAAAAGTAGTAAGAACCAAGCTAGATACACATTTTCGCGCTGTAAAGATATCATTTTCTGACTTGCCAGTTTGGTTTTCTCAAATGGTTGACGAAGTTGACAATAATATTCCCGACAAACTTCGTAGGGAAATTATTACAGAGGCAGCAATAATATTCACTAACTAGAATAATGAGTGAACCTCTTGATAAGTGGGAACACTGAATGTCTAGCCTTCTAGACTCTAGAATCAAGATTAGAATTTTTTGAGTGAAATGACTATGATGAATCAAGGAAAAAAACTAATACAAGAAGAAGCTCAATTTTTCTCAGATCAAAACAATCAATTGACGCGGAGTGTTGCTTGGAATTCAATTCCTTACTTTCAAAAAAAATTTCTGGAGGCTTTTGATATAAAGGCTGATGCAAAAGCAATCTTATCAGGAAGGAAAAATATATCTGGACTAACTTTAGCTTGTGGTGATATGACAGGAGAGTATAAGTTTTTGACATCTTTGGGTGTTGAACATATTGACGCATATGATATTAGTGAGGGACAGAGAGAAAAATTTTATCAAAACTACGATCACTCGGTTGAAGTAAATTATCAAATTGAAGATGTAAATAATGTAGTTCTTCCTGAAAGGAAGTATGATATAGTGTGTGTTCAACAGGCTTATCATCATCTCAGTAATGTTTATGGTGTAGCAGAGGAAATCAGTAAATCCTTAAAAGATGATGGAATATTTACTGTGATAGACTATATAGGTGCTCCATTTCTACAAAGAACACAGAAACAAGAAGAATATGCTTCAAAAATTTGGAAAATTTTACCAAGCAGGCTAAGAAAAAACCATAAAGGAATAGTTTTAGAAAAAATACACATTCCACCAAAATCTTCCTTGTCTCCCTACGAAGCCATTAACTCGGATGAGATTATGTCTGCTTTTCAGAATAATTTTATATTTATTAAAGAGTTAAAGTATGGAGGAATTCTATTTCCTATATTTAATGGCTTTTCTCAAAACTATACCACTAGTGAGGAGGATCTGTTATTTATAAAGACTATGTGGGAAACAGATCAGTTTTTGATTAAAACTAATGCAATTGAACCCAATTTTATTCGTGCTATAATGAAACCTAGAAAATAACTTACTAGAGAAAAAAGGCTATAGAGATATAGCCGTTAATGTGACCATATAAGTAATTTTACTAGATTAACTTAATTCAGACCACTTTGTTTTTAAATGAGCTAAAAATATTGATTGTAAAGAAACTGTAACATCTTGACTGTATATAGTTGATAGTTTTTCTGAATTTGCTGTATGCTTTTCATACTCATATAAATATTCTTGTGCCATAGTTTCATAAGATATTATGCTATAGTTCTTTAAATTTTCTGTCACACTTGAAAGTTCTTCAGGATGTTTAGCTAAATTGATTAACACTTCTAGAATAGCCTTAACTGATACCGACTGAGTGACCCATCCTATTTTATATCTTGTAACTCTTTCCGCTACAGCTCCTAAGGGAGTTGTAATTACAGGAATACCTAGAGCTAGAACTTCATCAGCTACTAAACAGTAAGTTTCTGGCCAAATAGTTGGTAAGACTACCACATCTACAGAGTTCAAAAGTTTTGGTAAATCCTTCTTTTCATATCGTCCTTTAATTTTCAAAATTTGAATATGCTCAGGTATTGGATATTGCGTCTGACCATAAAGTTCAAAGTTAAATAAAACCTTTAATTCTTCTTTGCTTTGTACAATTTCCATCATCTCAATAATCAATTCTAGTCCTTTAATAATATGTATTCCTCCCACAAAAGCAATATTGATCGGTTTATTTTTAGACTTTAAGTATATTTTTTCGGAACGATACTTCAACTTTTCATCAAGTACATACTGAGGAAAAACACCATGACGAATAACTTTTATTTTATCTGTTAGCTCTGGATATTCTCTTGTAAAATATGAACGAGCTGTATCCGATGGTGTGATAATACCTACAGAGCTAGATAATAATTCCTGACAAGTCTTATACCATTTTTGCTTAATATTTTCCCCCTGATTAAACAGAGATTGAATACACTTCTGACAATATTGCTCATTTTTATGCTCGTAGCAAAATTGATTTTTCCAATCTATCAAATTAAAACTTGGACAAATGAGGTAATAGTCATGTATAGATAGTAGATAGGGTATCTTGAGTTTTTTTACACTTTCAACAATATCTAAAATAGGTAGATTCATCAAATGATGAATATGAATGAGGCTAGGCTGAAAATACTGAAGAATACCAATAAACCACTTTCTAAACTTATAACTTTGATAATTAAGCTCAGATCTATTAGATCTAGGTACTGGAAACTCAAATTTAAGTTTTTCTGTTTTTAAGAAAATAGTTAATACTAGTGATCCTTCTTCTTGGTTATTAAAAAACAGAGTATAAACAGGCCGACCTTGACTAATTACAGAAATTAAGGCATCACAATGAAATTCAGTTCCACCTAAAGACCCATTCACAGGAATATCTGTAGCATTGTGAAGAATAAAGCATACGGGTGATTGTTGACGGATTTCTTCCAGTTTTAAATGAAGCTGAATATTACTGATAACATCCTGATAAGGTTTTGCATCAATAAACTGATGTATTACTTGATGATAGTCAGGATGGAGTGCCTCCAACGGTTTAAAATTAGCTAGAGCTAAGCTCTTTTTTTGTTCGGTTCCAAAAGATTTTCCTCCAGAATGATAAACAAATGTTGAATCATCAATGATGTGATAATACCCTCTCTTTGAAGCTCGAAAACTCCAATCATTTTCTTCGCCATATCCTCTACCGAAACTGGCTTCATCAAATCCTCCTACTTCATCCAATGCTTCACGCTTAATATACATACAGAAGCCTACTGCTGTAGGAATAGTTGGATACCGATAGAATGAAATATTTTCAACTAATTCTGCAAAACTGTCTATTGTATACCCCTGTGGAATTTCATTATTTTGTAACCAACTAGGAACTGAGCAGATTTCACCATTATTTGTTAGAGGAGTAACACTTGAAATTTGACCATTGGAATAGGCAGCTCTGCTTAATTTTTCTAACCATCGTGCCGTGACAATTGTATCGCTATTGAGTAAAATAATATCTTTATCGTTAGATATCTCAAAAGCCAGATTGCAACTCTTAACAAATCCAAAATTATGAGAGTTTTTATGAAGTCTAACTCTTAATGAGAAACGGTGGCATATCTGAGATAAAAATTCAGTCACCCTTTGATCAGAACTGGCATCATCAATTAGTAAAATATCAACGGCATCTCCGTTTAAACTTTGAGTATGTTTGAGTACTGAATCTAAACACAGCTTAATATCTTCATAAGCATTGTAGATTGGTATGACTATAGTAACTTTAGGTAAATTATATTCTATCCTAGAGTAGTCTCTAAAAGTCTTTCTCAAAGAACCATAGTTAATCGAGTAACCTCCTAAACAATTGTGCAACCAAGTTCGAGCAATTTTAGGATTACTATAAAAAGACTGTTTATAGCTGAGAATAGCTTCAGACCAGTTTTCTTCTTTTATCAGTTTTTGGCTTTTCTCATAATACGTTGAATAAGAAGAGATCAAATCATTAGATACATTCTCTAAACGATTTGGCTGAAGTTCTAATATTTTGTATACAAGCTTTTCGTAATTATTGGGCTGGAGTTCAATAGCCCGACAATAGTATACAATTGCTTCATTAATGTCCAGCTCAACTTGTTGTATATTAATATGTGTTTTTGAGCGCTGTCCAAAAGCATCTCCTAAATGATGATTCACGACATCTGAGTTGGGAGAAATTTCAAGAGCTTTACGATAGCAAGTAATAGCAGCATCCCATTGTTGCAATTGATGTAAAGCATATCCTAAATGATGTTGCCCTTCTAAAGAATTTGGATCAAGTTCAACTCCTTTTCGATATTCAATAACTGCCTCATTCCACTGTCCTAAACTGGATAAAGCATCCCCAAGGTGTTGATAAATAATCGCGGATTCAGGTGCTAATTCAATTGCTTTTTGATAACACTCAATCGCCTCATCCCATTTCTGAAGTACAGCTAAACTATGTCCTAAATAATGATGACAAATGGCTGAACTTGCTTCTAACTCAACTGCCTTTTGTAAAGATGCGATCGCTTCCTCTACCTTCCCTTGTTCCCGTAAAATTACCCCTAGTTTATAATAACCCCAGTGATAGTCTGACTTAAGCTGAATTACTGTTTTATACTGTTTTTCTGCTGCAACTAAATCCCTTTTGCTGTGCCAAACTTCACCTAATTTTTGGTGTAGTTCCCAACTGCTATGGTTTAGTTCAACTGCTTTCTGTAAATAAACTAATCCCTGATCTCCTTTCCCTTGTTTGGCTAAAACTTCCCATAAATATTGATAGGCTTTTATAGAGTATGGCTCAATTTCTACTGCTTTTTGTAGAGTGTTTTCTGCTTCTTCTAGTCGTTCTGCTTGCCACAATACCTCACCTAAACTACTATAAAATTCTGCATACCCTGGATTCAGTTCAATTGCTGTTTGAAACGCTGCGATCGCTTCTTCTAATTCTCCTTGTTGAACTAATACTTCTCCTAACTGATAAAATGACCATTCTGAGTTTTGATTAATCTCACAGGCTTTCTGAAAATAATTACTGGATTTTTCCCATTCTTCTAACTCAAAAAATACCTCAGCTAAATTATGATAGTACCAGGAAAAATTAGGATTTAATTCAATCGCTTTTTCATAAGCTTCTACGGCATCCTGATACTGTTCAGATTGTTTACATTGATTGCCTTGATTAAAATAATCGTTTGCGGTTTTTTGAGGATTGTTTTGTATAACTGGATTCATCTATTTTGACCTTAAATATTTTTTATTACTCTACACTCGAATACTATAGTTTTGACAAACCCGTGTTAAATGAGGACTATAAAAAGGATCATTATCAATATATTTTTTCCATCGATTTTCCATAATTTTAGATTCTTGTTTCAACCGGGCTTTTTTCTCAGGCGAGTCTTCATAACCGCGACTTTTAGATTCATGATGATAGAGTACCACATGGGGAAGATACAAATTACGATAACCGCGATCTAATAATTTTAAACAAAAATCTACATCATTATACGCCACTGTTAACGTTTCATCTAATCCCCCGACTTGTTCAAATACCTCTCGACGACACATTAAACAAGCGCCTGTCACGGCTGAGACGTTATTAAACCCAATTAAGTTGCCAAAATATCCCGGCATTTGGGAAGTCATGCGGTAATAACTATGACCGGCAATTCCGCCTAAACCCATAACAACTCCAGCGTGTTGAACTGTATCATCTGGAAATAATAATAATGCTCCCACAGTGCCAATTTGAGGGCGTTGTACCTGTTCGACCATCGCCTCTATCCAGTCGCTTGTTACGACTTCTGTATCGTTATTTAAGAAGAGTAAATAATCTCCCGTGGCTTGACTGACACCGTAATTATTGAGAGTTGAAAAGTTAAACGGAATATCCAAAGGATAACATTTAAATCGGGTGGGTTCTTTCTGTTTCCATTTAGCAATTAGCTGATGTGTTTCGGGTTCAATACTACCATTATCAATCAGAATTACTTCATAATTCGGATAAGAACTTAAAGTAAAAATAGACTCTAAACATCGTTCTAAATCTTCTGCTAAATCTCGAGTTGGGATAATAATACTAACTTTCTTATAATCCGTAATTTCATACCGAACTAAATGATGTCCTAAATAATCGGGTATACCGTATACGCTTCCCTTTTCCCCTCGACGTTCAAGCGCGTCTTGCAAAGCTTTCAAAGAGGCTTTATAAGCATAGGGTTTTGCATCTGTTCCCCCAGCGGCTGAACCCGCGTGCATTCGCCAACGATACAACACTTTAGGAATATGATAAATCTTATCGGTTTTTTCAGTAAAGCGCAATACTAAATCATAATCCTGTGCGCCTTCATAACCTAAGCGCCAACCGCCAATTTCTTCTATAATTGACCGTCTGTAAGTGCCTAAATGGCAAGTATACATCCGAGATAAAAACGATTCTGGAGACCATTCTGGCTTGAAGTAAGGATTAACCAGTTGACCATCAAAACTAATTTTATCTTCATCGGAATAAATTAGATCTGCATCCGGATGACGGTTTAACAAGAGTGCCACTTCATACAATGCATCGGGAGTCAAAACATCGTCATGATCTAGTAAACAAATATATTCTCCCGTTGCTAATTCTAAAGCTGAATTAGACGCAGCAGAAATATGTCCATTTTCTGGACGAAAAGCAACTTTTATGCGGCTATCTCTGGCGGCATATTCATCTAAAAGCGGTTTAACATCGGCTGCTGTGGAGGCATCATCTGCTAAACAAAGTTCCCAATACGGATAGATTTGATTCACGACTGAATCTATCGCTTCTTTTAAAAACGGATCGGGTGTATTGTAAATAGGTACAATCACACTAATCACAGGTTTATAATTAAATAAATCTACCGTTTCCGCCATTTTTTGTAAGTCTGCTTGCCGAGGTTCATGTTGTTTTCGCCACAATTGATACATCGGGTCAGCTATTGCTTGTTTAGTAGATAAAGCCTCTCTTAAAGCTGCGGTATCGAGGGGAAATCTAGGATCTAATTCCCCGGCACGTCGTAAACAAGCGATCGCTTCAGTGAATTGATCTTTTTTCGCTAATAATGTTCCTAAATTTTGATAAGAATAGGCAAAATTAGGATTAATTTTAAGCGCTTGACGATAAGCAGTAATTGCTTCTTCTATTTTTCCTTGTTGTTCGTAAGTATCTCCTAAGTTATGATAAGACCAATAAAAGTTAGGATTAAGTTCTGCCGCTTTTTTATAGGCTTCTGCGGCTTCATCTAATTCTTGTTGTTGTCGTAGTAAATCCCCTAAATTATGATAGGTTCCAAAAAAGTCAGGATTAAATTCAATCGCTTTCTCATAAGCTACTTTGGCTGCTTTTAACTCTTTTTGCTTTTGCAGTGCTTCTCCTAGTAAATGATAAGCTTTAGCAGATTCCGGCTCCAGTTTAATTGCTTTTTGATAATAATTAATTCCGGCTTTCAAATCATTGGCTTTGACAAAAGCTTCTCCTAACTTTAAGTAAGATTGAATATCCTTTAATTCAGTTTTTTGAATCTTTTGATAAAGCTTAATTGCTTCTGGGTACTGATTCCGCTGACTGAGTAAGTTACCCACTTGATACATTAACTCAATATTATCAGGCTCTATTGTTAATAGCTTTTGAGCTAATTCAATATTATTGTTGTCAATTTTAAAAGCTTTTTGATAAACAGAAAAAATCTCTTCTGAATCCAAGCTTCCAGCTTGCTGTAACGTATCTCCTAATTTTTCATAAATTTGAGGTAAATTAACATCTAACTGAATCGCTTTACGGTAAATTTCAACTGCTGCTGACCATTTTTCTTGCTCTTCGTACTCTTGTCCCCATTGTAGAAAAGTATTTCCTAATTGTTGATGAGCTAATTCAAAATCAGGATCTAATTCAAGCGATTTTTGATATTTAGCGATCGCCTCTTTATATTGCTGAATTTGGGTTAAAGCTTCTCCCCAATGCAGATAAACTACCGCTGAATCTGGAGTTAACTGTAGTGCTTTTTGATAATACGCGATCGCTTCATCCCATTTCTGTTGTTTCGATAAAATATGACCCAGAGAATGATGGATTATACTCGATTTCGGTTCAAGCTTTAATGCTGTTTCGTAGGATTGTATGGCTTCTTTAAATTGCTGTTGTTGAGTTTGAAGTTCGCCTAGTTGACGATAGGATAATACAGATTCTGGGTTAAGTTTAATTACTTTTTGATACGCTGTAATAGCTTGTTCTATTTTATTTTGCTGCTGTAATATTTCACCGAGTTGCTGATGAGTTTTCCAGTTTCCCGGATTCAGTTGTAATGCCGTTTGAATCAACTCAAAAGCTTCATCTAATCTTCCCTGTTTAATCGCCGTCTCTGATAGATTAATATAAGTTTTATCGTAATCTGGGTCAATTTCTAAAGCCGTTTGATAGCAAGTAATAGCCTTATCAATTTTTCCTTCGTGAACGAATACTTCACCTAAACTATTATGACATTCAGCAAAATTAGGATCTAACTCGATGGCTTGACGATAACAGGCGATCGCCTCCTGCCATTGTCCCATATAAGTTAACACCTGTCCCAACTTGTGATATGAATAGGTAGAGTTAGGATTCAGCTCAATGGCATGGCGATAGGCGGCGATCGCACCCTCCCAGTCCGAATGCGCCGTTAAAGCCTCCCCTAGGTAGTGGTAAGACCAAGAAAACCGAGGGTTCAGGTTAATGGCACGACGATAAGTGGCGATCGCGTCGGTGAGCTGACTTTGTTGTTGAAGTAAGTCTGCCTGGTTCAACAGAGCAGCAACTGATTCTTTTTGCACTTTTGCTGATATAGTTTTTAGGAGTGCGGCACAATCATATCAAATCGATGGAACACTTGACAAGACAAAAGAAAGTAATTACAAAAAATCTATTCAGCAATACCTTAATTTTTTTGAAGGGAACCTAATTGAACACTTGATACGTCACATATAAAGCTACCACTTACTTTTCCCATTTTCTATCCTAACTATGACGATCATCTTTACCCCTAATATTCGTCTATTGGAGTACGATCCAGAGCTAATTTCAGACTTTAACATCGATTCTCCTAAGTCGGGAGTACAAACAACAGATAATACTCTTAATTTATCGGGGTGGGTTGTTGGGAAAACATCGGCTGCGGTGGCGATAGAATTGGTAAAAAATAATCAAGTAATTTTAGAAGAACCCATTAAAATTCATCGTCCACGAGTAGCTCAGCGATACCCTCAAATTCCTGGCTCACAAAAGAGTGGCTTCCAAATATCTATTTCGCTCTCAGAAGTAGCTTTCAGTTCTTCGGAGATTAATTTAAAAGTTGTTTTAGGAGATACAAAAAGAGTTGCAATCGCTATCATGAGTTGTGAGAGTCGTCAACAAGATTATCAGAAAAAAACGTTTTTTATTCACGTTGCGAAAACAGCAGGTAGTTCTTTTAATCAGTTTTTGAGAACTCACTTTCGGGGTGACGATCATTGCGAAAAATACCGAAATAATGGACAGCAAGCTCAGTTTAAAGAGATTGATAAGCTTCGGAGCTTAGATTACATTTCTGGACATTTAACATATAAAGAATTTAAACGAGATTTTAAGCGAGAGGATTACTTTTTGGTAACGTTACTGAGAAATCCTATCCATCAAGTCATCTCTCATTTAAACTGGGTTTATCATGTTGGCGAAGATGTTGATTCTGATTTTTTCAAAAGTCATCCTCGTCACGATCAAGATATTATTTTATCGGTTAGACAAAAGAATTTAAGTAATCCAAAAGAAGTTATTCAAGCTTTGTCAGAACATAAAGGATTATTTTTAAATAATCAATCTCGATATTTCCAAACTCAAAATAAATTAAACGAAAAAAATATAATTGAAAATTTAAGCAATTTTGATTTAGTTGGCTTAACAGAAGAATATAAGTATTTTATCTTAAGTTATATAGAAATGCAAAAAATGAATATAAAACCTAATTTTGATTTTCAAAACCGGAATAATAGCCCAGTTGTTAATCCTGAAAGTTTAAGTTATAATCCTGAATTTTTGGAATTTATTAATGAGTATAATTCAGTAGATATTAAAGTATTTCGTTATTTTAAAGAGCAAGAAAGAAGCAGGAAAAATAAACTAGAAAGCTTACTAAAGCTTAGAGAAATTGAAGAAGATATACATCAGTATAAGTCTAGCTTGGATCAAATCAAATATTCTATTTATAGGTAAGCCAATGATCAATTAAATTTTAGAATTTTCTGAACAATTAATTAGGAAGCTATTAAAATTAAAACAGCAGTTCTATGAAATCCTTAGGCAACTTGTCAAACAATCAAAACAATCAGCTAAATTCATCACAATCTTTAGTTGAAAAAGTATTAACTGAGATGGAGCTAGCTCACTCTAGTTTACATCAGATTCAGCAAAGTAACTCCCAAGAATTTAATCAGTTATCTCACTCTTCTGAAAAAGAAGAAATCGTAATAAATGAACAAACAAAAGATAGAAATACTATTGATTACAACCCTCAGTTATTACGACCCTTCTATCCACAGTTGAATTCGGACACCATAGAGAATAAAGAGGTAGTAAAACTAGGAATTGGACTCATTACTTACAATCGAATTGATTATCTCAAGTCCTGTGTTGAAAGTATTCAGAAGTTTACGACTATTCCATACTATTTAGTCATAGCTGATGACGGAAGTTCAGATGGTTCTATTGAATGGTGTCGTTCTCAGGGACTTACAGTAATTACAGGAAGTAATCAGGGAGTCGTTTGGAATAAAAATCGAGCTTTGTATACTTTAATGAATTATACTGATGCTGAGTTTCTCTTATTAATAGAAGAGGATTGCTGGGCAAAATCAGACAGTTGGGCGAATCAATGGTGTGAGGCAATCTCTCGATGGCATCATGTTAATTTTGCTCATTCGCGGATTCTTCGCTCTAGACCTGAAGCCATTAAAGGGGGTCAAGGAACACCTGAAGACCCCTATAAGCTGTCTCTTGTCACCGGACAATGTACGGGTTGTTCGCGCCATGCAATGACTGTTGTAGGCTATTTAGATACTCGCTTCCGAGGGTATGGTTTTGGTCACTGTGAATGGACTCAACGTTTTCTACGAGCTAACTTAGGAGGGGTAGAAATTTCAGAAAATGATAGGAAAAACTTTATTTATTTATCAATTACTGGGGGTTTGGCTGAACATGATGCTCCGACAAACCGTAATAAAAAACAACTGAAACGTAACAGTACAGTTCTTCAATCAATTTTGACGGATGCAGTTTATCGTACCCCTTGGCAAAATGAATCTGAACAATCAATTCTAATTACAGAAATCTCTGAAAGTCTTCATTTTAATGATCAGAAAAATTCAATTAAACAGTTAGAAAATAATACCATGTCAAATCAGAATCAAGCATTTGTTTGTGAAGTCATTAAGTTAATCTCACCTAATAATAGTCCTTTGATAGGGTGTGCTCTTGATGAACCTAAGCAAAATAGTAAAGTTGATACGAGTTCAATTAGAATTGCCGGATGGGTGATTGGTCGAGCTTCAAAAGTAATTGAAGTGGAAATAGTTTGGAATGGTTCGGTTATTCACAGTACTAAAGTGACCCGTTCCAGACCTGGTGTCGGTAAATTATATCCTCAAAAACCAGAATCTAGTCAGAGTGGTTTTGTGACCTTAATTGCCCAGGGATCAACTTTAATTGATTCTAATGTATTGGTTCAAGCTGTTTTGCAAGACCAAAGTAGAATTCCAATGTACTTAGTTCGGTTTAGCTCTATCGAAACAACTCCTCAAAAAAGTTCGGCTCCGCCTGATTCTTCCTCCAATATTCAGCTTCAAAATCTATTAAAAAATCAAGTAAAGATTCCACAAGTTCGTCAGCTATTGCTCAATGAATATTGGCAGATGGAAGCACTGATGAATCTTCATTCATTGATTCAATTATCTCATCCGCTGCCCCCGTTAAGACAATGGGCGGCTAGTCCAGATTTAGCCGTTTTAATCTATTCAATGATTTTAGAAAAAAAACCACAAAACATCATTGAGTTTGGCTCAGGGAGCAGTTCATTAATCATTGGATATGCTTTACAAAAGTTAGGACGAGGTCAAGTCACTTCACTCGATCACGATCATAAATATTCTCAATTATCAGCTAACTTAGTAGCAAGTCATCGTTTAGAAGAATACTGTCAAATTTACCATGCTCCCTTAATAGAAACTCAGATAGAAGATAACAGTTATAAGTTTTATTCTTTAGATAAAATTGAAGATATTGCTAAAGCTGATATGCTGATTATAGACGGGCCGCCAGCCAGTACAAATTTTTTAGCTCGCTTTCCCGCTGTGCCCTTACTTTATGATAAATTGTCAGATGGCTGTGTAATTATTTTAGATGATGGTAATAGACAAGATGAAAAGATAGCTGTAGACAAATGGTTACAGAAGTTTAAAGATTTAAAAAGCTTACCTAAGCCCCAAACCGAAAAAGGTGTTTCAGTTTTAATCAAAGAAATGACAAGGTAGTATAAATGCAATTGACATTCGATCAAAGTTTTACAAAGGATTTAATTAAGTTCTGTCTTTCATCTAGCAAAGGTGCTAAAAGGTATCATGTAACGCGACTGTATATGTATACTCATCTGCAAGATGTTTTAGTCAAATATGATTCTGAAGTTAAGCAATGTTTGGCAATCTCTAGCTCATCTGGCTTAGCCAAACTATTAGGTTTAAAGTCTGTTAAAATTAAGGGTGCTAGTTATCCAGAACATAATCTAATTGATCTAAAATTTAAAGATAATTCTTTTGACTTTTGTATTTCCGATCAAGTGTTAGAACACGTACAAGGAAATCCCTATAAAGCTGTTGAAGAAAGTATTCGAGTCGTTAAACCGGGTGGATTTATTGTTCATACGACCTGCTTTATTAACGAAGTCCATAATTTTCCAGGAGACTTTTGGCGATTTACTCCCGATGCTTTGCGGCTAATGAGTGAATCTTTTAAAGCACAAGTAATTAATTGTGGTGGTTGGGGAAATAGAGAAGTCTGGTCTTATATTAAAATGGGCTACAGAGGAGCTAAAATCCCTGAAGATCCTAACAATCCTATCTATCAATTAGCCATGAAAAACGATCCAAGTTGTCCGATTGTAACATGGGTAGTTGCAAGAGTTCAGTCATAATCTTACAAATATACTAACAATTATAGCGATCGCATCCCTTGGCTAGAAGCAGCTAGAAAACAATTGCTTGTTGTCTAAATTGACTTGATTACGTTAGCCTAAAGATAGCGATTTCTTTATCTTATTATGGTACAAACGACTACCGAGTTTAGACCTGAACTTCCTTATAAGTGTTGGACGGTTGAAGACTATCATCAAATGATAACCACAGGTATTCTAACCACGGATGACCGCGTTGAATTGCTTTCTGGACAAATTGTCGAAATAGTACCCCAAGAACCACCTCATGCCTCAAATGTCTCTTCTTTCAACACTGACTTGGTGGTTCGGTTTGCGAGTTTAGCTTTGGTAAGAACTCAATTACCCATTACAATTTCACCCAATTCAGAACCAGAACCTGATCTAGCTTTGGTTCGCATAGACCCTCAATATTATCGCGAACGTCATCCCACTCCAGAAGATGTTTTTCTATTAATTGAAATTGCCGACTCTACACTCAAACGTGATTGTATTTATAAGGCTCAAATTTATGCTGAAGCAGGTATTTTAGAATATTGGGTAGTTGATGTTAAACAGCGTCAAGTCATTGTTTATCGTCAACCTCAAGGTAATATTTATCAATCTGAACAAATTTTATCCATAACCGATCAAATTGCTCCCCTGGCTTTTCCAGAGGTTATGATTAATTTCAAAAATGTATTAGTTTAAAAAGCTACTGCTAACCTGTAAATGTAATGTAGCAAATGGAATTTTCGTATCATTTTCAAGAATTGCGAAGAGGATTAATTCGGTAAAACTAGAACCTGAATCTATTTCAACTGTAGCAATAAAACCACTATTTTCAGCATCCATAACTTGAGGAAAAGCCTCAGCAATATCTGTACGAAGTTGATTAACAGAAGCCTTTTGAATTAATTCACCTTCACAAACAAACTCCACTTCAATAACTGTTGATGTTTTACCAATTACCCATCCTTTGACTTCTAGCTTTTTGGCTTGAAAGAACTCACCCACCTGAGGAAAGTTAATTCCACATCCCCAAAACGCTTCTTGATCTTCAGACAAGGAGATTGCTAATAATTTATTTTCAAAATCATTAATACCTGCAACAGTATAATCCGGTCTACTCTTCGTTAAATTTGGATTGTAACAAGGATCACAATAAATAATATCTTGCCATCTTTCTTCCATTAACTGAAACTCTTGCTTTAATATTTTTCTCTTTTCTGGACTTTTTTGATAATTTTTACGACTTTTAGATTCATGATGATATAAAGTTACATGAGGTAAAAATATATTCTGATAACCTAATTTTCTAATTTTCAAACAAAAATCAATATCATTGTAGGCGATCGCCAATTCTTCATCAAACCCGCCAATATTTTCAAATACTTCTCGACGACACATTAAACAAGCAGCCGTGACAGCAGAAACGTTATTCATTCCGAGTAAATTTCCAAAGTATCCAGGTATTTTAGATGGCATTTTATAGTAGCTATGACCGGCTACACCGCCTAAACCCATGACAACCCCGGCGTGTTGAATGGTATCATCTGGGAATAGTAATAAAGCACCCACTGCGCCAATAGAAGGACGTTGAACTTGTTCTACCATCGCTTCTATCCAGTCAGATGTAATCACTTCTGTATCGTTATTTAGAAAGAGTAAATATTCTCCGGTTACTTGACGAACACCATAGTTATTCAGTTTAGAATAGTTAAATGGGATATCTAAAATATAGGATTTAAATCTTTTAGATTCTTTCTGGTTCCATTTTGTAATCACTTGATGAGTTTGCTGTTCTACACTCCCATTATCGATTAAAATAACTTCATAATTAGGATAGGAACTTTGAGTAAAAATAGAAGTTAAACACCGATCTAAATCTTCTGCTAAATCTCGGGTTGGGATAATAATACTAACTTTTTTATAGTCCTTGATTTTGTAGCGAACTAAATAGTGTCCTAAATAGCCTTCGACTGCTTGAACTGTTCCTGCTTCACCTCTTCTATCAATCGCATCTTGCAAGGCTTTTAAAGAGGCTTGATAAGCATAAGGTTTTGCGGTTGTGCCTGATGCGGCTGAATTAGAATGCACTCTCCAATGATATAAAATCTTAGGAATATGAAATATTTTATCTGTTTTTTCTGTAAATCTCAGGACTAAATCATAGTCTTGGCTGCCTTCGTAACCGATTCTAAAACCACCAATTTGATTGATTAATTCTCGTCGATAAACTCCTAAATGGCAAGTATACATCCGAGATAAAAAGGAATCCGGACACCAATCTGGTTTGAAGAAAGGACTATTAAATTGATTGTTTTCATCTAGTTTGTCTTCATCAGAATAAATCATATCTGCTTCCGGATGTTGATTGAGTAAAGACACCACTTCATAGAGTGCATCTGGTGTTAAAATATCATCATGATCGAGTAAGGCAATATATTCCCCTGTTGCGAGTTCTAAGGCCGAATTGGAAGTAGCAGAAATATGACCATTTGTAGATCTAAAGTTTACCTTTATTCGATGATCTTTTGCTTGATATTCTTGCAATATTGGTTTAATATAAGAAGCAGTAGACGCATCATCTGCAATACATAATTCCCAGTAAGGATAAACTTGATTCAGTACAGATTCAATCGCTTCTCGCAGAAACGATTCGGGTGTATTATAGACAGGCATAATTACGCTAATAAGCGGCTTATAGTTTAAGCCTTCTACCGCGTCTGCCATCCGTTTCAAATCATCTGTGGTGGGTGTGTTTTCTGCTAGCCATTGTTGATAGGATTCATCTACCGTTTCTAATGGTATAATTTCCGAGTTTAACCCACTTTTTTTTTATCTAAAACCTGTTGTAATTGCTTTGAAATATCAGTATCTTCTGGTTCTAACTGCTGGGCAACTTGATAAAATACAATTGCACCATCTAACTGATTTTTCTTCCCTAATATTTCTGCAAGTTGACAATAGAGTTGAGCATCATCTGGTTTAATATCAATAGCCTTGTGATAGACTGCAATATGCTCAGGCTGTTGCTCTATGATATCACGATAATAGCCTAATGCTTCGTTTAAATCTATCATCGCTCGTTCTCGTAAAGCATCGGCTAACTTTTCCTCAATTTCGGGTAAGTCTGCCTGTAACTGTTTTGCTTGGCGATAGGCAGTAACGGCTTCTTCCCAATTTTTTAACTCAACACAACATTCTGCTAAATTGTAATGTGACCAAGGAAAGTCTGGGTTAAATTGAGTGGCTTTTTGATAGGCTGTAACGGCTTCTTGCCAACGTTCTAATTTAAACAAAGCATCGGCTAAACTATTATAAGACCAAGGAAACTCAGGATTTAATTCTAAAGCCTTTTGATAACTTGTAACAGCCTCTTGCCATTTCTCTAACTTAAATAAGGTATCTGCTAAACCATTATGCGTCCACCACACATCCGGATTATATTCTACTGCTTTTTGATAGGCGGTTAACGCTTGTTCTAGGTTATTTTGATCGCGCAATAAATCTGCTAGTTTTTGATAAGCATCTCCCAACTCCGGATTTAATTCTAAGGCTTTTTGATAAGCATTAATGGCTTCTTCTTTTTCACCCAGTTGAACTAAACCATCCGCTAACCCTTTCCACGCTTCTGCATCAGCATTCCCATCTAATTGCATCGCTTGACGCAAGGTATTAACCGCATCTTGCCAATTGTCTTGTTTAACTAAAACTTTCCCTAACCCATAATAAGCCGGGGCAAATTTGCTATTAATTTGTATCACTTGGCGATAAGCATTTGCGGCTTCATCTAAACGCCATTGTTGATGATAAATTTCTGCGATTTTATAATAAGCTAAAGGCTGATTCGGATTAATTTGTAACAGATTTTGATAGGCTTCAATTGCTTCTCCTAATTGTTCTTTGTGAGTAAAAACTTGAGCTAAACTATTATAAGTTTCACTGTGATTCGGTTCGAGTTCAATCACTTGATGATAAGCTGCGATTGCATCATCAAAATCCCCAAGCTGACGGTATATTTCTCCTATACCCTGATAAGCACCTGCCAATTTCGGATTTAACTGTAAAGCTTGGCGATAACAAGCCATTGCTTCATTCAGTTGACCTTGTTGTAAACGGTCATTTCCTAAGTTTAAATGGTCTTCAGACGTGGCTTTTTCGGGTTCTAATGCATAGGCTTTCTGGAAACAGTGCGCCGCCTTATGAGTTTCTCCCATTTGAGAGAATATTTTGGCTAAATTACGATAAGCGCCTGCAAAATTGGGTTTAAGTTGAACGGCTTTTTGATAATAGGAAATTGCTTTTTCTAAGCGTTCTTCTTTGGCGTATAAACTCCCTAAGTTTGCATAAACTTCCTCGTAATTCGGTTGCAATTCTAATGCTTTTTCATAACACCTGACAGCCGCCGCAATTTCTCCTAACATTTGCAGCGCATTTCCCTGAATCTTATAAGCAATAGCCGCTTTGGGGCGTAAACGCAATAATTTTTGACAAGTTGATATCGCCGCTTCCCATTTTTGCACTGCACAATAGGCTTGAGCTTGCTGTAATAATGTTTCGGGATTGGGTGGTGAATTAACAGAGGTAGCCTTACCATTATTTGAGGTTTTAATAACGGTTTGAGTTGCAGCCGCTAAGGTGTCCGCCGGATGAGTATTTGTATTCGATTCAATATTATCGGTTTTTGAAATAGCCGCTAAAGTATCCACCGCATTTCTATTATTCAATTCAACGGCTTTACGATAATAGGGAGCCGCTTCTTCTGCTTTGCCTTGTTGTTGTAAAACTTCCCCGAATTTCTGATAGGCAATCGCTAAATTTCCTTGCTGTTGAATCGCATTGCGATAACAAACAATTGCGGCTTCTAAATGATTTTGTTCTTTTAAAGTATTCCCTAGTTCTAAATGCTCTTCGGCGCTGGCACTTTCAGGCTCAAGAGTATAAGCTTGATATAGTGTTTTGGTTGCTTCTGTGGGTTGATTAAGCTGAGTCCAAACTCTAGCTAAATTGCGATAAGCTCCAGCAAAATCAGGCTTCAATTCAATCGCTTTTTTATATGCAGTTACAGCCAGTTGCCATTGTTGTTCTCGAGCATATAAACTACCAATATTGGCATACACTTCCGCCCAGTCCGGTTTGAGTTTCAGGGCTTGTTCATAACATTGTTTTGCCTGTTCAGACTGTCCTGAACGTTGCAGTACATCCCCCAACAATTTATATGCCTCGACATTATCGGGTTTAATTTTGATTAACTGCTGATAAGCCCGACTTGCATCTGCAAGCTTTCCTTGCTTGACAAACACATCTGCCTGTTTATGGAGATAGAAGACACTTTTTTCGATGATCTCGTTGGCTTGCATGGTTTAGCTCGGTTCAGACTGCTGCAACTCAATAGCTTATTGTAGTTGGTTCTGGCTCAATTTGAGCAAAATTTTTATTGGTCATTGGTGAGTGGTTATTTGTTATTAGAGGCAGCGGGGGACAGGGAACGGGGAACACAAGGGAGACAAGGGAGATGGAGAAATACACCTGATTTCTGACTCAAAAACAAATAACAGAGAACAAAGAACCGATCACCCATTATTTTGACCAATCAGTAAAAAATATGTTATTCTTATATCATGGCTGGAAGAAAACTAGAATTTGATCGCGAACAAGCCCTGGAGAAGGCAATGGAGTTGTTTTGGGCGAAGGGCTACAATGCCGTTGGTCTGAGGGAACTCCTGCAACAAATGGGTATCCAACGTCAGAGTCTGTACAACACCTTTGGCTGCAAACGCACCCTATTTTTAGAAGCGGTTCAGCACTATGGACAGACGGCGGTTTGCCGAATAAAAGGACAACTCAACCAACCCGGTTCTCCGTTGGAAAATCTCCGTTGTGTCCTGGGAAAAATTGCCACCGATGCTGCTTGTCCCCAATATAAAGGCTGTTTTATGGCAAATGCGATGATGGAATTGGCTCCCCATGACCCCGAGGTGGCAACGGTGGTACGAGGACAGGCCCAACAAATTGAGCAAGCCATTGCCCAGACGGTCACAAAGGCCGTTGCAGCCCAGGAGTTACCCGCTGATGTTGACCCGCAGAAAGTGGCTCGTTTTCTCTATCATGTGATTCTAGGCTTCAATATTCGCGGTAAAATCTGTCCCAGCCCAGCTTGTGTGGATGATATTCTCACCACTGCCTTATCTATCTTGAAACCATAGGAGAAAATGATCCCGATGAAGTCCTGCTGTCTATAATAATAAGTAGCTCACTGAACGGATAACGAATCGCTGTTTTTTTTGTGTAATTCTGACTGAACAGTCAAGTATGAATGGAGATTCAGGAGGTATTAAGTATGAAACTGACCGAACGACTGTTTTTAGCGATGTTTACGACTTTAGCCATCGTCGGCATTTCTATCATCCATGAGAACTTAGAACAATCTGTCGTCAACTATTTACTCCAGTCAGACGAGCAACCTCAACTCACTGTTGCTGCTGAATGATTCAATACCTCCAACACTGAAAACTGAGATGATTATCTGTCCGCCTCCTTGATGTCAGGTAATTTTCCCCAATTAGAGGGATGCTTTCACCGGGCTGATCGAGAGACAATAAGTGTAAACAATTATTAAGTCACCCACAATGGTCACCACTTTAAAAAAATCTTCCATCCAACTTAAACGTAAACCTATCGGATTACTAGCTCGATTACGCCATACATTAGACGTGATTGTATCAGATTATGCGATCGCCTTAGAACGAGACCCAGCCGCTAAAAATTGGCTAGAAGTTGTGCTGTGTTATCCAGGGCCGCACGCTTTAACATTTTATCGAATTGCCCATCAATTGGATCAGTTAAATATCTCCGTTTTACCTCGATTTTTATCTCATATTGCTCGATTTTTAACCGGAATAGAAATTCATCCTGGTGCAACAATTGGTAATCAGGTATTTATCGATCATGGCATGGGTGTTGTGATTGGTGAAACCGCAATTGTTGGAGATCGATGTGTAATTTATCAAGGCGTAACTTTAGGCGGAACCGGGAAAGAAACGGGCAAACGTCACCCTACATTAGGCTGTAATGTCACCGTTGGAGCTGGAGCAAAAGTATTAGGAAATATCACCATTGGGAGTCAGGCAAAAGTCGGCGCTGGCGCTGTTATTTTAAAAGATGTTCCGTGTCATTCTACTGTTGTCGGAGTTCCGGGTCGAATTATTTCTAATTCTAAATTAGAGGAGCGCTCAACAGAAAAACAGACCTCAATTTGTGCCAGCTAACGGATCAATATTTCAGCAAAATTAGAACGAGCAAGAGAACAAACCATGAATTCTATTCAACTTAATTTTACCGACGCAAACTCAAAGTTAAATCAGATGGACGCAGAGCAAATTGTTTACTGGGCGGCTGATACTTTCAAAGCGGGTTTAGTCATGAGTACCAGTTTCGGCATTCAGTCGGCTGTGATGTTGCATTTAGTGACAAAAGTTGTTCCAAATATTCCAGTAATTTGGATTGATACCGGTTATCTTCATCCAGAAACCTATCAATTTGCAGATGAGCTAACAACACGTTTAAAGCTTAATTTAAAAGTCTATAAATCTCCTATTCCTCCCAGTCAGATGGAAAGAACTTACGGTAGATTATGGGAACGCAATGATGTTGCTTCTTTAAATCTGTATGATAGAATTCGCAAAGTTGAACCGATGCAACGAGCCTTAAGAGAATTAAATGCAATCGCTTGGTTAGCAGGACTGCGACGTTGTCAAACCGATTATCGTACGAATCTCAATCCAATAGAATTACAAGAAGGTTTATATAAAATATTACCCATTCTGGATTGGAGCGATCGAGATGTTTATCAATATTTAAAAGCGAATGATTTACCTTATCATCCTCTGTTCTATAAGGGATATTTAACAGTAGGAGATTGCCATTCTAGCCGTCCGATGACCGCTGATGATTTGCATGAACGGAATACTCGCTTTAAAGGTTTAAAACAAGAATGTGGTTTACATCTTCCTCAAAATTCATATTCAGCAGCTTAGAAGTATTTGTTAACCGCTTTGGTGCGTCAGATTCATCAAAACACAGGGGCTACAAGACGCACCATCCTTAATCAAATTTATTGTTAAAAGCCTACTCAATCAAACCTTCTGGCGGCGTAATTTCTACTAGACCCTTTTCAAAATCAACAACAGGTACAATTTCTTTAACGAAAGGAATTAAAAGGGTTTTAGGTTTAGCTGGTTTGGACTTAACCTTTCGCTTTTTCCGCCGACTTGGATGCAATTCTTCTTCTGGAGTTTGCTGACTCATCTCGCTCTTAACCGCTTCATTTTCGATAGTATTGGGCTTCACTTCTAATAAATCATTTCCGGCTGGAATCACATTAATCACTTGACCAATACATTCTCCTGTTGCTTGAATAATTACATTTAAATTAATCAAATCTCGCACTAAAAATTCATCTTCTTCTAAGGTTGGGCGATCGCTATCTGGCACCAGCAACCGATAATCTCGCAACGCTTCAGCTTGCTCTCGGGTTTCTATGCCCTCTAATTCAATCACATACAAGCCTTTTGCGGGAATTAAACGACCCCCCAGTAACTCCACGGACTGGGGTTCAGCTTTTCCGGGTGCAGCCATCCATCGTTGGCCAGGAAGCAAAAATCGTTCGGGAAAATCCGTATTAGGATAAACTCGCATCTCCCCATATAAGCCCTGTGCAGCGACAATTGTACCGATCTCAATCCACTCAGACATGATAATATCTTCTCAATTCTTGTAATCACTATAAAAATTAATTGGGGAAATCACCGATTAAATATTCTCCTTATCCATGTAAATATGATTCAACGACAATATCAGACGACAAAAGTTGGGACTAGCTCTAACCTGATTGAAGCGATCGCAGTTCAATATCGAGGTCATCATTTACTTCGGATTTTAAGCTGTGTTTTACTTTTTCCTAGTGTATCATTGATGTTGACACAACCCACAAAAGCAGTCACTCCTATCTGGGTTCAGGTCAATCAATCTCCTTTAAATAGCGAAATTCAAGACGCAGTACAAACAGAGATAGATCGAGCTTATCGTCGTACATTTGCGGCTCTCAATCTCTTATTAGTGGTTTTACTCGTTTTGCCGACTGCTTCAGCTATCATCGCTTTGTTTTGGTTATCAAAATTAGGAGAAAAAGTTGCAATTGCTCAAGCAGAAATTGAAAGCTTACAAGTAGATGCTAGTTTTCAGATAGAAGGTTTAATCGAGGAAACCAAAACCATATTACATCAGCTATTAGAAAAAAATACATTAGCAGAAGAAACCTTAAAAAAACTAGAATCCAAATCTAAGACCAATCAAAATATTTCTTCTAATGTCGTCACAATTCCTCAAACTCAGTTAGTCAAAGATTATGCTAAACAAGGAGAAAAACTATTTCTAGAGAGAAACTATCAAGAAGCCCTGAATACTTATGCTAAAGCGCTAGAAATTAAAGAGAGTTTACCAGAAGTTTGGAATAATAGAGGAGTGATTTTAACGAAGCTACAACGCTACGCCGAAGCGATTGATTCTTACGATAAAGCCATAAAAATTCATTCAGATTATCCGGATGCTTGGAATAATCGAGGCGTGGCATTAGGGAAATTGAAAGAGTATGAAAAAGCGGTCGATTCCTACGATCATGCGGTTGAATTGAAGCCAGATTATGCCGATGCCTGGAATAATCGAGGATTTGCATTAGCACAGCTTAAAAAGTATGATGAAGCGATTCAGTCTTATCAACAAGCTACTGCTCTTAAACCTAATTTTTACTTAGTTTGGTATAATCAAGCCCGTTGTTATAGTTTACAAAATAAGCCAGATTTAGCCTTTGAAAGCTTAAAAAAAGCAATTGAGATTAAACCACAAGTTGTTCGTAAATTAGTAAAAAAAGAATCTGACTTTGATCGACTTAAAGCCGATCGGAGATTTCAAGAATTAATCACAGAATAATCCCGACTCAAGAAAGTATCCGCATCAATACTATTTCACTCAAAGCTATCCTAAATATGATTAACTTTTTGATGACCTTATCAACGATTTTTCAAGCTACATTTTTTTCTGATATTTCTCCCCAATTACAAAACTCTGTTCCCCTACAATCTTTAATACAAAAAGAAATTAATCAGACAAAAATCAGGTTTAATCCTATCATTAATACCTGGATTTTAGCATCTGTCTTAATTCCTACATCAGCCACATTATCTGTTTTAGTTTTGATGTTTAAGTATGGACGAAAAGTTAAAGCGCTTTCCAATGATATTGAAGCAAAGCAACCCGTAGCTGTTTCTCAATTCAAAGAGCGAATGTCGGAAACGCAAGTACTCTTTAGCTCTATTCAATCTGAAATACAGACGAGTAAAGATAACATAAAAAAAATCGATGATAAAATTAAAAGCTATTCAGAAGAAAAAGGTGTTGAGTAGATTTTATTTGTAATTAACCTCACCCTATCTTAATCATTAAAACATACTTCTAGTTTTTTTAAAGTATAAGAATAGAATTAGGGTAAGGTCAACATAGAGATAAGATGATAATTTGGAACAACTAAATAATGTTATTTCTGAATTATCTTATAGGAATATAGGAATAGGGTTAATCTTCATTTTCTACATACTTCCCTAAAATTAATTCTAACTGTTGCAATCGTCCTGAAGGGATTTGATCTAATGGGGTTAAAATCGAATATTTCAAAGCAGAATGAGCATCAGATTGTGGCAATTTTTTACTCAATAATTTAATCGCTTCTTGAATCACTTTTTGAGCATTAATTGAATTACGATTTAAGTTATCAACAATCATATCAACGCTGACTTGCTCATGGTCAGGCCGCCAGCAATCATAATCAGTGACTAAAGCGATAGTCGCATAAGCCATCTCTGCTTCTCGAGCTAATTTTGCTTCGGGTAAATTGGTCATCCCAATCACTGTACCTCCCCAACTTCGATAGAGATTAGATTCAGCTTTTGTAGAGAAAGCCGGCCCTTCCATACAAACATAAGTCCCGCCTTGATGCAGACCAACATCAGGTAAATTTAATGAGGAAATTGCTAAGGCTAAAACCTGTGATAATTGAGAACAAATTGGATTACCAAAACCAATATGAACCACAATTCCTTCACCGAAAAAAGTAGAAGCTCGGTTTTTTGTCCGATCGATAAATTGATCGGGAAGTACTAAATCTAAAGGTTTAACGTCCTGTTGTAAAGAACCCACAGCAGAGGCTGAAATTAGATACTCAACCCCTAATTTTTTCATACCATAAATATTAGCTTGGTAAGGAATTTCTGAAGGTAATAAAGCATGACCACGGCCATGTCGAGCCAGGAAAGCTACTTTCATTCCTGATAATGTTCCGACAATAAACTGATCGGAAGGTGAACCAAATGGCGTTTCTACATCCACTTCTTCTATATCTTGTAAGGCTTCCATTTTGTAAAGACCACTACCACCAATAATCCCAATTTTGATCTCACTCATTACAGCCTTCCTATGTGATATTTTTACTAACGAGTATTTTACACGATTGATTAACTTTTACAAAAGTTAAGCTAGAATAGTTCCCGATAATATATTATAGATCAATTCCTTCTAAATAATCTTCTTATAGCTGAGATGAATTCTCATTTAATCAACAAACTAAGTTTGACTATATCATTACTCTTAATAGGAGTCACGGGAATTGCTTGCTATTCTAACACATTTAATAGTTTTTTCTTGTCGGATGATTTTGTATTAATTGCTCTCTATTCAAAGCTCGGAGCATGGGGATTATGGGTGAATCAACAACATGGAAATTCTTTATTTTTTCGCCCAGTTCTCAGTATAATTAGTTTTTTAGATTATCAACTTTGGGGCTTACAATCTTGGGGATATCACTTAACAAATTTTCTATTTCATGGACTGAATGCGATTTGGGTCGGAGGAATAGCCGCATTACTTTTGAGTCGTCAATTTAATCCTTCAATCGCTCAGAAATTTATTCCTTATCTCTCAGGTTTTATATTTTTACTATTACCCAGTCATACGGAACCGGTTTCTTGGATTTCTGCGCGGACTGATGTAATTTCTACTTTTTTTGCTCTCAGTGCTTTAGGATGTTATTTATTCTATAAAATTTATAAAAATTCCTATTATCAATACATTGCACTACTATTATTTTTATTTGGATTATTATCAAAAGAATCTATTGTCAGTTTTCCCGGAATTATTGCTTGCTATGAATGCTACGAATATTTTCTTCATGATAAATCACAAAAATCGATAAAATATCATTTTAGTATTTTCTGCCAATATCTGGCTATTTTGTTCGTCTATTTTGGTTTACGATACTGGAAATTAAATACATTAGTCGGAGGTTATGGGGAAAAAGTTCATCTCAGTTTTGACGTTCAACAGCTATTAAAAAATATAGTAATTTATCCCAGTCGTAGTTTACTGCCACCTTTCCCAGAGGCTCAGTTTTACTTTTGGGTTTTTACCTTTTTAGGTCTTTTTATAATCCTTTTTATTAGCTTAATTATTAGCCGCTTACTTCATTCTAAAACCTCAAAATTTCCTCAAATTCTGCTCTTTTTAGTGATTTCCTTTTATATTGCAGTCCTACCTGCAATTAATGTCACGGTTTCAACAATTGATACCCAAGGAGAACGATATCTTTATTTTGCTTCAGGGTTTGCTGCTATCTTTCTAGCTATTGCAATTAACACAATCATATTACAATCTCAAGTCGCATTAATCGCCTCATCTATTCTATTATTATATTTTGGTCTTTCGACTTATTCTTTAAACCAAAACTGGAAAATAGCGGGCGATATGTCTCAAAGTATTTTAGAAAGTATTCAGAATATCCAACCGACAACTCCCGCATTAATTACAAGTTTACCGGATAACTATCGAGGTGCTTATATCTATCGAACCGGTTTAATTCATGGACTTTACTTATTTGATGAAAATAACCAATTTAATATTCGGTTTGTTCGACAAGCAACTGACAAAAACTTTGAGAAAGTAAATTTTAAAACAGAACACGTTAAGGTGATGATGAATCATGAAGTTTTAGATTTAACCGATCAAGTGATAGTTGAAAATTCAAATGAAGGCTCTTACCAATGCAAACTATCTAATCCTCGTGCTAGTTTCTTACCTTGGAAAAAGTACGCTTTTCAAACAGAAGATTATAAGATTACAGATGTACAACGCAGTATATATCAGTTTACACTAATCAATCAAACTGATATAGGAGATATTTTATATTATTCTGATAACAAAATAGAATTACAAGAAAAAATTAATCCTTAAGTGAAACGTTGAATGATTTAGTCGTTAATTTTCCTAAAACAGAAAGAACGTCATTGTGTTGAATAATGCCTTGAAAACGATGATTCTGATCGACAACTGCAATCGGCATCTCTTGATTTAATAAAGGAAAAACTACTTCCAAAGCATCAAAAGAATTGACAACCGGAAAATCAGACTGGATAACAGCCATAAGCTGATCGATATTTTTGATATTGACTAAAGCGTTATGATTAATAATTCCAATCAATTGATATTGAGAGTCAATAACATATTGAAAATTATCAGATAGATTTGAATTATTATTGAAAGATAAATTATTCTGATTTTCGTCTAAAATTAAAGGATGATGTTCTCTCATAATTGTATCGACTTTCAGCACCTGAGCACGGTTTACTTCTTGTAAAAAAGCCCGAATATAGTCATTTTTAGGTTGAGTTACTAAAGTTTCAGGAGTACCAATCTGAACCAAACTACCGGATTTCATCACTGCAATTCGATCCCCAATTTTTAAAGCTTCTTGAATATCATGGCTAATAAAAATAATAGTTTTATGTAATTCACTTTGTAATCTAAGTAATTCGTTTTGCATTTCTCGCCGAATTAAAGGATCAAGAGCACTAAAAGCTTCATCCATTAACAATACTTCGGCATCAGTCGCTAAAGCACGCGCTAACCCTACCCGTTGCTGCATTCCACCGCTTAAAGAGTTAGGATAGTGATCTTTCCATTGAGCGAGTCCAACAATTTCTAATGTTTCTAATGCTTTTTTAGAGCGTGATTTTTTATCTTTGCTTTGAATTTTTAATCCGTATTCTACATTGTCTAAAACTGTTTTATGGGGAAATAAACCAAAATTTTGAAAAACCATCGATATTTTAGTTCGCCGTAAGTCTTGAATTCGTTTTTCATCCACATGAGCAATATCTTCGCCATCTAAATAAATATGCCCACTCGTCGGCTTAATTAAACGGTTAATACAACGAACCAGTGTTGATTTTCCAGAACCCGATAATCCCATCACTACAAATAATTCACCTGTATTTACAGTTAAAGAAATATCTGCAATGGCTAAAGTATTTCCGGTTTCGTGTAAAATTTGATCGGGTTTTGCTCCTTCGCGATGCATTTTTAGAGCGATTTTAGGCGTTTGACCATAAATTTTAATTAACTGCTCAATATTGATTTTTAAGGAAGAAGGATCTGCTTTTTTAGAATCCATTTTTTTGATGATACTGAAAAAATAACGTAGAATTATCTATAGTATATTACTATTTTCCTCTACAAAATAGTTGCCTATAGTGTATGATAAGAGCAATTTGCAAGCACAACAGGAATGTAGCTAGGTGTGATGGAGCCGATTTATATCTTAGGCGCAGGCCCAGCGGGACTCGCAGCCGCATATACCTTAACCAAACAGGGTCAGCCTGTCGTTATTGTTGAACGGGATGCTGATGTCGGTGGCTTAGCGAAAAGTTTTGAATATCAGGGATTTATCCTCGACTATGGCCCCCATCGTTTTTATACTAAGTTAGCTCCTGTTTTACAACTATGGAATGAAGTTTTAGGGGAGGAACAGGTCACTGTAAACCGCCTCACTCGTATTTATTATCGAGGTAAATACTTCAATTATCCTTTAAAAGGAAGACAGGTTTTATTAACCTTAGGAATAGTTGAAACCCTTAATATTTTAACCTCATATCTCAAAGCTCGTATTATTCCGAATCGTCATCCAGAAAACTTTGCAGAGTGGGTAACAGCTCAATTTGGTCAACGGCTGTTTGAAATATTTTTTCAGGGATATACTGAAAAGCTTTGGGGACTTTCTTGCACAGAAATTAGTACAGATTGGGCAGCTCAAAGAATTAAAGGATTATCATTATTTCAAGCCATTCGTAATGCCATTTTAGGCAATGACGGTAAAGTTAAAAACTTAGTCGATCAATTTCAATTTCCTCGATTCGGTTCGGGTCAACTGTATGATAAAATGGCAGAGTATTTGCAACAGCATCATCAATCTATTTTACTCAATACAGAAGTTGTTAAAGTTCATCAAAGTCAGTTTAATGTCACTCATCTGACCTTGAGAAATCGGCAAACCAAAGAAGAACAAATCGTTCCTTGCCAGAGTGTGATTTCTTCAATTCCCATTACTAACTTAGTTGAACAAATTCAATCTCCGACCCCTGTCGTTGTCAGCAAAGCCGCAAAATCCTTAAAATTTCGCAATACCGTATTAGTTTATTTAATGGTAGAAGGAGGGTCAATCTTTCCTGATAATTGGTTATATATTAATGATCCCAGGGTGCAATTAGGTCGCGTGACAAACTTTGCAAATTGGTCGCCTGAGATGCTGCCTAATCGCGCTCAAACTCCCCTCTGTTGTGAATACTGGTGTAATTTTGACGATCAGTTATGGCAAGGTTCAGAAGCCAATTTACAAGCCATGGCTGAACAGGATTTACGAACGATTAATTTAATTCAAAATCAAAAAGTATTAAGTGCTTTCGTCATCCGTTTACCTCGAACTTATCCAGTCTATGCAGGTGATTATAAACAGGCTTTAACGGAACTTAAAGCTTACTTTCAACAATTTAAAAACTTACAGCTCATTGGTCGTTATGGCTCTTTTAAATACAATAATCAAGACCATAGTTTGTTAATGGGAATTTTAGCAGCCGAAAACTTAATCACTCCCAATAAACATAATTTATGGGATGTTAATAGCGATAGTGAGTATGTTGAAGAAGCTAACTCAACAGCCACCACAACAGCCGCAACAATTGCCTCTTCTCGCCGTCAGCAATGGATGAAATTACTTAAACAATTTTCAAGTTATTTACTGACAGGTGGTATCGCCACTATCATCGATGTAATAATTTTTTCAATTTTAACTCAATCGGGTTTATGGTATATCTATGCTTTAGCGATTAGTTACTTTATTGGATTAACCACTAATTTTAGCCTGAGCCGTCGCTTTGTTTTTGGTATTTATTGGAACAACTGGAAAATTCAATATGCAGTATTTATTATGGTAGCGCTTAATAGTTTACTGGCTAATTTAGGGCTTTTACAGTTGTTAATTAATGAATTACATTGGCAACCACCAATTGCTCGTTTAATCAGTGCCGCTTGTGTTGCTTTAATTAGCTTTACAGGTCATAAATTATATTCTTTTGCCGCCTTAAATCAATCTCCTGAATCTCTCTCAAACAAATAATGTTTGAACCGAATTCTAAAACCCAACCCAGACTTGCCTGGATTCTCTGTATCTCACTGCTGAATATTCTGTTTTTGATTCCCATTATCAATCTAATTCAGCTTCCCTTAACTCAGAATTCACACGGCATTATTTCCTTAGCCTCTATTCAAAATATCAGTCCTTATACAGATTATATAAAGTACATTGTTTTACTACTAACCCCTAGTTTAATTACTGTTATTTTTATTAATCTGCCTGATAAAATCTTACGAAAACTGATTACATTACTATTAAATATTGCTCAAAATAGAATCGTTTGGCTGAGTACAACTCTAATCTTCGTAACGGCTTGGTTAATTAATATTCCCTTCGACCAATTTACAATTAATGATATTTTGATAGACTCATTTCATCAAGGTGAGTTTTTAGGCTTTTTACCTAATTTTATTCAGTTAGATAATCCTTGGATAAATACCGTTTTAATTCATGGTTGGGGAATGGATGTTTTTCCCAGTTTGATGGCTCATTTTCTCACTTTTAATCAAAATGGAATTGCATTAACGCGATTTTGGGTAAATTTAGAAAGTGTAGTGGCTTGTATTGGCTATTTTTGGATTCTTTGGGAGTTGACTCAAACCCTTGAACTACGTCAATTAAGACTACCGTTTTTTCTACTGTCTTGCTTAATATTTTGTATTCTTGATGGTATCTTTTTTAAATTTGATGGTCGCCGAGGAACCGTATTTATCTTACAACTGGCTTTAATTTTACGATTTTTTAGAGTTGTATCAACTCAACCGAGACAAGGACTGATTATTTCTACTCTTTTAGCAGCATCACTTCCGGCTAGCTTTTTATATGTTTATGACCGGGCAATTTACTTTATTGCAGTTTATTTTTTTGCGTCTATTTTTATATTCATTCAGCAACTTAAAAACATTACAAAAATATGGTTTACTGGTTTAATACTGGGTTTTAGCATCTCTTCAATCACGATAATTGGATTGATAGGATTTAATTCAGTTACTGCCATTATTTCACAAGTAATTTATTGGGGAAAATATGGTCGATATATTTCTTTTATTCCTTTACCGAATTTAGAACTGACTTGGCTTTCTTTTAACTTCTGGTGGCCGATTTTAATTCAAAGTGCTGTTATTGTTTATTTATTACTAGATTTTAAACTTTATCGCTTCCAACTTCGTAATTTTGTCCGGCGGCATTATTTAATTTTAGTATTATTAATTGCCTCGGCTGTCTATATGAGAATTACCCTAGATAGAAGTGATATTGGTCATGCCTATCATGGTGCAATTCCAACAGTCTTTTTAGTTTATTATCTGACTTGTTTAGCATACCAAGAATATATATTGCCTCAACTCGAAAATATCTCATTTGATTCAACTCAAAAACTCTGCTTAGGGATGTTTATCATCCTATTAACTTTACTAGAACCAGGATTTAATCTAAAACAAGCTACTACAAAAATAATTCAACTACCCCAAGCAATTTCTCAACCCGATACAGTATTACTGAAACCCGACTATCTGAATGCTTGGCAAACAATAGAACCAGAAATCAGTCAGCAATCCTGCTTTTTTACCTCAACTTCTGAGGGATTATGGTATTATTTATTTAACAAACCCTCCTGTTCCAAATATGGTTATGTTCTGTATGCAAAACCGAGTACAGCACAACAGGAAGTCATTCAAGAACTAGAAGAAACTCAGCCTAATATTGTATTATTAAAAAATGAAATCTGGTTTCAAAATCCTTGGGATGAAATCCTAAAAGCTGAGTCTGCTTCTGAAATTTATCAGTATATTTTACAACAATATCGCCCCTATAAAGCGATTGAATCTCATTGGTTTTGGCAAATAAATCAGCAACCCATTACTTTTAGCTCTAGTAATTTAGCACAAGGATCGATTGATTTTATCCCGACAAAACCGATTCAGTGGGGTGAGAAAGTTTCACTCATGGGTTGGGCAACTTTACCCCAACAGAAGCAAGCCGCAGATGCCGTTTACCTGAGTTTTGGTGAACAAAATCAACTGGTTAATGCGAGTCAAGTGAATCTCCAAAGAGCTGATGTTGCTTCAGCTTTTTCTGAACCCAACTATCAACAATCTGGCTGGACTATTGAAGTTCCAACAGCACTTTTACCCGTTGGCAAAACACCGATTAAAGTTTGGGCTTATGATAGCCAAGTCGATCAACTGTTTCTAATTGGATCAGAAATGATTGAAGTCTTAGAAAAGTCTGAGTGATTCATTTAAAAATGTCCATTGGTGACGATATTTTCTGCAATTTTTTTAATGGATTTACGAATCTGAGGAATATTACCCGTATTATTATCAATCACTGTAATTACATACTTTTCCCCGTCGATTTTTGCCGCTAATGTGGTTCCTACGACACGAGAATTTTGCCCTGTTTTTTCACCCAACCATTCTACTGTTTCTCCCAAATCTTCTAAAGCCGCATACCCCATTTCTTGATCGTATTGGCGGCTTAATGCCTCAATTAATGCATCTGCTGTGGGAACTTCATGATTATAAGTTTTAACCATCATTTCTGTCAGTTCATTACTGGTTAAACTATTGCGCCCTTTACCGGGTTT
The DNA here is from genome assembly GCA_049647265.1 of Microcoleaceae cyanobacterium. Lineage (GTDB taxonomy): Bacteria > Cyanobacteriota > Cyanobacteriia > Cyanobacteriales > Microcoleaceae > JAAURB01. The sequence goes on from JBARXJ010000056.1 coordinate 35,716, forward strand.
TTTCGGCATAATTCGATTTCCCATGAGTTTAAACCGTACCCGAGTCACTTGATAACCTTCACCTTGTAATAACTCATTAATATAACTTTGACCTAAATAATCAATTAATTGATTGGTGGCAATATTACTACTATGATCGATCATTTCTCCCATTAGTTTTTCTAAGGGATAAGATTGACGCGCATAAATTTCTGCGGCATCTTCAGTATAGTTACCACTATCAACAAAAACTTCTTGATTAAGGTTAACTTGATCTTCCGTTGCTTTGTGCAATAAAGCCACTGCGACGGGTACTTTAATTAAACTGGCAGCGCTTGCTGGCTTTTGATCTCCGTGTAAATTTAGACAATTGCGCTGTAGGCTACAAATGCTAATCATCGCCGTCTGGGATAAGCCACTTTCTTGACGAATGTAATCTAAAATAGAAGCTTTTGCCAGGATTAAATCTTGAGTGGCTGCATTCAAACTCACTTGATATTCTTTAATTTTTTCTGATGCTTCAGTTGAACGAAATGAGTCTGTAGAAATTTCTGCTAAATTGTGAATTGCCCGTTGCCACAATGCCTGAGTTTGTTTGTATTCTTCTACAGTTGCCGGAAATTGATTACCTGTTTGAGTGGCAGTTTCTGCAAGCTGAATGGCTTGTTGCCAATTATCATTAGCTCGCTGTTCAATCACAATTTGAATATCAATATCTTTGACTTTTTCTAATATCTCTTCATCGACCGAAACCGCTTTATTCTGATTAAAAAAAGATGCAAAAAAGGGCTGTTTATTCTGATTGTGATTAGGGGTTTCTAATTCCTGAATTAGTTGATCCCGTAATGCCACCAATTCCTCAAAAGAATTCACACCATACAACTGCGGCGATGAACCGAACATCGGTAAGGCTTGAAAGACACCAATTCCCACACCTAAAGCGATGCTACTGGTTAATAATTGACAAGAGCGTAACAGTCGATGCATTGTTTCCTCACTCACTCACAACGCTATTTTTTCGGGAGAATAGAACTCCCGCTCTAGTTTACGATAAAATTATCAATTTAGGGAGGGTAATTGTTAATATTCTCTGGCATAGCCTGGATTGCTCGTTAATCCGCTTGTCCAATTAACATAAACGCCGCCCAATCTTGTGGGTCAGGATAATCTTTCATGGTTTTTAACATGGCATGACGCAGGGCAATTGCTTTATCTGGAGTTTGTTGCATTTGATGATAAAATTCAATCATCAAGTCGGCTGACGGCCCGTCGGGGATCAACCATAAAGAAACCACAATACTAGGTACTCCGGCTGAAATAAAAGCACGAGATAATCCAATTACGCCATCGGAGGTGATTTTTCCCCGTCCGGTATTACAAGCACTCAAAACTACTAATTCTGCATTTAACTGTAGATCTAAAATTTCTTTTGCCGTTAATAAACCATTGTGATACGCTGTTTCTTCATCAAATTGAGCTGCGGGAGTAAATGCTAAAGCACCGGGAATATCTAATCCTAAATGGCTGACTTCATCCAATAAACCATGAGTGGCAAAGTGAATCGTTTTTGCTGTTGGCATTTTTTGAAAGATAAAATCTTCCGTGGCTTGTTCTCCTATAATAGCCTGAGTTTTCAATAATTCTGCAATTGCATTTGCTTCTTTTTCTGTTCCGGGTAATGGGCTTAAAGGTTGAGGATTATCTTGCGGTTGTAAAGGAATAATCGGCATTTTAGGATTACCCACAATTAAATTATCTAATTGTTGGATAAGATTTGTGCGTTTTTGTTCAGTTAAATCTAAAACTTGAATTGAAGGAGAAATTAAAATTGTATGTTTTTCAATTAGATATTGACCTTGTTGATTTTGCAGGGCTGGAAAAGCGACTTCAAATAAATCGGCTTGCGGCATAAAAATGACATGATCGTTGGCATCTGTCGGTAATAAATCTACAATAGGTTCTATCAGGAGTTTGTAGAGGCGTTTGTTTTCTCTCCAACCTCGTTGTTGACGACGACGGGCAATTCTTTGTGCATCGCTGATAGAATTTTTATCTGTTCCTCTTTCTAGGCTATTAGTATCAGCAGCAGGCACAATTTCAATTAATTCTAAACTGTTCACATCTACTGCTCGAAATGTTAAAGTTCCATCAGGCTGAATCACCCAAATATATAGAATTTTACCTTGATTAACATAGGAATATTCCACCAGCGTTGCTTGTTGACGACGGGCAATTTCCTGCATTTGAATGAATGTTAATGGTGGGGGGGAAGGTTTTTGATAAGACTCTACTTCCGGCAATTTTAAACTAGAAGCAATTAACTCAACAAACGCCCGCGCCCGTCCCCGTTCAGAAATTTCTAAAGCTTTTTTGACTTGATTTCGATGCACTAAAGCCTCTTGTAAACCCGCATAAGTTTGTGCTTGTTGTTCTTGCCAAGATACCTTATTTTCATCCGTCATACCAGGCCGCAGAGACTCCCAAATATCAACTGCTTCGGTTAACGCATCTGCTGCTTCAGAATATCGCCCCATCTTTAATAATGTCACCCCAATATTACTTAAAATTCGGGCTTCTTCTGGCTTTATTTGAACCGCTGGACTGCGAGCAATTTCTAATGCTTGATTGTAATAATCTAGAGCCGTTTCATATTCAGCTAATCCTCGATAAACTGTACCAAAATGATTAAGAGTGGTTAATTCCCCAGGACGATCTTGAATAGTGCGGCGAATCTCTAAAGCACGATGCAAACTATACAAGGCTTTTTGAGGGTGTTGCAGTTGGTTTTGCACCGATCCTATTAAGTTTAAAATACGTCCTTTTTGTCGATCATTGCCTTCTTGTTCAAAAAAATCTAACGCTTCTTGATATTCCCTCAGTGCCTTTCTATAATGATTACGAGCCTTAGGAAGGTTTCCTTCTATTTCTAATAGCTTACCTTTAGTTTCTAACACTGAAGCAATATTACTTTTAATCACTGCCTGCCACTGGGGATTAGAATGAGTCGTTAACGCTTGTTGATATAATCTCAGGGCTTCTTCCGATTGTCCTAAATTTTGATAAACGACTCCCAAATTACTTAAGACAGAACTACTGCTCTCTATATCTTTAAGCTGCTCGAAAATTTTTAGGGCTTTTTGATGATGAGATAAAGCCTCAGAATATTTCCCAGTTTGTTGATAAAGGCTGCCTAAATTCGTGTAGCTTGTGCCTTGTGCCGGTAAATTATCCAGATCGATACTAATTTTAAGAAGCTCTAAAAACTGTTGCTCCGCTGCTTGATATTGACCTAAATTGTTATAGGCATAACCCATTAAATTGAGGATTTTAGCTTCCAGTAACGGTTGATTTAAGCCACGAATCTGCTCTAGAATCTGTTGAAATTTATCTAAAGCTGCTTGAGAGTCTCCTTGCTCTAATAAGTCTTCTGCTTCGTGTAAATGGCTAATGGCGACAGATTTTTGATCGACTTGGGTTTGAGCTTGAACCGGTAAGTGATTAAATGGAAGCAATACAGAGATAGGGTAAGGAAACAGGTTGTAAATTAGTAATCCCAGAATTGTGAGCAAGGTAATGATGAAGTGTTTGTGTCGGTAACCCACCTGAAAGTCCTCCTCTTTACCCCGTGATTGTCTCTGTATTGAAGTACTTTTTAGTTTACCAATTGAACTCAGGATTGATCGACAAATGAGATATAATTTGGAATTCTTTACAAAATGGATAACAAACCCTATCAAAAATAACACGACTGTTCCCTTGTTTCACCCTTTTTGCTTTTTATCCGATTCTCCCTTCTCAATTGCAAAGTTTAAGACATTTCCCATGATGATTTTGGGAATGAGTAGCGTTTTCATCTTTCCCGCTCTGATTTCAGAAGCCATTTTTCTAAGTGATAAACGGCTGCCTAAATTAATAGAAATAGAAGAAATTGTTCAAGAAGATCAAGAAAATCAAGACAGTCAAGAACCGCAACCCAATCCCAATTCTCCCTCAGTCATTATCTCCGATTCTGCTCAACAGGAATCTGATTCTAATCCCTTTAAAATTATTGAAGGGACACCGCGAAGAGGAGTTAAAAGTGTTAAAGACTCGTTAAATGGAAGCTTTTCTATATTTTATTCTCTGCTAGTGCGGACACGAGATAATCTTCTACTCAGTCAAAATAATCTTGTGATCTTTGCCCCCACTGATCAGGTATGGGCAAGTTTAGCAGAATCAATGGAACTCTCAACAGAAGAGTTAATAAAACAATTAATTCAAGATGAAAATCGAGAACAATTAACACAACTCTTACGCAATCATATCGTTGTTGATGGTATTTCTGATGCTCAGTTTGAACAAGGTTCAGTTGAAACATTAGGGGGAGAAACCTTACAAATTAAAAGAACAAATGATGGCATTGAGGTGAATGGCATTAAAGTTTCTAGCCCAGACTTTATTCAGTCAATTGAGCAAAATAGTGTGATTATTCCCCTCGATCAATTCTTATTTGAACCGGACTTAAGGTGATTTCAGTTGCCATAAAAACTGAGATTCTACGACTGGCTCAAGTTTGCCATGTTTGGGAGAAATTCCCTGTTGTAATGTCTTGGAAGGAGCGTAAACAAAAACAGTAGAATTGATCGGTAAAAGGTAAAAGTTTGGCGATCGATCCATTAACAAGAATTTGACATCTGGATTCAGCTTATAACTTAAAGAAATTAAGTTGCGTTTATTCACTCCAAAATCTCCTTTATCACTCACAACTAAGGGGGATTTTTTTGTATTGATAAGTTGAATCACTTCTGCATTCCAATAACTTATGCCTTTTGTCCACCAAGTCGGAGAAAAAGCACTCATTCTACAGGAAATAATACTACCTGTAAGCAAAACCACTAAGAGAAACTGCCACGTTCTTGATCCATCAATAAAAGAAAACTTGCGGCTACTCATTTTAGTCGAAAATAAGTCTGCGATCGCCAGTTGAATTCCTGGCAAACAAGGGATTAAATATCGAGTAACTGTTGCACGTTTACCTCCAAATAAGATATCGGGTAGCAACAACATTAAAAAAGGAATAAAAATGGAGGTGAGAATAAATAACCGAGTTGAATCATCTTTTGTAGAGCCTATTTTATAAATCGCTAATATAATTAACAGCAGAATCGGTAAGCGAATTAAATAATTATGCCAGTCATTAAATCCTAGATTGGGATCAATCAAAATTGCACTAAAATTCAAAGCTGATAATTTAATCGCATCAATTAAACTAACAGAAGCATTCGTCCAGTTTATAGTGGATGCGGCTCGGATCAGGTAATTTAAAAGTGTACCCATCCATAGAGTATAACAGCCTAAAATAATAAAGAATGCAATGATAAACTCAATTAAAATTTTAGGAAAACGCGGCTTATGATCTATGTTTGAATTTAATTGCAGCAGTAAAACATAAGCGCCATGAGCGGCAAGGGTGAAACTAAAAAAAAGATGGGTGTATAAACCCAACAGACTACTGATAATATACAATCCCCAAAACCACCCATTTCTGGAGTGAGTCAGCTTGACTAAAGCATAGCTACTTGCCAAAATTAAAACAGTCAATAAACTATACTGCCGAGCCGTTTGAGCAAATAGAATATCCAGTGGAGAAATAGCAATTAATGTTGTCGCCAGTAATGCCGTTAAACCCGAATCAAACAGTTCTTTTGCTAACAGATACATTAACGGTAAAGACAGCAAACTCAACAACGCTGGCAAGCTACGAGAGGCAGTGATAGAAGAACCACACATGAGCATCCATTGCCGCGCTAACAAGAAATACAGAGGCGGATGTTGAGGATCTTCAACTGCTAAAGAACGAAGCGTATCTACAATTGTACTACCCGGCTTGATACTCTGATATTGCTGTAATTGACTTGCCGGAATAATTTGATTTTGAAATAATACTTCATCAACCGCTTGACTACTCCAGCCACCTACTCGTAAATTGGTATGAACCTCATCAAACCCATAAACTTTATGATCGAGGGCAACAAACCGAAATATTACCCCCACAGCGATCGCAAAAATCAAAATAAATCGCATAATAGGGGTAATCGTTTCTTTCAAAGATTTAGCTTGAGAATACATTCAATTCTTTGAGTGCTACCGCGCAGGTAACAGGGAATAAGTGACATACTCCTACACTGACTGAGTACAGTACAGTGTAGGCTTCTCAGCGACTCCCTTATAGGAACATTGACTGAGCTTTTTGTAGGGCGGGATGCCCCGCCGCCCTATTTTTTATATTTATCGCGGCATTCAGGTCTCTACACAAACTGCTATGACATACCGGGCAGTTGTGCATTCTTACTGACAGCGCTTTTTTGACTTTATGACCACAACTAGAGCATTCTTGGCTTGTACCGTTTGGAGATATAGCTATTACCTTCAGACCAGCATTTTCGGCTTTGAATGAAAGTATGTTTATAAACTGTCCCCACCCAGCATCATTAATTGATTTAGCCAGTCTTGTTTTAGCGAGTCCTTTTATTTTTAGCTTCTCAACTACTACAACATCATATTTAGACAGTAGCCCCTTAGCTGTTTTGAAATGAAAGTCACGTCTAGTATCGGCTACTTTTTTGTGCTGGATACCTAGCTTTTTGATAGCCTTCTTTCTACGATTAGAACCCTTTCTTCTACGAGATATTTTACGCTGTGCTGACTTTAATTTATGCTCGGCTTTGCGTAGATATTTAGGTGCAGCAACACGGTTATTGTCCGAATCAACATAAAAATCAATTAGCCCAACATCAACCCCTACAATATTATTAGGGTTGAAGTCAGATTTGATTGTTGGTACGGTTTTATCATCAAGACTCAAAGTTACATAGTAACCGTTAGCTTTCTTAGTGACAGATACAGTTTTGATAACAAAACTATCAGGGACTTGACGATGAACAATAACTTTCACATCACCTATTTTTGACAAGGTTATCTTGTTTCCAACAAACCAATGTTGTTTGAATTGTTTGTAAGTGAAAGTTTTATATTGCCCTACACCCTTAAATCTAGGCTTCCCGGACTTTTTACCATTGCTATCACCCGCTAGCCATCTGTCGAAAGCGATTTCAACTCTTTTAGGAACTTCCTGTAATACTTGTGAGTGAACTATTTTATACCACGGTCTATCTTTTTTGAGTTGAACTAAACTTTTTTCTTGGCTTGCCTTGCTAGGCTTATCTTTTAATTCGGGAAGATGACAGACAAGAGGACATCTATCAATAGAGCATCTATTTTGTTCATACCAATCAAACCGTTGAGCCAGTTGATAATTATATTGACAGCGCAGCAGATCGAGGGTTTTATTAATAATATCGCGCTGCTCTTTACTGGGTTTTAATCGGTACTGATATGAAACTCGCATAATTCTTATTATCTTGCTATCGACCTATAGAAATGATAACATAAACGTGTCCCTATTGTGTACCCTTTATGAAAAAAGAAAAACAACTTAAAGCAAGATTAAGCAAAGCTAGATATTACAAACTTGCTCAATATGCCGTTAATCGAGATAAAACTATTACATCTCTCATAGAAGATTGGATTGATTCGTTGCCACCCCATACCCCACCCGCGATTCATGAGGGGCTGTGCACCGAACCTGCGTCCGCACCTTGTAAGCCCCGTCTCAACACCAATTCAAAGAATACGGTGTGAGCCTTCTCACGGATGAAGGTAATAGTAATATTAACAAACAGATTAATAATCAAGCAGAACAGACGACAAATAACTAATAACACATTTAGTTTTCCTCTTCAACAAGAAAGCAGGGAATAACCCCTGCCTCAACACGATCATTAATAATTTCCGAGGTATTGAGAAAAACCTCTGTTTTCTAGACTTAGTACAAAGAACTAGAAGGCTTGTGAACAATGAAGCTCAATACTTGACATTGCTTGACGTTATCAAATCCCATTACACGGATAAAGCATTTGGGATATTCTTGACGGCATTCTTGAATTTCAGCCATTACGTCTCTGACGGACTGTGCTTTAAATAGAGGCAATTTCCACAGTGTCCAATAGTGCTGTGTCGGATCGGAACTTTCGCTAAATTCTACACCGGGAATATAGCCTTGCTCTAGAATGTACTGAACTTGGCGATCAATTTGGGCATCGGTTAACGGCGGTAAGTAAGACAGAGTCTCGAAACGAAGCTCTTTTGGTAAAGTTTGCATTTTTTAGATGTTGAGATTATGTACAGTTTACAGGTGATTTCAAACGATTCAGGTCCCTGTATCGTCTTTCTGGGGTTCTGAGTCTGTGGTTAATTCCGGATGGGGGCTGGCTTGGGACACATTCAGTTGCGTCATACGTTCAAGATAACGTCGTCGATGCTCTATGTTTTCTTGCTGGACACTGGCAAGTACCATCTCTGGCAAATACTCCACTACCTCTTGAGCTAGATGTTCTCGTACCGTCATAATCCGAAATGCTAATTCTTGATTTTCCTGAAGCATCTCTTGCAAGTACGCTTCTCCATCTTGAATTTTTCCAGTTGAAGAAAAACCACTTAACCAGATCGCTAAACCGGGATTTGTTTCTCTTAATTGGCTCGCAACGATTCTAACGGCTTGATAGGTGAAGTAGCTTGATATTACTTTGGTCGTGTCCTTCGCAACTTTTTTGATATCCATCTAAGGCCAACCCCTATGAGTGATGAAGTGATGAATCTTAAGTTTATCTACTTATTATTGCTCAAAGCTTCTCCCCGTGCAGAGGAGGATTCATCCCTCATCCCTACAATCCCCGAATTACAGCGTATCCATTGCCTCGAACTCGAACTTGATTTCTTTCCACAGTTCGCAAGCAACCGCTAATTCAGGACTCCATTTGCAAGCTTCGCGGATAACATCGCCACCTTCACGGAACAGGTTACGACCTTCGTTACGGGCTTGGATACAAGCTTCCAAGGCAACCCGGTTTGCTGTTGCACCCGGTGCGTTACCCCAGGGGTGACCCAATGTACCACCACCAAACTGTAAACAAGAGTCATCGCCGAAGATTTCAACCAACGCCGGCATATGCCATACGTGGATACCACCGGAAGCCACAGGCATTACACCCGGCATAGAAGCCCAATCTTGAGTAAAGAAGATACCGCGAGAACGATCTTCTTCGATGTGGTCTTCCCGCAACAGGTCAACAAACCCCATGGTGATGCCTTTTTCACCTTCGAGTTTACCCACAACCGTACCGGAGTGGAGGTGATCCCCACCGGACATCCGTAAACATTTGGCCAGTACCCGGAAGTGCATCCCGTGGTTCCGTTGACGGTCAATTACCGCGTGCATTGCCCGGTGAATGTGTAGTAAGACACCGTTATCGCGACACCAGCGTGCCAGAGTTGTATTCGCGGTGAAACCTCCTGTGAGGTAGTCATGCATGATGATAGGAGTACCAATTTCTTTGGCAAACTCCGCCCGCTTCATCATTTCTTCGCAAGTAGAAGCGGTAACGTTGAGGTAGTGACCTTTAATCTCACCGGTTTCAGCTTGGGATTTTTCAATGGCTTCTTGTACAAACAGGAAGCGATCGCGCCAACGCATGAAGGGCTGAGAGTTAATGTTTTCGTCGTCTTTGGTGAAGTCTAAACCGCCCCGGAGACATTCGTAAACGGCACGACCATAGTTTTTCGCCGACAGACCGAGTTTCGGTTTAATCGTACAACCCAGTAACGGACGACCGTATTTGTTCAACTTATCCCGTTCTACAACAATTCCGTGAGGAGGCCCTTGGAATGTTTTCAGGTAAGCAACCGGAATCCGTAAATCTTCTAAACGTAATGCACGCAGGGCTTTGAATCCGAATACGTTCCCAACGATAGAGGTTAACAGGTTGGTAACAGAACCTTCTTCAAACAGATCTAGGGGATAAGCAATAAAGCAGAAGTATTGATTATCTTCACCGGGAACGGGTTCAATATCGTAGCAACGGCCTTTGTAGCGATCTAAGTCAGTTAACAAGTCCGTCCATACAGTTGTCCAGGTTCCAGTAGAGGATTCTGCTGCAACCGCCGCCCCTGCTTCTTCGGGAGGAACCCCTGGCTGAGGGCTAACCCGGAAGGCTGCCAAGATGTCTGTATCTTTTGGTGTGTAATCGGGGGTGTAGTAGGTAAGTTTATAGTCCTTTACACCAGCATCATAACCCGCTTTAGATTGGGTTCTAGTTCGAGAGTAAGCCATAGCTTCTATATATCTCCCTTCTGAGGAATCGCTTTATATTTTTTTGCGCTGTGCGCTAATTCCTTAAAATAATATCAAGCTTTTGTACCCTTCAACCTTGAATCTTGTTAATATTTTCATAATATTTATTTATATTTGTTCATCTTTTATCATATTCAACAAATTGTTTGATCGCTATTATCATAAAAGCAATTCTATCTATATTAAGTTTTATGAAATAATTGACGGCTAGCTTCACTCTCTCAAATCAAAAACCAGAAAATACAATTTTGTAATCATGACCTCTGACTCAACTTCTTTAACCCTTGAAACGGCGCAAAATCTCTTAGAACAGTTTACCCGCATTGAAATACAATCCCAAACTCTACCGAAAGATTTAGATGAAATTCGCCAAGCCTTAGTGTTACTAGCCCAGCACTCAGACTATCAAATGATAGGTATTTGTGCGGAATCTCTCCCGGAAGCCCTCACAGCTTTATCCGCATATTTAACAAAATTAGGTTACAACATTGAGATCGACTCTAACCGTATTAACCCCATAAAAGGAGCCGTTTATCTCAAATTTAACGGCCGAAATCAGTCTTATTATGCCAGTGCGTATAATGAAAAATATCGAGGGGTTTTGGTTGCTTATCAATCCAGTGATGAAGCGAGGATCAATGGAACTTACGGTCATTTTCCCTTAGACTTATTTTAAGAATAGTTGAATTGATAATTGTAGTGAATGATTGAAATCACAAAAACTCAGTGATTTAGATAAATTAATCAATCTATAAAAATCCTGTAACCCCCTTTATCTCTATTATTTCCTGACGATAGAACTTGATAAAAGCCACAATATTGATATTGAATTAATTAGCCTTTCCTAGCGCTCTAGACTTTTTATAGCGATAGCGTTACAGGCGATTTTATCCTCAAGATATATAAACGACTTCATCCGAGACAATACGGATGTTATTGCAGTGAGAAAATTTTCCTTATATATTTTTCATTAATTTTACGGATTCAAGCTATAAAAATAATCATTTATAACCTTTAAAAGTCAGGAGAATAAACGGAAGACAATCCTGAATTCACTAAATTATATTGGAATAGAGAGAAAGAGTTCTATTGCTTGAGTTCTTATTATCATCAGCCATAACTTATTTTATCTATGTCTAATATCATCATTGAGTTACAAGATTCTATCAATAATTCTCTGGCTTCATCAAATAATGGCGGCGGCTTTATTCTAACTCCTATTGAAGACTTTTCATCTGATAATACTTCAATGGTTAATCTTAATAATGAAGATAACCAAGTATTAGGAAATGCCGCAAATAACAAAGTCAGTGGCTTAGAAGGAGATGATTTAATATTAGGCGGTGCTGGAGAGGATGAAATCTATGGCGGCAAAGGCAATGATACTCTTGACGGTGGAAACGATGATGATACTCTCTTTGGTAACTTAGGAAATGATTCTTTACTCGGTAAAACAGGTGATGACTTACTTCTGGGGGGTGAAGGACAAGATATCCTCAAAGGACATCAAGGCAATGACACGATGCATGGTGGCCGGGATAACGACACCATAGAAGGCGGTATCGGCAATGATTTGATTTACTCTGATAAGGGTAATGACTTAAGCTTCGGTAACCAAGGAGATGACTCACTCCTGGGTGGGGAAGGAAGCGATATTCTCTACGGCGGACAAGGTAATGATTGGGTATTTGGTGGCAAAGACTCAGATATTCTCTACGGCGGTAAAGGAAATGATATTTTATCTGGCGATCGCGGTAACGATATCATTACAACAGGCTCAGGAAATGATACGATTAGCCTATTTGCTAGCGGAAATCCAGATAACCTAAGCATCGAAGAGGTATTAGGGTTTGATACGATAACCGACTTTGATGCGGCAGAAGACAAAATTATTTTAGATCGGGATTTATTTAGTGATATTCTCACAGAGAATGGAGAGTTAGCGGATGGAGAATTTATTAAGGTACAAAACTTTGACCCCACGCAGGTTGGGGATGCTCATCTGATTTACGATCAAACCAGTAATACTCTGTATTATTTGGATGACCAAGGACAAGCCCATCAACTATTATTGCTGGAGAATGCAGATAATCTCAACGACTTCGATGGAGATGATTTCCAACTCCTCTAATTTGTCCTCAGATATGAATATACGAAAAAAATCCAAAAGCAAAGGCGTTCTACTGAACGCCCCTGTATGATTTATAGTGAGTGAAGTATTATATTTACCGTCTTTCTAGATACTGACGGGCATCCGGACTAATATTGTAGTCATAGCCATAGGGACTGTTATCAGAATCATCCATAATACTAGGAGTGACTAAAACAACCACTTCAGCCCGTTCATTCTCGCGGCTAGTGCTTCTAAACAGCGCCCCAATAATCGGTAAATCTCCTAAAATAGGAATTTTACTGGCGCTCACCCTGTCTGTTTCCTGAATAATTCCAGAAACAATCAACGTCTGACCATCCCGTAGCCGAATTCGTCCGGAGTTAAGGCGGCGAATCAAAGTTTCAGTCGCAAAGCCATCATCTATATCCACTCGAGCACCCAAGGCACTGACTTCAGGATTAACTCGCAGTGTAACAAATCCATTATCATCAATTCGTTCAACTTCAACATTCAGGGTTAATCCCACATCTTCAAAGGTGGGTGTCCGAGTCGTTTCAGATGTACCATCTCCTCGGGTCGTTTCTACATCAATCGCTTTTACAATATTTTCGACCAGTCGAACTTCTGCAGTCTCACCCTCTTGCACAATTAATGTCGGATCGGTGAGAATTTTAGCGTTACGGCTAACAATCTGAGATTGTAATGTCGCGAGGAACCGTCGAGGATATTGGAATAGAGGGAAGGTGTTAAACTCAACTTCTCCTAGGGTATCCAATGCCCCAGTTTCTAAATCTCGTTCAAATGGGTCATATTCTTCAATTCCGACTCGTTCTGTACGACTGGTAACAGGGGAAATAGGTCGTAACCCAATCCCACCCCCAGGAGCCGTCAGGGGTGTACGAGTGGTGCCATCTCGGTCGAAGAAGGGTTCCTCTGTTCCGACTGGGTTATTCGGAACAATCGGACGAGCATTAATTCCACTGGTGGCTGTATCGCGGTTGGGTGGATTAACGCCTCCGAAGTTAAGAGACGCAGCCCCGCCATCATTGACAAAGAAAGAATCATTTAACCCAAAGGAGAAACTGGTATTTTGTGTGGCTTCCCCGTCGAGGTTGACATCAATGATCTTAACGTTAACTGCAACTTGACGCTGACGTAAATCAAGTTGACTTAACATTGCCATGGCAATCTCAACTTTACGCGGTTCTCCAACTAAGGTAACTGTATTAAGTCGGTCGTTGGTAGAAACGGATAAACCTCGCAGTATTAATGGCCCAGTTCCTTCATTAGCACCCAAGGCAATAATATCTGGGGTACGAATTTCGACTTCTCTTTGGTTAAATCCTTGACCCACCTGTTGAATTTGAACCCGTTCAATCGTCAGTTGGGTTTCAGCCCCTTGAGTACTGAGGAAACCAGCGGCTGTTTCGGCTTCGACCTGGTTTAATCTTAGGGTACGAATAACAACGTTACGGGCTTCATCTGGAAGTTCTGTACCGACAAATACAGTATTTCCGACACGATTAGCTTCTAAGGCGGTTAAGCGCAGAACATAGTTAAAGACATCTTCAACCCGCTCATTTTCAATATCGAGGGAAATAGTACGGTTATCCGGTTCTTCGGACTGAGTAAACCGACCTGAATCATCCTCTTTCTGTAGGGTACTGTAGGCAATGTTGACACCCGCAATTCGTCCTAATAAAGACAGTACATCTCGTACCGGTGCATCTCGCAACACTAAACGGGGAATCACCTCATTCGTGCCGAGAGTAATATTAGAAGCAGTCGGATTAACATTGGAAACGGCAATATCTCCTAAAGGCGGTGCAACAGCGCGAGGAAGAAAGGGAGGTGCAGTACCTACAGGCGGTGCATTCACGCCCCCGACCGCTCCGGGCGCACCTAAAGCGCTATCGGGTAGAATCACTTCATTGGAAGCGGGAGGCAATCCAGAATTACTGACGCTGGTATCCGGGTTAGGAACCAATACATCTTGATTTCCGGGTGCTGGCGGAGGAGCAACAGGAGGGGGAGCCTGAGCCACGCCACCCCCTGCTCCCATGGCAATCACAATACTACCCGCGCCTCCTTGTACAATCCGGGCTTCTGGCTGACCCCCAGCACCTGTGACAATCACCCGAATACTACTGGGATCAAGTTGAGTTACCACGACTGAAGAGACTCCCGGAATCGGGTTATTTTCCTGAAAAGACTGTTGACTTGTGGTCAGTTGAGTATTAATAATATCGGCAATAAAATCATTGCCTCGGCGAATGACAAAGACTTCCGGACGTTCTCCGCCTTCGGTTGTCAAAACTAGATTCACCTCACCGTTGGCAGATGTCAGTTGAATATCCCGTACCTGGGTCATTGCTGCTACGGGGGATTGTGCCAAAATTAGAACTGCAGCACTGGTAATGGCTCCTCCGCTTATCCCTAATATCTGTTTCACGTTCTTTCCTCACACTAAATTGTCGTTGTTAATGGGATGTTTAATAGATGTGATTATCACAAATTGACGCTTAGCAGTTACTATATTCGGAACTGTTACAACTAGATTTTACATCTAGAATTTCATAACAATTTTTTGATACTCTTGCTGCGATAGTTTATCATAAATGTCCTGATTAAACCCGGCTTTGCTCGATTTTTTGGTTTTTCTCAAGTGCAGGTGATTAATCAAATGAAGAAAGACACTCAGAGGTATAGTGCAATTGCTCGACTTTCAGTGGCAACTTACACTATTTTTGTTATTTTGTCAAGTATAGCTCTGGGATCCGAGACAGAAAAGTTCACAGATACATTAGTATTGACCTGAAGATTCAATTCCTTTTCAGCGAGGGTTTACGACATCTCTACTGATTTATCAATTCAAGCGGCAATTAGAGGATTACTTGTCCTTTTCAGCTTCGGCGGCGGCTTTTTCAGCTTGGGCGGCGGCGGCTTCTACTTGTTCTTGACTCAAGGGCAGTAGAGCATAAAGATCGAAGGCTGTGGTCAGTCGTCGTTGAGGTTGCGAAACCGCAGGAACAAACTTACCGTTTCTGTATTCCCCTTCTAAGACTGGACTTTTTTCATTTAATTCAGTCGTTAAGTTTTTGACCACCAACAGAGGTTGTAGTCGTTCTAAAGTCGTTAAAAACTGCTGAGTCTGGGTAAAACTCCCTTCAAACTCTACCTTATAAACCCGTTGTCTCAGCTTACCGTTAACCCCAGCACCAAAAGAACTATCATTAATAATCTCAGTGGTAGAGCCATCCTGCTGCACAACCGGTTCAAACTCAGTTATCCGGGCTTTTTCCTCATCCTCTGTAATTCCAGCATTAATTTGATTCAACTGTTCGTTGAGATCAAACAATAACGTCTCTAAAGTAGACTCATCGGCAAATAAGCCCGTAACAGATGCTCGTCTGGCTAAAGCGGTTGCCAGCTCTTGCTCTGCTTCATCTTTTTTGCTGAGACGTTCATTTTGCTCTTCGATGGCATCTTGAGTCGTCTCAATTTCATTGCTGAGGGTGTTTCCTTGTGCAATGGCTGGAAGCACGGCTTTGTAGATGCCAGCGGCCGCCAGCAACACCCCTGCAACACCAATGATAATCCCAATGACTTTGGGGGTAAACTGGATACCGAATAGACTCGGGCCTTCGGCTTCATCAAGATCCTGTTCTAGTTCAAATTCGTTGTTCATTGCTTGAGTCATTATTGAATAACTCCTTTGTTCTGAAGTGTTTCAATGCGGTTAACGAGTCCGGTTGCACCATTGCTTTTTAGCTCCGGTAAGAGTTCCGAGGCTGTAGCTGAACTGAGGCTGGTTTCAATTGTATACTCAATCACAGGTTGTAGCTCTGGGGTATTTCGAGACGAGCCACTGTCGGGCTGACTTTCTTCTAGTTTAGTTGGATTATCAGCCAGATTCGCTGAGAGCAACTGAGTTTTCTCACTATCGAAAAAAGCCGATTGATTCAGCAGTAAAATAAAGTCATTCAGTTCGGCCAAAGAACTGGCAATACCTTCAATTTCTAACTTGGGCGTGGCTTTCGGAGCTGGGGCTGCGGTTTCTCCGCTAGATGAAGCACTAGTTGCCTGAGTTTTGGGTTGACTTTGTTCAATCTGAGTCACTTTCACCCCAGCAATTTGCATCAATTCAGCCATTTCTTGAGTCAAAGCTGACCAGGGCTTAATCTCGTTAAATACCCCGGCCAAAGCATCAGCTTCTTCATTAGCTTGCTCGGCATTGGCATAAATTTGATCTAAAGCTTGAACCTCAGATGTTTTTTCATCTAACTGAGCTTGCAGAGCATCGAGTTCTTTTTGCAACTGATTGTTACGGCCATTGAAAATCAGCCAAGCACCCGCCCAAGCTGCATTCAGAGCCAATGCGGCTAAAACCCCAATCATGATCGGTTTGCGGTCTACCGGTGCACCCGTTTTTCGGCTGCTAACAAAGGTTTTTTCAATCGGTTTGTAATCGGGCCGGTCATTGAGAAAATTGATATCAAGGCTATACATGACATTAGGGCCTTATCTGGTATTTATAAATTTTAAAGTTGTTCTGTCCAAATTGGGTAATGTACATTGTAATCACATATCCATCGCCACCCCATGTCTAGAACTGTGACTGAATGAGTGAGCTGAGTTAACTCACCCGCAATCCTAAGCCCAGTGCTACTCCTAAGCTAGCACGTTGGTCAGGTGAGATATCTTGGTCAATCTCGAGTCCGAGAGTTTCAATCGGGTCTACTTGAGTTGCAGGCATGGCGAGTCGTTGCATAAAGAACTCATCGAGTTGCCCAATTGCGGCTCCAGGGCCAGATACCAAGAGTTGGGCAATTTCTAACCCATCACTTTGGTTAATATAGAAATCAATCGATCGCCGTAACTCGTCAGCTAACTCTGAAAGCACTTTAATAATAGCATTCGTCCCCGGATTGGGATCGCTTAATGCCCCCATGGTATCGGTTACCGGTAATGTCATGGCTTGAAGTTCGTTGACATCTCGAGACGGGGGCAAATTCATCGCTTCATTCAAAGCACTTTGCACCTGGAATAGACCAATGGGAATGGTACGATTAAATTGGGGAATCCCATCCACCACGATCGCCAATTCTGTACTATCAAATTCAATATCTGCGATAATAGCGGCTTCATTAGAAGAAAACTGTTCAAGCTGTTGTTTGAGGGTACGAATGACCGCAAAGCTACTGACTTCCAGCACATCGACTTGTAACCCGGCTTGTTCAAAGGTATCTAGATAAGTGTCAATGATTTCTTTACGAGTCGCAACCAGCAACACTTGCATTTTCTCAATGCCATCTTCATCGACAAATAAGCCGAGTTTTTGATAGTCTAAGTCTGCTTCTTCTCGAGAGAAAGGCAAATATAAACCCGCTTCTGCATTCATATATTCTCGCAGTTCTTCGGGGTTGAGTTCAGCCGGGACAGAAATAATTCGAGTCACCGCTTCTCGGGCTGGGATAGCCGTCGCCACTCGTTTTGTTTTAATATTTTTATCGGCGAGTGTCGATTGTACCAATTCTGCCAAAGTGGGTGAATCAATAATTTGACCATCCTGGATCACATCATCGGGTACAGGGGTTGTGGCTAGAGAGATGAGCTTGACGCGATCGCCTTTTTTACGTAACTCAACAATATTAATCCGTTCGGTGGCTAACTCAATCCCCACCCCAGGTTTACGGCGAGAGAGCAAATTGTTTAAAAAGCTAACCATAGCAGTTGTTGCCTAAGACAGAGTAAGTTTAGTTTTCCCATTAAACAGGAAGAATGTCAGTTGTGAAATTCAGGTTTCTCTCGCTACAGTTAAAAGCAAGAGAGTTTTACTCCTAGGTATGAATTGTACACTTCCGTTTGATAGACCGCTATGATTAACGATCCTTATGCCAAGTCGTTGCTAAACGATTTAAAAAATTCTGATGAAACCATACGTCAGCGCGCCACCCAGGAGTTGTGGCGAATGTGGTTTGAACAAAAAGGCACTGTCGGTCTGACTCAAATTCGTCGGGCTGAAGTGTTGTTACAAGGGGGAGAAACAGCCGAAGCAGAAGCTGTGCTGACTCAACTGATTCAAGATTTACCGGACTTTGCAGAAGCCTGGAATCGACGAGCCGTCCTTTATTACACGACTAAACGGTATAGAAAAGCGCTCCTCAATTGTCAAAGTGTAATTCAGCTTAATCCGGCTCATTTTGGAGCGTTGCATGGTATAGGTTTATGTCACGCAGCCCTAGGAGAATATCCCCAAGCGATTCAGGCTTTCCGTCAGGCGTTAGAGATTCAACCCTATTCTGTGGAAAATCAACGGTTAATCCTAGAATGCAGCGCCAGATTATAAGTGACATCCTTAACTGGAAAAGACCTGCTTGATTTTACTCTAAGATTGAGGGGACAAGTTCTTGTTCTCCCAGGTAAATCGTGCGAATATCTCGGGGGAGATTCTGAACTAAGGTATGATTACCTTTTTTCATCAGTTCTTTGACTTCTTGGGGGGTAATTGATTCTCCTTCAGCTTGTAAATAGGCTGAAATCCGCGCTTCACTCCACCGAAATGTCTGGGACATAATTAAAACTAAGCGTAACAGCGGATCGAGCCCGTCTAAGACTTGCCCCACATAACACCACAATGGGGGCGGCGCATCTTTGCGAGAATAATGAATCGACTCAACCGCTGGTAAATCTGCCTGGTTAATACAGATAGCGGTGACATTAATAATCCAGTTTTGTAAGGTGTTGCCTTCTTGTAGGTCTTCCTGGGCTTGTTGTAAGTTTAAACCCCGCATTTCATAGAAGATATGCCGCCAAGTCTGAGAAAATAAATAATCGGCCTGTACTGGCGATCGCACAGAATGACAAATTAGAGTATAGACAACCTGGGCATAACGACAGAAAATAGCAACAAAATATTTACCCAGATCCGGGTGATTTTGGAATAGGGTCAGGAGTTTGCGATCGCTATGGTGAGAAAGAGACTGAACCACTTGATGATTCGATTCCGGCAGATGAAGCGTTTGTACACTCACTGGTCACTCGCTAAAGTCTGAAGTTGATAAGTTGGCTGCATCATAGCTTATCTTTGCTATTGGATCAAGAGATTAGAATGATTTTTGACATACTCCCCGCGCTGAAGCGACGGGGATTCTTGACACATCATTTCAACTTGCTACCGGAGTAGTCTGACGGTCGATCCGTGTCCGTTTAGAGTCGTGGCAATGCCCTATCCCGACTTTGTTGATATTCTTGGCGGCGTTCTGGTCTCTGTCGTGTTCTGACCCGCAATTGAGGCAGAGTACAGAACGAATCGACAGATCCAGCTGGCTCCATTTGTAGCCGCAACTTGAACAAACCTGGCTAGTAGGTTCCCAACGGCTGATGAGGTTGAAAGTCCTGCCCAACTTCTCAGACTTCGCTTCACATAGCACCCGAAATTCGCGCCAACCCTGCATACTAATCGCTCTAGACAACCTACGATTCTTGACCATTCCCGACACATTTAAATCTTCCAACGTGATTACTTGGTTTTCGTGAATCACGCGAGTAGACAGTTTGTGCAAGAAATCCTTGCGAGTATCGGCAATTTCGTTGTGAAGTTTAGCAATCTGCAAACGGGTTTTCTCTCTGCGCTTAGAGCATGAAGCTTGACGAGCAAGCTGTTTTTGCTTGCGTCTCAACCGCTTGTCTAGCTTGGAATAGGCTGGACTTTTCACCATTTCCCCGCTGCTCATGGCGGCAAAGGTTTTGATACCCAAATCAATGCCGATACTTTGGTTTTTAGCATCGACCTGAACAGGCTCAATCTCTACAACGAAGCTCAAAAAATAACGCTTAGCTGCGTCCTTAATCACTGTGACAGAGCTAGGCGCTGACGGTAACTCTCTAGACCAAATAGGCTTAACATCACCAATCTTGGCAAGGTAGACAGAATCGCCTTTGATTGAAAACCCGCCTATCCTGAATCGCGCTGATTGCCGCCCAGTTTTCTTTTTGAACTTGGGAGTGCCCATGTTCTTGCCTTTTCGCTTGCCTTTGAGCGAGTCGAAAAAGTTCTTGTAGGCGACTCCTAAATCAGCTACAGATTGCTGCAATGGAATATTAGAAACGGTTGCTAACCATTCCCGTTCAGCCGTTTTCTTTGCCTGTGTGATCACCAACTTTTGCAAGTCGTTGTTACTGGGCAGTTTCTCAGACTGCTTACAGATAGCAAGCGCATCGTTCCAAACTACACGAACACAACCAAACACCTGAGCTAAGCTTTGGCGTTGTGGGTCGCTCGGATAGAATCGGTAATTAAATCTTGCTTTCATGCTAACATTGTACAGCATAAAACCGGGTATTAGTATGAAGAAACGCTTAGATTTCAGGATTGAAGAATTCGAGTTTGAGATTTTGGAGGCATATTGCAAGACTGTAGGCAGAACCAAAACAGATGTATTGAGAGAACTCATTAGAAGCCTTAAGATAAAGCCGTCCTAGAAGGACGGGGCTTGTACCCACTTTTTCGGTCATTAAAGAAAGTAGGAGATATTGGTTAATTTATTCGGTGTATCAACTTTTACACTTAAATAGATCGCGAATCACCCATGACTATTGAAACTCGCAAGCGTACCACATTACTGGTTTTGTTACTGCCAGCAACGATTTGGTTAACTTTATTTTTCATTTTGCCATTGCTGATTGTTCTAATTTATAGCTTTTTAGAACGAGGAACCTATGGGGGCGTGGCTTGGGAATTTACCTTCAGAAACTATCAGCGTCTGCTTAGTCCTCTCTATCTTAATATCTTCTTACGATCGGTTGGATTGGCAGCTTTTACAACAATCACTTGTCTGTTTATCGGTTATCCACTTGCCTTTTTTGTAGCGACTCGTCCCCCGCGCTGGCGGAATTTATTACTATTTTTAGTGATTATTCCATTCTGGACTAATTTTCTGGTTCGTACCTATGCTTGGATTATTATTTTACGAGCAGAAGGAGTGATTAATACTTTACTACAAACCTTAAACCTAATCGATCAACCCCTTAACTTGCTGTTTACCCCCTTTGCTGTGATTATCGGCTTAATTTATGGTTATCTTCCCTTTATGATTTTACCGTTGTACGCCACCTTAGAACGGTTTAATTTCTCTCTAATCGAAGCCGCTCATGATTTAGGAGCTAATGATTTTCGCACATTTATTCGGGTGATTTTTCCTCTGACCTTAAAAGGCATTATTGCCGGATCTATTCTAGTTTTTATTCCCGCATTAGGAGCTTTTATTACGCCCGATATTTTAGGGGGAGCCAAAACCTTAATGGTAGGAAATGTGATTCAAAATCAATTTTTACAAGCGCGTAACTGGCCGTTTGGTTCTGCGTTATCCATGATTTTAATGCTACTGGTGATTGTGCCAGTCGTTATCTATTTCCGAACAGAAGACTGAGATTGATTAAGATTGACTTTAGAGAGGGTTGTCATCAGATTTTAGCCCAGAGAGTAATGTATCCTATTTGGACGGAAGCCAGGAAGGAGGAGTTGTTGGCGTAACGCGATCGCAATACCGAGCTATTGTTTGAGGTGAACAAACGCATTTTTGACCCGATGTCTGAGCTTATATCTTTATAGCTATCACTCTCCGAATTCAAGAGCAAAACAATCAGACAGTTTATCGGTTAACCATAAATAATTTGAAATAGATTTATCATATCAATGAAATTATTAAATTATCGAAAAATAGAATAAATAAGTATGACATTAACTTTAATTTAAATCTATTGACATTTCATAGATATTCACAAAATCTCAATCATACTTATTTAAATAAAGTCAGTAATTAGCCCCAAAATATAGAGCTTTTTTATTAATGTTGTTTTAAAATTTATAGTATTTTATTACTGAAATAATCGCAGTATTCTTTGAGGAATTATTGCAAAAATAATCTAAAATCTTAATTTTAATCTTATTAGCAATATTTGCTTTGAATATTTTCTAATAGATTTCATTTATTTGTTTTATCAATCATAAAATATTTACTTTTTTACTGAGGTAACTCTTAACAGTTATTATTTCTCTTTTCTATTGCTATCCATAAGGAATGTCAGGCAAACGCGAAAACCTACCTTGATATAAATATATTCAATCAATTTATCCTTTTTCATCTTAATTTTTTAATTTTCATAATATATAATTTTTGAATAACAGTTCATAACTTTTAAAAGTTTAAATAATTTTTATTTATTATTGTCTACCTTTACTTCAAGTTTATTAAGTAATTTTATTAAAAATGTAATTAAGTTTCTAATTATTGTAAATTTTATTGAGATATTTGGGCTTAGTTTTTACCCAATATTTTACTTGACGCGCTTGTTCTGAGTCAAACTTGGATTTCCTGCTTCTTTTTAATTATAGAGTTCTAAAAATTTTTGCTCTTTCTATCGAATTACTCCGTTATAAATGATTTTCCAGATCGCTTTAAATATTTTCATTAATTCGGCGATCGCCAATCCCTTTATAGTTAATGTAAAACATTGAAATTGCTCTTTTAATTTATCGAAATTAGTCATTTTAGCTATTCTTATAAAAAAGTTTAAGTCTGTATAATTTAATTTATAGCTATTTTTATAAAATCTATTAATAATATATTTTATTAAATTTATATATTTAGCCAAATATATGTAGTTATTTTTGCAGAGATAGTGATTTTTTCTATACTTCTGGCTTTGATGAATCATCGTGTCGGGAGCTATTTCCCCCTCAATTAAACTGGAGTATTTTTCCTCATCCTCTGTTTAGAGTGATTAAAGAGCGATAGAAGATAGGCTGACGTAGTGTGAATAGAAACCGAGGAGAATACCCAATCATTGTGATGAAATTCTCTATCGATATACATCATCGGTTATTGAGACATCTCTCGAAATTTGGAAAGCTTCTGCATTGTGATAGTAGAAAGTGGATAATCACTTCCCAGCGCGATCGTTATCAGTGGTATTGCCGGATTAACTAAAGCTTAAATTGCGGTCAAACTCCCGTTTGGGATTGGGTTAGCTCTGGAGTTGCTCTGCTTTTATTGGAAGATCTATTTCTCAGCTTAAATTGTTTAGAAGTATAAAATTTAGCAATATTTTTGTGAGAAGAGGTGTAAAATAAATTAAGCCCTCAGGAAGATCCTGTTCAAAAAGTCTAAATCTTAGGTTAAAATAAAGAAAATTCGCTACCTTAGCAAATTAAAACTTGTTTCAAAGCGAGCCAAAACATCCCTTTAAATCGTGACACCTCAATTCACTAAAATCTGTTTAACACCGAATGTCTGTGCAAGTTAAATTAACAGAGCGACAACAGCATATTTTGTGGGCAACTGTCCGTCATTATATCGCCACGGCTGAGCCAGTCGGTTCTAAAGTTTTAGCAAAAGAATATGATTTAAACGTCAGTCCAGCAACGATTCGCAACGGTATGGGACTCCTAGAAAAGGCTGGACTACTGTATCAGCCTCACACATCTGCTGGACGAGTGCCCTCGGACTTTGGTTACCGGATCTATGTCGATCAACTGATTTCACCTGTTGAGACTTTAGCACAACAAGTCACTCAACTCTTAAGTGAACAGCTTGACCATAGAAACTGGAGTGTAGAAACAATTTTAAAAGGGGCGGCTCAAATTCTATCCAGCCTGAGTGGATATATTACCTTGATTACCATGCCACAGACCACAGCAGACTGTTTGCGCCACTTACAACTGGTATTACTCGATTCTAAAAAAATCATGTTAGTGGTGGTCACAGATGGCTATCAAACTCAGTCTACGGTGATGGAATTATCCACTCAAGCCAACCCTGTTGATCCCTCAGCCCCTCCGAGTTTACCTTTACCAGAAGATGAAGAATTAATCGAACAAGAATTACAACTGTTATCGAATTTCTTAAATCATCATCTCAAAGGGCGATCGCTAACGGAATTGGCAACCCTCGACTGGCAAGCCTTAGATCAAGAATTTGAGCGTTATGCGGACTTCCTCAGAGAACTTTTAACCAATTTTAGCCGCCGCCATCAGATCCCAGAATTTACTCAAATTCAATTTAGTGGTATTTCCGAGGTGTTACGTCAACCCGAATTTTCCCAACTGCAACAAGTCCAAACCCTGATTCATTTGTTAGAAGATGAACAACAATCTCTCTGGCCATTAATTGTACAACTTCCCAGCGAAGAACAAACCGTTAATATTCGTATTGGTACAGAAAATCCCCTCGAACCCATTCAAAGCTGTACACTGATTTGTGCGCCTTACCATCGCGATACAATTCCAGTGGGTAGTGTGGGAATGTTGGGGCCGACTCGGATGGTATATGAAAATGCAATTACTTTAGTTGAGGCGACAGCTAATTATCTCTCGGAAACATTAGGGAAAAATTAGTGATTCGTTATTGGTTGTTTGTGATTTGCGATTAGAGGGAATAAAATAGGCAACACTTCGATAAGATTTGACGCTCCCCATGGGTAAACGCAGGGGATTCCTAAGAGATAGTTAATCTTAGAGGGTTCGCCAAAAACCCGCTACTCACTCGCTGGAAAGCCAGTCTGTGTATACCTTTAGCCAAAATATTGGCAGACCCATTTATATCAGCCGAAACAAGATGTTTATCTTTAGTCCTATACAATCCGCGTTTAACTCTTCTACCAGAGAACTTGTGTTGGGTTGGATTGTCGGCATTGTAAACAGGGATTTCATCTTGATCGTAAAAACTAGCTTTAGAAGTGTAGCTTTCCTCTTGCTCAATATACTCAATTCCGTACCTAGAACAAAGTGCTTCGAGCTTTCTTCTCAACTGCCAAAAAGGTATCTGAACGAAGTTTTGATTGTTCGACTTTCCAATATTAATCTCTTGCTTAATACCAGGATTGTAGCCAACTATCAGCTTTCCTATTTGATGTTCAATACAGTGGTCGATAACCAATCTTCCAGCTTTATTCAAATAGTCTCGAACACAGTTATTACGCCATTGATAGAGTCTGGCTTGTTTCTGGGTAAAGCTTTTAATTCCCTGCTTATAAGGGGCTGTGGTCGTAGCAAAGCTGCGACCTTTATATGCCCTGTCTTTTTGAGATTGAAGTTGAGCATTGCGTTTGTTATACCAGCGATTAATACTTTTAAGTCGTCTGCCATCAATCAAAAATTGATGCCCTTCGGTATCGATACAAGCACACAAGTTATCAACTCCCAAGTCCAAAGCAATAGCTTTATTGGAATCAACAGATGTTTCTATTTTCTCGTCTTCATAGATATACTCAATCTCAAACCATCGAGCCGAGTATTTTGGATGTATTCGTACCTCCTTAATTTTTCGCTCCTTAAGTCTTTCTGGCAATTGGATTTTCACCTGGCCATATTCCTTTTTAAACTCGCGAGACATTGGTACGCTAAAGTATCCGTCTCTGAGTTGAATTCTTGGAATAATCAAAGGGAAATATCCGGACTTGGGCAAATATCTAGGCAATTGTGGTTTTTGGTCCCAACGCCCAATAGATATAGCCTTAAGCAACCCCAAGAAAGACCTCATACTTCTATCTACCACCTTCATTGTCTGTTGGGCTATATCGGTGTTAAGCAGGCGATAGTTTTCGTTTGACTTACAAATATGGTAGTTAGATTCGTAGCTCAGGCGTTTTCTTTGACTAAAGAAGTATTGTCTGCACTCGTACAATGCCACGTTATAAAGATTTTTACTCAAGCGAGTCAAAGCCACAAGAGCATTAAACTTTTGTTTGCTAAGTCGTCTGAGTTGGTTATGAATGAGTGGCGTACATCGCTGAAGTTAACTCACTGTATGAGAAATCTATAGCGAATTAATCATTTTGTAAAGCTTGGTTATCTAATATGCCGATGTTGCTGCGCTCGAGTTTCTTTGCTGGTTTGTTTTCCTCCCCATATCTGTTGGCGCAGCCTGCCGAAGGCATAGCTAGGGGTATCCAAACAAACATTTACGATGAATTAGTTACAGTTGAGGGAGTCAGTAGACTATGATTAACAACGTAAGGTAATGCTCCGCTTGCAATAGAGATTGATAGGAGGGTAGCCGTGCCAACGGATCAAGACCAGTATCGAAAAATTTTTGGCATCTTTATGGAGGAGGCTCAAGAGCACCTCGACACATTGGAGACCGGACTCAAACATCTACCTGCAATTATGGCAGATTCAGATCGAGAGCGAATTACTGCCATGTATCGGGCGGCTCACTCTCTCAAAGGCGGCTCAGCAATGTTGATGAAGGATGTACCCAGTCTGAGCAGTATTAACAAAGTTTCTAAGCGCCTAGAAGATTGTTTTAAGTCTGTTAAAGATACTCCCATTAAAGTAGATTCTACCGCTCAAACCCTCTCTAATAAAGGCTACGAAGTTATTAAAAATTTAATTCATCGTTGTCAGAGTGCCTCTGGGTTGTCTCCGCAGATGGGAGAGAAAATTGCGACGGCTTCTCTTCCCCTTTACGAGAAACTAGAAAAGCATCTAGCAAACTTGATGAAGGCGACTCCAGCCACAGGCAAGGCTACCACAGCGGCTGTACCGGGTGCATCTGCGACTGTAATGAAGGTGCTTAAACCGATGTTGCAGTTGTTTAAGAAACCCCCCTCAACAGCTTCTCGTCAACAGCTTCTGAAACTCACTTTACATCTGGCTAAGATGGGTTCTGATATTGAGCCTTGGCAAAATTTTGTCAAAACCATTCAGGCTGCAATTAAAAATCCCCAAGCTTCCTACAAAGAGTTAGCCAATACAATTGTTAAGGAGTTACAGCAAGCTGGAAAGCTATTAGAGGCAGGGAAAGCTAGTGCTATTGCGCCAAGTGCAGCCCTCCAGCAACTCGCCTCTGCTGCTAAACCGGCGGGTGGAGAAATTACAATCCCGGCCGATCCCAAAGAGGTGGTGAAAGTCCTGCTGAAAACTTTTAATAAAAAGCAGTTACAGGCGATCGCACAATTACTCATTAGACAAATTAAGTCTTAGGATATTAGCTCCCGCAGCATAATAGACATAGACGAAGAAGGATAGTCTGCCGCTGGGGCTCTCTCTTCTTCGTTTATTTTTTAATAAATTAATAGACTAAAACTTGACTATCTTCTTGAACTCTAATCTTCAGTTCAGTACCACTGAGATTACTTTCTTCGTCTAGCATTATCTCTAGCATACTCGATTCAGAAGAGATCATTTTAAGATCAATTAAACCTTGATCTTTTCGTATCACTGTTAGAGTTACAGGTAATGGTAAATCCAAGAATTCTATTTTTTCTTCCTCCATCAAAGAGAGTGACTCTGTGTATCTAATGAGTTGATAACTCACCCCGTGCATTTGTGTTGTTATTAAGAGACACATCAACCCTACCATCAATCGCTTGAATGAGTGCAATAGGTGGTGTTTGAGTGGTTAATAGAGGAGGCTGAATGACCGGAGAAACTAGAGCTGTTTGTTGATAAATGACTGGCTCGTTCAGACGGGGTGAGATTGCATTAACCATTTGATCAATCATGGGTATGGGAATAAATATCGCGCCACAAACAATACTAATTTATCTTTTAGTTCTCAAATTAATCTGTGTTTATTGAGATATTTTTATAGCTAATCATTCATAAATACGATCGATTATGTTTAGCTTTTTTTAAAAAACAAATAATTTATTATAAATTTATAGCTACTCATTCTAATTCTGTTTTGTCTGTTTGCATATTGTCAAATACGAAATATCTATATTGATTATGAACGAGCAAACAATTAGCTGAATATCATTTAATGACAGTAGCTGGCAGTGATCTCTTCCATCAGTTATATTTAGGGTTTTATGGATTAAATTTTATAGAAATATAATAAGTATGGATTAAAGAGTAAAAAATAATTCATGTATAATTATTACTCTTTGTTGTGTATACCCATGCCTCAGGCTTTGCTGCTGATGCTAGCCAGAGAAACTTTATGGTAAATTGAAACTATGAGTAAAAGTAGTAGTGGATACAAAGTCCTAAGTGACAATCGTAAAGCCCGCTATCTCTATGAAATATTAGAGACCTATCAAGCTGGGATTGAATTAAGAGGCACAGAAGTTAAATCGATCCGGGCAGGAAGAGTTAATATGCAAGATGGTTATGCCCACGTCCGTAATGGAGAGGCATGGCTAATGAATGTTCATATTTCCCCCTATCAAAGTGCGAGTGGCTATTTTAATCATGACCCACGACGGAGTCGTAAACTTTTGTTGCATCGCCAAGAAATCAATAAACTCATTGGCAAGATTGAGCAACAAGGCTTAACTTTAGTGCCTCTGAAAATGTATCTTAAGAACGGACGAGTTAAAGTCGATATTGCCCTAGCCCGAGGTAAGAAAGTTCATGATAAACGAGAAGATATTAAACGACGAGATGATAAACGGACGATGGAACGGGCAATGAAACAATATTAGTGATGTTTGATCGCTGTGTTGTGATAGATAAATTGAGCAAACAGTTCAAAGTTTAAAAATTATTAAACCCTCAACAGCAATGATGCCAAAACGACTGCTTCTCTACCTCAAGCGTGTTATTCTGGTGTTCAACTGTCTAAACTAGCGTTATCATCTCCCATACACTTACAGTTAAACAAAGCATAGCTTTCAAGTAAGCTTCAGTCTATTGAAGCTTTGTACAACTGAAGTTAGGTTAAGATAGCACAACCGGATTAACCGCCAAGCGAACTCCACGCCCTAGGGCGTAAGATTTTACGTCATTAGTGATGAGGATATTCCTCCCTCTTTTAGAATAAAGTTAGCTTCTATTGCCAATTTTTAATGAAGCTTTCGCGGCGCTTCTAGCCGGAGGTGAGATCCAAAGACTACAATGACAACAGCCTCCAGCCCACACAGGAGTAGGTACAAAGTGTCATGTTTATACTGAAACGGCAGGATGTTGAAATTAAGACTGTTCAACACCCTCATCGGGATCAACAAATTCCGATTTTAGTTTATCAAAACCAATCCTTTCGCCTGATGAAGGTATTTAATGCTCAACAAGAGCATGAGGCTAGAGAGTTCTGGCGCGATCTGACGGATAATCGAGGCAAGGCTTGTGTATTGCTAGAAGAACCAGAACGGTATAGTGTTTGGGGAAAGGTGCGCTCGGAGCAGCTTGCTAGCGAGGGTTCAACTCGGGAGCATAGCACCCTCCCTACCTTAATTCAGGCTTGTTTGTTGGTATTACAAGCGGTTTACTTCGATGTTGAAGATTTACTCGGATCTCGGCAAGCTAATTCTTTTGTTAAGGATCTAACTCTTATCTTCCATCGCTCAAAGTTTCCTCAAACAGATACTCCTCAGGCAGTTCAAGCCTTGCTTGCCATGAATCCTTTAGATGAACTTCAAATTCCTTCTTGGAACGAAGATAACTTAAAGGTTCTCTTACAAAAATTATATGAGTTGGGAGAAAACTATTTCGGTAACACAAGTTTTACCGAAGGCATGGAGGAGATTCTTGAAGATTTACCGAGCGAAGATCGCCAGCAATTCATAGATTGGTTAAATCAAGCTAAACTCAGCCAACTCTGGCCAATGGACTAACTCTCATTCAGATGTGCTTCGACTTCATGGGTTCAACCGCTCTTTAAACTCGTTGATTGTTATGAATACTACCTCACAAAAATCATCATCTAAATCATCTCTGCTATCGGCTCAGAATTTAGTAATTTCTGGCATTATTTGGGCTGTATTGTCCCTTCTATTCTTCTTGCTATTCAGTGTCACTCCTGAAGGAGAAGATCTGCCCTTATGGTATCAAATAGGGACTTACATTTTTGAATTAGGAGCATTTCTGGGAGCATCGATTGTCTGTTATCGTAACTGGCAAAGTCCCCAAGTTGTCAGTGGTCGTAACGTTTGGTTAGGATTTTGTTTAGGAACGCTGTGTTACTTTATTGCGGGTGTTCTGTTTGGATTTTGGGAGTTGGTTTGGGGTTTAGATCCAGATGTATCTGCGGCGGATTTATTTTATATTTTGACCTATCTCTTCCTTGCCTGGGGCATGATTATTGCGGTCTCCTCAAAACGGCTTAATTTAGAAATTTGGCAAGGGATTGCCGTGACAGGAGTCGCGGTCGCGGGAACAGCCCTGGCGATTTGGGTATCTGACCCCACTTTCTTTGGTTTGATTAATACTGTAGAACCTAATGTTGCAGCAGAAGTGGCTGTAGAGTCGGGTGTAGAGCCAACCACAACCGCGCCGGAAGTGCTCGCCGCAACGGAGGCAGAAGAGGAAGTAGAAGAGGAAGTTACGGCTCCCGCATGGGTGGTTGCCCTAGACGAAAAGTTAGAACCATTTGCCTTTGGAGTCAATCTTTTTTATATCATTGCTGATGTATTTCTGTTGATTTTAGCCACTGCTTTAATTTTGGCATTTTGGGGCGGACGATTTTCTCAATCTTGGCGAATGATTGCCTTTGCTATTTTCTCTTTGTATGTGGCAGATATGTATTTTAAGTGGGCTGATACTCAAGCCAGTGCAGATTATGAAAGTGGAGGGTTATTAGAGGTGTTTTTCGTGTTTACAGGGGTTCTATTTGCGATTGGAGCCGTTTTAGAATACGACATCTCTACCCGTTCTCGTCAAAGCCGCCGCAGCCGCCGCAGTAACGCCAGAAATTAAGATAGAGATCATGAGCGATTCGTCCGAAGTCATCTGTTATTTTAACGGAGCCGAGTTGCACCCATGGCATAAGCTTAGCTTATGTTGGCGCTCCTGATGAATCGCTCTAGCAAGTAGCGGTGCCACAGTCGCGTGCTTATACTTGAACCTCCCATCACTAAAAGTGAGGGATTCCCATATAGACTCTTATCTAGGCAAAATTGCCCCCGACAGACCGCCATTACTGGGCTGGGCTGTTTAACGTTCACGGGCGCACCGACCGCAAACGGATCTAAATTCTGTTTGATTTTGTTGGCTGTGCTTTTTGAGCTAAACCTAATCTACCGGTCGCGTCACCATTACAATTTCAAGGGCGATATTTGTTCCGACGATCCGAGGCAAGGGAAGCCAATCCCCTAATATCTTACGCGCATTATCGCTATTTACTATTGTACTGCAAAACCGACAAACCCTGCTCAAAATTCATCCCGGAGCGTAAAACTGAGGGTCTTCTTCTGAAATGAAGATAAAAAATTTATTCTCTCATTATTAATCTGTCAGAATCTATATAGCTTTTTGCGCTTAATGAGTTTATTTTTTAGGAAGAATAATCACAAATTCTGTTCCCTCTCCCACTTGAGAGGAACACTCAAGAGAACCATGATGTTTTTGCTCGATAATTTGACGACTAATTGCCAGTCCTAAACCGGTTCCTGTATGGGTTGGTTTTGTTGTAAAAAAGCTCTCAAAAATTTTCTGTTGATGTTCAGTAGAAATACCAGGGCCGTTATCTAAGAGTTTAATCATAATTTGATTTGAATCTAAGTTTTTAGTCATAATTGTAATTGTTGGATTTGTTTTATTCTGTTCAATTAAAGCATCGATAGCATTATTGATAATATTAATGAATACTTGTGATAATGAACTAAAATATCCTTCAATTAAAGGGAGATCTCCATATTGCTTTTGAATTGATATTCCTTGCTTTGTGCGATTTTTCAGAATTAATAATGAACTATCTAAGCATTCGTGAATATTAATATTTTGTGGAGCCGCTTCATCCAAGCGAGAAAAGTTCTTTAAACTGGCAGCAATTTGTTTTGTGCGCTCTGCACTCACTTTAACAGCTTGTAAAAGATTGGGAAGATCTTCTTCAATATAATCTAATTCAATTTCTACAATTTTTTCCTGAATTACTTCTGAATCTTCTTTAATTTCTTGCTGATAAGTATGAATAAGTTCTAATAACTGCTCACAATATTCTGTTAAGTAGCTAATATTTCCCGAAATACAACTCACAGGATTATTAATTTCATGGGCAACTCCTGCTATCATTTGACCCAAGCTAGACAACTTTTCGTGTTGCATGAGTTGAGCTTGAGCCGATTGCTTTTGTTCTTCTAATAAAATATTAACTTGGGAAATGAGATGATTAAAAGATTGGGTTAAACTACCAATTTCATCTTGACTAGAGACAGGAACTTGAATACTGAAATCAGATTTTTGAGTGATTTTCTGAGTAATTTCTGTTAGCTTTTGAATAGGAATTGAAATTTTATTTGCTGTATACCTTGATAATAATAATGCAATTGATACAGATAATAGTATACTGGTTATAATAATAAGATTATGAATAAGCTGAGCTTTTTCTATAATCTCCTGTGCTTCTTCTGCTTCTTTTATTACAACAGTATCGATCTCAGATAATAATTGAGAGATTTCTTCTGCTTTTTGATGAAAACTATCTTGTTTGAGCTTCATTGCTCTTTGAGCTGCTAAAATTTGACTGGCTGTTAAACTTTCTGCGGTAAGCTGCTGTATATCCTGATGAAAACTTTCCGAATATGGAATAATATTTTCTTCATATTCTTTCATCAGTAAATGCATTAATTCTGTTTCACGATTTAACTCAACAACCTCTGCTTCTTGATAAGATGTGTTAAGAGCGATCCAAGATTGATTTAAACGAGACTCATAAATTTTTAGTTCTTCGTATTCATGCTGAAACCGTTTGAAATCATCCAAAGATGAGGTAACAGCTTGCTGATGCATGATGACATACATAAAGTCTACTTCTAATTCAGAGATTAGCTTAATTTCTTCTATCACATCTTCCGTCAATTCTTGGGTATTATTTTCATATTGATTACTAATAAAAAGTCCTGTTGTAGCCCCAATAATCGTGATTCCTAAGGATAGAATATATCCGGTCGCAATTTTAGAACTGACTGGACGTTGATTGAGCCATGATTGTATATTCATTTTATTGAATTTAAACAAATATGATCGGGGTGATACTCTTTTTGAGAAGTAGTTAAGCTTCATTTAGCTAATCCTAAGATCACAATTAAGTTTGTTAGAGAATTTACTGAGTCTTTTAGCAAATTCCTTATTCAATTGTCATAAGTCTTCCTAGTATTCCCAAGTTCTAGCCAAATTTAAGCAGTTGAAAAAAATTTTTATAATGCCTGACTTCAGATTGAATAGACTACAATAATGAGAGAATAAGATAAAGGATACAAGTCATTAAAAATCGCGATCCTTAAGGTGAAGCGAGAAAAAGCAGAGAAAATAATATCGCTTAATATAACAAGTTTGTTTTTGAATCGATTAGTATTGCCCTTTGACAATAAACAATAGATCATGAGAAAATTAAGCCGATCGTTCTACTTTCTAGAGTGAGAAAATCAGATGGCGCTACGCACTCTTATAAGCCGACAATTGGCAATACTGAGGTGATGCTGAGGTGATGCGAGATCAACAGCAATAGATCATAACAATACTGTATGCCTATGGCAACTGGCATAATGTATCGTGTGATTGAGTTGTATGATCTCAAACTGTGAGTCATTTAAAACGGAGAGGGTGGGATTCGAACCCACGAGAAGCCCATAAGACCTCTAACAGATTTCGAGTCTGCCGCATTCAACCAAGCTCTGCCACCTCTCCACTGCTTAAATACGAAGATACTATTTAAGATTACTGTTTGCCATTATATCAAAGAAACGAGCCATCTGTTTCGTCAGAACTGAGGTTAGTGGAAAAGCCTTCACTCGGTGTCCATTGTATCGCCCCATCATGCCCTGTCCAAAACACCTGAACCTGTTGCTGATACAGTTGTTCAATCGTCTTTGGATCAATCGCCTCAGCAGTCGCGATCGCGACTTTCGGCCGTAATAACTGTACGACTCTTTGATCTAGCCGTCTCCCTGACCACCATAAAATATCGGTCGGGTTGAATTTCTGTTCTTTAATTAAATCTTCCTGTTCTTCTAAAGTTAGATCTCCCAATAGTAGCCAAGTTTGATCTCGAATTTGAAACTCAACCATCGGTATTTCCGCATCCAACAGTTGAATCTGAGTTGAACCCAATACTACAGCATTCTCAACCGGTAAGGGAAGATAGATCCCTTGTTGTTGGTCTAATGCCGCTTGAATGGCTTGGTTACTGACTTGATAGGTTTTTTTCGATGCCGGATTATCATAAAATACACCGACAGGCATTTTCTCTAAAATGGTTTGCCAGCCAATACTTAAACCCAGGCGAGAATGGGTGGCAACTGACCAATCAATTTGATTAATTCCCTGTTGCTGTAACACTGGCAAAACCGTGTAGCGGGCTGTATTTTGTCCGCCACTATTGACTAAAGTAATTTTTCCTAAATCTTCAATCAGTAAAATCGGTTCTCCGGGTGTATCTAAAACGGTTACCTGAAAGCGAGAATAGTGACTGTATCGGGCTGGAATGGCAATCAGCAAAATAGCAATGATTGTGGCAAGGGGAACGGGATGGAAAAATCTAGAATGACCGACAGTAGAATAGTGTAAGTGATCCTGATTGCGTTGTCGTCGATCAATTTCCATTCCGGCCCAGACGATACAATAAAGGCTGTATAAGGCAATGAGTTGTAGATCAGAAACGGCACCGACACTCATGGCGTTGCCGGGAAGTTGGGCAAATCCTTGAACGATGTTGATTAAACCCTGGAGAGGATAATCTAACAACCCCGCAATTGCCCCTCCCGCTTGAGGAACAATTAACGCCACCATGGCACTCACCATCCCTCCTAAGGTATCGATCACCACAAACGGTACCGTTAGGATATTGACAACAATACTGTAGGGCGAAACCACTTTGAACGTATAGAGTTGTAGGGGTAAGGTCCAAATTGAGGCCGCTAATGGGACAGCAATCAGTGTGGCCAGCGTCGGGGGAAGGATTTTTAAGCGGTTGACAATGGCTGGGGCAGTGACCAGTAAGCCTAGGGTTGCCAGGAAACTAAACTGAAATCCCAGATCCCAAATCCATTGAGGGTTCCATAGGAGTAACAAAATGGCAACGGCAAATAAGACATTTAAAGATTTAACTTGACGTTGCAAGACTAAACCAATTAAAGCCGCAGCCCCCATTAAACTGGCCCGTAAGACAGAGGCTGAACCGCCTGTCAGTCCGATATAAATTAATAGGGTCAGTAAACCTAAACCCAGTCGAGTTTGAGCCGATAACGGACGGGTTAAGGCCAGGATTGTTGCCAGTAAGAGTGAGACATGAAACCCAGAAGCCGCCAAAACATGGGCCAGTCCCACCTGAACAAAAGCATCTCGGATATCGTAGGGTAAGTCAACCGCACGACGGCCTAGCACCATCGCACTTAATAGAGATCCTTGCGGCACGCCTAATTTACCCACAATTGCCCGTGAGATTCGTTGTTGTAAGCTAGACCATCCCCAGGGGGATATTTCTAGGGGTTGAATCGGGGTCAGATAGCGGCCTCTGAGTCCGGCAAATGCCCCTTGACGGGCTAAATAAGCTTGAAAGTCAAATGCCCCTGGATTAGAAGGCTGTGAGGGTTGATATAAACTCCCTGTAATGGCAATATCAGCCCCTGGATAAAGTCCTGTGGCTTGTAGCAAAGGAACGGTGACATAGAGTTTACCCGTGACATCTTGACTGACTGCAACGGGTTCATTGTTGCCTGCGATTTCACTGACTTGATAGGGTTTTAGCCAAAATTGACCCCGTCCTGAACGAGTGACCCGAGGGGAACTGGCAACTTTTCCCCGTACCGTCATCAATAAATCAGTCGTATTACCACTTTGGGAAATCAACTGACTGATGTCGTTGACAGCGGGTTGAGGCGTGCGTAAATCAAGATAAAGGCTGGCGCATACTGCCACTAACCCAGCCATTAACCAAACTGTTTCTGGAACTCTGGGAATCACCTGACTCAGTCGGAGTAACTGTCCCGATATTCCACGGGGTGGGGGAGGGCTGGGTCTGTCTTCGGCTTCGGGGTCTGTTGCCGCAGAAATGATCTGCTGCTGGTGTTCTAACTTAAACAGGGTTTGAGATTTCCGTAGTTGACGAATCAAAGATTGCCAACACAGGGTGGCGATCGCTAAGATTAAAGCAACCAGGAGTATTCCGGAACGCCCCCAACTGTAGGCACTCACCAGTAGTCCCAAAATATAAGCAATTCCATAGATGAAGGCTGCCGTTTGATTCATGATCAATCCGAATCTACAAGGCTACAACCCAATTAAATCGAGAACCCCAATTTTAAACCTAACACCACATGAATCAGCATCAGTCCTAAAGCGATGCTGCCGACATAAGCATGAGTTGTTCGTAATGCGGCTTTACCACCACCAAATCCACTGAGGGAAATTAAACCATTGAGGCCTAGCAACCCCAGTAACACCGTCCCTGTCCAAAAATGAGGGCTTTCTAAAATAGGTTGCCGCTGCATGACTAATGACAATAGTCCACCAGTATAGCCCAAGGCGAGAAACAAAAACATCCACGGGGCCAGTTTACGATGGGCAGAATGGTTAGTGGTGGCAACTTTTTCATCCTCGGTGAGTCGCCCTTTCCATCCGGAATACCCCACAAAGCTACCCATGACAAAAATGACTATTCCCATCATCACCGGATGTCCCCAGTGAGTAATCGGTTCAGGAATGCCCATACTGCGAAATTGACTAGCAATAGGTTCTAAGAGTTCAGTTAGATTCATAGTTGGGTAGTCTTTGATTAATCTACGTCATACATCGTTACATATATTGGGTATGACCCCATGGGTCAGCCCACAGGGGACTCCCGACTAGAGTCATCGGGGCGGTGCAGGGTCTTCCGGGAATGATTGATTGGCTTGAATCACAGATTATTGATTTGACTTTCCGGAACAGCATTTTCCGATGGTCTAATTTTAGAACCATAGGTTCTAGCCCAGACTTTGGTTACTTCTGCTCCGAATAAGAAAATTTGAGCCGAGTAAAATACCCACATTAAAAAGATAACCAATGAACCCGCTGCCCCGTAAGCCGAACCCACACTACTATTACCCAAGTAGATACTAATTCCAGCTTTACCTAATGTGAATAACATCGCAGTAATCACTGAACCCACGACGACATCTTTCCAGGAAATCTCAACATCGGGTAAAACACGATAAATTTGACCGAACAAAAGCGTCATCAAAATCACAGAAATTAGGTTATCTGCAAGTGACCAAACAATACTCGGAACCGGTACATATTGTTCGAGTGTTTGATTGACTCCAGCTAAAATAGCACTTGAAATCAAAGATAAAAGTAAAATTAAACCGATTCCTAATACCATTAAAATGGATAGAATTCGGGTTTTAATAAAGCCTTTTACCCCTTGACCCGGTTTAACTGCAACATCCCAAATCATATTTAAGGCTTGTTTGAGTTGTACCACAACCGTTGTCGCACCGAAGATCACGGTAAGAGTGGCGACTACAGTTGCGATGATATTAGAACTGGGTTTAAACTGGTTTTGAATCACGTTGCGGACAGTCTCGGTGGCTTCCGGGCCAATTAATGCCTCCATCTGTTGAATGACTTCCTGTCTCGCAACGCTTTCTCCGACAATAAACCCCAAAACGGCAATGACAATAATTACCATGGGGGCAACGGAGAAGACCATGTAGTAAGCTAAGGCGGCGGCTAGAATCGGTACTTTATCCTGCTGCCATTCCTTAACTGCTTGTTTTAATAGTTTCCAGATTTTTTTGAAGTTCACGGGTTTTGAGTGTCTAGCCCAATGGTTGAGTATAGGGGTTCAGATTCTGAGGCAGCCTTATTGAGGTGAATGGGAATTTCAACTAAAAATTCTGCTCCATCTCCCACAGAAGAATGGCAGCTCAGGTGTCCCTTGTGTTTTTGTACCACAATCTGGTAGCTTGTCAATAACCCTAACCCTTGTCCTCCTCCTACGGGCTTTGTGGTAAAAAAGGGATCGAATAAGCGGGGTTGAATAGCTTCTGGAATACCGACACCATTATCTTTAATTTTAATCGTAACGGTTTCGGCTTGAGTCTGGGCTGTATAAATCCACAAGGTGGGAATATAATCTGTCGATAACTTCTGACGATATCGCAATTCTAAGGCATCGATGGCGTTGTTTAAGAGATTGTAAAAGACTTGGTTGATTTGGCTAGCGTAGCAGGTCACGAGTGGTAATGTTTGATAGTCTTTAATAATGTTAATTGTTGGCATTTTACTCTCCCCATCCATGCGATGTTGTAGGAAAAGTAAGGTACTCTCAAGCCCTTGGTGCAAATCTACCGTTTTAATATCGGATTCATCTAAACGAGAAAAGATTTTAAGCGCTAAAATAATAGTTCGGATTCGATCGACTCCAGTTTTCATTGATCCTACAACTTTATGAATATCTGAGGCAATAAATTCTAGGTCAATATCTTGAATTAAATCTTTGATTGTTTGACTCGGTTTAGGATATTCTTTTTGATAGGAATAAATTAGACTTAATAAATTATGAATATATTCGTTAGCATAATTAATATTACCCGAAATAAAACTAACTGGGTTATTAATTTCATGGGCAATTCCCGCGACAAGCTGAGCTAAACTTGCCATTTTCTCTTTTTGAATCAGTTGGGCTTGCATCATTCTGAGTTCCCCCAGTGCAGTTTGGAGTTGAGTATTTTGCTCTTGAAGTTTCTTTTGCAGTTGTTGGATGGTGAGTTGATTTTGAATCCGAGCCATCACTTCTTCAAATTCAAACGGCTTTGTAATATAGTCTATTCCACCCACTTGAAACGCTTTAACTTTTTCACTAACATCATCAAATGCACTTAAAAAAATAACAGGTATACTTGTTGTTTCTGGATGTTTCTTCAGTTCCTCACACACTTCATAGCCACTCATACCGGGCATATTAATATCCAGTAAAATTAGATCGGGAATCATCGCTTTCGCCGCAGTTAATGCCATCTGACCATTAATGGCTTGACGCACGCTATAGCCTCGTTCCATCATCATTTTTGATAACAACCGCAAGTTGGCCGGGGTGTCATCCACAATCAGAATATCGGCTTTTGGTGAAGTTAATTCCAGATCATTCATGCAGGTTATCATCAAAATTCATTACGTCTAACCACTTCGATTTTTCCGTTACTAATTTAACGGCTTCTTCTGGGGGAAGTGGCTCGGAAAAGTAATACCCTTGTCCGAGGTTACAGTCCAAGCTACGAAGTTGAGTTAACTGCTGTTGTGTTTCTATCCCTTCGGCAATCACACTCATTTTCATTGTTTGAGCAATCCCCAGAATTACAGACACAAGCTTTGAGTTTTCTTGTGTACCATCAAGATGTTTTACAAAGGATTGGTCAATCTTTAAGGTATCTACAGGGAAAGAATGCAAATAACTTAAAGAGGAATAACCTGTACCAAAATCATCAATCCCCAGTTGGATTTGACGCTGTCGCAGTTGTTGTAAAATCTCTGCTGCCGTTGTGGGATTATCCATAATGGCATTCTCTGTAATTTCCAACTTCAGACAATGAGGATGAAGATGAGTTTCATCTAATATCCCCTCAATTTGTTGAACTAAATCTAATTGGGCAAATTGCCGGGTTGATAAGTTCACACTGACAAACAGAGACGCAGGAAATCCGGCTTGCTGTTGCCACATATGCAACTGATGGCAAGCTTGCTGCAATACCCAATGGCTAATTTGAGTCATTAGACCCGTTTCTTCAGCGACCGGAATAAATGATTCTGGACTAATCAAGCCTCGTGTTGGATGATACCATCGAACCAGCGCCTCAAATCCTTCAATTGCGCCTGTTTTTAGGCTCAGGATCGGCTGATAGTAAACGACAAGCTGCTGAGCGTGGACGGCGCGGTGTAGTTCCGATTCTAACTCCAAAGCATTGACCACTGCAAGATGCAGGGTACGGTCAAAAACATGATAACACCCTCGACCGTTGGCTTTGGCTTGATACAAGGCTGTATCAGCATCTCTGAGCAAATATTCTGGATCGAGATAGTCCTGAGTTGACAAGGCAATACCAATACTAGCATTAATAAACACTTCGTATTGCTCAAGTTTAAAGGGTTGAGATAATGTCTGTAAAATTTCTGAAGCAGTTTGCAAAGCCTGCTCTACTCCGGTGAGCTGGGGCAATAATAGGGCAAATTCATCGCCCCCGAGGCGCGCTAAGGTTTGATGAGGTTGAATCAATTGGCTAATTCGCTGACTTAAAGCAATCAGTAGTTCATCTCCGACGACGTGACCGAGGGAGTCATTCACCACTTTAAAGCGATCGCAGTCAATAAACAACACCGCGAGTTGTTGATGGGGGGCGGCTTGAGTCAGGGCTGTTTCGAGGCGCGAGCGAAATTGAATCCGGTTGGGTAGTCCAGTTAAGGCATCGTGAAATGCGATTTGTTGCAGTTGGGTGTTGGCGACTTCGAGTTCGTGGGTACGTTGACGGACTATGCTTTCAAGTTCTGCATTCAGTTGCCACAAGCGTTGTTCTGCCATTTTTAAGGCCAGTTGGTTATTCACCCGAACAACAATTTCTTCGTACTCAAACGGTTTGGTAATGTAATCTGAGCCCCCAACCGTAAATCCTTTGACTTTGTCGTTGACATCATTCAAAGCACTGAGAAAAATAACGGGAATTTGGGCGGTTAATGAATTGTTTTTTAGGTGAGTACAAACTTCATATCCTGTGATATCTGGCATCATCACATCTAGCAAGATCAAATCGGGGGGGGCAACGTCAACAGCCGTCAGGGCCATCTGTCCGTTGATCGCCTTACGAACTTCATATCCTTGCTCGCTGAGCAAATTGGAGAGTAAACGTAGATTTACAGGTGTATCATCCACCACCAAGATATCGGCTTTGGCTGAATGGGGTTGAAGCTGAATCATCATCAGTTGGATTATCGGTGAGGAAAGTTTTATCTCCAGTCTAACTTTCAACTTACTTAAATGATTTGATCGAAAACAACGAAGACGCTTATTGAGATCACAATCATCAGTTGAAGCTTAGGCCAAAACTCAGTAAATGGATTGAATCTATGAATGATTATAGAGAAAGTTATGTAATATGTTTTATTTCTCTTAATTTTTACATAGTATTAACTGAATTTCTTGTTCTAGTCGTTGAGTGCCGCCTGGAAGTTAGC
The DNA here is from genome assembly GCA_049647265.1 of Microcoleaceae cyanobacterium. GTDB lineage: Bacteria > Cyanobacteriota > Cyanobacteriia > Cyanobacteriales > Microcoleaceae > JAAURB01. The sequence goes on from JBARXJ010000056.1 coordinate 77,122, forward strand.
TGAGTTGAAAACTGTGGAATTAATTTTCTTAAGATTTAATCAAGATTAGATGGAGCCATTGTTTGTGATTCTGACAAGAACTCATCGTTAATGTTTACAGAAATGATACAGTTTCACCCGGATTTAATCGTTGAATATACTGAAATTTTGGTGATTGGCGATCGCGCGGAGCGTGGTAAATTCACACACTAACAATAAACTCTCGATTATCACCGTCTGATTCCCATCAGGAGAATTGATATAATTTAAACTAAGTGAATAGACCTAAAACTGACTCATCTTGAGGTAGCGGTAGTCTCTGTTCTAAGGTTGTAGCCTCATTGTTTGAAGATTAGGTCGCAATCAAGACCCATTGACACAAAACAGTACCACAGTTAAAGACCCAAATTGTCTCCCAAGACCACAACACATTCGTGTTTCGGTAAAGCTTCTGAGGCTGGTAGTGGTGTTTTTTTCAGGGATGTATAACAGTTGAGAGTTAATCCGGCTCAAACTCTCATTCCGACTGATACTCATAGAATTCAGTCCATCAATTCTCCGTTCCAAACCAGCTAAAATGCTGTGTGATAATGAACGATGAGAGCTTTGTCCCACCCTCTCTTTCTGGATGCCTTCGCAAGATCACTCACCCGCCAAAACGAGGAGAATATGTTGACCAATGAATCTACGACTATTGCTCATTTACTAGAAGAACTCGATCGCCTTTGTCAGCAAATGGCTATCGGCCAACTCATTCTAACCAGCCACGCTCGAGAAGGGCAGCTTCACCTATTTTATGGTCGATTGTTATATGCGACAGGGGATTTTCATCGGGTTCGACGTTGGCAAAGAGCGATTCAAAAATATGCCCCCCGTTGGCAGCCACAACTTCAATCTCATTCCCTCAATCTCGATCAACCTTGGGAATATCAGTTACTGTATGACGGGGTTGCCAGAGAGCAGCTCACTCTGGCTCAAGCCAAATCAGTGATTCAGATTGCTGCTTTAGAATTGTTATTTTCTTTGAGTCGTTATATGGATGCCACCATTCGTTGGGAACCTCATGACGATGGCAAATCAGAGCTTTCCTTAGGATTAGCGCTGTCGTTACGAGAGTTAGCACCGGTGGTCACTAAAGCCGAACAACTGGGGCAACGATGGTATGATGCTGGGTTTGAAAATTTGAGTCCTAATCTGACTCCAGTGTATAAAAAAGCCATTAGTCCAACTGCTTTATCCGGTTGGGGCAAATATCTCAATGGTAAATATACGCTGTGGGATATTTCAGCCCGTAGCCGCAAATCCGTTGTCAGTGTGACGAAGATGCTTTTGCCCCTGGTGAAAAAAGGACTGGTACAGTTTCGCAACTTAAAAGATTTACCCAATCCCATTGTGGATAAAACGGAGGTAAACTGTAGCTCACCCTACCCAAATAAAGGATTGATTGTCTGTATTGATGATAGTCCAACGATAGCGACGGTTTTAGAAAAAATTGTTCAACCTGCGGGTTATACCATTATTGGGATTCAAGATCCCGTACTGGCATTAGCAAAAGTCGCAGAATATAAACCTGATTTAATTTTTCTAGATTTAGTCATGCCAAATGCAAATGGCTACACAGTTTGTCAATTTTTAAAAAATGCACCCGTGTTTAAAAATACTCCGGTTGTTATTCTCACCAGCCGAGATAACGTCATCGATCGTAGCCGAGCCAAATTAGTTGGGGCTTCAGATTTTTTGGTCAAACCACCTAAACCCAAAGAAACTTTAGCCATCATCCAAAAATACTTATCTGCTAAAGTAGACACTTAGGGAGCAATTAATCTGTTAAAGAAAATGACAATTCGTTTTTAGTAAAAGTTTAAATCATCGTAAGGCTAAACTCAGTTTTTATCGGATTCAACTCAAGACAATCGTATATGATAAAATTAAATGGATAAAATACATTTTTAATCATTGAAGACCACAGCAGACATTAAGGCAGGTCTAATGTGTACTGAATGAATAGTTAATGGTTGCTCTCGTTTTAAGTTTGTATCTTTCTTATCTAAGCTAAAGTCATCGGTACAGGCGCTCTAAGAGCAAGTCCGGTGAAGTGCGATTGTCTTCGTCCTCCGTTAATGTGCCTGATGTGCGCTGCTTCTGTAGCGCTATGTAAAATTATGCAACAGCCCAATTTAAGGTAAAAATGGTTAGTGTTCTAATCGTCGAAGATAGTGCAACAGAAGCAAGTGTATTGGTAGATTGTTTACAACAGTCTGGTTTTGAGGTAGTCAATGTCAACACCGCCGAAGCGGCTAAGGTGATTCTGAGTCAAAGACAGTTTGACGCAATTTTAGTCGATGTTGTCTTACCCGGACAAAGTGGTTTTGGTTTATGTCGAGAGTTAAAAAGTCAAGAAAAAACAGCCCATATTCCGATTATTATCTGTTCTAGTAAATCTGAAAATATCGATAAAAATTGGGGTTTAAAACAAGGGGCGGCGGCTTATGTGACAAAGCCAATTAATACAATGGAGATTGTCACCACTGTTAAAGATGTCCTACAGGCGATTAAATAGTGAATGATTTGCGATCGCCAATATTATCTAAGCGTTGACGTAATTCTGCGGCACGTTGGGTAACACCCAACCAATTCTGTTCCCTCAACAGAGATTGAAGAAATAAATCTCCCGACAGCCCAACCGCCACAGCGCCTGCTTGAATAAAATCAGCAGCATTTTTTAAGGTGACACCTCCGGTGGGAATCAGAGGAATTTGACCGAGAGGAGCACTCAAACTTTTGATATAGTTGATACCCCCCACGGCTGAGATGGGGAATACTTTAACCGCCGTTGCTCCCGCTTGCCAAGCCGTGACGATCTCTGTCGGAGACAATGCGCCTGGGATAGTGGGAACCGGGGCAGCAGCCTGAATCATCTCTATATTGGTGTGGGGAGAGAATAAAAATTGCGCCCCCGATGCGATCGCTTCCTGGATATGATCGACAGTGAGTAACGTGCCTGCACCGATACAACAATGGGGTAAATCCTGACGCAGTTGAGTGATTAATTCGGTTGGGCGATCGCTATTCCAGGTAATTTCAATCCAGTTGATCCCACCTTTAGCCACGGCTTCAGCCATTTTTCGCCCAGTCTCAAACTGCTGAGATCGGATCACGGCGATCGCACCAGACTGCTGTAATCGCTGTAAAATATCATGGGTTTCTTCAGTCATTTATGCTTCAAATCCCTCCTGCTTAATCCTGCAATCATCATAGTATCGTCAAGAACGAGTATTTCAAATTAAAACTAATCTTGATGATGGGCAGCGCTAAGGGAAGAAATGATAACATTCAAATGATGTCAAGCGATCGCCATCTGTTAGTCGGGTTTATAATAATCATCTTCTTTAATTTCTCCAATTAACTTGGGATCTTTATTAATACAACCATTTTGCTTGACAAACTGACACACTCGGGCTGCTAATTTCGCACGGGTTCCAGGCTGTCCTGTTGAAAATAAAACCCGATCTCCGCCGGGGGCTTTCATAATCTTGACGTTACAAACGGGACAAACTTGAGTTTCTGCTTCTACCATTATCTTTGAGCCGATCAACAGTCTGATAGAATAGTATGACTTGATCTGTTTAGGGTCAACTGATTTTCTAGAAAATGAAATGTATCTTAAAGATTCAACGATAAAACGGTAGCCATTCTCGCAGCGTTTGATAAATTTTAACCAATCCTCGAATATGAGATTTTGACGAACGACCGTACAGAAAGTCATGTAAACTCATCTGATAGTTTTGTTGTACCGCTAAATCTAACCATGCATTATTAAACGCATCCCCTGGAATATAATCTGGAATCATCTCTTGATACTGCGGTAAGCTATCTAAGCACGTATTAAAAAAGTTTTTCCGCCCCCGATATTTAAGATATTGCATTCGGGGTTTAAAAGCTGTTGGATTTTGTAAAATAGTATGAATTGTATCTGCTATAGATTCTGGATTAAACTGAGCATATAATCCCGCACCTTCTGGAAAAATATGATCTAGTCCTCTAGCGTATTGATTAAATTCTTCAAAGCAAATGACCGGGATATTACAGCTCATCGCCTCACATAAACTTCTATTTTTTCCCTCTAACAAAGACCCTAAAATATAGACTTTTGAACGGGAATAGTATTCTGGAATATCTTGATAGTAGTCAACAAAAGGAACAATTTTAATATAATCAAATGGATTTCCTAAAACAGAGACTATTTTATTCCATTCTTGCTTCTGAGCCGGGTGTAAGTTATTAATATTTTGAGAATTAAAGCGTTTATTGCCCATAATCCACGTCATCATTATTTGATGTTCTGGATATTTTTGACGATATATTTTTAAGGCTTGAGCAATCATCCACATATTTTTTTCTGGAGAGAGTCGAGCCACACAAAGTACATCAATATCTTTTTGCTGAATCGGTCGAGGTGCAATCACATATTCATTTAAAAAATCAGTATCATCTAAAGGAATAAAAACTTGATTTTTTCTATCTGGATGCATTCGCCGAAACCAAGCAATTCGTTGGGGATTTTTATAAAGACAAGAGTAAGCATCAGCCGTTTTTGACCAGGAATAAGCACATCCCATCGCATAACCTAATGAAAAAAAAGATTGAGATAATTGGGGTAAAACTTTATTCAATAAATCCACAGACTCACTCAAATAAAACCCTTTAATCAATCGGTTTTCATACTTTAGCGGTGGTAAAACTACATAAAAACTAACGGTATCAAATCGATGACTTTCTGTCTCAGTGATTTCATAGGAATAAGCATCTAAATCAGCATAAATTTCTTCAATCGGCTTATTCATTGTAGGGTTGCTAAAATATGACTGTTGAACCTGATAACTTCCCTGTGCCATACTGATACATCTAACAATACACTAATTTAATCTTAAACTGTTTCTCAGCTTATACTCAGCTTTACTAGATTTAATCAAGAAATCATATAAAATCTTTAAAAGAATAACTTTGTGCAACTGCCATCTTTTACTTCAGTGAATCAACCCAATTTAAAACAGAGTAATATAAACCTGGATCAGATTCTCGTCATTATTCCAGTATTAAACGAAGCTGCAACTTTAGCAAATGTCATTTACACATTGCAACAACTGGGGTTAACTCAGATTAGAGTGGTGGATAATGGTAGTGATGATAATAGTGTTTGTATTGCTGAAGCAGCAGGTGCAGAAGTGATTTTAGAACCGACAATGGGCTATGGTCGGGCTTGCTGGCGAGGGTTACAAAACTTATTACCTGATATTCAATGGATACTATTTTGTGATGGGGATGGCAGTGATGATTTGAGTGAATTGCCTCAATTTTTTGAAGCCATAGAAACAGCAGATTTTATATTAGGAAATCGTCGGGCTACCGTTGCGGGTCGTTTAGCAATGACTCCCGTACAAAACTTTGGTAATTCTTTAGCAACTCAACTCATTCATTGGGGTTGGGGATATCGTTATCATGATTTAGGGCCATTACGGTTAATTCGTCGGTCTGCTTTAGAAGCGATTAATATGCAAGATCGAGGGTTTGGTTGGACAGTAGAAATGCAGGCGCGGGCAGTAGAATTAGGATTAAAAATAACTGAAATTCCAGTGAATTATCGTCGTCGTCAAGGGGGTCGATCTAAAATTTCTGGAACTTTATCTGGTAGTGTACAAGCCGGAACAATTATTCTGATGACTTTGGGGAAATTATATATAAAATATCAGTTTCAATTTATTATAAAAATATTCAGTTCTTTTCTTATATTACTCGGTTGCTTATGGATAATGCCTCATGGTGACTTTCAATATCCTGACAACTTTCAACCCTTTTGTACGGGGGTAATATTAATGGGTGTAGGGTTTATTTTAAGTTGGAATATTAAACAAATTAGTCCTATTTGGTTTTGGACAGTTGCAGTATTATCTCGCTTATTTTTATTACCGATGTATCCAGGTGATGATATCTGGCGCTATCTTTGGGAAGGATACATTCAAAACTTAGGATTTAGTCCGTATCATTTACCGCCAAATGCAGCCGAATTAATCCCGTATCGCACAGCTTGGTGGTCACAAATTAATCATCTTGATACTTCAGCCATTTACCCCCCATTTACACAATTAGGGTTTCGGTTTTTAGCTACAATTTCAGTCTCTGTTTTATTATTTAAATTAGCGTTTGTAATTGCAGATTTAATCACCTGCTGGCTACTTTCTCAAAAATATAGTGATGAAAAAACCTTAACTTATGCTTGGAATCCACTCATTTTATATTCCTTTGCAGGAGCCGCTCATTATGATAGTTGGTTTATTTTACCGCTAGTTGCTGCTTGGTTAGTTTATGATAAAAACAGATGGAGTTGGAGTGCGGTTTTACTAGGAATAAGCATTGCCGTTAAATGGATTTCTTTACCAATTTTAGGCTTAATGGCTTGGTTTAAACTGCCTCGATGGAGAACCAGTATCAGTATATTTTTGATGGGTATACTCCCTTTAGTTATGAGTGCAATTCCGTTTTGTTCGGCGACTGAATGTCCTTTAATTCCCACAAGTTCTACCTTTGTTTCTCATGGACGCAGTGCGGAGTTAATTCCTTATATTCTGAAGCAATTTTGGAGTTTTTCTACAAAAACAAACTCGATCTATATCATTCCATTACTAGGTGTTTTACTCTGGATTATTATTCGGTATCATCAACAAAAATATGCAAATCAATCCGATGCTATTTTACAGGCTTGCCAAACTTATTTAATCGCACTGTTAGCCCTTTCACCGATTATTCATGCTTGGTATTTTACTTGGCTAATTCCCTTTGCTGTTGCCACTCGTCATCTCGGAATTCGTTTAGTTAGTTTGTCTGCATTTGTTTATTTTGTTTTACCTTATCGTCAAGGTTTGGGTCATTTAAACTGGAATTTAACAGATCTACAAAGAGCATTATTATGGTTACCTTTTATTTTAGGTACAGTTGTGATGATATTTTATTCTTGGAGGAATAATCAGAACTTAAAACCCGAATAAATAGTCAGTTAAATGTGTTTTTCAGTCCAACTTATCAAAAAAAGGAGAAATTTAATGTTTAAGTCAATTGCTTTGCTATCACTATTAGTTTTAGTCTCTAGTTGTTCAAGTAATACTGAATTTAATTTTGAAAATCCGAATACTAATGAAACACAGTCCTCAGTCCCTTTAAATAAATCATCAAAGTTTAGTTATGATAATTATGCTCAAGTTTTATCTCAATATGTCAATAATCAAGGAGAAGTCGATTATCAATCTTTGAAACAAAATCGTCAGCCTTTAGATAGTTTTAATCAGTTAGTTGCGAGTTTATCTCCTCAGACTTATGATAGTTGGACAGAGAATGAAAAGATTGCTTTTTGGATTAATATATATAATTCATTGACTTTAGAAGCCATTATTGATAACTACCCAACTGATAGTATTAAAGATATTCCTGGGGTGTGGAAAAGACTCAAATTTCCAGTGATGGGGGAAGAATTAACTTTAGATCAAATTGAACATGAAATTCTACGAAAAGACTTTGATGAACCTCGGCTTCATATGGGTATAGTTTGTGCGTCTATTGGCTGTCCTATATTACGGCAAGAACCATTTACTGGAGACCAACTCGATCAACAGTTAGATGAACAAACGGTTGAATTTTTAGCTTTAAACCGGAACTTTGAAATTAATAAAGAAGAAAATAAAGTTTACCTTTCTTCTATTTTTAAGTGGTTTGGCGAAGATTTTGAGTCTAAATTTGCGGCAGAAAATCAGTTTACCGGGAAAGATAAAGAACGAGCGGTATTAAACTTTATTAGTCAATATTTGGAAGAGCAAAATAAAACTTATCTGAGTCAGGGAGATTATCAAATTAGTTATTTAAATTATGATTGGTCACTCAATGATGTCAAATCAAATTGAGAAATTACCCTCAAGATGATAAGATTAAACTCTTTGTGATGAGGAGTAATCAGAATGCTAGCAAAGTTTCAGACAAATTATCAACAATTTGCCATTCGCCAAGGCGAAAAGTTAGTGAGGAGTTTAGAAGGACTCATCGCGCGTAATTCTCTTGTGGGAGACTCAGCTTTTTTTGAAACTCAACAGTATGAATGGGTAGAAACGTTAGAATCAAATTGGCAAGTCATTCGTCAAGAGTTGGATAGTTTATTAGAGAGTTTAAATACAATTCCTAATTTTCAGGATATCTCAAAAGATCAATATAGTATTACTCAAGATAATCGTTGGAAAACCTATTTCTTTTATGCTTATGGACTAAAAGCTGACAAAAATTGTAACCGTTGTCCTCAAACAACCCAGCTTTTAGAACAAATTCCAGGCATGAAAACCGCTTTCTTTTCTATTTTATTACCCCATAAACAAATTCCAGAACATCGTGGCCCCTATAAAGGAGTATTACGCTATCATTTGGCTTTAAAAGTGCCTGACAAAGCTGAAAATTGCGGGATAAAAGTAGGGGGTGAAACTCGTCATTGGCAGGAGGGAAAAAGCTTAATTTTTGATGATACTTTTCCCCATCAAGCTTGGAATAATACGGAAGAAATTCGAGTGGTTTTATTTTTGGATTTTGTTAGACCGATGAAATTCCCTATTTCTCTGTTTAATAAATTGATGATTCAACTGATTGCTTTGTCTCCCTATGTACAAAGTGCAAAACAAAACTTTGAGCAATGGGATCAAATACATTCTCAGGATAATTAACTTAATCTTTCAGTAATTAAACTGAAGATACATGATTAACAGACTGATTAATTGTGGGTTGTGTTTCCGGAGTAATAGAGATGGGAATTTGAATAATAAATTCAGTCCCTTGCTGTGGAAGAGAACGACATTCTATTTTACCCTGATGTTTATCGGTAATGATTTTATAACTAATCGATAATCCTAATCCGGTTCCTTTTCCAACTGGCTTAGTTGTAAAAAAGGGATCAAATAGTTTATTCTGGATTTCTTGAGAAATTCCAGGGCCGTTATCGGCTATCTGAATACTTACCCAATTCTCATCTAATTGCTGAGTTAAAATTCTAATTTTAGCCGGTTTAGTTTTGCTTTCTTCTAAAGCATCAATAGCATTATTAATAATATTCATAAAAACCTGATTTAGCTGACCCGGATAACATTCAACTTTTGGTAAATTCCCATATTCTTTAATGACTTGAATTTCTGAAGAATCGGATTTTACTTTCAAACGGCTTTGTAATATTAATAATGTACTATCGATGCCTTCATGTAAATTAACGGCTTTAACTTCTGACTCATCTAAGCGGGAAAAGTTTCGTAAGGATTTTACAATATCCCGAATTCGTTCTGCTCCCGTTTTCATTGAGTTTAATAATTTAGGAAAATCTGAGACGATATATTCTACATCTACTTCATCAAGATATTCTGCAATTTCAGAATTGGGTTGCAAACAATGGTTTTGATAAAGCCGAATTAATTCTAATAAATCCTGTGTATACTCAATAGCCGGACGAATATTACCATAAATAAAACTGACTGGATTATTAATTTCATGCGCTACTCCTGCTACCATTTGTCCTAAACTAGACATTTTTTCTGCTTGAATTAACTGCGTTTGAGTTTGTTGTAATTCTTGAATCATTTTTTCAAGCTCTGAATTTTGATTCCTGAGTTGTTTTTGAGATTTTTTTAAAGCAGCTTCTGCTTTTCTACGCTCACTAATATCTTGAAAGATTGCAGTATAAAAACTATAATTTTTTAGCTGTACTTGAGTCACAGCCGCTTCTAAGATAAAGGTTTGACCATTCTTCCGACAGCCAATGAGTTGATGCCGTCCTGTTTTCAATAATTCAGAAAGTAGTGATGCTTCGGTTGGTGAACCACTGGAGTACCATTCTACTAATTGAGTGACTGACATTCCTTTGAATTCCTCTAAAGAATAGCCAAACATCTCAATCGCTGTGGGGTTTGCCATTGTAATCTGGAGATTTTCTTCGCTAAATGTTATGATGCCATTAATTGCTGTTTTAATAATTGCTTCTGTGCGAATTGTGGCTTCTTCCAATGCTGCCATCACTTGATTATAACGCAGGGCAACGGCTCCAACCTCTGTAAACGGTTGAATGGGTACTCGTAAACTTAAATCCCTGGTTTTAGCTTGTTTCTCCATTACGTCAAACAAATCATAGAGTTCTGTTTTGGCGTGATGTTCTGAGTAATTAAGCCCTATCTTTTCTTGTTCTAGCGAAACCCGTAATGGAAACTTTTTATTCAAGCAATAAAGTAGAATAAAAGTAATACTAAATGCCCATTCAAACGCAATTAAAATTCCTAGCAATTGTACGCCAATTTGAGCATATCGGTTTAAGCCTGTGCCTAATACATCCAGTTGACCAAATAGTCCCACGGCTAAGGTTCCCCAAGCCCCTGCTCCACCATGAACGGCTACAGCACCCACTGCATCGTCAATTTGCCAGCGTTGTAATATTTTTTCAATCAATAACATGACGGCAGCCGCTGTACTGCCAATAATAATGGCGATGGGAGCATCAACGGCATGACAGCCGGCGCAAATCGCCACTAACCCGGCTAAAGAACCGTTAATCAGAATTTCAACCTGTAAGACTTTGTTTTCTGTCAGACTCAAAGCACCAGCGGTGAGCATTCCCGCGCAACCAGATAGAACCGTATTCACCATGACTAAGGGAACTTGCTCATTTAAAGTTAAGCCGCTACCCGCGTTGAAACCCAGCCAACCAAACCACAGCAGAAACATTCCTAAAACAGAAAACTGTAAATTTGAACTGAGATTAGTTTGGAAAGATTCGGTTGTGGAAAAACGACCCCAGCGTGGACCAATAATCAGTAAAGCAGCCAGAGAAGTCCATCCCCCGATACTATGAACGGCTGTAGAACCGGCAAAGTCAACAAATCCTAACCGTCCCAGTAAACCCATCCGTGTTCCAGTTTCTGTTACGTTCCAAACCCAGTGAGCAAAGATAGGATAGATTAAGCTAGAAACCAGACAAACGATGAGTAAATAAGCACTAAATTTCATTCGTTCTGCAACCGCCCCTGAGACGATAGTAATGGCTGTGCTGCAAAACATGGCTTGAAACAGAAATAAAGCTGCTATACGGGAGGTATCCAGACTGAGGAAAAAGTCACTGATACCAACCCAACCGTGATAAGAGGCTCCCGACTTCAACCCATAGCCAACGACCCAAAACAAGAGAATAGAAAACCCAAAATCGGAGAGGTTTTTAGCAGCAACATTAATGCTATTCTTAGAACGGGTGAGTCCAGATTCTAAGCACATAAATCCGGCTTGCATAATAAAAACCAAGCAGGAGCAAAGCAATATCCATAAAGTATCAATCATGACGGGGTGACAAGGTTAGATGTGAACTCAATATTTAAGTAGATATCACCTCAAAACAGATCAGGTAAAGTCAATAAAACTTAACCACTATTAAGTTTCAGCCAGGGTGAAATACTAACCTAACATACAAAAAAATTATCCCTTACCCTGAAATGAATTAATCTGTCTCTTGTGTACCTTTTATCTACAACTTTGTAACTTCTCTTACTATTATGTAGCCAGTTTTGTAGCCAGTTTTATTGATTTTGGGTTCTGATTAAGTGACGATATGACTGAGATATAGATCAAAGGTAATATCTAATTTGATATAGAGACGCTGGATGTAACGCCTCTATCCTAATTATGATAATTATCTTAACTTAAACAATTAGTAAGCCCGAGCAAAGATAACTTGCTGTTTTGTCGGTTTACCGGTGTAGAAACACGTTCCTTCTGTATCAGGTTGTTCTAAAGGAATACAACGCCCTGTTGTTTTGGTTTCTTCCTGAATTTGTTCTTCATCCTCTGGTGTTCCGGCAAAATATACGCGATAAAATCCGGGCTTTTCTTCTACAGTATTTTTGAGTTCTTCATAACTTGAAATATCATAAGTATTTTCGGTTTGAAATGCTTTTGCTTTTGCAAATAAGTTCTGATGAATTTCTTCTAATAATTCTGGTATTTTAGTTTCTAATTCTGCTTGATCGATAATAACTTTTTCACCTGTATCTCGACGAACTAAAACCGCTTTTTCATTTTTTAAATCTCTTGGCCCGATTTCTAAACGTAGCGGAATACCTTTCAATTCCCAATCATTAAATTTAAATCCTGGGCTAATATTTTCCCGGCTATCCACTTTAAAAGAAAATTGACCACTGGCTTTAAACTGTTGCTGAAGTTGTTCAAATTTAGCGATAACCTCTGCTTTTTCCTTATCCTTACGGTAAATGGGAACGCCAATTACTTGTAGCGGTGCAATACGGGGCGGACAGACAAAACCTTGGTCATCTGAATGAACCATAATTAAGGTTCCAATCATGCGAGTTGTAATTCCCCAACTGGTGGCAAAGGGATATTCTTGAGTACCTTCAGCCGATAAATAAGTGACATCAAACGCCTTAGAAAAAGTCGTGCCTAAATTATGACTGGTTCCCACTTGAATCGCCCGTTTATCCTGAGTCATAGTTTCAATCGTATAGGTATGTTCTGCCCCAGGAAATTTCTCGTTTTCTGTTTTACGACCTGCTAATACAGGAATGGCTAAATAGTCTTCAACAAAGGTGCGATAAACTTGCAACATTTGCATCGCTTCGGCTTCCGCTTCTGCGGCTGTTGCGTGGGCAGTATGTCCTTCTTGCCAGAGAAATTCAGTCGTTCTTAAAAACGGTCTGGTTCTGAGTTCCCAACGGCAAACATTTACCCATTGATTGAGTAATAAAGGTAAATCTCGATAACTTTGAATCCACTTACGATAAGTTGACCAAATAATGGTTTCACTGGTGGGACGAACCACTAAAGGTTCCCCTAATTCGGCTTCAGGGTCAACTGTAATTTGTCCTTCATCGGTTGTCGTTAAACGGTGATGAGTGACGACTGCACATTCTTTGGCAAAACCAGAAACGTGTTTAGCTTCTTTTGAGAAATAACTAACAGGAATAAATAGGGGAAAATAAGCATTGGTATGTCCAGTGTCTTTGAACATTTTATCTAGCGTTTGCTGCATATTCTCCCAAATGGCAAACCCTTCGGGGCGAATCACCATACAGCCTCGAACGCCAGATTCTTCTGCTAACTTTGCCCGATCTACAATATCTAAATACCAGCGAGAATAGTCTTGGTCGCGAGGGGTTATTTTTAGTAAATCTGCTTTCTCTTTTGCCATAATTTGTTAATCCTATTTACCCAGTTTTAAAGATGTGAATGATAACTCATTTCAGCTATTGGAGTCAAGGATATCATAAAATTGTCATTTGTCATTTGTCATTTGTCAATACTATATAGAACGAACAATAAATAACCCGTGACTAATAATCCATATAAAAAAAGCACAGTCTAACTGTGCCTCTATAATAATAACTTTCAATTATTGAGATAGAATTAAGACTCTTTTGGTGCAGTCAATATATCCCAGGCAGCTTGGGCGGCTTTGGAAATGCGATCGCCAAAATCAGCAATTTCTTTAACCATTCCTTCTAAATTCTGCTTAGCATCGGTCTCAAACTGACTAATTGAATTTTCTAGTTGATCTTTATCAATTAACCGAAATTGTTCAATGGTTTGCTTGGCGTTACGGACTGCATTAATATAAGCCTCTTCTGTAAAATCTCCGGCCGCCTGAAGTTCAGCCTGCACCATTCTATTAATGGCAGACATTAATTCTTCAGTTTCCTGCTTCATTTCCTCCGGCTTAGATTGAGTTTCTGGCACAATTTCAGTAGTTGATTGTTCGACCAGCGCGGATTCTTTAGGAACTGTTGGTTCATTCATTTTATTTACTCCTAATCATCGTTACTGATCATTTTAATTGAAAAGCATTCGCTGTGACATTGTCTAAAAGGTTCAGGGTTTGAGTAAAGAATCTGAGGATAAATTTGTCAGATCTTGTTCTAACCTTAGTAACGCTTGAATTCGGGCTTCGGTTGAAGGATGAGTTGAAAATAATATTGCCATCATCTGCCCGGAAAATCCGTTCATAATCAATAACGGTTCAAAAGCTGGGTTGGCTTGTAGGGGCATCTTTCTCGCCCCACTATCTAAGCGTTGTAATGCCCTGGCTAACCCTCGAGGATTTCCGGTTAATTTCGCCGCCCCCGCATCGGCCGCAAATTCCCGAGTGCGAGAAATTGCCATCTGAATCACTGTAGCAGCCACAGGCGCAATCATCACGGTTAATAACATTACCAATGGGTTACTATTGCGTTGTTGACGACGAGAACCGCCAAAAACAGTATAAAATTGAGCAATCTGTGCAAGCGAAGTAATGGCACCGGCAACCGTAGCAGATACGGCTTGAGTCAAAGTATCTCGGTTCTGAATATGACTCAGTTCGTGGGCAATCACTCCTTCAAGTTCATCTTCGGGTAATAGTTGTAGGATCCCTTCTGTTACCGCCACAGCAGCGTGTTGAGGGTCTCGTCCGGTAGCAAAGGCATTGGGGGCAGCAGTCGGGACAATATAAAGCTGAGGCATGGGTAAACCCGCGCGATCGCACAAATGTTGTACCATACTATGTAATCCTGGGTTCGCTTGGAAACTGAGGGGCTGGGCGCGATAGGTATTGAGGGCAATTTTATCGGAATAAAACCAGGAGACTAAATTGATCGCTTCGGCTATAACAACCCCGATTAATACACCTGTAATCCCGCCAATCACCCAATAGCATAGTCCCACCAGTAAGCCGCTTAACAAGCCCAGTAATGCAACGGTTTTGAACAGGTTCATTGACTTTCATTCCCCTGGCGATGGAGACCCTTAACAATCACTATACAACCCATTGTCATTGGATGAGCTGCGCGATCGCTTTAGCCGAGGAGGCTGGAAACTCAGGGGAAGTACCCGTGGGGGCTGTGGTTGTCGATGCCCAAGGACAGCTACTTGCCGAAGCTGAAAACCGTCGTCAACGAGATTGTGACCCCACGGCCCATGCTGAAATTTTAGCCCTGCGTCAAGCGGGTCAACGGCGACAGAATTGGCATCTGAATGATTGTACTCTTTATGTAACCTTAGAACCCTGTCCGATGTGTGCTGGGGCGATTATTCAAGCCCGTTTGGGTTTATTGGTGTATGGGGCAGATGATCCCAAAACAGGGGTGATTCGGACTGTTGCCAATATCCCTGATAGTCATTATTCGTTTCATCGTTTGGCTGTATTAGCCGGGATTTTAGAGTCAGCTTGCACTCAGCAATTACAAAGCTGGTTTATCCAACGTCGTCAGCAAAAACGGAATAGGGAACAGCGGAACAGATGAGGGATTAATTGCCCCTCTCGATTAATAAATAGTCCCTTTAGGACACAATTTCCCTCTCCCCTCCTGGCTCCCCTCCTGGGAGGGGCGGGGGTGGGTTGGGCTAGGGGTGGGGTTGAGAGGGCTAGGGAGAGGTGAGATGGGTTGGGGAGAGGTCTGTTTTTAACGGTGTGTCCCTAGGGTAAAGTAAAATGTTGCCCCTTCCCCCACCACAGCCTCAGCCCAAATTTGACCCTGATGGCGGTGAATAATGCGCTGAACGGTGGCTAAACCAATTCCTGTACCGGGATACTCACTACTGGAATGAAGACGCATGAAGGGGCGAAAAAGCTGGTCTGATTCATCCATATTGAACCCAATCCCATTGTCTCGAATCAAATAAGTGGTTTGTGGCGTAGAGGACTCCACGCTAAATTCAATCTCGGGTTGGGGTTCACCGGCGCTGTATTTCCAAGCATTACTCATTATATTTTCTAAAGCAATTCTCAGCAGCCGTCGATCGCCATATGCCATGACTTTCGGTGTAATTTTAAGGTTAACTCTGCTTGCCGGATGTTGCTGCTGTAGTTCTGTGGCGATCGCGGTGATTAATTGACTTAAATTAACTAAAGTAATGGATAATCTATTTTTCTGCACTCGAGATAACATTAATAAGTCTTCAATCAATTGATTCATTCGTGCCGTGGCGCGGCGAATTGAACTGAGATAATGTTGACCTTTTTGATCTAAATTTGAGCCATACTGTTGTTCTAAAATACAGCTATATCCATCAATACTAATCAGTGGAGAACGTAAATCATGAGAAACAGTATAGCTAAAAGTCTCTAATTCAGTATTGAGGGCTTCGAGTTGTTGAGTCCGCTGTTCTAAAATTTGATTGGCAACTTCTAGCTGTTGTTTTTGTCGTCTGAGTTGTTCTTGAGTCCGTTTTCGTTCAATCGCAGAACGTAAAGCATGAATCAGGAGTTCACTAACAATTAATCCTTTTTTGAGATAATCCTGCGCCCCTTGACGAACTGCTTCTAACGCTAATTCTTCATCATTGAGTCCAGTCAAAACGATAATCGGGATATGGGTGGCGTGCTGTTCAATTGCGGTTAATGTCTCTAATCCTTTACTATCGGGTAAGGATAAATCAAGCAGAATAATATCAAAAATTTCTTGAACAATATATTCTAAGGCTCTTTTTAACCTGACTGTGTGAGTAATATTAAATTGAATTGTATTTGATTTTTTTAGTCTTTTCTGGATCAGATTTGCATCTTTCGGATTATCTTCCACCAGTAAAACATTGATACAATAATGATTCATCTTTAAATTTGCTATGCACCCTAATGAGAAAAGTCACTCAAATTATGGCTTTCTCCTTTTATCTATTATGAAGCAAATTCTTCAACTTGGTTAAATATCACTTTATATATATGACTTAATATCTATTAAATATTGGCTAAAATCAAGATGAATTAACATTTTATAAATAAGTATACAGAACAAAAATGAGTTAAACAAATCATTTAAATGAGCAAAAAAAAATTAGGAATTTTTGAATAAAAAAACCGACCTTTTTAAAAAGCCGGATTCATTTGATGAATGAAGACTGCAAAGGATAAAAGTAAACTCTATCCTAACGAATCTTGAGAGTATATGATCCTCTGCCTTTTGAATCGTAAGAATTCACAATCACCCGATAAACACCTGTGGTGGGTAAAGTCACTGTAATAGCAGAATTACTATCAGTTTGGCTAACATCATCATGTTCTTCGAGCAACTTATCATCCGGTGTAAAAACGGCAAGATAAGTATCAAAATCACTACTTTCTAGAGTCACCGTGATAGACTGACCCTCCTCACCGTCAAAGGTATATTCATCATACAAACTATTATCTGATTCTAAGAGGCGATCGCCGTCTACCAGTTCTCCCTGAGCATCTAGAATTAACTCAGTCGGTTCTGTTACTTCTTCTGGTGGCATCGTATCCTCAGTCGGTTGTTCAACAGGCGCTGAGGGTTCGGTTGGGGTCGGCGTGGGAATTTCTGGGGTTTCTGGGGTTTCTGGGGTTTCTGGGGTTTCGGGTTCGGGTGTTTCTGGGGTTTCGGGTTCGGGTGTTTCTGGAGTTTCTGGGGTTTCTGGAGTTTCGGGTTCTGGAGTTTCTGGGGTTTCGGGTTCGGGTGTTTCTGGGGTTTCTGGAGTTTCTGCGGGTTGCGGTTCACTCTCCTGGGCGATGGCGTAGCCGCCGCCTTGCTGCATCGCCGAGTTTCGACTCGTATTAACTAAGGTAGAAGAGGTAGAATGAGAGTTCTGTTGAGATGCAATAGTCATTGCTGCGGTCGGAACCACGGTGAGTAGACTAGCAAAGATGACGATCGCTTGAATAAAATGATACATCAGGAATACCGATAGGAGTTAGCACAATACAGCATAATACCCATGAAATTTGAGGGCAAAATTATTTCTATCTAGAGAGTGAGAAATCATTCTAAGATTAAGACCGATCTCCCCGGTTGCCAATCGTTTAACGAACAGTGAGTCGATATTCACCCCGGCCAGTGGGTTTATAAGCATTCACCACAACTCGATATTGACCTGCGGTTGGTAAGGTGATGGTAATGACGGCATTGGTATCTGTTGGGGTAACATCGTCATTTTCAGCCAATAACTGACCTTGAGTATCCAGCAGGGCAACATAGGGGTTAAAATCTGAGCTTTCGAGTCGAATGGTGACCGATTGACCCGCGACCCCTTCAAACTTATACTCATCATATAAGCTGTTGTCTGAAGGCAGTATCGCATCGGTTTCTTCTAGTATTCCACTTTCATCAATTAAGCTTTGCCCAGATGGCAATAGAGAGGGTAAGGTTGGGATAGTGGTAGCCAGTTTCAACTGATAGGTACCAGACTGTCCGGCTTCGTAGGAATTAGCCAAGAAAGTGTATGTCCCATCCGTCGGCAATGTGATCGAAATTTTGGCATTTTTCTCGCCGCCACTATCATCATCTTGAGCCAGTTCACTGCCGTCTGCATCCAATAAAATTAAATAAGAATCGATTTCATCGCTGGTCATTTCAATCGTAACTTGCTGACCGGCTGTGCCTTCAAAGGCATAAATATCATAAAAACTATTATCAACGGGAAGAATATTATCTTTATTGTCTAAATTTCCCAGAATTTCTGGCCCGTCTAACTCGATGGGTTCAGCATCCTGTTGACTAAATAAGGCGGGTTGGGCGGTTGGGGCTTCTGTGAGGGCGCGTCCCTCTCGTACCGCTTGTAGAAAAGGTGGAATCTGATCAACTAAAATCGCAAAACCAATCCCAATATTACCACCGCCTCGTCCTCGGGTGAAAATCGCAGTATTGACCCCAATTAATTCCCCTTGACTATTGAGTAATGGCCCCCCTGAATTTCCGGGGTTAATGGCCGCATCGGTTTGAATTAAATTACGATCTTGATCGATACGACTAACAATTCCAACGGTTAAAGTGCCTTGAAATTGACCAAAAGGATTACCAATTGCAAAGGCCCGTTGACCCACTTTCACTGAAGCAGAAGCCGCAATGGGAACCGTGGGTAAATTACTAGCATCACGAATTTGTAAAACGGCTAAATCTAACCCCGCCTCGCCAAAGGCAATTACATCAGCCACCAACGTCTCGCCATCGGCAAGAATCACATCAACGGTGGTTTCTCCGGCTACCACATGGGCGTTGGTCAAGACTAATCCATCTGGGGTAATAATTGTACCGCTGCCATTGGTTTTTTCTGTATCGATGGAAACAACCGCTGGACTGGCTTTTTCATAGACCTCAACGTTGGTTTCTTCGGTTCTATCCTGGGCAAGTTTTATAGTCCCAGAAGGATTTGAATTCGTTGAGATGCCTTCTACAGCAGCATTTCCCGCAATGGCGCTCAGGGTTAAAATTCCAAACGTTGCTAAAGTTAGAAACTGATATTGCATAGATGATTCCCGCTAACTCCCTCACCAAGATTCATTTTGGCGGTGAGTTGGAAAGTAGGGCGGGTTTACCACTTTCCAATGGACAACTGTTTAAAATCCTAACAACTCAACGGCTAGGAAGGGGGGGGACGGCAGGCCTACAGATGGCAGGTTTGTTGTGCCGCTGGTTAGAATTGAGTTGAAATCAATCAGGACAGTCCTACAGGTGTGATTAATTTAACCATTCCTAGACATTTGATTCATTATATAATCTCTGGCGCGACACAATAGGTAGGATTTTCTCATTAAAAGGGTAACTTCAAGATATTGAACATCCCTCTATCCAGTGTAAAGTTTTCCGGATTAAAATCGCAATGCAGATCTTCAAAGCAAAAATCACGAACTTACTGCAAAAAGCCTTATTCCGCGACACATTATGGATGCTAATTGCTCAAGTGATTGGTATTTTTCTGCAAATGGCCTACTTTATGATTGTGGCGCGGGTTTTGGGAATTGAACAATATGGGAGTTTTTCCGGGGTATTAGCCTTAGCATTTGTTGCGAGTCCGTTTTCTGGGTTAGGCAGTAATGATGTTTTGGTGCAGCAGGCATCTAGAGATCCCAGCTTATTTCGGCAATATTGGGGAAATTCTTTACTGATTATTTTAATCACCAGTTTGCTGTTATCGGGTTTGGCGGTATTCATTTCTCCCCTAATTTTTAATCAAGAGATTTCTCCTTTATTGGTATTTCTGGTTTGTATTGCAGATTTATTTTTTCTACGACTTTGGATTACAGCAAGCGGGGCGTTACTGTCGCAAAGTTTAGCCAATAAAGCGGCACAAATTAAAGTTTTTCATAATTTTAGTAAACTATTAGCAGCGATTGCGCTATTGGTCTTTTTTAAGCAGCCGAGTATTCTCACTTGGGGCGGATTATATTTAGTCGGAACAGCCGTTTCAGGTGTCGTTTCTTTTCTGTTAGTCTGCCGGATGCTTGGGTCACCGCAACTGAATATTCAGCGTTTGATCGATCAGTTGAAACCGGGATTTTATTTCTCGATTAATTCTTCGGCAACCACGGTTAATGCTCACGCCGATAAAATGATGTTAGCGAGTCTTTCTACCCTAACCGCAACTGGAACCTATGCCGCCGCTTATCGGTTTATTGATGTAGGATATTTTCCAATTTTTGCTATTTCTAATGCAGCTTATGCTCGCTTTTTTCAAGAAGGCGCGACAGGAATTAAAGGCAGCTTAAATCTGGCTAAAAAAATTATGCCTTCTGTGGCATTATATGGATTAGTTGCCATGATTGGGTATCTTGTTTTTGCGCCAGTTATTCCCTGGATTTTAGGAGAAGAATATCGTGAAGCGGTGGTGGCTTTACGCTGGTTAGCGCCATTTCACTTACTGTTTGTATTTCAATATTTAGCGGCTGATACTTTAACCGGAGCGGGATTCAACAAATGGCGAAGCTTAATTCAGGTATTTGCCGCTTTACTCAATGTTGCCCTCAATTTTTGGCTGATTCCTCTCTATTCTTGGAAAGGCGCGGCTTGGGCGACTTTAGCCTCTATTGGCGTTCAAACTATCGGTTTATGGTTACTGGTTTATGTGTTTTATCAACAGCAAAATAAAACCTCATAAGAAGGCATAAATCTTTAAATGGATTCATTTTAATTTCAGTCGCGATCGCGCATCTTTTTTTTCGTGATATCTATCAATCTTAAATCCTATTAAATAATAGAGATGTTCTATGGCAATCTCCACAGGATAAAACAGAATTAGAATACTGGAGCGTATCTGTGATGATTGTATCGTGTCCTATGTGCAATTCAGCGGATTTGAGAGAAGAAGCTATTTTTATTTCAAAAACTTTAGTTGAAAATGACTTCATTAATGATAAACTCAGTATGAGTGAGTTTGAAAAGACAAAAAATCAGATAATATTAATTATAAAAATACTGAAAATTATGGTAAAAATTCAAGCACAAGGAAAAGCGATCGCCTGTGAAGCCGGGGCAAATTTACGCCGAGTCTTGTTAAAAAATGATGTAGATTTGTATAATGGTAATGCAAGTCTGATTAACTGTCGAGGAATTGGGACTTGTGGAACTTGCGCTGTTGAAATTGAAGGGGATGTTTCGGAGATGAAATGGCGAGAAAAAGCCAGATTATCTGTACCGCCTCATTCTCCCAATACAACAAAACGCTTAGCCTGTCAGTTACAAGTTTTAGGAGATATTAAGGTTACTAAATATGATGGATTTTGGGGACAAGGAACTCAAACAGAGTGGACACCTGAAGCATAAATTATTCTCTCAGGTTGGGCTACTTTGCTTATTGTTAATGGGAGGATGTCAGCCCCTTTCAACAGTGAAATTTAATTCAAGACTACCCCAAGTAATAACCCCTATTGCTGCGGCTAATGAGATGAACTTAGATCAGTTAAAACAATCCGTTTTTCAAAAAGTGAATGAATATCGAGTCTCTCAAAATCTTTCCCCATTAAAGTTAGATTCTATCGTGACTCAACCCTCACAGCAACATAGTCAAAATATGGCAACGGGTAACGTTCCCTTTAGTCATAATGGCGCTGAACAACGATTTGATACGATTTCTAACAAAATTTCTTATCAAAAAATTGCTGAAAATGTTGGCTATAATTCAGGCTATAATAATCCCGCAGAAAAAGTGGTTGAAGGCTGGATTAAAAGTGATGGACATCGTAAGAATATGTTAGGAGACTATAATTTAACAGGAATTGGTGTTGCAAAAAATGATAAAGGTGAGTATTATTTTACTCAAATCTTTGTTCGGAGTCGTTAGTTTAGTGATGGGTTAATTGTCATGCGTTATTTGCTATTAATAAAATTAGTAAAGGATAAAGCTACGACTTGTACCGATTAGATATCTGAACATATTACTTGAAATTAATAAATAATTATCTATAGTATAATATCTATAAAAAATGAGTGATTTTAAAGTTTGCGATCGCGATTTATCTGAAGCGTTATTATCTCAATATTTAGAGTCTGATAAAATTGCAGTCGATACAGAAACCATGGGTTTATTACCCTCAAGGGATCGATTATGTTTAGTTCAACTGTGCGATGAAAATGGATTAGTCACCGCAGTTAGAATTGAAAAAGGACAATCAGAAGCCCCCAATTTAAAAACGCTTTTTGAAGAGCCAACTGTTTTAAAAATATTTCATTTTGCTCGGTTTGATTTAGCCACAATTATCTATCATTTAGATATTAATGTTTTTCCATTTTTCTGTACTAAAATTGCTAGTAAGTTAGCCAGAACTTATACAGGCAGACATGGCTTAAAAGAATTAGTTTCAGAATTAGAAAAAGTTGAACTCGATAAATCGTCTCAAAGTTCTGATTGGGGAAATGTGGGTAATCTTTCTGAAAAACAACTCGATTACGCTGCTAATGATGTTCGTTATTTAATTAATATTCAGCAAAAACTGGTCAATATGTTAGAGCGAGAAGAACGTTTAGAACTAGCCCAAAGTTGCTTTGAATGTTTACCGACAATTGTGAGTTTAGATATATTGCAATTTAAAGATATCTTTGAACATCATTAAAGATTTGAAAGATTAATTATACCCAATAATTTATTGTTTCATATCAATAAAATATCGATTTGAAAAATATGATTAATTGGGTTCAAAAATAACTAATAATTTATCCGGAGGGAAGACCAACTAAGTTCTTGCCTCTATTTTTGTATTGATGCTGCACAATGACTCAGTTAAATGATGATTTCTTTCAGGCGAGGGGGTATCCTAAATATAGCTTTACATCTAGGAATTGATAATTTAACAAATATTGTTGAATAATTTTTACAATATTACTAACGAATTTCAGTAAATATTAAGTTCTATATTGTATTAGCAAACACCAGTGATAATGATGAAATATCAAAAATTGATTGGCTTAATATTATCAAGTCTATTACTAACAAGCTGTGGAGAATATACGACAGAATTAACACCCAAAACAGAAGTATCTAATCGGGAAGATGCTCTAACAATTTGGTGGGATAAAAGCTATTATGTACAAGAAGATGAAGCAATAGAAAATATTATTGCAGCATGGCAGCAGAAAACGGGTCAAAAAGTTAATCTTTCTTTTATTAGTCAAGATGATATTATTAAAGATACAGAAAATGCAATAGAAGCCGGAAATCCACCAGACATTGTTTATGCAAGTCGGGGTCAGGATTCTTCCATTCCACATTGGGCTTGGGAAGGAAAATTAGCTGATGTGACGGATGTGGTTAAACCTTTAAAAAATACTTACAGTAATGCAGCTTCGCAGTCCGTTTATCTCTATAATCAACAACATCAAAAACGGTCTTATTATGCGATTCCTTTTAAACAACAAATAGTACATATTCATTATTGGCGAGATTTACTCACAGAAGCGGGTTTCAAAGAAGCAGATATTCCCACAGAATGGGATAGTTTTTGGGCATTTTGGCAGCAAGTTCAAGATAATTTACGTTCCCAAGGACGACAAGATATTTATAGTTTTGGTTTCCCGATGTCTCGCGAAGCTAACGATACTCATAGTATCTTTGAGCAGGTTTTAGATGCTTATGATGTAGAACTATTAGATGAAGCGGGTAACTTGTTAGTTGATAATCTAATAGTTCGCCAAGGTGTAATCAAAGCCTTGAACTGGTATACTCAATTCTATAAAGATGGCTATGTTCCTCAAGATGCACATAACTGGACAAATGGTTCTAACAATATTGCATTTCTGAATAAAAAGACAATTCTGACTATCAATCCTAGCCTTTCTATTCCGGGTTCCCAACGAGAAGAACCAGATATTTACTACAACAAAATCGCAACTATTGTCTTTCCGAAAGAACCCGATGAAGAACAATTAAAATACACGGTTTCTATTAAACAAATCGTTCTACTTGAATCCTCTCCTCATACAGATATTGCTAAAGATTTTCTCTCCTATTTAGTCCAACCCGAACATCTCAGTACTTACTTAGAAAGTTCTTTCGGACGCTACTTTCCGGTGATGCCAGCCATCGCCTCAAAACCCTTTTGGAATAATCCAAATGATCCTCATATTTCGACTGCAAACCAACAATTTAAGAGTGATACCCGTACTAATTATCAATCCTCAAATCCGGCTTACACTCAAGTCCAGGCTGAAGGCGTTTGGAATCAGGCAATTGAACGTATCATCATTGAGGGCTGGTCTGCTGAACAAGCCGCAGAAGAAGCTTTCGTTCGGATTGAAGACATTTTTACTCAATGGCAATAATAAGCCATATAATTACTACATTTTTAAACTTAGACAATAGGAATAAATATGATTAAGTTTTGGAAAAAAAGTCTACTATTTCAAGTAGTCGGGTCATTTTCCTTACTGTCTTTAACAATTGTAAGCTTAGTGGGCTATCTGGCATTTGTTCAGGCTAAAACATCTCTCAAGCAATCCGTTTTTGATCGATTAACGACAGCTGTATCCTTAAAAGAAGGAGAACTCAATCGCTGGTTACTCGATAGACGAGATACATTAATTTCCTTAAGCGAACTCTCAGAAATTAATACTCAAGCTCAGATATTATTAACTAAAGATAAATCCACTCCTGAATATCAATCAGCCTCAAATCGTTTGCAAACTACCCTCAGTACTTGGATTGAGAATCATATTGATTATCGGGAGATTGTGATTCTCTCTAAAGGAGGACGAGTCTTAGTTTCAAGCAACTCAGAGCACATTGGTCGTTACGATCCCCTCGATCAAAGTAGCGATGCATTAGCAGGTTCTCGCAATACTGCATTTATCTCCAATTTTTACCCATCCTCAGACACTCAACAACCTACTACTAGCTTCGGTACATCAATTTTTGATCAAAATGGTCAGCGCTTGGGAATGATGGTAGTTCACCTCAATTTAGCCCGTGTCGATGAAATTATTCGCGATAATCGAGGATTAGGAACAACTGGAAAAACCTATATAGTCGCAAATTTGGGTAATAATTTTGCTCAGCGTAATACCTTAGTTTCAGCAGAACGATTTGGTTCTGATACTGTTACGGATGAGGTCAATAGCCAAGGTATTGTTGCCGCGATGGCAGGCAATGATGGTCGCGGGTTGTATCGAAACTATGGCGGCATTCCTGTGATTGGAGTATATCGCTGGTTAGAAGGACAGGATGTGGCGTTATTGGTGGAAATGGAACAGCTAGAGGCATTCAAACCCGCCCGTCAGCTTGCTGGTTCAATTTTATTGGTGGGTATCGGTTTGGCTGGGGTAATGGCTGTGGGAATGTTAATACTGGGTCGTCAAATTGTTAAACCCATTTTAGCGATCGCGCATACCGCTCAATCGGTGATTAAAAATATCAAAGCGGGTGATTTTTCCGATCTCCAAACTGCCCCGATTTTAACACAAAATGAGATTGGAAGTCTGGCTGAAATTTTTAATCAGATGACACAGCAATTACAACAATCTTATGAAAAATTACAGGAGTATAGTTATGGATTAGAAGAAAAAGTCACTGCTAGAACTCAAGAATTAGAAGACAAGAATCAAGATTTGCAATTTGCCTTGAAAAAACTTAAGCAAACCCAAACTCAACTGATTCAAAATGAAAAAATGGCTAGCTTAGGGCAAATGGTGGCTGGAATTGCTCATGAAATTAATAATCCGGTGAACTTTATTCATGCTAATTTAAATTATATTGAAGAATATTCTAATAATTTTCTAGATTTAATTCAATTATATGAAACAGAATACCCAGAAGAAACTCTAGCTATTGCAGCAGAAAAAGAAGAGATAGACTTTGAATTTATTCAAACTGATTTAGCTAAAATTTTAGAGTCGATGAATATGGGGACAACCAGAATTAAAGAAATTGTTCTCAGTTTACGCAATTTTTCTAGATTGGATGAAGCTAATTTTAAAACAGCTCATCTTCATGAAGGCATCGAAAGTACTTTACTCATTTTACAGCACCGCCTCAAAGCCCAATCAGATCGTCTACAGATTCAAGTCATCAAAGAATATGGTTTACTCCAAGAAGTAGAATGTTACGCAGGATTACTCAATCAGGTTTTTATAAATTTAGTTAGTAATGGAATTGATGCTTTAGAATCGGCTCTTAAGGTAGAACATATTACACATCCAGTGATTAAAATTCGCACCGCTCTAGAAGATGAAAAAGCGGTAATTTCTATCAGTGATAATGGCATAGGAATGTCAGCGAAAACTTGTCAAAAAATATTCGATCCCTTCTTCACGACAAAAGATATTGGTAAAGGAACAGGGTTAGGATTATCAATTAGTTATTCAATTATTGTAGAACATCACAAAGGTGAATTAATCTGTCATTCCTCTCCCGGAAAAGGAGCAGAATTTATCATCACTATTCCGATTAAAAATAGAGAACTTACTCACTGTAATAGAAAACAGGGAATGAAGAACAAATAATTTATCATGATCTGTTGCTCTGTTTTACCCAATTTCCTAATGTTTTCATTTTCTACAGTCGAACCGTTCCTGTATTGTGAGCATTCCTTGACATTTTTCTGAGAAAAATTTATACTTTTTGGGGCTTTATATAACTTTTATTGATATATAGAAATCTTCTTTAACGGACTCAATTTTCTCATTTGAACATAAAAATAAGCTGAGGATTTGTAGCTCCCCAGCCCTGACTAAAAATCGAATAAAAATTACTGATTCTTAGAACAATTCAAAGTCACCCGATGTAATTGTAGGCGTACCAGTTAAGGTTCCTACTAATTGTCCATCGAAGAATAGTTGACCTGTGGTGGTATCGTAAGCTAAGCCAGTAGTCGGTGCAGTGCCACCCGCAAAGGTTGTAAACTCATCCGCTTCAACAGAAGCCCCTAAAGAACCAAATACATCGGTACTTAAAGCAATTTGGTCTTCAGCGGCATTGAAGTCACTCACAACATCAGCATTATCTGGGCCTAGATGTCTAAAGGCGAAGGTATCACTACCCGCACCACCAGAGATCGCATCATTTCCTTTATCACCACTGAGGAAGTCACTACCTGCGCCGCCTTGTAAGGTATCGCCGCCTTGACCCCCATAGAGAGTATCTGCACCAGCGCCACCTCGCAGAACATCAGCATCCATTTCACCGTAGAGAATATCATTTCCTTCTCCACCGAGCAAGGTATCATTGCCCTCGTTACCGCGAATAACGTCATCTCCACCGCCACCATCTAAGAAGTCATTGCCCTTATCGCCGCCAATGCTATCTGCCCCAGCACCACCACCAATAAAGTCATCTCCTTGACCCCCATACAATAGGTCGTTGCCTTCACGACCCCGTAGCGTGTCATTACCTTCATTGCTGAAGAGTTCTTCATCTCCGCTACCACCGAGGACAGAATCATCTCCGCCAAAACCAAAGATAATTACTCCTGGGCTTTCTCCAGCAGTTAAAGTATCCGCTGCGTTTCCACCATTAATCAGAGAAACTGTACCATCGGCAGCAACGGGTGAAATTCTGTTGGACTCTGTTTCAGAACCCACCAGAGCTGCAGTCCCATTTCCTTGATCAATTGTAGTAAATAGGGTCTTTAATTCGACTGGTATTTGTGACATATTTATCTCCTCACGAGAGCTTCATTTATGGACATTAACAATTGGGATTCTACAACTTGAGCCGCAACTTGCGATCGCCACTTCATCGAATGATCAAGCTTGCTCATCTGGCTTGTTGGCGACCCAATCTGATGTATTCTAAACCATAAGCCAAAACCCAGGGTAGCTCTCAAGATAGAATGCTACAATAATCCAGGATTTTGTCAATTACTACCTTACTGAATTGCATCATCTTACCTGCCGATATTCTGATACTTATTTCAGTTAAGGGTTGGCATATTCTTTAATACCATTTAGTCTAAGAGATGATCTGGCGATCTGTACAAGCCTCAGTTTCATAACGCACCTTTAATCTGACAGGGCTAAAGATAGCAACTGGACATAAACATTCTGAAGATTTTTCAGAGCTTGGTGTCCAACTGGTCTGATCTATGGGCATTAATCTGTTCTGGCCTACTCATATATCTCAACCAAGGGTTCTTGATTGACTTAGAAATACTAGAGCGATCATTGACGTAAACTATTAAAAAATTCTGTACCAGAATAACAGAAGTGATATAAGAAAGGCAACCAGTCTAAAAAATTTTTTGAGGTTGGCTTTTCCTAAAGCGATCGGTTTAGCGTTGATCTCGATTGACCTTGAACCTCAATTTGAGGTAGAAGTAGATGAATCTTAAGTTGAGCGATTGCAGCTATACTTTATTTTCATTTACTGTATCCCCTTAAACTAAAATTAAAGGCTTCCCGAGATGGTAATCAAGCTGACTTATCTATGTAACTATTATTCCTGATGTATAGATCAGGAGAGTGAAGCTCGGGCTTGCTGTTGGACTGGATAAACAAGTACGCCTCACACCTTCATTACAGTTCCCAAAAATTAGACGGATTAGATCATCTGAATTTTAAATTTAGATTTTCTCAAATCATCTAAAGTGGTTTCTACTAACTTGGGTTGGCAACAGTTACCCTCGAACAGCTCAAAGCAAGAAATGTAACACAATACCTCAGTCGTAATACTGCGGCATACAGCCAACTTTTATTTTCAAGACGCATCGATTTTGTAAAAGTTCCAATTACGCTGGCGATCAAATCCTAAATAGCTCAAACCCTATCAAGAGAATAAGTTGAGCTATTTTAGGTTAAACTCACGTCAATTTGACATTTAGCGATAAAAGGATAATCCCTACGGATCATTTTAGAAAAATAAGGCTCCAGGGGTAGAGAAGAGCAACAGTTCTAGCAGAGCTGTATGGGCGGGTTTAGAAATGACTCATAACGTTCATGATTTACCCCAAGCAAGTGTGTATAGAGAAAATATCGAGCCACATCATTTCTACCGACCGAAGTTGATCGGGGACAAATTTATGATAAGTTATGGTGGAATCTTAAATCCCACTAAATTCATTAGTTGGAATATAGAGTTAACTGTCGCATAACTTATGAATAATCCGTCATTGCGTGAAACGCCAGTTCATGAACCTGCCGATGTTATAGCCTCACAGCAGCGAGTTTCGCTACTGGACTGGCTTAAAGCAACCGGTCGGCTAATGGAACGAGATGTTCAAGAAACCTCAAAATTTGCTGAGGAAGAAGAGGAAATCTCAGAATTAATTGTCGATGATGGGGCTTATGATGATGACGACGATGATGATGATTTCTCAGACGACTAAATCATAAATATTAACCCAGAATCACTGTAGCACCTTGAAATCGTTGACGAATCTAATCATGATTCAGTTAGTGATTTTAACTACAGTTTTGGGAAATTGGTGTTGAGTAGGGATCTAAAAATACCTGTGGACAGTATACCATCACAATCTTTACCGTTAAAACTCTCAGGGCGCACCCTGTTTGTGCTCTTAAGTTTAGGATTGAGTTTATTTGCCATCATTTGGGATGGAGCCGCTCAACAGTTTCTAGACTTAAGAGCATCTTTGTTTTTACCCTTTGCAGTCTGCACCCTGCTAACTTCTGCTTTAGGATATTGGGTCATTCCCGTCCTGACTCGCATTAAAGCAGGACAATTTATCCGAGAAGATGGCCCCCAAGCTCACTTAAAAAAAGCAGGTACTCCCACCATGGGGGGAATCTTTTTTATCCCAGTTGGTGTGGCAGTCGGTTTAATTTGGTCTGGCTTTACCCCGTCGGTGGTTGCCGTTTCTCTATTAACCCTAGCCTATGGGTTTATTGGCTGGCTGGATGACTGGCAAATTCTTCGGCGTAAATCAAATAAAGGCATTAGCCCAAAAGTTAAACTGCTTCTGCAAGTAGGGTTTGCTGTACTCTTCTGCGGTTGGCTAATAATAACTCAACCCGTAACCATCACTACAGTGGCTTTACCCTTGGGGATAGCGTTACCCCTAGGCTTATTATTTTGGCCGCTAGCAGCCTTTGTTCTTGTCGCCGAGAGTAACGCCACAAACCTCACTGATGGCGTAGATGGGCTGATGGGGGGCTTAGGATCGATCGCATTTCTCGGAGTCGGTGCCAGTTTAGCTTCAACTCACCCAGCATTAATGGTATTTTGTGCCTGTATTGCGGGAGGATGTTTAGGGTTTGTCAGCCATAACCGTAACCCCGCTAAAGTGTTTATGGGAGATACTGGCGCATTAGCACTAGGGGGTGGACTAGCAGCAACGGCTTTACTCAGTCAGAACCTTTGGCTACTCCTGATTATTAGTGGTATTTTCTTGATTGAAACCTTATCCGTTATTGCTCAGGTGAGCTATTACAAAGCCACAAAAGGCCCTGATGGAGTCGGTAAACGGTTGTTGAGGATGGCACCATTACATCACCATTTAGAACTCTCAGGATGGTCAGAAACGCAGGTTGTGGGATTATTTTACCTAATTAATGCCATGCTGGTGAGTCTGGCTTTGATGGGATCGTAATCTCTCAGGTTGCGATGCGATCGCAGAACATTTAAGATGGGCTCGGTATTATCGGAATTGAGCTAGGATTGATTCACTTGAATTGTATTTCCTTAGCGATAGTGAAACCGATGCCTTACGTTTCTGTGATTATCCCTGTTTATAATGGTGAAGCGGATTTACCTGAATTAATTGACTGTTTGCGATCGCAAACCTATCCGGCTGACCAGGTTGAATATTTACTGGTGGATAATAATAGTAGCGATCGCAGTTTTGAAATCCTTAATGTTGCCTCAACTGCTGAAGCGGATAATATTGCGATTCACCCATTACAAGAAAATCAAGTTCAAAGTTCCTACGCTGCCCGCAACCGAGGTATTCGCGCCGCCCGAGGAGAAATTCTTGTTTTTACAGATGCAGACTGTCGCCCAGAATCTCAATGGCTGACAGAATTAATCCAACCATTTGATGATCCTAATATTGGTATTGTTGCGGGAGAAATATTAGCTTTACCAGGCAATAATTGGTTAGAACGTTACGCAGATCGGCAAGAAACTTTATCTCAAAAACATACATTAGCCAATCGTTTTTGTCCTTATGGTCAAACGGCAAATTTAGCGATTAGACGCACAGCATTTGTACAAGCGGGGTTATTTCGTCCCCATTTAACCACAGGCGGAGATGCAGATATCTGTTGGCGAATTCAACAAAAAACAAACTACAAACTTGATTTTGTAGAAACTGCTATTGTTAAACATCGTCATCGTTCGACACTCGATCAACTCCGCAGTCAATGGTATCGCTACGGTAAATCTAATCGTTATTTACATCAATTACATGGTGTTCCTTTGATGAAACGTATGCAGTCCAAAGATTATTTTTATCGTTGGGGACGATGGATATTAAAAGAATTACCGAGAAATGGAATTAAAGCAACGATAGGTAAAGCTGACGTTGTGGATATACTCAATACTCCCATTAATTTATTTACAATTAGCGCCAGAGAAAAGGGTCAAAAAGAGTCTCGTCTGTCGGAATCTGCCCGTGAAATTGAATGGCTTTGATCTTGAGAGTAGATTGTACGATCGGATTTAATCCGGTGGATGTGGTGCAATCGGAGTAGAATGTTTCAACAAAATGCTAAATTGTCAGTAATGATTCTATTCGATCTCAGAACAGATTCCCGTGGTCAACGTCTCAACCCATAAGCCTTCCCCGGACATCCCGACTTCTGTGACTCGTCCCTGGATTGATCCAAACTTACTTTGGGTTGCCAGACGGCTTTACCGGGAATATTTTCACACCCACGCCCAACAAATGCGCCGCCCCTTAGGTGTAGCCATTCATCGTCGTACCCATCGGGCAACGGTGATTTTTGCTCGTCAACCGATTTTACTTTGGGATGAATGTTTTATCCCGTTTGAACGAATTGAGTCAGAGATTAACTAAATATTGCAGCCTCAGGTTAGCATCGCCGATGAGATTTATCTATCGATGTATGCAACAAGGGCTTAAGTTGCGGTACGCTTAAATTTAGAGAACTCACACATTCACGTCACTTTTACTATCAATGAGATTTTTGGATCATTTACTTCCGAAAGTGGTTCAGCCGAAACCGCAAGCACCGACTATTAAGAAAAGCCGCCGGGGAATTCATATCAAATCCGCTTCTGAAATAGAGATTATGCGTCAAGCGGCTCGAATTGTTGCGACTGTTTTGAAAGAAATTTCGGAAACGGTTCAGCCGGGAATGACTACTGCGGATTTAGATAAATATGCCGAGAAACGGATTCGGGAAATGGGGGCTGTTCCGAGTTTTAAAGGATACTATGGTTTTCCCGGTTCAATTTGTTCTTGTATTAATAATGAAGTGGTTCATGGTATACCCAGCCGCCGCAAAGTGATTAAAGCGGGAGATGTTTTAAAAGTTGATACGGGTGCTTATTACAATGGCTTTCATGGTGATTCTTGTATTACCATTGCAGTCGGCAAGGTAAGAGATGATGCAGATAAATTGATTAAAACCGCAGAAGAAACCCTTTATAAAGGAATAGAACAAGTTAAAGCGGGTGCATATTTACTTGATATTGCAGGAGCCATTCAAGACTATGCTGAAGCGCAAGGCTTTAAAGTGGTAGAAGAATTTACGGGTCATGGTGTGGGTCAAAATTTACATGAAGAACCTTCTGTTTTTAATACTCGTACTCAGGATTTACCCAATGTAAAGTTAAAAGCCGGAATGACTTTGGCAATTGAACCGATTTTAAATGCAGGTTCTCGTTATACTCGAACGTTGTCAGATCGATGGACGGTGGTTACGGTTGATAATGCTTTATCTGCTCAGTTTGAACATACCGTTTTAGTGACCGCAACGGGTTATGAAATTTTGACAGATCGATCTAAAGTTTAGTGATTATATTTTGAAGAAACTTAGTTTTTTTAAGAAAGTAAAATGACGTTTAATACTTTCTATTTTTACTAAACTTAAAAACTAAAACAATAGTTAGAGGCGCTAAATATAACGTCTCTATTTATTTATTTTTTATTGTGAAATTTTTCTGTATCTTATCCTAATCTCAGTACAAAAGTATGAATCATCTAAGGGTTCAATGGGTTGACTATCAGAGGGAATATTTAGATATTCAAGCCATTCGACATCAAGTCTTTGAAGTTGAACAAAACATTGATCATCATCTAGAATTCGATGGCAAAGATGAAAAGGCTCAACATTTATTAGCCTATTGGCAGCAACAACCTGTGGGTACGAGTCGTATTCGATACTTATCTCCAAAGACAGCGAAAATTGAACGATTAGCTGTTTTAAAAGAATTTCGAGGACAAGGAATTGCGACTAAACTCATGGAATTTGCTCAATTAACGCTTCAGAATACTGAGGTAAAAGAAGTAATTGTTCATGCTCAGGAATATATCAAGAATTTGTATCTTAATCTGGGCTTTAAAGTCATAGGAGATCGTTTTTATGAAGCAAATATTCCTCATTTAAAAATGATCTATTTCAATTCCACAATTCCTTAATTGAATCAATGTCTCAAGCCGATCAAGCAATATTTAGGAAGACTTCTCTCTCTAGATAGATGTATGTCTGTGGGAAATGATGTCAAGTGTTACTCAGGTCGTGAAAACCGATCTCAGTGGTTATTAAGTTTATATTAAAAGTTCGCTAAATTTGACTTAGAATATATAATTTATCTCAAGATCTATGTCCAGTCAGACTGACGGAAACACCCCTCAAGACGCAGAAATGCCGACAACTCCTGCCAGACTCTTACTCGTAGATGATGAACCTGGGTTGCGGGAGGCAGTGCAGCTTTATCTCGAAGATAGCGGTTTTACCGTAGATGTTGCGAGTAACGCTCGTCAAGGTTGGGAACTGTTAGAACAAAATTTACCCGACTTAGTGATTAGCGATATTATGATGCCAGAAGTTGATGGTTATCAGTTTTTAGAACAACTCCGTGAAGATCCTCGCTTCAAAACTTTACCTGTTATCTTTTTAACCGCTAAGGGAATGACAACAGATCGAATTCAGGGCTATCAAGCCGGTTGTGATGCTTATATTTCTAAACCGTTTGATCCTGAAGAATTAGAAGTCATTGTACGCAATTTATTAGAACGTCGGGCTGCAATTCAAGCCAGCAGTAGTGATGGTACGAGCCCAGATATTACGGCTTTAGCGGGGCAAATTGCCCGGATTGAAAATATGTTGAAAGGTAAAACAGGAATTACTCAAACACCATCCCCGATTAAGATTGATTTAACACCTCGAGAACAGAGCGTTCTAGACTTAGTGGCACAAGGATTAATGAATAAAGAAATTGCTCGAAATTTAGAAACAAGTGTTCGCAATGTTGAAAAATATGTCAGTCGTTTATTTACTAAAACAGGAACAAATAGCCGTACTGAACTGGTTCGGTATGCCCTTGAACATGGATTAACAAAATAGTATAAAATTCTATTTTTTTGTACTATATATAAGCGTTATTCATTACAAGTCTGAGAGAGATGAATTTTACACAGCCCGAGCGATACCTGTTGTCCTGATTGAATGGGGCAATAAAATCCTTATTTTCTCGTTGACTTGTTGAGGTGTTTTTCACACTTCTCCTCCTACTCCTTTCCTCGCAGGGGCTGGGGGTCGGTTGGGCTGGGGGTGGGTTAGGTTCGGGGAGATCCCAAGCGCCGAACGTTATTTTATTACAAAAATACCACCATTACCGCTCTTGATATCCCCTCTACTTTCACAATCGCTAATCTCTCTACAAAGAAAAGAAGGTGTGACAATTGTGTTGACTAATAGAGCGAATATGATCGGGAGTTTTTGCAATATTCTCCGCTGCCATCTTCCCTTTTAACTCTCTTTCTTTCTTATCTGGCTGTGAGCATCAATAATATTTAACCAGACAACTGACTTTCGAGCGGATACACTATAGAATCACATCACTATTTAGTAGAGCTGATGTTTCTTCCCCTCGGCTCTATCCCGCGAGTCACTATCTACTCATTGTTATTTCTTTATATATAGTAATCCGATTTGGGTTGTGTAAAAAATATTATTGAAAAAGGTCTACTTCCTCCAGCTATGGCTACGCTTATAGCAATCAGGTTTGTCATTCCAGACAAATCATAGGTTTTTATACTGTTCATAATTCATTTATGAATTGCTATCTATGGGTTTTTACTCATTAATTGCTGTCGTATATTTATATCGATTCAGTATAAATATAGAGTTTATTGAATTGAAAAATTATTTTTTATACGTGATATTACTGAGAGTTGACACTCGATTCCTAAAGAGGTTAGGCTATGCATATAATTAAAAGTTAACTGAGTTGAAAGTTATGTTTATAATGCTATTAACTGTTCCAACTAATGGTTTGCAAACAACTATTAGGTCATGAAGTCATCTTCAGCTAAATTACGTCATATTTTTTTAAGTAAAATCGCCTATATTATGATTGGTAAAAACCCTGATTCTAATCCTCAATATTCTCATCTAAAACAAACCTCGAGTTATTCCCCTCAATACGATCAGCGTGCTCCCCAAAAGTTAATTAATTTTGACAAAGGGCAGTTTGTTGCATTAGTTAGGACCGTTCTCTTAATATTGCTAGATGGATTATTAGTCTCTCTAGGATGGATTGTTGCTAAGTACATTGTTCTCAAAGTCAGTTGGTTAGAAATTGTTCCATCCTTTGATTTAATTCAATCTTCTCCCCAAAGACCTGGATTTTTAATCCTTATTTTAGCCGTTAATCTAGGGATTATGTTTTCTGCCGGATTGTATAGTCGCCGGGACAGCCGTCGTCGTTTTATGCGACTGATTGGTTGTATTAGTTTGGCACAAGTTTTTCTAGTTTTAATCTTCTTTTTATATGATCCGGGTGTATTTATTTCCCGCTCCATGTTTTTATTGGCATGGCTGTTAACGCTATTTTTCGTATTAGCAGGTCGCTTGATGGCTGAGTTGGTTGTTATGAGCTTACGCAACCAAGGCATTTTAAGTCGTAAGATTTTTTTAGTGGGTGTGCCTCGAGATACTTTAGTGGCA
Organism: Microcoleaceae cyanobacterium; assembly: GCA_049647265.1. Taxonomy (GTDB): domain Bacteria; phylum Cyanobacteriota; class Cyanobacteriia; order Cyanobacteriales; family Microcoleaceae; genus JAAURB01. The sequence goes on from JBARXJ010000056.1 coordinate 113,439, forward strand.
CAAATTGCTTTAAAATTAATTAGTAATCGTGAGTTTGAAATTGCTGGTCATCTTGATATCTCTAATCCGACAAGTCAAGCGCGTTGGTTACAAATATTAGAGCAAATTAGAACAGAAAATGTAGAAGAAGTCTTTGTTTGTTCTTGGCAATCGATTAAGAATCCTACGGCGTTTTACTGGAGTTTAAAAAGAGCCGGAATTCATCTACGGGTTTTACCAATTGGACTAGAATTACCCTACCAAGCGCCGCAAATTGAAATGATTGGTAGAATGCCAACCATTCAGTTTGTGACCCCAGCGATTGTCGGAACAGATTATTGGCTGAAACGGGGTTTTGATTTAACCATTGCTGCTTTATTTTTAATTTTTGCTAGTCCAATTCTATTGACAATTGCCCTTAGTATTAAGTTAGATTCTTCAGGGCCAATATTCTTCCGTCAAACCCGTTTAGGTCTGAGAGGGCGACATATTAAAGTTTGGAAATTCCGAACGATGGTCACAGATGCTGATAAATTAATCAAAGAGCTTGAGGCGAAAAATGAAATTCAAGGGGGTGTTTTATTCAAAATGAAAGATGATCCCCGTATTACCCGAGTGGGTAAGTTTTTACGTCAATATAGTTTAGATGAATTACCTCAACTGATTAATGTTTTAGTCGGTGAAATGAGTTTAGTTGGCCCTCGACCTTTACCCTTAAGAGATGTAGAAGGTTTCGCACCCCATCATTTTGCCCGCCAAAATGTACTCCCTGGAATTACTGGGTTGTGGCAAGTATCGGGTCGTTCAGATATTGTTGATTTTGAAAATGCTTTTCGTTTGGATGTGATGTATATTAATAGCTGGTCTCTGTTGTTAGATTTTCAAATCTTATTCAGAACTGTTCAAGTTGTATTCAGTAAAACAGGTGCTTATTAAGCAACATCAAAACAGAACAATAGAATGTCTTCAACACAGAATGTAGTGCGATACTGTTTTCCACAGCTTACTCCACTAAATCGCCTTTTCCTCTATCGGTAACCATAGAAAAAAAGTTGATCCCCGGCTGGGTTGACTACTAACAGTCACATTCCCCCCCATCACCTGAGATAATTTTTTCACAATCGCTAACCCCAAACCAATGCCGCCATGCTTACGGGTGGTGGACTCATCCACTTGAGTAAAGGGTTCAAAAATCCGAGATTGTTGTTCAAAATCAATTCCTACTCCAGTATCATGACATTGAATCAGTAACCAGCTTGAATTTTGAGGGGTTAACGGGGTAGTAGATTGTAAGGTAATTAAGTGAGGAATACGTTGAGATAAAGCAGAATTAGAAATAGATTCTAAGGTGAGTAAAATCTTGCCCTGCTCAGTATATTTACAAGCATTCCCTAACAAATGAAATAAGCATTGACGTAGATTTAACCAATCTAGATGGACTTGATTAACATCATTGAGAAAACGAATCTCTAATCGATTTTGATTTTGGTTAAATTGGTGCTGTACCTGATGCATGACTTCTTGAACCAAGGATTTCAGTTCAAAAGTAGAGGGATGAAGTTCAGGCAGGTCTACTTCAATTTGACACATTTCCAGAATGTTATTAAAAATTTCCAGGAGTTGTTCACCCGAACGATTAATTTGTTGTAAATCTGGAATCATGTCTTCTTGCTGTTGTTCTTCAGCCTCCATTTCCAACAATTGACTATAACCAATAATGGCATTGAGAGGGGTTCGTAGTTCATGACTCATCAACGCTAAAAACTGGCTTTTGGCACGGTTGGCTTTTTCTGCTGCTTCTTTGGCGAGGGTTAATTCGTTTAATGATACTTTGAGCTGCTGTTGGGTATCGCGCAAATTTTCTAATGCAGTGGTCAATTCAGTGGTTCGTTCCTCCACTCGCATTTCCAACTTTTTGGTTAATTGCCGTAAGGTGAGATGAGTTTTAACCCGTACCAAGACTTCTTCGGCTTGAATGGGTTTTGTAATATAATCTACACCCCCCACCTCAAACGCTTTGACCTTATCAGGGACATCATCTAAGGCGCTTAAGAAAATGACAGGAATATCTTGAGTTTTGACATCGGCTTTAAGGTGGCTACAGACTTCATAGCCATCCATTTCTGGCATTTTAATATCCAGCAGAATTAAATCCGGTGGCTTCATTGCCACTGAACGCAACGCCATTCTACCATTAAGAGCTTTGCGGACAGAATATTGCTGTCGATTCAGAATGGTAGACAGAAGAACAAGGTTATTCGGGGTATCATCCACGATGAGAATATCGGTTTGAGTGTTCTCAATCGAAGTTTGATTCATGATGGGATAGATTGAGAGTGTCGGCGATTAGATCACGGCGATTACTGTAATGACCGACCATGTTGTCTGGTTCATACAAGAGAGGTGTGAGGGCGATAAACCAATCTTAACGCTTTCGGAGAGCATTGTAGACATAATACTCAGTGTATCCTAAGCTTAGGCTTTATTTAAAATACGAGCTTAATGCTTGAAGTGGCAACAAATTAATCCTGGGTGAGTGCTATTGCCGTTTCCCAGTCTCAACCATCTCAACAAGGTTAAATTTCCCATTCAAAGATTAAACCGAAACACAAACCCCTCTCGTACCCGCAATAGGAGTAAATAATCCTTATTTTATCGTTGATCTGTTTAGGTATTTTTCACAATCGCCCTTATTACTCCCTTCCAGGCAGGGATTGGGGGTAGGTTCGGTTTAGGAGGTCATGGCACAATGGGTTGAGCGCTTCAGAAATAAGCCCGAGGCGCTGACGAGTCTCAACTGTCTTACTCAATTGTTCAATATTACCTTTTGAGTAAAGAAGTTGTTTCGATGCATCCTAAACCGACTTTTTTTCTAGCTTCTCTCCAGTCTAAAAGCTGCGTTGGATTCAATATTTCTGTCTACCCCCAATCTTCACTTCAAATTTAAGAAGAGAGTTGAGGAATCTCAGAATGAGATAAGGTTTCTTGAGTCTCTTCAGCCGGATTATTGAGCAAACTAGCTAAGACTTTGAGCAAATATTTAGGATGGAAAAACGCAGTCGGAGGTTGAAGCATATGAACAACTTCAGTAAAGGTTTGATACAAATCAGGGTTATCTTTCATAATTAACATCATTTGATTAAAATACCCTTGATTTAATTGGGTCGTCCAATCCGTTTTACCGCCCTCTGTAGCCGGCCAACGAATATCTTCTCCAGTTGCCATTAGCCAAGGGTTTTGTATGACCTTAAATAATTTTTTCTGAAAGATTGGAGTCAATTTTTTGAGGGGTTGTTGAGACTGTAAACAATGATCTAATGTTAACGCCCCTAATGCAGCAGTAGTCATTCCTTGACCATATATAGGATTAAAGGCACAAACTGCATCCCCCACCATGACTAACCCTTGCGGCAGTCGAGTCAGCTTTTGATAATGATACAGGCGGTTTTCTGTGCGGCGGTAAGGATAAATCGGGGAAAGCGGTTGAGCATTTTTAATCACATCATAGATGATCGGATGGCGTAAACTGCGGGCAAATTCTAAAAACTCAGCTTCATCAGTGGGGGGATAATCTCGTCCTAAACCGCTCAAAGTCACAATCCAGCGATTGCCTTCAACCGGGTATAATACAGCGCCTCGTCCTTGATTTGGGGCTAAATTTTCAACCAATAATGCCTTCCAGTCAACTTTCAAATCATCCGGTTGCTGATACCAGCGACTGCCATATCCTAAAAAGGCATTAATCACGCTTTCTTCGGGAGGTTGATATCCGAGTTGGGTTAACCATTTAGGAGTATTAGAGTTCCGTCCAGTGGCATCAACAATAAGTTGACTGGTTAATTCTTCAGTTTGTTTGATTTTGAGATGACGGATTTTGACCCCTGTAATTTCACTGTTATCCGCGTTAGTGATGAGCTGACTCACACTGGATTGATCGATAAATTGTAGTCGATCAAACTGTTGTAACCGTTGCCGTATTTTTAACTCTAAAAAACAACGACTGCAAGTATAAGTCACCACATCAGAAAAAAAGCGGGGATGCCAACCCCGAACGCTATAGACCGGACATTCAGCCGTCCAGTTCACTTTTGCTGCACCCGCTTCAACCAGTTCGGCAATAAAGCCAGGAAACAGTTGTTCTAAAATCTGTTGTCCTCTGGTCAATAAGACATGAACATGAGTTGCTTGAGGCACACCTGGACGGGGTTCAGATGTATCTGAGAGGCGATACGGCTTACGCCACGCTACGCGATCGCGTTCGATAATGGTGACTCGCTCAAAATGATTCAGTAAGACACGTCCTGCCAGTAGTCCTGCCATACTTGCACCCATCACAATCGCATGACGGCGCTCAGGTCGGGTTACAGTTGCAGTATCGTTGGCTGATGTGGATAAAGATGTCATTGTCAAACTTCACCTCCTGACTTTTCATCTCAGATTTTAGAAGAATTTTCTGTGATTGCCAGTCACTCAAATATGGGATATGGGTTGTACAACTGATTTAAAAGTTACGGCTTTTGGGAATAGCACTTGATCCTTGCTTCTAATGCTGTGATACAGTTCAATAATTTTTTGAGCTTTGTTTTCCCAGGTAAATTCCTGCACTCGTTCTTTGGCTTTTTTAGACATTTGTTGGCGCAGAGGAGAGTTTTCAACTAAAAGCTCAATTTTTTCAGTTAATTCTTGTCTTAAGTAATTCCGAGACAAAGGCTCAATTTTAAAGCCTGTTTCTGCTGTCACATATTCACCAATTCCACCATAATCAACCACTACACAAGGTAATCCACAAGCCATTGCTTCTAACACGACTGCTCCCCCAAACTCTCGAATCGAAGGAAAACAGAAAAGATCCGCCTCTCTATAATAGTTCAGGGTCTGTTTTTGTTCAATCCAGCCTGTGAAAGTAATAATTTGATTGAGGTTAAGATCTTGAACCTGTTTTTCAAGGGATGCTTTTTCTGAACCGTCACCGACAATCGTTAACTGAACTTGCTGTTTGATTGATGGCTTTAACTGATTGACGGCTTCAATTAAAATATCGGCACACTTATAAGGTACTAATCGACCGACAAAAAGTAAGTTTATTTTTTGAGAATTTAAAGATTGAGATTTGGTAAATGAACTGAGAAACTCTTGGTCGATCCCGTTTTCATAAAAAAGCTGTACTTGCTCATCGCGCAGATCAAATAAGTTTTTAATATTTTCAAAGGTATAAGTTGATCCCATCAGCACTTTATCTGCTTTTCGGTATGTTTCAATATAGCCAGGGAGCAGCTTACGACCTATGGTTTTTAAGAAGTTCAATTCAGCCGACTCTTGCTTAGCTTTGTTCTTAAAACCAGAGGGAAAAGGTATCCCCCCATTCACAGGCCCTAAGATAAAAGGGGTATGTTGACACACTTCAATTAATTTCACGGGATATCGAGGGATCATCGGTGTCATCGCATGGACAATATCATACTCTTGATTAAGTATTTTATCTTTGAATTGTTGATACGTTTTTTGATTAAATTCTGCGTAGAATGGATACATCAAGGTGTGATACATCGGCCAGTTCATTCGTCCCTTGAATGTAAGCTTTCTAATCAGCCGATAATATTTTTTTAAGCTGTTACTTTCCGAAATATAAACAATCTGATCCGGCGGATGAATTTGAGATAAATTCTTTTTGTTTCGCTCATGGGTTACCAAAGTAACGTTAGCCCCTGAACTAATTTGTTGAAAGAATTTATATCCCACCAAAGGAACAGATGCCCAGCCAGGATTACATTGCTCAATGATGAGCAAAACTTTGAGTTGGTTATGATTCATATTGAGTTGATATGACTGAGGTAAACTCAGTCAGGTAGATACACCATACACCCTAATGGTTAGGCTGACTCTCTCACCACTCTAATTCAAACTAATGCACTAAACCACTTCAGGTTATATACTTTCTTCCTGACTTATTTTGTATGATCTGCTACTTTCTAAGTTGAACTGTCAATCTAATTTCTCTTGATATTTTGTAGCAACAGAAACTGAAAATAACAGTAATCTAGAATAAAAGGTAGAGCCAATAAAAAATTGCAGGATAGACTTCCTCTAATTGTGTAAGAGGAAAGACCCTATAAGCCATTAGAATTCTAAAAATTCTACTTTAGCTAGGGAAATTATACAACAATAATCAGAAAAAAAATGAGTACTATTAATTATTTAATATTTGACGTTTTTCTTCTCTGCACTGAATTTATTAGCCCTTTTGGTAGACAACACAGGGGTAGCGGCTTGATTTGCTTGAGAGCATTATACGAGAAAACCATAGCAGAAGCTATAACAGAAGCGATAAAAAACAAACAAAATATCAAGAAAAATTGAGTTTAGTGTTCTGTATTTAGTGATATTATTTCATCACTTAACATTTTATTTAGAATATTTTTATCCTACCATAACCCTCGAATAGGAGTTTCAGCTTCTGTTGCGGTTTGGGGGGGTTCGCTACCCACTGCTAAACAATCTTCATACAAGCGTTCACAAACTTGATTAATTTTATCTTCATCGGGAAGTTGATCTTGATAATCTTGAAATAAGGGGCCTGTAATAATGGCAATGTATTCTTCTTTTGTCATCGGTTCAATCACAACATTTTCTAGGGCTAAATCTTGTGCTAAACCCACCACTTTTTGTCCCGCTTCAATTGTCAGGGGATTAGGATTTTCTAAGTTATCTTGTCGTCTCAATAAAACTTCACCTTCTAAGACATTAATTTGACCGATATTATCTTGATCAATTTGCATTAAATAAATTGTTCCTTCCACACCCACGGCAAAGTCCGATAAACACCCGTTAGCCGGGCCAGAAGCCACGATGGCACCTTGTTCGACCTCAATACATTGACCGACAACAATTGATGTATTCTGGTCAATGCGTCCGGCAGCACCGTTATTAAAGCTTAATTGCGCCCGTGCATCTTCGGTGCGAACTTCTTCTCCTAATGCTGCATCATCACTTTCTTGAGCAACTTGATCTTCAATAAACACTTCATTTTCACCCCCTAAAATTTCTAACAATACAGCTAAGTTAATTTGCGCTAAACTGGGAAAACTAATAGCTGTTATTGCGATTATAGTACTCAAGCCAGTTAACAAAGAAATAAATAAAAGTTGATAGTCTCGTTTTATTGCGTTTAATTTAAAATTCATAGATATTCTCCGGGTGAGATGGGAAGTTGTTTTACAAAAAGTTTATTTTAAGTGTTTTAAGTTTGTCACTCAATTATTCCATTTCTTTGTTTTAATTTAAGTTATTTCAGGATTATTTTATTTTTTAATAAATTTTCAATATTAAAGTCCGCACTTCCTGATTTTTGTAGCTAAACTTGACCAGAGTTTACCCCGTCGTCCCCAACTGGGTAAATGACCGACTGGTGCGGTTAAATTAAAGGTAAGCTGAGTATAGGGTAACCAAGATTGACTGACTAACCATCCGACTTGTTCCCCAAATTTTTCATAGTTTTTATCAAGCTTTCTCCAAAGTTTATTTTGTTGACTAAAACCAAATCTTCCCTCACTATATTCTGTCCAAAGTTGATCGAGGGTTCGTAAATCTCGGCAAGGAATTGTTTTGATTTCCTCAGGTTTAATCTTTCCTGCTGTTTGATTACCTAAAATTTCTAAAATAATAGTTGCGGTTTCTTTATCGGCTGCTTTCCACTGACCCGATGATAAAAGTTTCTCTAAGTTACTATAGTCAAAACCGACAGCAGAAGACCAAGACTGAGCAGTAGAATCAAACTGAATTAGGTCTAAATCGGATTCTAATAGTTTTAACCAATCTTTTACAGATTGTGGACGGTATTCTGGCTCAATATTCATCCCGGTTAAAATAGCCTGATTAATTACATCGCTAATGAAAGGATTAAGTTGTTTGGGAGGAACTAAAGAATCAGATTTGTATTTCGTTAAATGGCGATCGCGGATAATTGAGGTTTCTGGTTTTTTCCCTGTGACTAATGCATATAAAGTGGCTGCTAACCCATACACATCAGTATAAGCACCCCGTTGTGAACGTCGGTCATATTGCTCAATCGGTGCAAATCCTTTTGATACATATTCTGTATGAATTTGAGTTATATTTTGGCTGAAATCTCGCGCTATTCCAAAATCAATTAAGATCGCTTTTGCAACTGATTTACAAATGATAATATTGAGAGGTTTAACATCTCGGTGTAAAAAACCCTGTTGATGAACATGATCGATAGCATCTCCAATTTGTTGAATATATCGAATCGCTTCTGCTTCCGGCAATGCCCCTCTTTCTTCTATCCAATCTCCTAAATTCTTACCGTCAATATATTCTATCACTGTACACCAGCGATTCTCTTCTAATATAAATTCTTCAACTTTTACAATATGAGGATGATTACATTTCGCTAAATATAGGGCTTCATTCAAAAAATCTTGCTGATGTTTATCAAAGTCAGGTTGATTTCGTCGCTTTTCATTAAGAGTTTTAATCACTACTTTTTGATCGGTAGCCGTTGTGGCGAGATAGGTGATACCAAAGCCACCACGATGTAGTTCAGCCTGGATGATATATTTACCCTTTTGTAGGCGATCGCCTCTAACCCAACTCATAAATTATATTGAATTTCAACTCTATAATTATCTGATTATATTCGATAAAATCAGAATCCACTAATCTTTTTAAACTTTAATTTCAATCTAATTCTTAAAACGCTTTTTCTTTCCATCTTTTTTATACTGCGATTGACAAGTGATTTAATCTTCTGATGATTTAACTTGACTGCCCGAAGCGATCGCGGTTTTGTTTCTGCTAGACTAAAAGTCTGTCTCCATCTATTCCCCGTGGTGAAATCACCATTCATCAAACAATATTCACGCTTTTACAGACCCGTTATTTACCCCAATCCTATAACAATAGACCCTTTAAAGGGTTGTATCTAATCTATCTAAACAAAAAAATCTGAAATCAGAAGTTGACAAATCTTTAAACTTTGTGTTATACATAGTGTTATACAAATCAAACCAAGTCTCACCAAGTTAGTGATTTTGAGCCCAAATGCGTCACTATATCAGGTTTTAAACTTCTCTGATAATTTGAGAAGACATGAAGCATCTACAGCTTTGAACCCTTACCCAGTCATTTTCCGGATCTTTAAATGGTTACATTGTTTATTGAACTGAGTTTAATTTCAGTTTTTGCTTTGCCATGTTCTGTGTTAACCCATTGATCAATTTCTGTACTCATTGATCTCGAATTCAATCTTCATTCTTTTTAAATGAGTGGAGTGAACGGTACACCGGACTCAAGCAAAAAAGCTGGAAGTCTTTCGTATGCTGTTAAATCCCACTTTTGTTATTCATCAACTTTGTTGACATCTTCAAGTAAACTATGCCGACATTTCCTTCCGCTCAAGACCAATATATGCTCGAATTAGTTAATCGGGCTCGTGCAAATCCTCAAGCAGAAGCAGACCGATTACTATCAGGAAATCTTAATGAAGGTCTAGCAGCAGGAACTATTTCAACCGATCCGAAGCAACCTTTAGCCTGGAATGCCAACTTAGGCACAGCGGCAGCGGGTCATACTCAAGATATGTTTGATGATGACTTTTTTGCCCATACCAATCCTAATACAGGTAGCACCCCGAGAAGTCGGGCGACTGCTGCGGGATATACAACCCAAGGTGGAGTCGGAGAAAATATTGCTGTCATTGTTAGCAGTGGGTCTCTCGATTTAACGACCGCAACAAGTAATAATCAGGATAATTTATTTGTTGATGCAAATTATCCAGGGCGAGGACATCGAGTCGCTATTCTGAGGCCAAATTACCGGGAAATTGGGGTTAGCAATGACGTTGGCAACAACTATCAAGGCCCGTTTTCCAGTCAGTGGAATTCCGCTGCGATCGCGACTCAAAATTTCGGTTATGCCAATGGAGGAAATCCTTTCATCACAGGGGTTGCTTACACAGATGGTATCACTGATGATGACTTTTATACAGTCGGTGAAGGACTCGGCGGTGTCAGTGTCACAGCAGTTGATATTGCTAATAGTGCTAATACTTTCACCACTACAACCTGGAGTGCTGGCGGCTACAGCATAGAAGTTACACCTGGTGCAACATATAATATCAGCTTCTCCGGTGATTTTGATGGGGATAATCAGTCTGATACCGTCAGTTACCAAGTGAGTGTGGGTTCTAAAAACGTTAAGCAAGATTTAGTCACCGACTCGATTACTTTTGCACCCCAACCCACTCCCGGCGATGATAACCTCATTTACACCAGTGCTGCTGAAACCATCGATGCTTTAGCCGGAAATGATATTATCCGAGCCAGAGGAGGCAATGATAATATCTTTGGTAATAGTGGCAATGATAAGCTGTTTGGTGATAGCGGTAGGGATACCATTGATGGCGGCGCAGATAATGACACTCTCTTAGGCGGTGGCGGTAATGATCTGCTCATTGGCGGCAGTAATAACGATATTCTCAACGGCGGTAATGGCAATGATATCCTGATTGGGGTTGATGAAAATAGCGAAAACCCTGGTGGAGGAGAACGGGATACTCTCATCGGTAAAGGGGGGAATGATACCTTTATTTTGGGGAATGCAAATACTGCATTTTATCAGGGTAATCGTAATACTGATAGAGCCACTATCAGGGATTTTGCAGAAGGAGACATTATTCAACTGAATGGTAATAGCGCTGACTATCTGTTGCGAGAAACCAGAAGTGGTCATACCAATATCTTCTTGCAACCTGTCGGGGAAGTAAGAGATCTCGTGGGTATTGTTCAGAATGTCACAGAGTTAAATATAAACGACTCTAGCCAGTTTAGTTTCGTTTAAGCGTTTTTCCAATAGAGGCGATCAGTTTGTCATACTATCGCCTCTGACTAATATCGCAAATGTTACAGGATGATAATCATATTTCTGGTTATGGCAACACTACCGCCAGAAATGAGAACTTATATAATTTTCCTTTAACTTATAGTTGCTATTTGATTAAAAATTAATATGTAGTCAAGGATCGATAACATTGTAACTAAAAATTTACAATTAGAAGGGTACGAGTTTATAGGGCTTGTAGCGGAGACAATTTTCAAATTCTTGCCAAAATCTCGTTTTGTGTGGTATGTTATAGAGAGTATAATAGAACAGAAGTGTACCTACAAGTCGAAAAAGTACTGAAATCTTAGCGAACTATCTCTTCAAACCCTAGTTATATCGTGTAGGCGAACGCTATCAGTCTTAGTTGAAGTCACCTCATACAGATCGATAAATTACTTTTATTTTTGACGCTACTTTTACAGGGGATTGACAAAAACACAAAAGTATGCGTTATCAGTTAATTCATTTGAATTTGCGTTTAAGTATTACTATTTTTTGAGGCTTCTAATTTTTGGCGAATTACTGCTTGAACTTTCTCGTCAAAGTCAGGATCATTAGGATGTGCAATGACTCTGAGAGGACGCTGGTTAATTCTATCTAAATAGGCTTGAAAAGCTGCTTTATCTCCTCGATGCTTGAGAAAATATTGCTTTAATTCAGCCTTAGACATTGCATTATAATTAATTTGACTCATCAGCAAACTCTCCATTTGGTAAAATTTGAAACTCTAGCTCTTCATCATACCCTGCTAATATGTATACATTGCCAGTTCGATCATCCACACAGATAAGATGTATGGGCTGAAGCATGACGTAAGTCAGTTGGTATCCGACCCGATACAAACTCTTTAATTGAGCAGCAGTAGGCATGGCAATTGCTGACTTTTTCTATTTCTCATTTTAACAAATCTTCCTTCTTTTAAAAAGATTTAAGATATCAACTTTTAACCTATTAATGAAAGGGACACAACATCTAGTTATGCCCCTAGAAAATATTACAGATTATTCAAATCCTTCAATGGGTGCAAACCCTTGACGTTGAATGTTTTCTGTAATGGTACGAGGTTCGAGGAATTGGAGTAAATAATCGGGTCCTCCGGCTTTTGAACCGACACCGGAAAGTTTGAAGCCGCCGAAGGGTTGACGAGACACAATTGCCCCGGTAATACTTCGGTTAATGTACAAGTTTCCGACTTCAAAATCGGCTTTTGCTTGTTCAATATGAGACGGTGTACGAGAATATAATCCTCCGGTTAATGCAAAGTTTGTACCGTTAGCAATCTCAATCGCTTCATTGAAATTCTTTGCTTTAGTCACGGCTAAAACAGGGCCAAATATTTCTTCTTGGGCGATTTTTGCATCGGGAGAAATATTTTTAAAAACCGTGGGGGGAACGAAATATCCAGTTTCTGGGGCATCCACTTGAATGGCTAATTCTCCTTCTTGTTTACCCGTTTCAATGTATTCTTTAATCCGTTGTTGGGCTTTAGCATCAATCACTGGCCCGACAAAAGTACTCGGATCAGTTGCATCCCCCACATTAAGCGATCGCACAGCTTCAGTTAATCGGTTCACAAAGGCATCATAAACGGGTTCTAAGACGATAGCGCGGGAACAAGCAGAACATTTTTGTCCGCTGTAACCAAAGGCAGAATAAACGACTCCTGCAACGGCTTGATCGAGGTCAGCACTTTCATCAACAATGATGGCATTTTTACCGCCCATTTCGGCAATAACGCGCTTTAAATGTTTTTGTCCAGGGCGTAAAATAGCGGCTTCAGCATAAATTTGACAGCCGACTTCTTGAGACCCAGTGAAGGTAATCATGTGAACATCGGGATGTTTGACTAAATGAGATCCGACAGTTGAACCTTTACAGGGAATATATTGAAATACGCCTTTTGGTATGCCTGCATCGACTAAAATTTCGGTAATTTTTGCGGCAATAACTGAGGAGACTTCAGCGGGTTTTAACAGGGTACAATTTCCGGTGACCAGAGAAGCAACGGTCATCCCAACCGGAATAGCTAAGGGGAAATTCCAAGGAGAAATAACAACAGAAATACCCCGAGGTTGATAATGATAACGGTCGGTTTCTCCAGCCGTATCATAATTGTATCCTTGATCTAAGCGTTCCATTTCATCGGCATAATAGCGACAAAAATCGATTGCTTCTGAAACTTCAGGATCGGATTGAGATAAGGTTTTACCGACTTCATACGCCATCCAAGCGCACAATTCATAACGCCGTTTTTCCATGAGTTCGGCTGCTTTGCGTAAAATCCCGGCTCGTTCTCGAACAGGGGTACGTTTCCAAGTCTGAAAGGCATCTTTGGCAGCTTGAATTGCAATGTCAGCTTGTTCAATACTAATTAAGCCTATTTTCCCAACAATTTCTGTCGGCTGACAAGGGTTAACAGAATTGACTAAGTTTTCGCTATTTTCCCGTTGACCATTAATTAAGGGTAGATAAGTTTGACCCAGTTGTGCATGAATAGTTAATATCGCTTTTAAAGCTTTTTCTCGTTGAATAGTATCAGAGAAATTACTATCAGCGGCATTCGGAAATACAGGTTTCCAAGTTTTAGAAATGCTGCTTTCAGCATCTCCTTGAGGGGGTGCTAAAAGTTGATCGACAGGGCGTTGTTCTTGACTTTGTCGTAGGAATGAACTATTAGCTGTATTTTCTAATAACCGTCGAATTAAATAGGACATTCCCGGTAATAAATCCCCATACGGACAATACATCCGCACTCGATATCCTTTCTGGGCTAATGCTTTTGCCAGTGAGTCCCCCATGCCATATAAAACCTGCATTTCAAAGGCGCGACGGGGAACATTTAAAGTCTCTGCAACCGCAATGGCTTTAGCTTGAGAACGGACATTATGACTACCAATAGCAGAATAGATATATTGATGATTTTCTAACATCAATTGGGTAATTTCTTCATAGTTGGCATCGGTGGCTGCTTTGTCATTAAAGACCGGTTGAGGCCAATCATTCTGCATCGCTTTGATGGTTTCTTGATCCCAATACGCCCCTTTGACTAATCGAACAGTTACCGGATGACCGCGTAATTTTGCCCATTCAATAATTCCTTCGAGATCTTTTTTAGAGTCCCGTAAATAGGCTTGAATGGTCATGCCAATATCAGTCCGGTTGCGGAATTCTTCTTCTAATAATATATTTTTGAGAATACTTAATGTCTGATCTTTGTAGGCATATTGTTCCATATCAAAATGAACCGCAGCCCCCACTTCTTTGGCACGACGTAAAAGTATGCGAATGCGTTCACTGACTTGAGCTTCACTGCCTTTAACATCGAGGGGATCAAATTGAGAATAAAAAGCCGTTAATTTAACCGAAACTTGGACTCTGGAAAGGGGTTGCCCATCTGCTTCATCAATTTGAGGAACAGGTGACCACTTTTGCGCCGCTTCACTCAATTTTTCCATTAATTCCAGATAGCTATTGAGATAAGCTTCAGCTTCTGTTTCAGTAATGACCGCTTCTCCCAATAAATCGACTGTGAATGCTAATTTATCTTTCCGCAGTCTTTCTAAGGTTTTAATCACTTGCGGAATCGTGTCTCCTGCGATATATTTATGAGCTAGAGTTTCAACCGCAGGGGCAACCGTTGTGGCAGCCAGTTTACCCGGAGCAGAATCAGGGTTAGCAAAGTTTAATAGATTCTTAAGTAAATCGGGTAATTCTACCGCTTCAGTAGTAAGATATTCCTGTAAATGAGCGGCAATTTCAGGTTTACTTCGTAGGGCGGGTAAACAGTCAATAAAGTGGAATAACTGAACTTTTAATCCCGGATTAGACATCGTCCAATCTAAAAGTTTATCATCTAGCCGCATTTGATTTTGTAACTGACTGAAAAAAGAACGTTTCTTCTCTTGTGTTGCGGTTAACAGTTCTTTCGCAATTTCTTGTGTTTTAGTTTCGTATTTTCCAGAAATTTGTGCAACCATAGGTTATATTGCTCCAACAATAATCAAGCCTGAATTAAACCCGATCAATAAAGGAAAGAGATCGTTTACTAGCGAAGTCTCTCTCCCTTATTAATAGCTAAATTCTTTTTTCTATTATACTCCAAAAAGATAAGTTTTTTCTGGTATTTTGAGAAACTGCAATAAAAAGTAATTTTATTTAGAGATGAATGGACAGGCTTTTTAAGTTAACTTCTTATTCATAATGAGCTGACGGTTGATGGCATACGATGAATACTATAACATCTATTTTATCAATTAAGGAAAATATTATCGTCCCACTGTAAAAGAGGAATTATTATTTCGATGTAGTTTAATTAAATTAGATTTAAAGCTCTTTTATTTTAAGGATTATTTAACATTACTTTCTACATCCGCCAAGGCTTGTTCGAGTTGTTCAAGCTGTGCAGATAACTGCTCTTGTTCAAGTCGAAACTTTTCGGAAGGTTCAGCAACCCATGGAATAATAGGGGTTTGTTCTAGCTGTTTTAAATAACTTTTTGTTTGTTTTCTTGCATTTTTTAGAGATTCAGGATTATTATCTTTGCTAATTTCTTGAAGTTCAATCCGCTTAATTTGAGTTTGATTCAATTGTTTTTGCTGAATTTGTTTAATCCATGCAATACTACAAGTACTGAATGCTGTAATAATTAGTCCCATCATCAAAATTTCAAATTTAGACACGATGCATCCCCTAAGTTATACCAGCCTAATTCAATTCATTGAATTACCTGTCTATATCTCTAGAATAATGGAGTCTTCGGGGTTTGACATCATGTTTTATCAGAATCTTAACTTAAGTTAAATTCAAAGGCTTAATCGCTAAAATAATATTAAAAACTATTAAGATTTTATGAGTCATTTACAAGTCTCCAATATTGAGAGTCAACTTACTCGAATTCAATAGGTTTTATATGACTTTATATGCTCTTTATGGTTAAAGTAATTTATCGACGACGACGAGTCCGACGGGAAGGACGACTATATGTTCGGCGGTTTCTATAAATAATCACAGGTTCTTTTTCTTTAATGATAACAGTATTCACATCATCTTCAGAGGTTTGTGTAATCTCTTCTGTCTCTTCTACTTCGTTATTTATTTCTACATTAGACTGAAGCTGTTGAGCCACTTCTAAGGCTAAAGTTTTCGTGGCTATATCCCCTTCTTTTTCAAGTAATTTTGCCGCTTTTTTTAAGTCTTCCACTGCTTTTGAGTTTTCTCCCATTTCTGCATAAATAAATCCTCGATCTAAATAAGCTTCAGGATAATTAGGATTAAGCTGAATGACTTTATTATAATCACTCAATGCTGTTTTTACTTCTCCTTGTTGTAGATATTCATCTCCTCTGTAATAATAAGCATCCGCACTATCTGCATTGACTACAATCGCTTGGTTATAGTTAGCAATTGCGGATTGATGACTATTGAGCCGTGAATAAGCAACGCCACGATTGAGGTATAATTTAACTTCTCCAGAATTGAGATTAATAGCTTGATTTAAAGTAGTAATTGCTGTTTGATACTCTTCTGATTCAATCTGTTTTATTGCTTTATTGTTGAGTTGTAAAGCTTGTTCTGCTTTTTCCCACTGCTGTTGAATTAATAAGTAATTATTTTTGTAATTGGTTAGCTTTTGTTGGGCTTCAATAAAATCAGAATGTTCGGGCGGAATTTTAACCAGAATTTCAATGGCTTCTTGCCATTTATCCTTTGCGCTTTGCCAAGTAGACTGAGGATGGGGAGGATTTTGAACCAAGATTGAGGCTTGCCAAGCTAACTGTTTGGCTTTCTCTAAATCTGTAATATTATTATCTATGGTTTCTGAATTTTCTTCTACAGAAACACTGTCGGTCACAATATCCTGCTGGTCTAATTCTTGACTTTGATGAGTCAATTGACAAGAACTGATACTGATTCCGAATAAACTAATAATCGCAATATTTTTAAAATTCATTCTATCTCTCCTAATTTTTAGAGTGATACAATTTACACGGGATGTTTGAGATCATCTGACTGCGTTAGTCTTCCCATAATCCGCTAGAATGATAAACAATCACCTGTATTAAATTTCTTAACTGTTTGACTGTCTGAGGATTTGAGAATGATAAACTGCTCACAGTTCAATTTTTTTCATGATAATGAAACGCCGACAATTCTTAAATTATGCCACAACAACCACTGCTGCATCTATCGGTTTAAATCAGGTTTCTTCTCAAGTCAAAGCTCAATCTCAGCCTAATATTCGTTGGAAACTCACAACAAGTTGGCCGACTTCTTTAGATACATTATATGGGTCAGCCCAAACCATTGCCCGACGAGTCAAAGAAATGACCAATGGACGGTTTATTATTCAAACCTTTGCCGCCGGAGAAATTGTTCCCGGATTAGAAGTCTTAGATGCCATTCAGCAGGGAACCGTTGAATGTGGTCATACTTCCAGTTATTATTATATCGGTAAAGATCCCGCTTTAGCTTTTGCTACGGCAGTTCCCTTTGGACTCAATGCCCAACAACAGAATGCATGGCTTTATCAAGGGGGTGGAAATGAAGCGATTAATCAAGTTTATTCTCAGTTTAATATTATTGCTTTTCCGGCAGGAAATACGGGGGTACAAATGGGAGGCTGGTTTAAACGAGAAATTAATACCGTTGCAGATTTACAAGGGTTAAAAATGCGAATTCCAGGGTTAGGCGGAGAGATTTTATCTCGTTTAGGTGTGAATGTTCAAGTGTTACCGGGCGGAGAGATTTTTCTGGCTTTAGAAAGAGGGGCAATTGATGCGGCGGAGTTTGTTGGGCCCTATGATGATGAGAAATTAGGGTTAAATAAAGCGGCAAAATTTTATTATTATCCCGGATGGTGGGAAGCCGGGCCAACGTTACATTTATTGGTGAATTTAAACGCTTGGAATAGTTTACCGTCAGACTATCAAAATATTTTACAAACAGCAGCCTTAGAAGCAAATACGGAGTGTTTAGCTAAATACGATGCCCGCAACCCTCCGGCTTTACAACGGTTAGTTCAACAGGGAACTCAACTGCGAGAATTTAGCCCAGAAATTTTAAAAGCGGCTGAAGCAATGAGTTTTGATTTGTTTGAAGAAACGGCGAGTAAAAGTGCATCATTTAAACAAGTTTATGACAGTTGGAAGCAATTTCGCGAGTCGATTTATTTGTGGCATTCTGTAAGTGAGTTAGGATATAGTCAATTTTCTCTCTCTAGTTTTGTTAAATAAATTAATATGATTTTTTATATAGATTGATAAAATAAAAAAATACTATTTATATTAGATTAAATTTAAAAATGAAACGCCGTAAACTATTAGGATATGCTGCAACAGGGGCTGTAACAACGGCTGCAATTTCTGCTTGTACCTCCTCTGAAAATTCCTCTAATTCTGCCTCCACAGAAGGGGGACTACCTAGCCTCAGGTGGAAGATGGCAACCAGTTGGCCAACGGCTTTAAAAACCCTTTATGGGGCGGCGGAAATGGTGGCAAAACGAGTCGATGAAATGACCGATGGACGGTTTAAAATTCAAGTCTTTTCTGCCGGAGAAATTGTTCCGGGTTTAGAAGTATTAGATGCAGTGCAACAAGGAACGGTTGAATGTGGTCATTCTGCCAGTTATTATTACATTGGAAAAAATCCCGCCTTAGCCTTTGGAACTTGTGTTCCGTTTGGTTTAAATGCCCAGCAACAAAATGCTTGGTTGTATCAAGGGGGTGGTTTGGAATTAATGCATAAACTCTATGCTGATTTTAATACCATTGCCTTTCCAGCGGGAAATACAGGCGTACAAATGGGGGGATGGTTTAAACGAGAAGTCAATACCGTTGATGATTTAAAAGGGTTAAAAATGCGAATCCCAGGGCTTGGCGGACAGGTTTTAAACCGCTTAGGGGTGAATGTTCAAGTGTTACCAGGAGGGGAGATTTTCCTCGCATTAGATAGAGGGGCCATTGATGCGGCGGAGTGGGTGGGGCCGTTTGATGATGAGAAATTAGGCTTGAATAAAGCGGCGCAATTCTATTACTATCCGGGATGGTGGGAACCGGGTTCTAGTTTTGATTTACAGATTAATTTAAATGCTTGGAATGGGCTACCCACAGAATATCAAGAAATCCTTAAAGCGGCTGCTGAGGAAGCGAATATTAATTGTTTAGCTACCTATGATAGTGAAAATCCTCAGGCGTTAAAACGATTAATTGAAAGCGGGACTCAATTGCGGGCTTATAGTCCAGAAATTATGCAAGCTGCCCAAACTCAAGCCTTTGAATTATACGAAGAAAATGCTAGTAAAGATGCCACTTTTAAAGAAGTTTATGAACAGTGGAAACAATTTCGAGAAAGCATTTATCAATGGCATGCAGTCAGTGAATATAGTTATGGAAACTTTGCAGTTGCCCCGGCTTTACAAGCGTTACAAGATCCCAGTTAAAACCATTATTTAATATCAAGAATTGATGGGTTGAATGGATTTTAAAATCAAGATTTACAGGGCGCAGCAGGGCGCATGCAATGCGCCCCTACTGTTTTTGATAACGTAACTGCTTGGCAATTTGTGTGAGATTACGATCTGTTCTGGCTTCTTCTTGGTAGCGAGGATTAATTGCTATGGCTTTTTCAAGATTTTCTGACGCGAGTTCAGTATTGTCTTGCATCGCATAACAAATTGCTTTATTATAATAAGCATCGGCGTGTTGGGGTTGAATTTTTAAGGTTTGATTGAAGCTGTCTAAGGCTTCTTGCGGACGATTTAACTGCATCAAAGTGTAGCCTTTATAATTCCAAGCTTTAGCTGAACTTGGATCTATTTCTACAGATTTATCAAAGGATTTTACCGCTTCGTCATACTTTTCAATCACTTGTAACGCCATACCACGGTTTAACCAAGCCACCGCATCATCTGGCTTCAATTGAACGGCTTGATTGAATGATTCATAAGCGGCTTCATGCTGTTGTAAAATACCCAAAGAAACCCCTCGATCTACCCAAGCTTGATGATAGTCGGGTTTTAATTCTAACGCCCTTTCGTAAGAAGCAATAGCATCCTGATGGCGTTTTAATCGTCTTAAAGTCATCCCCCGGTTTAACCAGGCTTTATGATGTTGGGGTTGCAATTGTACGGCTTTTTCATAAACCACAAACGCTTCCTCATAACGTCCTTCTGAGAAGAGTACATTTCCCTGGGTGATTACCTCTTCTACATC
Source organism: Microcoleaceae cyanobacterium (assembly GCA_049647265.1). GTDB lineage: Bacteria > Cyanobacteriota > Cyanobacteriia > Cyanobacteriales > Microcoleaceae > JAAURB01. The sequence continues at coordinate 133,526 of JBARXJ010000056.1, forward strand.
TAAAAAGAGTTCCGGTTGATTTGATTTAATCTTCTCAATTTGTTCAGTCAGTTGATTAACTTTATCAAGCACTTCTGAAATGGCTTTTTCCGCAATAAATGTGGGTGAAATTTCAGCTAATTGTTGAATAATCTTATCTTTTTCTGCTTTCGCATCAGCTTGAATTTCTGCAATTTGTTCGGCTAAGGTTGTTTCAAATTTATCTAATTTTTCAAAGGTGACATTCTTGCGATCGCGCAATGCAGACTTAAATTCCGACAGTTGACTTCCCGCCTCTTGCTGAGACTCATTGACGACTTGTAATAACTTCTCATACTGACTTTTTACTCCCGTTTGTGCTTCTGTTGCCTGAGTTGTAAACTCCGTTTCAAGCTGTTTTAAACTGGCTGATTGTTGGTCTTTTTGAGTTTGGAAACTCGATTTAGCTTGAGACACTTCAGCAATATATTCTGCTTCTAACTGCTTCAAAGTCTGATATTTCTGTTGAACTCGTTCTTGAATTTTACCCTGCGCTTCTGCTAATTGTGCCGCCAAAGCTTGACCCACTTGTTCTAATTCTTGCAGAGATTTTTCTAACTGTTGCTGTGCTTTTTGTTCGGTTAAAGTGCGAATTTCCATTAACTGCGGTGAAAATTCTGCCTCCATTCCTTGCAGATTTTCCAGAATAATATCTCGTTGCTTTTGAGTTTCTTTTTGCAACTCTGCTAACTGTTTAGCAAACTCAAATTCGGCTTGTTTCCACTTCTTAACAATTTCCCCTTGCTGTCCGGTTAAATCCCCTTGAACCGTTGACAGTTTTTGCCGCAATTCTGACCCAATCGTTTCAATATCTTGTAACATTAACTGGCGTTTTTCTTCGGTTTTATTTTGTATCGCCGCCAATTGCTGTATTACTTCTGCTTCTGAACCTTTCAACGCTTTTAGGGTACTGTCTTTATTTCCTTCTACTTCTGTCTTAACTTGAGAAAACTCTGCCGTTAACTGTGTACTGGCTTGCTGAAATTCCTTTGAGATTTGATCTTGTTGCTGTTTTGCCGACTTCTGTAACTCAGCCAACTGAGTGGTAAACTGTTCTGTAAGCTGTTGTTTTGTTTGACGCGCTTCTTTGAGTTGTTGTTCTAACTCATCTAATGCTTGTTCTTTGGATTGAACTAACTCCGTCTTCGTTTTCTCAAAATCCCCTAAGGTTTTATCTTTTGATTCAATTAACTCAGCTTGTGTGTCTTCAAAATTCCCCAACGTTTTATCTTTTGATTCGACTAACTCAGACTTTAACTGACCAAAATTTTCGATAGCTTGCTTTTTCGCCTGAACTAACTCCGATTGTAGCTGTTGAAATTCTGCTATTTTATGTTGTTTTTTCTGAACTAAATCAGACTGTAGCGCCTCAAATTGATCGCGTTTTATCTCTAAATTTTGCTGAAATTTGTCTGCTTCTTGATTTAATTCTTTGGTTAAATCTTCTGTACCGTTTAACACGGCTTCTAGTTTACGATTTCCCGTCGTAATACGATGTTCTAAGTCTCCCAATTCATTCAAATGACTTTCCACAATGCCTGTGACTTCATGAATCACAGAACGGCGCAATATCCATAATGTTATAATCGCACCCGTCAATAAAAGCGCCAGCAACCCCAACATCAAGTTAAACAACAACATAGTTCGGCTAAAAATGCGGTCAGCCTCAGCCGCTTGTATCTCCTGTTCTTGCCGCAGGCGTTCAAGTTCCTGCTGTTGTTCTGAAACGGTTTCTGTGGGGGGATCGGAGGTTTGGGATAAAGTGATAGGTTGGATGGTCAGGCTGGCTGCAAACAGCAGTGTCGGCAGGATTAAACCATTTCTGATTAAGTATACAAATACAGCTTGACTCTTCGACTTCATCGCAACTCCTTCGGTTCGGGGATGATGATTGGAACAATAGACCAGTTTGACGGATGCTTTGAATTTTAGCGCAGTTTGCCAAACCGACTTGCTTCTAGTGTACAGAAAAATTAGATTATAGCGCTGCGTCAGGGAATGGGGAAAGGGGGAATTGGCAATCTTGCTGTTGGCAATCGGCTAAAAACTCTTGATTACTTTCTTTCTAATAACCAATACGTTGTCATTTCTCCCTTGCCTTTTACCTCAGTCGATCCGCGTTTTTCTAATAAATATTGATCTTTAAGTTGTTCATAAGTGGCTTGAGTCACCTGAATTTTACCCGCTTCTCCGGTTGATTCCATCCGACAGGCTACATTGACTGCATCTCCCCATAAATCATAGATAAATTTTTTAGTTCCAATCACCCCCGCTACCGCCATTCCTGTATTAATTCCAATCCGAACTTGTAAAGTTTCTCCTCGATCAAATAGAAAATGATCGACTGCCACTTGCATTGAAAGTGCCATATCTGCAATCACTTCTGCATGATCTTCTCGAGGAATGGGTAATCCAGCGGCAACCATATAAGCATCCCCAATGGTTTTAATTTTCTCTAAATCCAAGACTTCAGCAAGTTGATCGAATGTTGAAAAAATATGATTAAGCAGCTTCACAAGTTCCATGGGGTGAAGTCGTTCAGAAAGCGGTGTAAATCCAACAATATCGGCAAATAAAATAGTGACTTCATCAAATTTTTCGGCAATCACTTCTCCTTTTGTTTGCTTAAGTTGGTCAGCAATTCGTTTCGGTAAAATATTTAATAGTAACCGTTCGGATTTTTCCTGTTCGACTCGTAATGCTTGTTCGGCTAAACGGCGTTGTGTGGTATCAGTGGCAACCGAAAGAATTTCAATCAAATCACCTTTTTTATCATAAATCGGTTGATTCACCCAAGTCACCCAAACTCGTTTACCATTTTTGCAGATATTTTCATTTTCATAAATAGAATAGTCTTCGGGATTTTGACAAATTTGTTCCACCAGTTGGCTTAAATCTCTCCCAGATTTTTCAGTCTGAGGAATCAATGTATCACTTAAATTTTTACCGATTAATTCTGCTTCTGAATACCCAAAAAAGTCTAAGCCATAAGCATTAATAAATTGAATGTATCCTCTAGCGTCCCAACGCACAATCACAGAACTGACATTTTGAATAATATGACGATATTTTTCTTCGTTTGTTTTGAGTTCTTCTTCCATCTGTTTACGACGAGTAATATCTTGAGAGACCCAAATTACTGTTTGATCTGATAAGGGAGAAATACTGGCAGAAAACCAAATATCTTGCTGTTGAATATTCAAGCGATATTCAACTTGAACAGTTTGTTGAGTTTGTAGTGAACGATGTATTTTATTTAATAATTGATGGGCTTCAGCCTTAGGAAAATGATCGTCAAGCGTTGTACCGATTAATTGTTCAGTAACTTGAGAAAATTGAGATAAATTTGTTGGTGCAATTTGTAAACAACGTCCATGTGAATCAAATACCATTACAACTTCTGTCATGGCGGCAAACAGTGCTTTCATTCCGGCTTCAGTTTTCTTCTGTTGTAAAACAGTACCCAGTTGTGTTGTCACCGTAGAAATTAATTGAGTAAAACGTTCATTTTCAGCTTGAGCATCTTTGATGAAGAAAACCAGTACTGCTAAAACAGGAGATTGAATATTTTGCCCTAATAAATAGTGTGAATTTGACAAAGAATAGTTGGAATTATAGCCGGAGATCACTTGGTCTTGAGTGGCAGCAATAATATCATTTTCATGAGTTATTTTACTCCCCAAAATAGGAACACCAAACCGAGCGCGAAATCCATAATTTTTAGCGGGATGTTGAACCAGATGAGGATAACTGACTGGGGGAATTGTTTTACAATCTAAGCTTTGATAAATATCAGGAATCCATTCTGTTTTTTTGGTTTGCCAAACTCGTCCAGCAATGCCTTCTCCCGGTTGAAAAGTAATCCCTTTAAGCGGTAGGCGAAACTGATGAATTGAGGCAATTTCTTCTGGTTCTTTATCTTGACAATTACAATACCAAATCGGACTACATTCTAGGACTGTTTCGTCCACAGACGGTAACCACACCTCACCATAAGTCCAATTTGTGCGCTGACAAAGGGATTTTAATGCAATTTCTATTGCGGTTTCAAAGTCAGTGGCTGAACTAATCGCTTGACTTAATTTTAATAAAAACTGTAACTCTTCTTCGACCCATTGTAACTTCGTGATTTGTTGATGCAGCTTATGATTGGCTGTTAATAACTCAGCCGTTCTTTCTGTTACTTTTTTCTCTAATTCAATATTAAGTTGTTTTAAATCTTGATTTTGTTGAGCCAGTGTTAAATCTTGTTGATACCGTCGAATGGCTTCTTGAACAGTTAACTGTAAATCCAATTCATCCCAAGGTTTTGTAATATAGCGATATAAGTTAGTTTGTTGAACCGTTTGCTCAAAGTTTTCCGGACTAATGTTTCCTGTTAGTAATATTTTTAAGGTTTGTGGAAGCTGAGAATTGAGATTGAGTAATAATTCTCGACCGCTCATACCAGGAAGATGATAATCAACAATTAAAACAGCAATTTCATATCCCTCTTTTTGCAATTTTGGGATGACATCTTCGGCTTCTTCGGCAGTTTCTGCTGTCACAATTTTTACTTGCTCTTGCAAACAGTGGCTAAGCTGTCTTGAAAGAACATCTAATACCATGACCTCATCATCGACACATAAAATTGCTAAAGAATTCATAAGTCACTGTAGTGCTGATGAAATAATCCGAACTAATTCTTCTTCACTCCAAGGCTTATACAAACAACAATATAAGTTGGCTTCTTTTTTAGCTCGACAAATTGCTTGTTCATCCGCTTGTCCGGTTAACATAATAGTTAAAATATTGGGAAATTTTTGATGAACTTGAATTAAAAAGTCATCCCCTCTCACCCCAGGCATTAACCAATCTGAGATAATTGTTAAAATTTCGATTCCCTCAGCGTGTAATTCTTCAATAATTTCCCAAGCCTCATCAACACATTCGGCTGTTTCATATAAATATTGATTACCAAATCGGCGCTTGAGTTGTTCTTTAAGACTGTCTAATACAATCACTTCATCATCCACACATAAAATTGCTTTACTTGACATGATTTCCTTTATCATTTATAACTCAAAACGGTTTTTCTTCTTGAAACTGCTGGTAATATTGCGGTGCAACCGACTGGGAAAAAATCAACAGTTTTAAGATGCAGAACCTTTAGGGGTTGCCATTGGGAGATATACTTGAAATATTGTTTGTTGGGGTTGACTCCTCACTTTAATTTTACCCTGATGCTTATCGATAATTTTTTGTACAATATCCAAACCTAACCCACTGCCTTCACCGACAGGCTTTGTGGTGAAGAAAGGTTCAAATATTTTATCTTGAATGTCTGGCGCAATGCCGCAGCCTGTATCGCCAACTTCTACAACCACATGATTATCCTGTTGAGAAATTGATAGACTCAGAGTTCCCTGACATCCCATGGCTTGGATGGCGTTATGAATTAAATTCGTCCAAACCTGATTCAATTCGTCTGGATATCCCTCAATCACAGGAACAGCTTGATAAGAACGAAGAACGGTAATCCCCTGCTTAAGTTGATTATGATAAAGTTCTAGGATAGTTTCGATGCCATCAATGAGCTGAAAATATTGTTTTTCTTCACTTTGATCATAACGAGCATAGCGTTTTAATGCAAATATAACTTTTGAGGCGCGTTCGACGGCTTGAATAATCGTTTGATTGTTGGTTTGTAATCGACTTAAATTATAAATAACTGACAGTAACCATTCTGTATCAGGATTTTTGAGTATGGGTAAAAACGGCTCAATATTATCATAGATATTAATATCAACTAATGTATCGGCAATTTGTCTAGCACCTTGAATTCCTTCTGATTGTAATTGCTGAAATAGATGGCGCTTAAACTGTCGTTTTTCTCCCGGTGCAACAGGGTCTGGTTTTTCTAACGCTCGTTTTAAAAACGCTAAGAAATTGTTTTGTAGGTCTGTTTGACTAAATTGTTTTAATAATTGGGGTAAAGCTGAAAAAAACTCATTTAAAGCGATTGTACTATTACTACTAGATGCTTGAATTGCTCCCAAGGGTGTATTGACTTCATGAGCAATACTGGCAACTAATTGCCCTAAAGCTGCCATTTTCTCTGACTTAATAATATGTTCTTGAGCCGTTTTTAATTCTTCTAAAGCTTGGGATAACTCATTGTTTTTAGCTTTTAACCGTTCTTGTAAAAATCGATTTTCTAGATGGGTTTCAACTCGGGCAATCACTTCTTTCGCTTGAAAAGGTTTTGTAATATAGTCAACGCCCCCCATTGAAAATGCCTTAACCTTATCGAGTACTTCATGCATTGCACTAATAAAAATTATCGGGATTTCTTGAGTTGTTTCATCGGCTTTTAGTCGCTGACATACTTCATAACCATCCATATCGGGCATCATAATATCCAGGAGAATTAAATCAGGTAATGCTGCATGAATCCCAGCTAATGCAATTCTTCCGCTGGTTAAAGCCCGTACTTTATATCCTTTTGCAGTTAAAAGATTCACTAATAACCTTAAATTAGCCGGGGTATCATCAATGACTAAAATATCTCCGCGATAGGTTTTAGACGGCTGAGTTTTATTCATAAAATTATTTTAAGCTCAATCAGTGACACTATAGATTTAGTGCAGACGTGAAGCTACTAATCTCTCAATAAATCATTTAGTGAAAGCGTAGTGATGTGATGATTTACTATGGCTAAACAACTCACAAATCAGGATTCTCTAAAGCTTTAATTCTTGCTTCAATTGATGAATTACTGTATCTTTATCCACTTGATCGAGGATATCTTTAATCACCGTATCAATGCCGAATTCTCCCCAAGTACAGCCTTGTTCTAGGTAAACTTGAGCCGCTTTCCCCACCGTATAAGTCCCGTAAGCAGCAATTGAAGCTTGAGTAATAGCAACACCCGCATAAGTTGAAATATCAGTGGCTAACCCTGCCGCACTTTTGCCCAAACCCAGTAATAAACCACTGCCTAATTCTGCTAATAACATCCCGCCAGAACTGAGTAAAATTTTCTGTAATAACTTTCCGGCTTCGTAACTCGTCATCGGTAAACCGTATAATCGCGCCAAAGAGCGAATTAATAATAAATCCGCCATTGAAGTTCCTAATATATCTAAAATCGCAATCGGATTAAACGCGACTGCCAAGGCTTTATATCGGGTAAATTGCCAAATTAAATCATCTGCTTCTACCTGTTGAATTTGTATTGTTTCATGAGCAATGGTTTTCTCAGCAGATCGGGCTTGAACTAATGCATTGAGTGCGAGTAGCGATCGCCCTTCTCGGCGCAATGTACTAACAATCACTTGCCGTAATTCTTCAATATTGGGGGTTTGAGGTTCCCACTGAGCGCTGACTCGACCATCCGGCCATTGGACTCGTACCGGAATCGGGGCAGGTTCAGCCGCTACTTTAACCACTTCTAAGACGGCATCATTGAGACGAGAAGGGGCTTTCAAAGGGATTTTTGAAGTTTTTGCCTCTAATACCACCTTTCGTAGGTTTTCCACAATTGCCGCTTGCTCAGCTTCGGTATATAAATCAATTTTATTGAAAACCACAATTAACGGTTTTTGCGCTAAACGTAGTTCACATAAGGCATCATGTTCGGTGCGTGTTAAATCTCCTGAAACCACAAACAGAATTAAATCCGCTTGCCGCGTCACCTCTCGTGCCATATCTCCCCGCACTTCTCCCCCGACTTCATCTAAACCCGGTGTATCGATCAATTCAACAGGGATGATATTATCCAGAGAACTATTATCGATTGTCACATCCCAGCGCACAGAACGGGGCCATTGGGTCACGCCATTCAGGGGGCCTGTTTGTAGTAAACTTTCTCCCAGTAAGGCATTTAAAACCGCTGACTTGCCTCGACTCACTAAGCCAAAGACGGCAATGCGAATTAAACATTGATCCAGCTTTTTTAAGCTTGAATTTAATATCTCTAACTGGGTTTGTAATGTGGCTTGGAGTTGTGTTTCTTTACCTTTTCGTCGCCGCATTTGGGAGATGCGAGACAAAGACTGTCGTAAACTGTTACGAGCCTGTTGAATGTGAGTGTTTTGTGAGTCAGGGGAAACCATAGCGAGTGGGGCTGTTGATGGTGAATGAATCTTCATGCTGAATGAAGAGAGGGAGACTTAAGTTATGGGTTGTGAGTCATGAATTGTTCGTGATGCCGAATCAATAACAAGGTGACGAATAACTAATAATGAATCACAAATCTCTCTGCTAACTTAATATTTCTCTCAATGCGGGTTCGAGTTGAGGATATTGATACTGAAAACCCGTTTGTTGGGTTTGTTTCGGTAAGACTTGCTGCCCTTCTAACACCAATTTAGCGGCATCTCCCAATAAGGCTTCTAAGGCAAATGCAGGAACAGGTAACCAGGAAGGACGATCAAGGACTTTACCTAAAGTTTGGCAGAATTCGTTCATTTTAACTGGATTTGGGGCAGTGCCATTTAATACTCCTTCAATTTCTGGATGAGTCAAACTATGAATAATTAAATTGACTAAATCATCTCGATGCACCCAAGAAAACCATTGATTTCCATCTCCCAGTGGGCCGCCCGCGAACAGCTTAAAAGGAGTTAGCATTTTTCCTAATGCCCCGCCCATTCCCATCACCAAACCAACCCGAATAATCACTAATCTTGTACCGCTGTCTTTGACTTTATTTGCGGCTGTTTCCCATTTTTGACAGACTTCAGCGAGAAAATCATCCCCACTAGGACTGGTTTCGTCATAAGTTGCGGTTTCATTGGTTCCGTAATACCCAATTGCTGAAGCATTGACGAGTACAGTCGGTTTAGGATCAGATTTTGCGATCGCACTGACTAAATTTTCAGTGAGTTTAACCCGACTGTCAATAATTTCTCGTTTACGTTCGCTTGTCCAGCGTTCATCGGCTAAAGCCGCCCCGGCTAAGTTTACAACACCCTCACAGCCAGCAATTGCCTCTTGCCAAGCACCGGGTTGAGTCGGGGTATAACTAACTATTTCGAGTTGAGGATAAGCGGAGGAGGGGAAAATACGCTGGGCTTTGTCACGGTTGCGGCTAAATACTAAGATTGAATGTCCCATCTCACTGAGTCGTTCCACCAAACGACTGCCGACAAACCCCGTAGCCCCTGTTATTGCAACTTTCATTAATTTGAGTATAAAGGAAATAATTTCTGATATTTTTGTCATTATACGAGACAATGTTTCTATCTCTAATCTGCCTAGCGTCAGGTTAATACTGTCTCCGAGATTGAATGGCTCTAGTGCGTCACGTTTCTCTAAAAGAATCCGACTTTGAGTTTATTACAGAATAATACAACTTAATCAGTTGCCATTTACGATACATCTATTTGCTTTAACCCCTGGTAAGCTCAAATCCATTATCAGGGATTTTATCTATGTTCACGTTAAAAGATGTATTCTTTGCCTTCATTTGGATTGCCCTGCTGGTATTGGCGGGGCGATATCTTAAACACAAAATTCCCTTTCTTCAACAACTCTATCTGCCAGAATCTATTGTAGCAGGAGCATTAGCACTGTTACTCGGCCCTCAAGTTTTAGGGGCAATTGTTCAAGCTGTGACAGGGGAAAATGCTTTCCTGTCTGGGGGATTATTTACTGAACCTATTCGTACCGTTTGGTCTCAGTCTCCGGGAATTTTCATTAATATTGTCTTCGCCGCCTTATTCCTGGGGGAAACGATTCCCAGTCCTCGTAGTATTTGGCGCAAAGCCGCCCCACAAGTTGTGTTTGGTCAAGCATTAGCTTGGGGACAATATGTGGTTGGTATTCTAGTCACGTTACTGATTTTAATTCCTGTATTTGATGCCAATCCCATTTCTGCGGCGTTGATTGAAATTGGCTTTGAAGGGGGCCACGGTACAGCGGGCGGCATGGCCGAGACGTTTAGAGAATTAGGCTTTCAAGACGGGCCAGATTTAGCCTTAGGATTGGCAACCGTGGGCATTGTCTCAGGGATCATCGCTGGAACCGCTTTAGCCAACTGGGGTCGTAAAAAAGGACATATTCCAACGGTTCAATCTGCTGCTGTCGATCCAGAGGATACACCGGAACTCACTCACCGTCAAGAAACCCCTCGCAGACTAGAACGTCGCGCCTATCTCACCCAAGGATTATTAATCGATCCATTATCGATGAATTTTGGCTTTGTGGGAATTGCAGTTATTTTTGGTTGGTTAATTCAACGGGCATTAATCTTAATTGAATCGATAACTTGGGGACAAACCGGATTCAAAGTCATGAGTTATGTACCCTTATTCCCGATGGCATTAGTGGGCGGAATTTTACTGCAGATACTGATGGAACGTCTGGATTTAGACGTATTAATTATGCCTGATTTAATGAAAAGTCTTGCTGGAACCGCTTTAGATGTGGTAGTTGTCACGGCTTTAGCCTCGATTTCATTACAAGTGATTGGCAGTAATCTTAGTAGTTTTATTATTCTGAGTGTTGTGGGGATTGCTTGGAATATTCTGTTCTTTTTGTTGTATGCCCCCCGTATCTTCCCGGATCATTGGTTTGAGAAAGGCATCGGCGATATGGGACAATCGATGGGAGTGACCGCAACGGGGATTTTACTGTTACGCATGGTCGATCCAGGTAACCGTTCTGGGGCATTTGAGAGCTTTGCTTATAAACAGCTCTTTTTTGAACCGATTGTCGGTGGCGGCTTGTTTACGGCGGCTGCACCCGCGCTGATTGCGAAATTAGGATTGGTCTCTACCTTACTGATTACAGGCGGGTTATTATTGTTTTGGTTAATTGCGGGTTTTCTGCTAATGCGACAACAATCTGTGGCTCAACACAGAACCTCATGAGAGGGTTGTAACCGCTGATTGGCAATGGTTTTGGCGACTTCAATTGCAGCTTTGAAACTGGAAGGATCGGCAATGCCTTTACCGGCAATATCAAAGGCTGTGCCATGATCGGGAGAAGTCCGAATAAAGGGTAAACCAATTGTGGTATTCACGGCCCGATCAAATGCCATCAGTTTAACGGGAATTAATCCCTGGTCGTGATATAACGCCAAATAGGCATCATGGGCAATTACAGGACGGCCTAACCAAGCTTGACCCGGTTTAACCCACATCGTATCAGGAGGAACTGGCCCATCAATTTCTAACTGCGGATAGCGGCATTCTTGTTGTAATATCCATTGATTTAACCAGTCTTTTTCTTCTGTTCCCAGTTGTCCTTTTTCGCCGCTATGGGGATTTAAGCCGGCCACAGCAATTTTAGGCTGAGAGATACCAAAATCTGTTTTTAGGCTGGTAATTAATAGATCGAGTTTCCAACTCATTAATTCGGGTGTCAGTTGTTGAGGAACTTGAGACAAGGGAATATGAGTGGTAGCCAGTAAGGTGCGTAGCGTCCAATTGCAATACGGGGAAGTGGCGACGAATAACATCCCGAATTTGTCTACTCCGGCCCGTTGGGCTAACAGTTCGGTTTGTCCGGGATAGTGATGTCCGGCAGCGTGCCAGCTACTTTTGGCAATAGGGCCTGTGACAATGGCATCAAATTTTCCTGCTAAGGTGTGAGTGATGGCGGTGTCGAGATACTCAAAACTGGCTGCACCACTGGCGGCATTACTCACCCCCATTTGAATCGTACCTTCACCGCGATCGCGTTCAACTGTTAAGATTTGCAACCGTTGGGGATCGGCGACGGTGATCCCTTGAGATTGTAGTTGTTGATAGGTTTGTTGCAATAAGGCTGGACTGCCCACTAGGGTAATTTCACAGCCATCAGTGATGGTTGGATCGGTTAATGTTTTTAAGATCACTTCCGGCCCAATACCAGCCGGATCGCCTATAGGTAGGGCTAAGCGGGGAACAGAGGGATTTGAAGCCATAAGAATACTAAATGAGTTGAGGGTATGTTTCAATTCATTTATAGCGCAGGAGTGTCAACCAAAGGTAATCAATAAAATTTTATTTGTGATTCGTTCTCCGGTGTCTGCCCCAATACTCCTATTTTTCCCCCTCACAAGAGTCTGTGCCTTTGAAGACAACCGTCACATTCTTAACTTATTTTATATTGCGATTAAGTTAAATTTGATTAAATATCAATTACGTTATATTACTCTGTTTATTATTTTATTTGGAAATATTGAAACATCAATTTAAGATGTAAAACTTGAGACAAATTATGGTAAAGTAAATATTCTCGAAACTTAAGTAATCAGAGTATTTTACTAAAGCTTAATATTATAAGCGTGAAATCTTTACAGAAGAGGCTTCTCTTGGGAAGCACTCATCCGATAAGCTAAAATTAGATTTGATAAGTTCAGTGGAATAAAATCATCCCTGGATTGAGTAAGTACGAATAGTTCATTATCAGGTGTTATCCAACATGAAAGTGGCAATTCTGGCAGGGGGCTTAGGAACGCGCTTAGCTGAAGAAACGGAGACTAAACCGAAACCCATGGTAGAAATTGGGGGATATCCGATTCTTTGGCATATCATGAAGCACTATCTTCATCATGGTTTTAATGACTTCATTGTTGCTTTAGGTTACAAGGGAGAAGTCATTAAAAAATACATGGTAGATTACTGTTCACTCAGCAGTGATAAACTTTCTGTTAATTTAGCCACAGGTCAGGTTGAACGCTCTCAAAATATTCCTCAAGATTGGAACGTTGAACTGCTCGAAACAGGCTTCAATACCAATACAGGCGGTCGAATTAAACGTTTAATTCCCCATATTGGCAATGAAACCTTTATGTTAACCTGGGGCGATGGCGTTTCAGACATTAATTTACAAGATTTACTGGCGTTTCATCGTCGTCACGGCAAAATGGTAACAATGACAGTCGTGCGGCCGCCGACTCGGTTTGGTTTACCGATTTTAGACGGTGAGCAGGTTGTAGAATTTTCTGAAAAACCTCAAATTCGTGAAGGCTGGGTTAACGGTGCCTTTTTTGTGGTTGAGCCTGGCGTTTATGATTATATTGCTGGAGACGATACCCTCTGGGAAAAAGAACCCCTCGAAACCTTAGCCCAAGAGGGACAGTTAATGGCTTATCGTTACGATGGCTTTTGGCAATGTATGGATACCATCCGAGATAAAAAGCGTTTGCAAAAAATATGGGATGGTGGCGATGCCCCCTGGAAAACCTGGGAGGATGAAGAAACCACTACACCAGATCCTTTTTAAGTCTCTGAGACTAAGCAAAATGGCAACCCGGTTTCTGGTATCCATGATACAGTTTAAGTGAATAAATGTGAATTAGTATCGTTTGAAATCTATTTGAAGCAATATTTCAAGCGACTGTTTAACTTCTGTCTAAAAATCTACTTAGTGTTCAATTCAATCAGACTTAGACAGAGTTCTCCTACACACTCTAGTTTTTTTAGCAATATGAAAGTATTACTCACCGGTCATAAAGGCTACATTGGAACCGTTCTTGTGCCGATGTTATTGGCTCAAAACCATGAAGTAGTTGGGTTAGATAGTGATTTATTTGAACGTTGTACTTTTGGAGATGGCATCTCAGAAATTCCCGAGATTCGTAAAGACGTTCGGGATGTTGAAGCGGCTGATGTAGAAGGGTTTGATGTTGTTTTACACTTGGCTGGATTATCGAATGACCCATTAGGAAATCTTAACCCCGATTTAACGTTTGAAATTAATCATCGCGCCTCGGTTCGCCTGGCGAAACTAGCAAAAGAAGCGGGGGTTCCTCGGTTTGTTTTCTCTTCTTCTTGTAGTAATTATGGCGCAGGCGGAGAAGATTTACTGAATGAAAGTTCTGCTTTTAATCCGGTGACTCCTTACGGTCAATCTAAAGTGATGGTAGAACAGGATGTCAGTAAATTAGCCGATGATAATTTTAGCCCAACATTCCTCCGAAATGCCACGGCTTTTGGTGTGTCTCCTCGTTTACGATTTGATTTAGTTCTGAATAATTTAGTGGCTTGGGCGTTTACAACCGGACGAGTTTATATTAAGAGTGACGGCACTCCCTGGCGGCCAATTGTTCATATTGAAGATATTTCTCGGGCGTTTATTGCGGTGATGGATGCACCTCGTGAACTGATTCATAATGAAGCGTTTAATGTCGGTCGAAATGAAGATAATTATCGGATTCGAGAACTGGCTGATATCGTTGAAGATGTGGTTCCCGGTTGTACGATTGAATATGCACCAGATGGTGGCCCAGATAAGCGCTGTTATCGGGTAGATTGTAGTAAAATTCTCAATACTTTAGACTTTAAACCCCAATGGAATGCCCGTAAAGGTGCAGAAGAACTGTTAGCCGCGTATCAAAAAATCGGCTTAACTTTAGAAGAATTTGAAGGGGAACGTTACAAACGAATTGCCCACATTCAAAAATTAATGCGGGAAAACTTACTAGATGAATCCTTACACTGGAGTAATTCTGCCAAAATAGCAGCGGGCATTAATTAGAGTCATTAATTGGAGAATCTCATCATGGCAAATACATTACCCCCTTGTCGCTCTTGTGGTTCCGAACATTTGGAGTTAATTATCTCTTTTGGTTATACCCCGTTAGCAGATAATTTACTCACCCCCGAACAGTTTGCTGAACCGGAATATACCGCCCCATTAGATTTAGCATTTTGCCCAGATTGTGGGTTAGTTCAAATTACGGTGAGTGTGCCGCCGGAGATTTTATTCTGTCAGGATTATCCTTATTTTTCCTCTGTTTCTCCCTCATTATTGCGGCATTTTGGCGGGAGTGCGGAAGCGATTATGGCATCGCGTAATTTGGATAGCAATAGCCTCGTCATAGAAGCGGCGAGTAATGACGGCTATATGCTAAAAAACTTCCTGGAAAAAGGAATTCCAGTCCTCGGAATTGACCCAGCCGATGGGCCGGTTGAGGCGGCGCAAAAGGCAGGAGTTGAGAGTCTATGTACGTTTTTCTCGGAAGATTTAGCCAAGCAATTACAAGCGGAAGGAAAAGCGGCGGATGTGTTTTTAGCCAATAACGTTTTAGCCCATGTTCCGGACTTAAATGGCTTCGTTAAGGGGATAAAAATTCTGTTGAAAGAGACAGGCGTTGCGGTAATTGAAGCGCCCTATGTGGTAGATTTAGTCGATCATTGTGAATTTGATACGATTTACCACCAACATTTATGTTACTTTTCTGTAACTGCATTAGATAAATTATTCCGTCGTCATGGTTTATTCCTGAATGACATTGAACGGACGAAAATTCATGGCGGTTCTTTACGGTTATTTGTCGAACCGAAAGAGGATGTCAAAGACTCGGTTAAATCCCTGTTAAAAATGGAGTCTGAACAAGGGGTTGACCGGATGGATTATTATCAAAGTTTTGCGGATAAAGTCGCTAGCGTCAAGCAAGCTTTGATGGATATTTTGTGGGATTTAAAACAGCAAGGAAAAACTGTCGTCGGTTATGGCGCGGCGGCAAAAGCTACCACGTTATTAAGCTACTTTGGCATTGATAAAACCTTGCTGAATTATATCGCCGATCTCAATAGTTTTAAGCAAGGTCGGTTTATGAGTATTAATCATTTACCGATTGTTCACCCTAGCAAACTGTTAGAAGATCAACCGGATTATGTATTAATTCTGGCTTGGAATTTTGCGGAAGAAATTATGCAACAACAAGCGGAATATCAAAGCCGAGGCGGTAAATTTATCGTACCCATTCCGTTTCCTAAAGTGGTCTAAAGTCAGTTTGTTCTAACCTACTTACACGCATCTCAAGAAAAATTATGAACTCTTCTTCTCTAGTCGAACAAGCGAAAGCTTACCCAGAATTTAAGCCGGTTCAACATACCTGTCCCAATTGCGGTCATTCAGAATTACAGACGTTTTATGAAGTTCGGAATGTTCCGGTACACAGTTGTTTAATGATGTCTACTCAACAGGAAGCATTGGATTTTCCTTGTGGAGATGTGGTACTCGGCTATTGTGAACAATGTGGCTTTATTACCAATACTGAATTTGACTCCAAATGGTCGGCATATGCCCCAAATTATGAAGATCAACAGAGTTTTTCCCCGACATTTAATAAGTTTGCCCTGGAGTTAGCAAAAGGGTTAATTGAAAAGTACGATTTACATGAAAAAGATGTTGTAGAAATTGGTTGCAGTAAAGGGGATTTCCTGGTTTTAATGTGTGAATTGGGAAATAATCGCGGTGTGGGAATAGATCCTTCTGCTGTAGTCGGACGAGTTAAAAGTGAAGCGACAAAACGAATTAAATTTATTCAGGATTATTACTCGGAAAAATATACAGATTATGTGGGGGATTTGATCTGCTGTCGCCATACTTTAGAACATATTTATCCGACTCAAGAATTTGTAGAAACGGTTCGTAAATCGATTGGCGATCGCCTCAATACCAATGTATTTTTTGAAATTCCCGATATGGGGCGAGTGTTACGGGATTTAGCGTTTGAAGATATTTATTATGAACATTGTACCTATTATACTCCTGGAACGTTAGCCCGTTTATTCCGTTCTTGTGGGTTTGAAGTCACAGATTTATCTCTGGCTTATGGCGATCAATATTTGTTAATTGAAGCCAAACCCGTTTCTACTCCTTCTACTCAGTTGCAACCCGCCGAAGAATCTCCTGAAGAAGTGAAGCAATGGGTACAACAATTTGCGAATCAAATTCAACAAAAACTAAATAACTGGCAGCAACAATTACAACAAGCCAAAGAACAAGGTAAAAAGACAGTTGTGTGGGGTTCAGGATCTAAATGTGTGGCATTTCTCACCACTCTCAAAACCGTGGAACAGGTCGAGTATATTGTGGATATTAATCCCCATCGCCACGGGATGTTTATTCCCGGTGTTGGCAAGGAAATTATGTCACCTGAATTCTTAAAAGAGTATAAACCCGATCAGGTGATTGTGATGAATGCCATCTATTGTGATGAAATTCAAAAAATGTTAGATGAGATGGGTGTCGTCACCGAGTTGATTCCGGTTTAGAAACCCTTAAAAAATATTACAAAATTAGAGACAAAAAAGGGAGTATGATGTATAATTGCTTTAACAGGAAATAAGAATCAATATATATCACTCCTGTAAGCGTTTGATTGTAGTTCTGAAGCCTACAATTATTCTGTCGAAAGTCAGTTCATGGCTTAAGGACTCACTAGACATCAGTAGAAGAAATGTACATCTTCTACAAAAGATACTTTCAGATAAATCAGTAAATTTTCACTTAGGGGAAAAAATGGCTCACACTCCCAGGGTTGTTATCGGTGTACCAGTTTACAATGGAGAAAATTATCTTCGTCAAGCTTTAGAATCTATCGAAAATCAAACTTTTACAGATTTTAAAGTCATTATTAGTGATAACGCTTCAACTGATTCAACGCCAGCAATTTGTCGGGAATTTGTGGAACGAGATAGTCGCTTTACTTATTACCGTCAGCCTGAAAATATTGGTGGGGCACCCAACTTTAACTTCGTCTTCCAGCCGGGGGATTCTCCTTACTTCAAATGGGCAGCCCATGACGATATCATGGAAGCGGATTATCTCCATCAGTGTGTAGAATGCTTAGATGCCGATCCCGGTTTATCCATGGTTCATAGTCGTTCTACTACAATTGATAACCAAGGAAAACCCATTGGAACTTACGACCGGGAATTACGCTTAAATGGTGAATCCCCAAGCGATCGCTTTTGGCGGATTTTATGGGTGGTTCATTACACAGAAGTCTTTGGTGTGATGCGCTCTGATATGATTGCAAAGACTCAGATGCACCCCAGTGTGGTCGGTTCTGATCGTCACTTTATGACGGAAATGGTACTGCAAGGGGATGTCGGTTATGTGGAGGACTATTTGTTCCTTCGTCGTCATCACCCAGAATCATTCTGTAATGCCCTCAAAAATAATCAAGCCCGACTGCAATGGTTTGATCCCAAAGCAAAATCTTCCACGTTATTTGCAAGTCCGAAGAAATTTAAGGAATATATCATCTCTATTTTCCGAATTGAAATGCCCTGGCATCAGCGAGTTGCTTGCTTATGGATGTTAGTTGAATGGACAGGACGACGCGCAATTGAAAGCGCCTTTGGTTTAGGAGATAGTTATCGTAAGAAGCTAATGGCGGCTAACAACGTATCTAATTCAATCCCTCAACCCACACAGGCAAATTAATTATTGATTCAGAAGATTGCTAGAACTTTGGGGTCAATTATCGCGATTGACCCTTAACTATTGAATAAAAATCATCGTTTTTAGGAGCATATTGACCCGTGTATGATGTTGCAATCATTGGTGGTGGTATTGTTGGTTTATCAACTGCAATGACATTAACGCAGCGTTTTCCTGAAAAGAAAGTTGTTGTGATTGAGAAAGAAAACCGGGTTGCAGCGCATCAAACAGGTCATAATAGTGGAGTGATTCACTCTGGAATTTATTATAAACCAGGTAGTTTAAAAGCAAAACTTTCCCATGCTGGCTGTCAATCTATGGTAGAGTTTTGTCAACAGCATGGCATTGATTATGATGTGTGCGGTAAAGTGATTGTGGCAACAGAATCCGAAGAATTACCGCTGTTAGAAAAACTTTATCAGCGCGGTTTAGACAATCAAATTCCGATTGCGAAAATTAGCAGCGAAGAAGTTAAAGAAATTGAACCTCATGTCCAATGCTTGGCGGGGATTCGAGTAGACTCCACTGGCATTGTTAACTATACTCAAGTTTGTCAAAAATACGCTGAACTGATTCAATCTCAGGGGGGAGAAATCCAATTTAACACTCAGGTTCAACAGATTAATCAAGCTTCTGAAGGCATCCGACTTGAGACAAATCAAGGAATTATTCATACTCAGTTTATCATTAATTGTGCGGGATTGTACAGCGATCGCGTAGCCCTGCTTGGCAAAGTCAATCCTGAAGCAAAAATCGTTCCCTTTCGAGGAGAATATTACGAATTAACCCCCGAAAAATCTTATCTCGTTAAAACCCTAATTTATCCGGTTCCTAACCCGAATTTTCCCTTTTTAGGCGTTCATTTTACTCGGATGATTGATGGTAGTGTTCATGCTGGGCCTAATGCTGTGTTAAGTTTAAAACGGGAAGGCTATCGAAAAACAGACTTTAATTTCAAGGATGTATTAGAAACTTTTACTTATCCTGGGTTTTGGAAATTAGCCGCAAAACACGCCGATATGGGAATCGAAGAAATGATTCGTTCTTTTAATAAAGCGGCATTTGTTAAGAGTTTACAACGGTTAATTCCTGAAGTCAAATCAGAAGATTTAGTGGTTTCTCCAGCGGGAGTTCGCGCCCAAGCATTAAAGCAAAATGGTGAATTAGTGGATGACTTTTTAATTGTAGAAGGAACGAATGCGATGCATATTTGTAATGCACCTTCTCCGGCAGCAACTGCTTCTTTAGAAATTGGGAAAGCAATCGTTGAACGGCTTTCTTTCAATTAAAATAAACTTTGTTAATCAGATTCACTGATAAAATAGCTATTTTTATTATTGGGATTTTATTAATCCTGATAATGACCTTATTTCCTTATGACTTTTTCTTTTGGGAGATACTCAGTCAACTGACCCTAGAGGAACTCATAGAACTGTTAACAAAGTCAAGTAGCAAAAGTGATATTATTCTAAATTTACTGCTATTTATTCCCTTTGGATTTGGCTTGTGTGGTTGTTTAAAGACTCGAAACATAAATTATAAAAAATCTCTATTTTTAGTGGCGATCGCTAGCTTATTATTCTCATTAATCGTTGAATTTTTACAATTTTTTCTTCCCGGACGAACTTCAACCCCCATAGACTTATTGACAAACACATTAAGTGGCGTGAGTGGCGGCTTCATTTATCAATATTGGGGTCAATTGATCTTGAGTCAGTTTAATCTATTTCTGAATCAAATTAAACGTTTGATTTCAATTCCTAGCTTAACGCTTCTTTTTCTATTTTACTTCATTGTAACTCTTTTACTGTCCTTGCCGCTTCAAAACACAAGCTATTTATGGAGTTTGCAAAATTGGAATACTGACTTTCCTTTAATTTTAGGTAATGAATTAACAGGAGATAGACCCTGGAATGGAGAAATTGAACAGTTTTGTTTAATTAATAAAATAGCTTCAAACGCTGATATTAAGCAAGTTTTTACCTCGGAAAATCCATGTAATATTTTTTCTAATCAACAAGGGATTGTTTTTGATGACAATCCGATTTATTCTTCTCCAATATCCATCACTCAACTGAATCAAAAAGTCAGTCAAACTTCTGAATTAATTTTAGCAGTTAAACTATCTACAGCGAATCTCAATCAAACAGGCCCAGCTAGAATCTTATCAATTTCAAAAGATTTATTTCAGCGCAATTTAACCTTAGGACAATGGCGATCGCATTTAAGTATTCGGATTAGAAATACTGTAACAGGAAAGAATGGAAATCAACCCGAGTTAATCATTCCGAATGT
Organism: Microcoleaceae cyanobacterium; assembly: GCA_049647265.1. Taxonomy (GTDB): domain Bacteria; phylum Cyanobacteriota; class Cyanobacteriia; order Cyanobacteriales; family Microcoleaceae; genus JAAURB01. Next base: position 153,992 of record JBARXJ010000056.1, read on the forward strand.
ATTCTCCGATCTCAAAAAACATACAGTTTTATTAATTTATAATCCTTTTAATATTTTAGTTTTTGTTGATAATATTCGTCAAAGTTATCAGTTATTACTCACTCCAGAAATGGCATGGTTTTGGCAACTTTCCCCTGTTCAGCAAGGAAGTATTCATCTCAATGCCTGGAACTTGAGGTTTTATAAATTTTTATATTATTGCTTAATTTTTTGTCCTCTAGGAGTCTGTTTAAGATTGATTATTAAGCGGATGAGAGGAAAATTATATTTCTATTTACTCTTTATTAATATAGGTGCAATTTTTCCTGTGATTCTATTTGAAGTGTTATTAAGTATTCAAGGAGATAGAATGATATCCTGGATCAACTTATTACTAAGCTTCAGTATGACTATAATCGGTTTTTATTTAATTTATAAAGTAGAAAAAATAACCGATAATGACCGAATAGAAAACTAAAGGAAAAATGAGTAGTTTAACTTTGCTTAAAAGGCGTATTTAATAATAATTATACGCTGATTATTTAGCGGGTTGATCGACAATTAGCTAGAGTTTCCTTAACAGTCTGATTATTTTTGAGATAATCCTGTATCCAGTCACAGGCTAAATCTAATAAGTCTGAGTCGAGGATTGATTGAATATCCCAAAGCGTTACTTCTCCGTGACGACTAGCAGAGACTAGAGTATCCCCTTGTGGACTAAAACTAATATTGCTAAACTGAGTTGAATGACCGGATAATGTCTGAAGTAACTCACCTTGATAGTTCAAGATTTTAATCTCATTGGGAGAAAGACGATTAATAATTGCAATTAGCTGACGATGAGAATTAATTTCCATATCAACAATTGCTTCCGCGTCAGTTTGAATTGTACTTAATAATTTACCTTTTCTATCCAAAAGTTTTACCTCACCCGTCTGAGTTGCGACTGCAATAGTTTGACCCAATTCGCTAAAACTCCAAGCTTGAATCTGATTTTGAGAATTGATTAAACTGACTAATGGTTGACGGAATTTATTCTGTAAATTCCAAAGTTCAAGTTCATAGTCATTACTAAATCCAAGCACTTTACCATCAGGACTGAATGTAATTTCTGAAATATTAATTTGTGTCGGGTAAATCTCCTGTTTTAAATTTCCTTTTGAGTTCCAAATTTGAATTTTATTCTCTGAGTTTAACGTCGCAATTAATCTTTTTTTATCGTGAACCGCTACTGCTTTGATCCAATCTATTTGAGATGTTAAGCGATTGACTAAATCTGAATTATTAATCCATGTAAAGGCTCGAGGATCGGCTTGATTTAAGAGTCGTAATAAACGTTTACCATTGAGTGTAATATTCTCTACTTGATTGACAAAAAAGCTTTGTAACAAGTTTCCGTCTTGCTGCCAATGTTTGACAAAACCCTGATAACAAAATGTCATAAATTGCCGATCATCTGGGCTAAATTTAATTTCTCTAATTAAATCTTGGTGCGCCCTAAAAGTCTGCTTCAGTGGATGATGAAGTCGCCAAAAATTAATCGTTCCATCTGAATGACTAGAAGCTAAAATATTACCTATACCTGACGGCAGGCTATCGCCAACGGGGCTAAATTTCATCTGAGTTGTTTCTAACGGATCTCCGACTAAACTTTTAATAAAATTTCCCGTACGGCTCCAGAGTTGAATCTTATTATTTAAACCAGCAACTGCAATCACTTTACTATCTGGGCTAAAGGTAATACTATTAATAATAGATTGATGAGTATGAAAGGTCGTTAATAATGTCCCCTTAAGATTATATAGCATAATATTGCTTTCAGAGCCAGTCACTGCTATTAACTGATTGTCTGGACTAAAAACAACTGTTTGTTGATGACTTAAAGTAGAAGCATGATAGTTGGATAAAGTTCTTAATAAACGTCCCTGACGATCCCAAAGTTTAACTTGACCATCTTCTCCACCCGTCGCTAAAATCTCACCATTAGGAGAGAAGGCTAAAGTATAAACTAACCCTTGATTCGGTTTAACTGTTGCCAGTAATCTACCCTTTTTATTCCATATTTGAACCGTATTATAATCACTGACTGCCGCTAAATAGCCTTTGTTCAAAGCAATTTGAGTAATATTATCAGATGCAGTTTTAATTTCTTGAATGATGGCTCCAGATTGATTATAAAGCTTAATTATATTAGTTTTATCTGCTACTGCAAATTGTTGACCGAGAGGACTAAAAGCAACTGTTTGTAGCGTTTCGTTATTAACTAAGCTTCTTAATAGTTGTCCTTCACGATTCCATTGTTTAATGCTGCCATCTTCACTGGCTGAAATAAAGGTTTCTAAAGACTCTCCTTCTTGACTAAAAGAAAATCCTATAATTTCTTGATTATGTCCAGAGAAACGATTAGATAGATTAACACTAAAAATGGCTTCTCTTAAAATTTTATCTGCCTGTTGCTGGAGTTGAGAATCCGTTAATTTTAAAACTTCTAGCTTGTTTTTAGCTTGAATCACTGTTGATAATGCATCAAGGCTCTGCTCAGAAGCCAAAAAAGCTTCAGATGAATTCAGTAAAGATTGTAATTCACTTTGACGAGTTTCTGTTTGAATCTGTGATGACTTAAAGTATAAACCCAGTACAATCAATAATAAGAGGGTAGTTATTAATAAAGTGGCTGTAGTACTTTTTAGTAATAACTTTTGGAGTCGAGATATTTCTTTCTCTTTATTTTGCTTTGTCTGCTCCTGAATCAATCTTGCTTCTGTTTCTTGTCTAACCTTTTCTAAAAAAAACTTCTGAACCTTTACTATTTTTCTTTCTTCTAATAAACGTGCTTCTATTTCTTTTGCCCGCTCAGCCTCTAAAGTTTTATGAATTTCTTGATCTTCATACTTTTGAGAAGCGGCTAAAAACCGATAATCTAAATCCGTTAAACTTTTTCCTTCTGCCCAATCTTGAGCTTCTTTTAAAGCATTTCCCCGTATGAGTCGAGACTCATCTTGATAATTTGATAATTTCCAGGCTTCTATGAGCTGAGAATAAGGACGAATTTGATTGAGTTGCTGTTGAATCCATTCTGCATTAAAAATGGCTGCATAAATCTTGTTTTTAACTTTCAAGTATCCCTGTTCTTTAACGACTAAGCCACTCAATATTAATTCTAATTTTACTCTAGAAATATCTGATTTCACCCCTGATGATTGCTCAAGAGCTGAATTTTGTAAAATCCTTTGGTAAATCCCTAAAATTCGACCTAAATAGTTAGTATTATTCAACAGTCGATCTTGAATCGTTTTAAGATGCTCTGGTTCATCTTTAGCTTCCCAATTTTCAATGATTTGCAAGCGCACTAATTCTGCTACAATTTCTTTTTCTTTGTGTGCTTGAATTTCTAACACATGAGATGGAGTATTAAAAGCAGCTCTTTCCACTAAATCACACAGTTTTTGAGTGAGAAAAGGTTGTCCGCCTGTCCAAGATAAGACCTCTTTCAAAAGTGTAGCTGAACAGCCAGACTTCAAGCTCAAATTGTGAGCCAAGGGTTGTGCTTCCTCCCAGGTAAACCCTTTTAACTCAATTGCCTTGCCAATATTAAATGGGGTGCGTGTTTTATCTTGAATTAAATCACTGGGTGTGGCGACACCAAAAATGGCAAAACTAATTCTGTTGTAAATCGAATGAATTGCCCGCTGATTATAAAAAGAACGAATCAGGGCAAAGAAATCATCTACTGAAAAATCCAGGTGTAAAATACTATCAACTTCATCAATAAAAATAACAATCTGTTTTTGGGGTAAATAAACCTCCAGCAACAGATCAATAAACCGACTAAACCGTTGAATAAAAGAGAGATCAACCTCTGCCTTCCACCAAGATTTTAAATTAAACTCTCCGAAAAGATCAAACTCTAAAGATAAACTGGTAATAATTCCTTTGTACCATTGTAAAGGTGTAACTTCTTCACTCCCAATCACACTTAAATCAATGGCAGCACAACAATACCCTTGCTGTTGTAAGCGATGTTGGGTTTGCACCATCAAGGATGATTTGCCCATCTGGCGAGCATTGAGAACATAACAAAACTCACCCCGTTTTAAGGCATGATAGAATTCATCATCGGCTTGTCGCTTAACATAAGTGGGGGCATCTGTACTTAAGCTTCCCCCAACTTGATAAGGGGATTGAATCATAATATTATTTGTTAGGGGTTATTGGTTGTTTGTTATTAGTCATTGGTTATTGGTTATTGTTTGCAAATTAAGTACTAAAATCTAACAACTAACAACTAACAACGATTGACTATTAACGAGCTTAGGATTGATACAGAGCTGCTAATACTAATGTTAAATCATCATCGGTGCGTTGGCTGACACGGGGCGATCGCAAAAATGAAACCAGTTGTTCTTTTGCCATCATTTCATCGTCAGCATTGGCAACAAACTCAAACAGAGGAGAGAAAAAGGGTTGATGAGGGGTACCGTCTGGCATTTTCAACCCCAACATCTGTAACCCATCGGAGAAAACGGCTAGATGAGTGGCTGTGCCTTGCCAAATGTTAATTTGAGCCGTCTCAACCGCATCAGCACAAATCAAAAATTTAGTTTCGTTGAGATACTCACCCTGCTCTGGAAGGGTCAAAGCGTGAAGCATTTTTTCTTCTGTTGCCACGACTGCGGCCCCATCTCCGACTTGAGCCACCGCAATTTGCCCTGGGGTTGCCACCACCACAATTAAAGTCGTTGCTAAATCTCGAATTTCAGCTTCTAGGCGGCTAGCCTCCTCAAAGACAGCTTTTTGAGCCATGAATAACGTTTCTTTGAGGGACTCTTCCCAGCTTTGCTCTGGTGTTGTCGCCATTTGGGTTTTAGTGACAACTTCAATGGCGGTTTGCACTGCAACTTGAGCACCAATTGCTGATAGTTTCGCAGACCCTGCCCCATCGGCTACAGCAATCACCAAAGTATCGGGTGATAAGATTTCCCAAGCATGAGCATCCTGACAGGGAAGATTACGTTTTTCATGACCTTTCCCGATCACAGATGCTGAAATAATTTGCCAGTTTGACTCAATCAAAGCCATGGGGTTTTATCATTGGTAATTTGTTGGAGCGTTATTACTCATGGGTTATTGGTCATTCGTTTCTCAATCCGACTCACAAATGACCTAGGATGAATAACCCGTTTCATTCCTCTAAACCGTTCCCCATCCCGGTGGAGGCAGGGCAACCTGTTCATCAAGTTTGGAATGGGACACTGCTTGCATACTCGCCGACAGCCACATAAACATCTCTCTAAAATCTAATCCTTTTAATTTTAAAGGAGCACGGGACACAATCATACTTAAGCGTTCCATATTTGCCCCTTCAACGCCAACAGCAAAGAAAGCAACCTGTTTATTGTCTTCTTCTTGTCTAACTCGCTGAGCGGCTTGGTCAGCCATGCGGTCTGATTCTCCTTGAGGTTCACCATCGGTAATCATAAACACCCAAGGGCGGTAATAGGCAATACCATTATTGCGATATTCTGCTTTACGAGCGGCTACTAAATCTAGCGCCTGATGAATCGCGGTTCCCATGAATGTTTGTCCTTGGGCCGTCAGTAACGGAGGTTCAAACTGGTCGGCTGTAACAAAGTCTTGGAGAATTTTAACTTGATTATCAAAAGAAATCACCGCAACTTCGACGCGCTTTTTGGCAAGTTCATCTCGAATTAAATCATGTCTAAAGGTATTGAGTCCATCGTTGAGTGCATCGATAGGGACACCTTGCATAGAGGCAGAGGTGTCGAGTAACAACACACAAGGACAACGAGGTTCAGGGTTTTCTGCAAATTCTACAGCTTCTTCGAGTCTCATAAGTGAATTTTTTCCAGGCTGTCTTCTAGCATATCTGATGTTAGGTCTGCTACCATTGTCGCTCAAGTTTTGTATAACACTGCAATATCAGCAACTGCAGTTTAAGAAGAGGGGTAATTATTGCTGATTTCTGTTCAATTGCTGAATCGAGTAAGGGGTTGAGGGAAATGCAGAAACTGGAGGTTGAGAGTAGCGTAAAATCACCAATAAGGGAATTACTAAAGTTAAGAGTGCAATTGCTGCACCAAAAATGTCTGCAAATGTAGAGGAAGGTGTGTTAAAAGATCTAGGAGGTTTACTGTCAGATTCCATAAAGATTGCAGCTAGAAAGCGAATATACTAACGAGAGTACCACTAAGTATTTAGACTTCTTAGTATAACATAACACTCTTAAAAGATTGCTGAGATTGAATCAAAGCCACTAAAGGACTTGAGCGATTTTTAAGTGGATCAAATTGTTCAACCAAGCCGGGTGTTAGCAACCCCAGTAATCTTAACTTAATTTTAATAATTTAGCCTCATCCCCAACGACTCCCGAATTTATGCTTCTGTTGAGCCATGAAGTTGATGATAGAGATCTTGAACCTGACTCAGTAGCGTCTGAATCTTCTGCCATTGGGATGCTTCAGGATTAAGACTATGGATTTGTTCGGCTTGCATTTCTTCTAGGACTTGACGTAGAATCGGGTCGAGTGGAGCAGAGGGTTTCAAGCTATCTGCATCGTTTGAATCATTTGAGCTGGAACTGCTCTCAGCCACTTCCTGAATATCAGCAGCGGTTTCTGCTAGGGTAAGGGTGCGATGAGCAATATTGTCTGGCAACTTCGGAGCGTCTGACAGGGCAATTCGAGATAATTCCAGCAACAGTTGACGCACCGCCTCAATCCACTGACCTTGCTGAGATTGCCAGGTTGAGGAATCCGAGCTTTGGGCTGTTTTTTCCTGAATCGCTTGTGCTTGTTGCGCTAAGGGTAAAGCATCCGTTAAAACCTGTTTAGGCAATCGGGGAATATCGGATAAGGAGGCACGGGCTACTTCGATCAGTAAGCTGCGAACCTGTTTAATCCATCGTAAATCAGAATTGAGTGAATTTAACTGAGCCATCTTTTATACAAATATACAAATTGTCCCTATGCCTAGTGATTAAGATACTAACGTTGTCGAAAATTCTATCAAAATTAAACACAATTAACAGATCTGGGTGTAACTCCGAACAACCATTAGCTGCGGCTAGCAACAACACTTGGCTTTCTCTTTTATTCTCCCGTGAACTAATCACTTCAACCGATGAACCTCAACCCGGAGTGGAAAGTCAGTATGAATCATTACGACATTCTATTCCCGTCATAACCCTTAACCCCTCAAAAATACGGTGATCTGTATCACAGATAGCAGTATCAAGTGCTGAAAGTCACTAATAGCAGAGTAGATTGTTTTAACAGGAGCAATTGGCTCTAAAAACATGAGGTAGTTGATCTTAACGTAGTCAAGTATATTATGGTGAGGCAACACGCTCAAGCCTCAAGTTCATTTGGTGTGAAAGAGAAACAACATGGTACAAAATAATGTTTTTGTTCGACAACAACAAAAAGTCTCAACTCTAGCTATATTAGCGGCTTTGGGAAGTTTTGCCACAGGGGCGATGTTACCTTGGAATTTACGAATCACTTCCCCATTACCTGCCGTCGATGCGATTGAAATAGCACCGGATGTGTCTACCCCGTCATCGACTCCGACCCAGGCTCCCCAACAACCGCAATCTGAGGACGATAACCCAACGTCTAGCACAGAAAGCAAGGAATCTCAAACGGCTCAAACCCCTCAAAATCGCGCTCAAACCTCAATCGCACTGACCCCAGCCTCAATCACAGATGGCACCGGAGTGAATATTGAGGCCGCCATCAACCAACGCATTGAAAAAATGCAAACTAAACTGGTGAAGCTAGAAAAAAAACGCTTTCATTATCCCGTGCCGCAGCAGTTTCAGGGTAAGAAAGTAGAAAAGGTTAAATTAAAAAATAATCAACGGGTGATTGCCTTAACCTTTGATGATGGGCCGTGGCCTGAAACCACCGAACAGATTTTAGAGATTTTAGAAGAATATGAAATTCAAGCGACTTTTTTTTGGGTGGGAGCAGCGTTAAAACAACATCCTGAAATTGCCGAGAAAGTTGCGGCTGCCGGCCATGAAATTGCTAATCATACCTGGAATCATAATTATGACAAAGTGAGTCCAGAAGTGGCAGCCGATGAAATTAATCAAACCGATGAATTGATCGAAGAATTAACCGGGATTAAAACCCATTTGTTTCGTCCGCCGGGTGGAGTCCAGGATAATGGGTTAGTCGATTATATTTACACTCAAAATTACGTGAATGTGATGTGGTCTTCCGACTCGTTTGATTGGTATGATTCAGCGCCACAAATTGTAGATAATGTGATGGAAACCGTTACACCGGGAGGAATTGTACTGATGCATGATGGCGGTGGAACTCGCTATGCTACAGTGGAAGCCTTACCGGAAATTATCGACCAACTCAAAGAACAAGGGTATCGTTTCGTAACGGTTAATGAGCTATTGCATTTGGCTGAAGATAACCAATCTAAAGAAGATCTAGAAGTTCAACCCGAAACCGAACTCTAGCCCGTCTCTGGTTCAAAATAACAATTATTACGAGTTCATGTCTACCGCTTTAACCTCCTCAACCGTTTCTCATCCATCGGATCACTTTTCGATTTGCTTAGCCCCTTTATCGATTGATGAAATCTATGATTTAGTCGATGATCCCGCCAATGGGGCGATTGTGGTGATGAGTGGAATGGTGCGTCATCAAACTGATGGTAAAGCAGTGGTTGCTTTAGAATATCAAGCCTATCAACCGATGGCATTGATGGTGTTTCAACAAATCGCTACTCAAATTCGCGATCGCTGGGGGCAAGTTACGGCCATTGCCATTTATCATCGCATTGGACGCTTAGAAATTGGTGAAATTAGTGTTTTGGTGGCGGTGGGTTGTCCCCATCGTCGAGAAGCATTTGAAGCCTGTCAATATGCCATTGATACCCTTAAACATCAGGCCCCCATTTGGAAAAAAGAACATTGGGCGGATGGGTCAAGTAGTTGGGTGAGTATTGGGGCGTGTGAACAAGAAAATTGTTGATATTTTCGGTGAGTAGGATTCTATTCAGTTGCAATTTCTCCCCTGATAAATTTATCTCTAAAATATTGTTGATACAATCTACAGCTTACTATGGGCTGATTATCCTGCACTTTAATTAATCCCATACTTTTTAACTTAAACTGTTGTTCAATACTTAATTGAGTTGCTCCTTGAAGCAGTTGTTGAAACTCTGCGGCTAAACTTTGATTTTGTTGCAGCGTCCACAATAGAGAGTGGAGATACTGGCTAAAAATCCCGGTATCCGTTGTAGCTTGCTGGAGTATCTCTAATAATGGAATATTATTTCTAACGCTACGATCAAAAGCCAATCTAACCAGATAGGGAAATCCGCCTGTCCATTGCATAATGTGTTTCAATTCAAAAGCGGTTAGATCAAAGCCATAGAGGCGTGCTAAATCTTCGACATTACTTGGAGTAAAAGGCGGTAATTCTATCGGTAAACCGACATTAAATGGAGATTGATTCGTTGGGAAAGGAATATAAACTTCAGTCGAATGAGAAATAACCAGCCGCAATTTTTGCCAGACCCCATCATCTTTCATTTCTTCATACCATGAGCGTAATAATGAGAAAACATCTACAGCCAGCTCTGGATATTCAAATAATCGATTGACATTATCCAACGCTAAAATAATAGGGGCGGAAACTTTCTCTAGTAAATACCCTTGAAAATAAATGCTAGTACTGGCTAAAGCGCCCATGTCTTTATCCCAATATTCATCTAACTTTGACTCTAGTTTTAACTGCTGTCCGACATTACTACAAAGCCAGCGTAAAAACTTTTCGGTTGAAGTAAAAATTCCGGTTCCTGCACGTAATAAACTTAAACGCACGGGATAGTAATTATGCGAATAACCCTGAGCTAAAATTCTAGCAAGTAAAGAAGTTTTTCCCATTTTTCTCGGCGCTTTGATTCGGATTAAAGCTCTGGGTTGCAGAATAGATTGAACGCAAATTTGTTCGATTGATTGATGACGGGTTGCTAGATTATTTTTAGGATAACGTTCTATATAAAAGACTGAATCTAGAGGAACTTGACTTTCCGGCAGTTCGAGCTTGATATTTTTGATCGGATTATTCCTCCGATCTATTTGGAGTTTTGATAGAGGATAAAATTTTTGTTTTAAAATAATATGGCAGTTATATTTAGTAACCTTTTCTTTTAAAAGAAAAGACAGCTCTTGCCATAGTTTAGGAGCCAGAGATTGTTTAATATAACTTTCTGAATAGTTATATTCTTGAGCGATATCTGCGTAAGTTTTTTGACTTCTAGATAGACTTTCTCTCAGAATAATTTTTTGAATCGGATTGAGACTGTATCCTTTCTGGGAAGCCATTAAAGAGTCTACTAATTTAATTAAATCTTCTATATTCGGCTCTTTATTATCTTCTTTAATATCGGAATAAGTTTGATTCATCAGGTGATATTGCATTTTGTTTAATTGCTCAGTGCTGATTTAATAGTATGTTATGAGTTTTTATCTTCCTAAAAAGCTATGATTAGCCCAGATTAGATGTCGTCTGGTGCTGGTATGGCGTAGAGTCCTGTGATTTGTCAATGGCTGATGAAATCCATAATATGATATTAACACTTTTATTGAGAAATACCTCTTGACAAATCAACTATAATTTGCATTAATAGATAAAAATACTAATCTGTTGATTTCAGTTGGTATTGAAAACAATAACACTTCGCTTCTCTTTTCAATTCAATTCGTGATAAATTTATCCATAAATCACTACGAATACCAAGTAGGGGGAAGTTTAACTGTTGAGGCTCCCAGCTATGTACAACGACAAGCTGACAAGCTTTTGTATCAAGCACTTCAGCGAGGGGAATTTTGCTATGTTCTGAACTCACGGCAAATGGGAAAATCTTCTCTGCTAGCAAGAACTAAGTCTAGTTTACAACAAAATGGCTTTGTTTGTAGCGCCATTGACTTAACTCGCGTCGGTCGGCAAAACATGACAGCGCTGCAATGGTATAAAGGGGTAACCGGGGAGATTTGGCGAGGATTTAATTTACTTACAAAAGTTAACTTAAAGACTTGGTGGGAGCAGGAAGGCGATATTTCTCTTCTGCAAAAGTTGGGCTATTTTATTGAAGAGATTCTTTTGGTTCAGTTTCCCCAAGAAAAAATCGTTATATTTGTTGATGAAATCGATAGTATTCTGAATTGTAATTTTTCAGTTGATGACTTTTTTGCATTAATTCGATTTTGCTATAACCAACGAGCGATTAATCCTGAATATCAGCGAATTAGCTTTGCGATTTTTGGGGTTGCAACTCCGTCTGATTTAATTCAAGACAAAACAATTACTCCTTTTAATATTGGTCGGGCGATAGAGTTAGAAGGCTTTAAACTAAATGAAGTTAAACCCTTAATTCAAGGTATAAAAAATATTGCTGAGCGTCCTGAAGTCGTTCTCAAAGAGATTTTGTACTGGACAGCAGGACAGCCGTTTTTAACACAAAAGCTTTGTTTATATTTATCTTATTTACAAGATGAAACTTCCCAAATCCCCAAAGGAAAAGAGAGAGATTTTGTAGAAGATTTAGTTAGAAGTCAGATGATTGAGCATTGGGAAACTCAAGATGAACCAGAACATTTTAAAACGATTCGCGATCGCATTTTACGCAATCAAAAACAAGCCGGTCGAATGCTGGGGATTTATCAGCAAATCTTATTAACTCAAAACGATGCACAGGGTGTACAAACGGATGACTCTCGAGAACAAATTGAATTACAACTGAGCGGTTTAGTCGTTAAACAACAGGGTTTGCTGAAGGTAAGAAACCCAATTTATCGAGACATTTTTAATCTGCAATGGGTTAAAAAACAACTGGCTACTTTACGTCCTTATTCCCAGGCATTTGAAGCGTGGATAGCATCAGCTCAACAAGATGATTCTCGCCTGTTACGAGGACAAGCATTAAAAGATACTCAACTTTGGGTAAGAGGTAAAAGTTTAAGTGATTGGGATTATCAATTTTTAGCCGCCAGTGAAGCTTTTGATCGAAAAGAAGTACAAATGGTATTAGAAGCCGAACGGACTAAAGCGGTCGAAGCTCAACTGATACAAACTCAAAAAAATGTTAAACTACAACAGCGATTTTTAACCGCAGTTAGTACTGCTTTTGTCGTCGTTATTGGATTAACTGGAATTACGTTTGGGCAATATCAAAAAGCATTAAAAAATCAACGAATTGCTAACCTCAGCGAAATTAGCGCCTTAATTTCTTCTTCTGATGCGTTGTTTACTTCTCAGCAAAATTTAGATGCTTTGGTTGATGCAATTAAAGCGCGGGTTAAATTGCAACAGCTTCGTGGAGTCGATATTGCAACTATTGCGGAAGTGGATAAGGTATTACAACAAGCCGTTTATCATTCAGATGAATATAACCGTTTCCTGGGACATGAAGGTGTGGTTTCAGGGGTTGCTTTTAGCCCAAATGGTGAAATTATTGCCACTGCTGCTGCTGATAAAACCGTGAAATTCAGGCAGCGCGATGGTACGTTATTGAGAACGTTACCCCACGAGAGTACAGTCCTTAAAGTTCAGTTTAGTCCGAATGGTAAAACTATTGTCACCGCTAGTGCAGATAATACCGTTAAGTTGTGGACGCTTGAGGGTGAGTTGTTACAAACCTTTGACCAACATCAGGCAGAGGTGAGGGATGTAGCGTTTAGCCCAGACGGTGAAACTATTGCGACTGCGAGTGCAGATAATACGCTTAAATTATGGACGCTTGAAGGTGAGTTGTTACAAACCCTCGAAAGTCATCAGGCAGCGGTGGCCAGTGTAGCGTTTAGCCCAGATGGCAATACTATCGCTTCTACTGGTCTCGACAATACCATTAAACTTTGGACTCGTCAGGGTAAAAACGGGATATATCGCCTCTCCAATACTTTAACGGGTCATGAGGCAGGCATTTTAGATGTTAGCTTTAGCCCAGATAATAATACTCTCGCTTCAGCTAGTGAAGATGGTACTGTTAAATTATGGAAACGAGATGGAACCCTGTTAAAAACATTTCAACATCATAATAATGAAGCGACGACTGTTGCCTTTAGCCCGGATGGTAAGATGATAGCTTCGGGTAGCGAAGATCAAACCATTAAACTTTATACTACCGAGGGCAGGCTAGTGAAAGTGTTTGCCGGACATGAGGCGGGACTTGAACAAATTACCTTTAGCCCAGATGGTGAAACTATTGCCTCAGCTAGTAAAGATGGTACCGTCAGACTGTGGCAAACAACATCCCCTTTACTGACAAAACTTTATGGTCATCAGGGTAGAGTTTGGGATATTGAGTTTAGTCGAGATAGTCAACGGCTTGCCTCAACGGGGGCTGACCAAACCGTTAAATTATGGACTCGTGATGGAACCAATTTAACCACTTTTGAAGGTAATGGTAGTAATGTTCCAGATCTGATATTTAGCCCAGACGGCCAAATTGTTGCTTCAACCAGTGCTGATGGTAAGATCACACTGCGGCAGCCTGACGGTAAAGTGGTGCAGCGTTTAGAAGAAGCAACCTCAATGGTGATGAGTGTAGCGTTTAGTCCGAATGGTCAACTGCTGGCTTCGGGTGGTGATGATAATTTAATTCGGTTTTGGCAATTTGACCCGGCGAAAAAGAAGTTTTTATTTCTAAGATCTTGGAAAGCCCATGAAGCGAGGGTATGGAAGGTTGAATTTAGCCCCGATAGTGAGATGATTGTTTCAACCAGCGCAAATGGTACAGTCAAACTGTGGCAACCGGATGGGACTTTACTCCAAACTTTAAAAGGTCATAGTAATGCGGTTTGGGATGCTTCAATTAGTCCGGATAGTCAGATGGTCGCTTCTGCGAGTTGGGACGGTACAGTTAAACTTTGGCACAGAGACGGAACTTTACTCAAAACATTAACAGCAGAAAATGTTGTGGGTTTTATTGGTGTTGATTTTAGTCCAGACGGTGAGATGGTTGCCGCCGCCACAGATACTCAGACCGCGATGTTGTGGAAAACGGACGGAACTTTCCTAACAACCCTATGGGGTAGCTATACCGATCTCATGTTTAGTCCAGATCGCCAGCTATTGGCCGCAGCGGGTGATGAGCATACCGTTATTTTGTGGAATTTACAGCAAATTGTCAATCTAGATTTATTAGAATATGGTTGCAATTGGGTCAAAGATTATCTACGCACAAACGCAACAGACCCGACAGAAGGGACGTTGTGTATAGAAGAAAAAGATTAATTTATTATCAAAAATACGATAGATTTTTCATATTATTTTTGTCTTTCCTCGCCATGGGATAGCTGGATTTTTGTTGAACTCTTCGTAATATTTATTCATTTGTTTTTCATCAAAAACACTAATTTTATCTATTGACAAGATTATCATCTCGTGTGTTGGCAAAAATAATGATAAGAAAGACGTGAACTTTATGTATTTTCTTCTGCTGAGTAAAATGAGATATTAGATATTATGTGTCTGAAATTCGGTTAATTGTCAGTCATATCCCATAAAATTTACCTAAAACTATTAAATAATAGACTTTATTGTCATTCTATAATTATGGTGTTAGGGTTGAAAAATATCAGAGTGTTTAACTCCTTAAAGTCTTAATATTTTTAGAGGTAAGTCATGAACAAAGTTGAAAAACTTAATCCGATTAAAGCCGTTGAATCAGCCCCAACTATAGAAGAATATAAGGCTCCTGCTTTGTATTCATTCTTAAAAGCTATTGAGTTTTTACTGTTAGCGGCAGTGATTGCCTCTTTTATCTTACTGATTGCATTGACTGAGAAACAAAATATCGTTGTTTATCTAGCCGTTTTTACTGCGGGCTTTTTCTTTATATTTCTTCTCAATAAACAATTAGGATCAGATTTCAAAAATAATTTAAGTCGATCAGAGATTATGATGAAATCTAAGATTCAAAGCGCTATGTTGGACACGGCGGGCGGCGACCGCAATATTATTTCTGTTGCTATCACCAGAGCATTGACATATTGCCAGGAACTGATCGATGACTACAAAAACACTCGAAAAAATTCTCGAAATATTTACTATATCTCCCAAATTACAACCATTGTTTTATCCGGTGTTACCCCGATTTTAGTGGTAGTAGAGCGGCTAGGTTCTGGCCCTAGTTGGTTTAAATGGTTGCCTGTTATTTTTCCAGCAATTGCAGCGATTGTTTCTAGTATTGTGACTTCTTTCCCCTTCCAAGAAAATTGGATTCAAGCTAATAAAACAGTAGAATTATTAGAAGCTGAACAAGAAAAGTTTGTTTTAGGAATTAGTCAAGCCTATCGTTGCTATGATATCACTGATACGGCTCAACGCCAGACTAAAGCCAAGAAAGCAATTGAAAACTTTATTACTCAGGTCAATAGTATTCATCTCAAACAAATTCAGGAATTGACACCAGAGAAAGTCGAAGCCGAAGTTGTAGCAAAGAAAAATTAAGCGCAATACGCTCATAGCGGCACGCGGGCGCGATCGCGGCGACTTCTAAATACGGTTAAACTCTGGCAATTGGATAGTCATAGTAGGGTGCGTCCCACAGACGCACCACATCTCTATAATTTACGGTGTTATCCGTTGCCATAAGCGCTGAATTTCTCGAATTTCTGTATTGTTTGGGGTCGGTTGAAACTGAACAGCAGGATTGACTTCTACTCCGGGGATATTTTGACTCCAAGGACTACCGGGTATTGAGGTTAAATCTAAGTTATTTTGAACGGGACGAAAACCATATTGAACAAATACTTTTTGCTGTTGAGGTTGAGTGATGAAATTAATAAATTGACGGGCAGATGCGGCTGTACCTGCATCAATATTTCGACGAACAATAGCAGCAGTTGCAACCGTTTCAAGGGTTGGATTTAAGTAATAAATTTGATAGGGTTGACGTTGATTTGTTGCCGACTGTTGCCAACGTTCTAAAGCAATACTTTCATACACTGTAGCCACATCCGCATCATTGGGGCCGCGAGTAATGAATTCTTGTAGTAAAATATCGGTTGAACGAGGCGGTAAATAAACCGATTGTTTCACCGTTTGAAATAATGATTCTACATTAGGATTATTCAGATTATTATTACCTGCTTTTGATTTTGCCCACAAATCTAATGTCAGTTGACCACTATTAGAACGAGTTGGATCGCTCATAATAAAATCAAAGCTACCCCAATTATTTTGACCGCCAATTTCACCCCAATTTTTAGCTTGCATTGCTTGTTCTATTTTATCCCAAGAAAAACGCCCATTCGGAAATAAGATATTACCCCGTTCTGGCCATGCAATTCCCACTAGAAACGTTTTCGCTATTGCTTTCGGAGATTCATAAAAAGCGTCACTATTATTTTGACTTTGCCAACGTTGATTGAGTTCATCCAAAAACTCTCTACTGGCGGGAATAACAACAGTGGGTTTAAAGTTATTTTTATCATCAATATAATTATTGACAATATCCTGAGAACCTTGAAACTTCAGTTCTAAGTTGATATTAGGATGCTGTTGTTCAAATTGAGTTTCTAGCTGTTTTAACGGTTCTGCAAGTTCAGTCCCGCTGACAACAACCACCGTTTTTTCTAATCCGGGAATAGGCGCATAAGCCAGGGTAAAAGCAGCCAGGGCGAGTAGTGTTGAAACTACTATTTTATTCTGCCGTTTAGATTTTTTAGAAGTCCTACGTTTAGATTGTTTGGAAGTACTTTTCATCTTTAAAATTTTCCCTGTGGTATAACAATATTTCTTTCCTGTGGTATAAAAAACCTTTGTTTTAAGCGGCGAATGGGTGCATAAGCTAAACCCAAAGCAGTCAGGGCAAGTAGTATTGAAATGACTATCTTCTTCTGCTGTTTAGATAGTTTGGAAGTCGTATTCATGATGAACTTTTTACCTGTAGTAAACTGAGTTAATTTTTGAATTCGATTTGAATTCGGTATTGCTGTAATTGCCAAAGTCAACAAAGCTAACTCCCTCAGCAATTTTTAATTGATTTTTATCTCAGTAATATCAATAGATATCGTGTTTTTAACCTATTAATTACTGAGTCAAGATATCGACATTTTCTTGATATGCTTTTAACTCCTCACTTAAACTTCGTAACTCTTGAATATCTTCAGAATGAGTTAAATCTGCTGTTCTTAATTGGTTTTGAAGTAGCTGTAAAATCCCCGCAGAATCTTGAATCATTTTCTCTAAACTAATCAATTTAGCTTGGCGAGTATCCTGACCTGTTTTCGCCAGTTTAATATTTTGTTTTAAACTAATTGCTAAATCTTGTAAACGCTGACGTGAAATTCCTGTGCTTGAACGCAATTTATGCTGAACTTCTAATAATTCTTTTTCCAGTTTTTCAACAGATAATAAAGCCTTTTTTTGCGGCAGATTTTTGGCTATTTTATTGATTTTATCCGGTAATTCACTGACGCGATCGCAAGCTTGTTGAATTGCCACTAATAAATCAATTTGATAGGAATTTTGAGTCAGCAGTTGATTGGCTTCTTGACGCAGTTCGTTTGCTTGTTGAACGACTCCATCACTGGCTATCTTTAAACTTTGAATTTCCTGTTCTAATTGTTGTTTAGATTGTTGATTTTCATCGGGTTCTATTGTTTTTAAAGCTGCTACCGTTAAGACAGTTGCTGCAATAGATGTTGGCAGAATAATCTTATTCGATAAATTAATAAATCTGACTCCTAAAACCAGCGTAATTCCGCCGACTAAAATAGCAGATGGATAATACAATGGATTGGCAAACTGAGGCATAATTATGGTCTCCTGAAATAGTTGAGAAAGATTAAAATTCTACTTGTAAATCAGACATTAACTCTGTAATCGTTTGAGGATCACCTTTGCGATAATAACCGCCACTAATCTCAGCAATTTGTTTTAAGACTTCAGGGTTAAACTCTCCTTCCTGACCATATCCAATCGTAAAAAAAGCAATACCTTGCTGTTGTTCAGTCTCAGTATTAAAGCTTGTTCTTTCGAGTGCTTTTTGAAGTTGTTGTAAAGATAGATAAGAGTCAGAATCTTCTCCATCTGTTAGAATAATCACTGCATTAATTGCATCAGAATTTAAGTTTTGTTGTAACCATTGTTGAGCCGATAATGTTGCATCATAAAGCCGAGTGCCTCCCTCTGCATCTACAGAATTAATAAACTCAAATCCTTGATTTCGCCCTTCTGGTGTATTATCAACTATTACAGGAGGACGAACTTCACTGTCAAAATCAATTAAAGTAATCCGATCTTTTTGCCCTAAACTTTCGATATAAACTCGCAAAGTATTTTGTACGGCGGGTAATTTATCTCCTGACATTGACCCCGATGAATCAACGACTAAAACGACCTGAGACGGCTTTTTCGCAACGTTTTGCCAAGAGGTTAACATCGCATTAATGACATCCGGTTTTGGAGAGCGTAAAGCGTTATATTTAGCCGCTGAATTAACACCAAATTCTGGAGAAAACTTAGGTCCTAAATCAACTCCCGGTACGCCCGGTCTTAATCCTAAATTGGTAGCAATTTTTTGTGCTTCAGGAGAACGTAAATACTCTATAACTTGTTGGGCGGCTGCTGTTTCATTGTCATTCATCCAAGGCGTATTTGGTACAATAGCCCGCATATTTGAGGTAAATGTTTCGGTTGGATAAATCGCTTGATAACGACTAGCATTAGGCGGTAAACCTGTATTGGCTTGAATCACAGAAGACTCATAAACTGAGCCAATTGATGCCCAATAAATCCCGTTTTTTACCATATCTTTGGCTAAAGAATGAGTCGAAATTCCGTACCGTGTAATTTTACTTTGGATGGCTTGAACTTGAGTTTGATATTGTTGAATATCTGCTACCGTTAATTGTTCTGGTTTTTTGCCAGAAACTGCGGTAAATTGTGCAACTAATGTTTGTAAACCGGAGTTAGAACGAGTGGGGGCAGTATGAACAAAATTAATCGGTATTTGAGGACTATTATTATCGAGATCTTGATGAGTTGTGGCTGTCACTAACGCTGCATATAAATTTGCTTGAGTTACACTTTCTACTAATTCTGTTGAAGTCATAAATACCATGGGACTATTCGCCAGTAACGGTGCATCGGTGACTTCTGGGATATAGTTTTGTCCGGGAAAAAATTGTTCAACTTGGCTTCTCAGTTGAGTTAAATAAATCTCACCATCAACAGAAATTAAACTGGGTAATTCGGGTGCATCTGAGGATAATGTACCGCTTTGAAGTTGTCGAGTATATGAAACTATTTCTGATACTACATCTCCGCTGCCTTTGGCTTCACAACGGAGAGAAAAATGTTCTCCACTGTCTAATTTGGGCTGTTGTTGATTAAACTGTTGTGCGGCTTGTTGACAAAACTGTTCGAGGGCGCTACCCACCAAAAACTTCACTTCAAATTCAGGTTGTGAATTCCCTTCTAATTTCGGTTCATAACCGGAATATTCACTACCTAGACACCCTGTTAATAATAAGGTTGATAAAACCGTAACTAATGTACAAGTATTCTTCATCATTGATTGATTTCCCTCATTCATTACGCAATATTCACGATGCCAATATTGTTCCAATAAGACTTATTCTTCGATCCATTTTGTCGGAATGAAGAGATGTCAATATTGACGCAACTGACTAAACTACAATTGCCATTGAAAATCTAGCCGCGATGAACTAAAATTTCACCCAGTTTCATGGTTAATTTATAGATATGGTGGTCAATTCAATTCTATTCAGCAATTAGGTCGATTCACACATGACTCTAACTCTGAATGTTTGGCTGTGAATGAATTAAGTCATTCTATTCATAGATTCTATTTCCTGCATTGTTATTCAAATCTACAGAGACACATTTCAAGATTTCGGAAAAGTTTTAGCAAGTGGCTATAGAAAGAAATCTGAATGATCCTATGGCTGTACAATACTGTCATTAAAAAAAATAGCTATGGCAACAGATTAACCTGCAACGCCATAGCGAAATGATTGAATTATTTAAGATCTCGGTTTCATTCTGAGTCGATACCACTACAACTCGGGTTAGAGAAGAGAAAATTCTAACCAATTAATTCCCAAACAGCATTAAGGCTATTGGTATTTGTCTTGCTGACAACGCCGTTATTGTCCATTTCCCATAGTTTATTCCGGTTACCGTTGCGGAAAAGAATGTCATCATCTCCATCTCCGTCATAGTCTTCGACATCTTCAACTTGCCAAATGGCGTTGAACCCACCGATATTGTTAACGCTGACTCGGCTGTTATTTTCTATTTCCCACAGACGGTTAGCGTTATTCTTACGCCAGAGAATGTCATCATCTCCATCGCCATCAGTGTCTCCCATGCCGGATACAGACCAACTGGAGTTGAACCCACCGATATTGTTAACGCTGACTCGGCTATTATTTTCTATTTCCCACAGACGGTTAGCGTTGTTATTACGGAAGAGAATGTCATCATCTCCATCGCCATCGGTATCTCCCATGCCGACGATAGACCAAGCGGAGTTATAGCCATTGAGAGTAACCAGACCCGCATCGCTGAAGTTTTGGATTTCTAAAATACGGTTAGCGTTACCATTACGGAAAACAATATCATCATCCCCGTCACCGTCGGTATCGCCAATTCCTCCAATTGACCAACTACTATCTAAACTATTGATAGTGTAGGTATCAACAACCGTTGTACCGTTCATTTCCCACAGTTGCAACTGGCTACCGTTGCGATACAACAAGTCAGCTTTGCCGTCTGCATCAAAGTCACCATTACCAACCGCCGTCCAGGAAGAACTGAGACTATCGATATTGTTTCGGGTGGTGGCTGTATTACCATCCATCAGCCAAATTTGGTTATCGCTACCGTCGCGCCAGTGAATATCTGCACGGCCATCGCCGTTGAAGTCATTGTCTACTGCATTATTCACAGAAGTTGTTCCAGTACCATAGACATTTAATTGCCAATTGTTCCAGGTACCAATGTCTTGGCCAGCTTGGTCAGCAACCGTTAAGGTCCAGTCTCCTAAAGAAGATTCATCCCAATGACGCGCAGAAGAAAAGACCCAATTGTTGTAATTATTTCCAGGGTCATTACGTGTCTCTGCCAGAATCGATTCTGTACCATCTGGAGAGGTGAGGGTGATTTCGAGATCTCCACGATAGGTATGATCCGCATCAAAAACCACTTCGACCCATTCTATCGTCAAATCATCCGTAATTGAAATGGTCGAACTCACACCTGTGGCATTATTATCTGGAATGGTTTGTCCGACGTTGGCTTGAGCAGAAGTGGTCTCTTCTGCATCAACAGTCGTCCACGACAAAGCCGCAGAAACCGCAGCATCAGCATCAATTGCACCAAAACCATATTTATGATTGACTAAATGTCCACCTCCATTGGTGACCCAGTCTCCATCTGATGAATCGTTTTGAGCAGCGGTATCAACTAAAATATGTTGGACATCTCGCCACGTTAGATTAGCGTTGGCATCGAGCATCAGGGCAACTACACCCGCAGCCAGAGGAGAGGCTGAAGACGTGCCGCCAAAATCATTGGTATAGTCATTATTGCCGGAAAGACCGTTATATCCTTGTGATCCTAAAAGATCAGTGGTAACTGTACCGACAGTATCTCCTTCGGAATGTGCCGCAACCAGAATCGGCGCTCCGGGCTCACTGTAGTAAGACTGTTCCCCATTATGGTCAATGGCTGAAATGGCAATGGTGTAGCGTGAGTTGGCGTAGCCGTCGTAATTGGTGTTATCATTGGCTTCCAAACCATTACCAGCCGCCCAGACATAGATATTTCCTAAACCGCCTCTGCCGTTATTGACACCATTTTCTAGGGCTGCCAAGGTTAGTGGACCAGCAGGTCCAAGCCGACCATTATCAAATGGCCCCCAACTGTTATTGTAGATATCTATATTTTGGGATTGATGGGAGAGGGTTTGAGATTCCTTCAAGTCCGTCATTCCTGCCCCAACCAGTCGTAAACCTGCTATATCTGCATTGGGTGCAGCACCACTCACACCAATATTATTATTTCCTGATGCGGCGGCGATACCTGCTACAGACGTTCCATGGGCATCAGCCCCACTGCCGGGTGCTGCATCAGAGTCATTATCCAAAAAGTCAAAACTGAGATTGGCTTTATATTGCCCACTCAAGTCAGGATGGGTATATTGCACACCATCATCAACGATGCCAATCACGACTCCGTCACCTAAAACGGTATCCCAGGCATCTTCAACATTTGCATCAGCCCCAGCAGTCCCTCCGGTTTGACCGGTATTATTGAGGTGCCATTGCTTATTATACAGTGAATCATTGGGACTAAATCGGCTGAATTTTTCTTCCTCTACCAGGGGATAGAAAAACTCAATCTCTGGAACATCTTTTAAGGATTGAGTAATGTCTTGGGCTGTTTGTTGTTCAGAGAATTCAAAAACGTAGGTGTTATCAATAATCCCCGTTTCATCAAAGCTTTCAACACCTAATTGACCTGCAATAATATCAACAGATTGAGTGGCTGAAATACTAACAATCCATTCATCAGTTTCTGCTAATGCTTCAGCATCATATTCTTCTAGCTTAGTCGATTGCTCTACAGCATAACGAACTGTATCAGAAAATTGAATCGTTCCAGACGGATTATTTAGAACTCTTACAGGACCTTGATCAACGATAATTTCGTCTACAGAAGAATCATTTTCTATTTGTAATTCGGAAGGAATGGGCTCCTCAGAATAGACTTTAGTATTTGACTCTAATTCCTCAGGCGAAAGTTCTTGCCCAATCACGAAAAATTGCTCTGACTCGAAATTCATCTCTTACCCCCTAGATTGAATATGATTAAGACAAGGACTTCACTGAAACCTATAGACTAAAAGCTTTTTAGTAGATTCAACCCACCTGATTTAGCTTGATTTAATTCTGTAGTTATTTATACAAACAGGTGATTAAGCCATGAGAATTTAGAGGAGTATATCGACCCCCCAGATGAGAATTCAGCTTTATTAGAACTGTGGATAAAAAATCATTAGAAAGACAACACTAAATGCTATGTTTTTAAGTCACAGACTCGCTGAATATTCTCAATATTTCATTAGTGTCAATAGTAGAAATTACCCTGATTAATCAAGCTGTTTTAGGCTGAGATGCTGTTTAGCTATTGGATTTCAACTCAGTACTCAGATAATATATCACAGGTGATATTTAATGACAATAGTTTTAAAACAAAAAATTTAAAGATTTAAATCGAATAGAGTGGTTCTTTTTTTGTAACCGTTACCCTCTCTAAGTTTGACTCTACCGCTACCACCTATCCCACTTAATTTTCTTGAGGTGTAGCCAGTCCAGTGGCCAATAATACACGATTTAATCCAGTTTCTTGAGGATTGTTAAAACAATAGCCATTCTGAGGGGTTGATCGCGATCTCTGCCAATTTGGCAACAATAGCCGATGGGAATCAGATTAAATATAAATTAGGAGCATCTTGAATCAGTGGCAACACCATACATCAACTGAGGAATCACTACGATGAAGGGATTGTGAGTCTTCAGGTTGTTAATGGATACTAACAATTTTCGTTACAACTTATTTTGATTTAATAAAAAATGATGAGAACCCTAGCCCAACTTTTACACCCCTATTCTCTCGATGATTTCTTCTCGGAAAATTGGACTCAACGCAGTGTTGTAGTCCCCGGAGATCGTTCCGATAAATTTAAACATCTATTTTCTTGGGAACAACTGAATCATTTACTGAATTTCCATCAATTAGAACCCCGTTTTGTTCTCAATGACAACCCCTTACCCCCTTGCGATCCTCAAGAGTGGATAACACGATGCCAACAAGGGGCGAGTTTAGTGGTTAGCCAGCTACAAAACCGGGTCCCAGCCTTAGCAGATTTAGTCTGGGGCATTCAACAGGAAACGGGACATAAAGCCATTCATACCAATGTGTATTGTTCTTGGCCATCCAAGCAAGGATTTAAAATCCATTATGACTCCCATGAAGTGTTTGTTCTGCAAATTGATGGCAAAAAAGAATGGTTTGTGTTTGACGAGACGGTGAAACATCCTTACAGAGACGAAAAATCCGAATATCAAACTCCACCGGAAAGTGAACCTTATCTTAAGACTGTCCTGCAACCGGGTGATTTGCTTTATATTCCTCGGGGTCATTGGCATTATGCGATCGCCTGCGAACAACCCTCATTACACGTTACAATGGGAGTCCGTTGCTTTAATGGCCGAGATGTATTAGAAAGTGTGACTAAGTTTCTGCAAGAGAATGTACCCAATCAAGCAGCTTGGCGGCAAAATTTACCGTTATTTAGTGATGGCAATACAGACGAAATCACCGCCCATGTTGAGGATTTATTAGAACATTTAATTAATAAACTCACTCAAGAAAAAGAGGCTTTAACTCATAAATTTGTCGGCTGTCAACCTCACATTCAAACTCACGCGGGCGAAATCTCTCTACCTGGACAAGTTGGGTTTAGTCCGTTTGAAAAGGGGTTAGATACGGTATTAAGACAACCCAAATTCCAAAGTTTAACGATAGAACCGATAGATGAATTGGGTTATTTAATTATGACACCTAAAAAGAAATTAAAGTTAAAAGGGTTACCGCCTCAGTTTATCAATACATTGATTGAACGTTTGCAAAACCAAGCCTCTTTTACTATTCGAGAAATGGTTCATTGCTTGCCTGAATGGGATATAGACACTCAGATTTTACCGTTATTGGCTGGGTTGATTCAAGAAGGTATACTGATAGAGGATTCTTCTCAAACCACAGCTAACGTGATTGATTTTACTCGACACTCTGTAGCGACAGTTCAACAACAACCGAAAACGACGATAGGATAATTGCGTGATTTGTTCTTGACTATACTATTTGTTATAAAAGTGCCTTTCTGACTTAAGGTTTTTGACCCCTGACGACGAACAAATGACTCATAACCAACACATCACCTATACTGAGATTGAAGCGGCTTCAAAACGTTTAGCAGGAGTCGCCCATCGAACCCCTGTGTTAACCTCTAAAACGGTGAATCAGTTAACGAATGCTGAGGTTTTTTTTAAGTGTGAAAACTTCCAACGAACCGGATCATTTAAATTTCGTGGCGCTTACAATGCTTTATCTCAGCTTAATGCGACCGAAAAACAGCAGGGAGTCATCACATTTTCATCCGGGAATCATGCTCAAGCCGTGGCATTAGCGGGTCAACTGTTGGGAATTTCAACCACAATTATTATGCCGGAAAATGCCCCTCAAGTCAAACAAAATGCAACGCGGGGTTATGGTGCAGAGGTGATATTATATAATCCTGAGGAAACCATTCGAGAAGAATTTGCTCGGAAGTTAGCAAAAGATAGAAACTTGCTAATGATTCCCCCTTACGATCATCCTGATATTATACCCGGACAAGGAACGGCAGCAAAAGAACTAATTGAAGAAGTGGGAAATCTAGATTTATTATTGGTTTGTTGTGGGGGTGGAGGATTACTTTCAGGTTCAGCCATTAGTGCTAAAACTTTATCAAAAGGGTGTCGGGTTATTGGAGTTGAACCTCAGCAAGCAGACGATGCCACTCGTTCATTTTATAGCAAAACATTACAAGTTTGCCACAATCCAGATACGATTGCAGATGGTGCCAGAACGCCTTCACTCGGTCAATTAACCTTTCCATTAGTGTTAGAATACGTTGATGAAATGGCGACTGTATCTGAAGCTGCTATTCGTCGCACTTTATTATTTTTATGGGAACGTTTAAAAATTGTGGTTGAACCGACGGGAACGTTAGCAGCGGCGGCGTTATTAGAAGGAAATATTGAAGCAAAACAACATAAAATAGGAGTGATTATTAGTGGTGGAAATGTAGATTTACAGCAGTTAAAAAATTATTATCCCTCTGCTACTTGAAACTCGTTGATAATCTTTCATAGAGTCACAAGCCTTTATATGATTCCCACTGAAAAATATCGCCCTTAGTAATACTGTAATACTGTGGCGATCGCAGAGCGCATCACTCATCTGACAACGAATCTCTTCTCGATTTATAATTGCTTTTGATAGCTGATTAATGATAATCAGTATAATTTTGAGAGAGCCTGTTTACCAGACTAGATGATGGTAAAAGAAGCTGAAATAGAGAAATAAGAAGATCGTATTGATTTTAAAATCTTTCTACTCCCTTTTCTCTATTCCTCTGAAGCATAAATGATCGCGCAACCTGTCACAATTAACCAATCAGTTTCTTCGCTCGTTCTGCCCTAGCTTCTGCTGATTCCATCACTTCTGACATTTTTTCTACCATTTCTCCCGGATAGTTTTCTAACAATCGAGTTGAAAGAGAAACTCGGCGACGACCTTCATCTAGGTCAATAATTAACGCTTTTACAGATTGATCAATCGGGAATAAATCAGCTAAAGATTCAATAAACTTTTGGCTCACTTCTTTAATATGAATTAAGCCCGTTACGCCATCTAAATCGACAAAAACGCCGAATGGTTTGACGGTATTAACGGTTCCTTCCACAAGTTGACCAATTTCTAACTGACTGAAACCAACCGCTTCTGTTGCCATGCGTTGAGACAAGACTAACTTATTGCGATCGGGGTCTAATTCTATAATATTAACCGTTAATAAATCATCAATTAATCGATTAAGATTATCTCTTTCTGACAGATGCGAGCGGGGAATAAATCCTCGTAAACCATCCACATCAACAGTTACGCCACCTTTATTCACCCCTGATACTTGAACTTGTAAAGATTTGCCACTTCTTTGAGCTTCTGCTAATTCATTCCAAACCCGTTGTAACTCTAGTTGTCGGATAGATAATAACACTTGACCATCGGCATTTTGGTCTCGGATAATTAAAAATTCTCGAACTTCATCTAACGGTAAAATTTCTGCTAAATCATCTATTTCCGCCACGCTGGCTTCTTTGCGGGGAAGAAAGCCAGGAGATTTGGCTCCGGCAATATCTACGAAAGCGCCATCTGTACCGTATTCAAATACTTGACCACTGACTATTTGACCTTTTTGAAGCTCATAATCATGCTCATTTAAAGCTTTAGCAAAATCATCTAATGAAAATGTTGTTTTGTTATTCGCCATAATTAATCACTCGAACGCAAACACTATTTATTGACTCACTGTAGTAGGCCAGTTATTGTCCTACACTATTTTTTGAACTCAGTTGATTCAGTTGTGTCCCAATTAATCACTTGGGATACTTCAATATAGCTGAATCTAGGAAGAATTGGGAATTTGTGATTAAACTTGTCTTTTTGATAAACTCTTTATTAAGAACTTGCGGCACGCTAACTGACTCATCCTGGCTTTCCTGTTTATTTAATGCATTATTTTTTACTTTTGTCAACCCACCCACTGAGCCATCTTTTTGAACAAGGTATTGACTGTCAGATTATATATTAATCTTCATCGGAGAGAACATTGATAGACTGATCTGTGCAATCACGATATAGTCAGGATTTTTACAACAGAGCGATCAAAATCTGATTTTTTCGACGAGTATGTCCAAATTACTATATATTTTATCTTTGCAAATTGTATAAAATTTGATCTGAACCTGTCAACCCCTTGCCAATTCGTGCAATTTATCCACTTAATTCTTCGTTACCATGTCATCATAGCTTGATATGTATAGAATTTATCAATCGCTTTATTATTTATAGCAAAAAAAAACTGATATAAAATCTTTTATATTGACCGTTGTGACTGAGGATTGTAGCAGGAGTTGGCTATTCAAGTTTTGCCGATAGAGTTATATTAGAAAGGTAAATTTTCCCGAGGCTTAAACGTTTCAATTTGACGTAATTTTTCGTATAATTCTTTTTCTTGAACACTGGGTTCGGAAGGAACAACGATTTGAATTTCAACCAGTTGATCGCCGCGACTTCCTTGTTCATTGGGATAACCTTTATTGGCTAAACGTAACCGCCGACCGGATGTAACCCCGGCTGGAATTCGCATTTTGACCCAACCATCTAAGGTGGGAATTTTAATTTCACCGCCCAAAACCGCTTCGGCAGGTGTAATAGGAATTTGACAATATAAATTAAACCGTTCTAAACGGAAAAACCCATGGGGAGAAAGATTAATTTTCAGGAAAAGATCCCCACCGCCGATGCCTTGATTGCGTAATCGAATCCGTTGACCGGGTATCATTCCAGAGGGCATATTCACTTCTAGCGATCGCCCATCTTCGATGCGAATACGTTCTATACCGCCTGTGTATGCCTTCTCTAACGGTAATGTCAGGCGGGCTTCGATATCTCGCTTGGCTTCACGGGGTGCGGCTTTATAAACGGCTTTTTTGCGAGGGTTACGATAGGGATCGGGGGTTTGAGATCGGGGAGTCGTATTATTAACAGTCCGAACTTCTCGCCGCCGACCGAGGAGTTGATCGACAAAGGTATTAAAGTCTGGATATTCGGCAAAATCCATGTCTTCTGAGGATTCCCGACCGTTGGTTTGACGGTTTCCCCAGTTCGTTTTAAATCCAGCAAAGGGTGACTTTATACGACCATTAAATCCTTGTTGGTTCCAAAACTGACTATACTCATCATATTGAGCGCGTTTTTCTGAATCGGATAAGATACTATAGGCTTCTCCAATATCTTTAAATTTTTCTTCTGCTGCTTTATCCCCAGGATTAAGATCGGGATGATACTGTCTGGCTAATTTACGATAAACCCGCTTAATTTCTTCGAGAGGGGCTTCTTGAGGCACCCCCAATACTTGATAGTAATTCCGAAAATTTTGCATTCTTTGTTAGTGAGTTTTATAGCAATTCTATTTTTTTGAAATATTGTGCTGGGTTGTTAGGCAAGTAGGCAATCTTGCTATAGGGGATAGATATCAACTCTTATTAGATCAAGTGCTAACTGCCATCATTTTAGAAAAACCCACAATTATAATTTTAAATTTTTTATTGTAGGGACGTTATATATAACGTCCCCACCGTGTGTAACGCCTCTACCATGAATTATCAGATTACAACCAATCATCATCATCTTCATCCCAGTCATCACTTTGATAAAAGCGCCGAGATCGGGTTGCGCCCCGGTTATCATACCGGTTATCGTACTTCGGATAGTCTCGGGGTTCGTAAGCATCATATCCTTCAATAATACGCCGTTCTCCGTTACCGGAAAATGTCCGACGAATTGATCCGAATAAATCATCCTCGTCTTCTTCTACGGCAAAAGCTGCCACTTCTTTATTCAAATCATACAGAGCATCTTGTAAATCTGCCCCAATTTGATCAATTCCCCGTTCATCATCCCGTTCTAAACTATCCCGTAATGCCCGAATTAAAGTTTCGACTCGTCCCCGTTGACGTTGGGCAAACTGCATCCCTTGATCGAGGGCAATTTCTCGGAGTTGTCGTTCGGCTTGATAGGTCAAAGCTTGGGCGCGGTTGCGTTTCTCGACTCGTTCTCGTTGCAGACGATCTTGATCGGCAAATTGTTCCGCTTCTTGGATCATGCGGCTAATTTCTTCGGGAGACAGGGTAGACGCGCCTTGAATAGTCACCCTTTGTTCTCGACCCGTGGTTTTGTCTAATGCCGTCACCAGTAAAATACCATTGGCATCAATATCTAAGGCGACTTGAACTTGAGGCACACCTCGGGGGGCGGGCGGAATACCGGTGAGTTTAAACCGTCCTAATGATTTATTATCAACGGCGAGTTCTCTTTCTCCTTGTAAGATATGAACTTCTACTAATGTTTGATTGTTTTCAGAAGTGGAAAAAATATCAGATCTTCGGACTGGAATTGTGGTGTTGCGGGGAATTAATTTTTTCATCACACCGCCAATAGTTTCTAAACCCAAAGATAACGGTGTAACATCTAACAATAAAATATCCTGAACATCTCCGGCTAAAATACCCGCTTGAATAGCCGCCCCCACGGCAACCACTTCATCGGGGTTAACGCCTTGGTTGGGTTCAAGATCGATTAAACTACGAACCAGTTGTTGTACCATTGGCATTCGGGTTGATCCGCCGACAAGTACCACTTCATCAATGCGACTGGGGCTAATATTGGCATCCATTACCGCTTGTTTGACTGGACGGCGTAAGCGTTGGACTAAGTCGGCACATAACCCTTCAAATTCTCCCCGAGTTAACCGGGTTTCTAAATGTTTCGGGCCGTCTTCGGTGGCAGTAATAAAAGGTAAATTAATCTCAGTTACCCCGACACCCGATAACTCAATTTTGGCTTTTTCTGCGGCTTCGGTTAATCGTTGTAGGGCTTGGCGATCGCGTCTTAAATCAACCCCTTCAGTCTCGAGGAATTGTTCTGCTAACCAGTCTACAATCTTTTGATCAAAATCTGTACCCCCCAGTTGGGTATCGCCGCTAGTTGACTTGACCTCAAATACCCCATCCCCGACTTCTAAGATGGATACATCAAACGTCCCGCCGCCTAAGTCAAATACCAGTAAAGTTTCATAGTCTCGTTTTTCTAAACCATAGGCCAAAGATGCCGCCGTGGGTTCATTTAAAATACGTTTAACTTCTAACCCAGCAATTCGTCCTGCATCTCTTGTGGCTTGGCGTTGGGAGTCGTTAAAATAAGCCGGAACGGTAATCACTGCCCCCGTCACCTCTTCCCCTAAATAGCGAGTCGCCTCATCTGCCAATTTACGCAAAATCATCGCTGATATTTCTTCAGGGGCAAAATCTTGTTTAACCCGAGGACATTTAATCTTAATATTGCCTGTTTCATCCCGCCGTATCGTATAAGGAACGCGCTTTGAGGCGGGGTTTAAATCAGCATACTTACAGCCCATTAACCGCTTGACCCCAAAATAGGTATTTTGAGGATTTAGAACCGCCTGTCGCCTTGCCATCTGTCCGACAATGCGTTCTCCTTCTTTGGTAAAACCAACAACGGAGGGCGTAGTCCGCATTCCTTCTGAATTCGCGATTACAATGGGTTTTCCCCCTTCCATGATGGCAACCACAGAGTTTGTTGTCCCCAAGTCTATGCCGACTACTCTACCCATGCGAATGCGTTCTCCTTGGTGCTTCTCCAATCTTGCAAGATTTCTCTATATTTCAGTTTACCGCGTCAACGTCAAAGTCGGGTTATGACTTGTTGGTTCTTTGTCATGGGCTATTCGTTATCTGCGCTACATTGTTGAGTGGCATAACAAATCAAATTAGATCTCTTGCAGAAGTCGGCAACACCGGAACTATCGGAAAGACTGGAGATAAAAAGTAGCAGAAATGATATTTTTTAAGATCTGCAAGAAGTCTAATCACAAAGAACTAATCACCTCGGACGAATAAAAATTAACTGAGTAATTCAATTAATTCTTGTTTTTTCAGTTTACTATATCCTGTGAATTGACGTTTCTTTGCCATTGCTTTTAATTCTGTTGTGGTTAAACCCTTCAAAATAGCTAGATCTTGAATATTCTCGGGCATTGGTTGCGGCGTGAGATAAAATACGGTTTCTAAGGCTTTTAATTTCTTACCTTTAGTAATTCCACATTTTAGCTGGGTTATCGGATCTAAAGTTTGCCAATATTGACGAGGGGCTTCGTCAATTCTATTCGTTGCTGTCAATAATTTAACGCCTTTGAGGACTGTTCCCGGCTGTTCGATTAAATATTGCAATGCATCTTTAATTTCATCATGGCTTGCCGTCGATAGATTGATTTTCGGTATTTTTTCTCCAGATAAGATTTGAGTCAGTTTTTCTGTTTCCTCGCTATCTGAAGCAATAATACACCAAACTTTTTCTAATTCCGCAACTTCCGCCACAGCATAAATGAACGTATTCCCAATAACCTGATATTGATCAATTCCTATTTCTTTAACAATAATCGGAACCCAATTGCGTTGTCCAGACTCACTCAGACTATTAGCCGCTGCTGTAATTAAAAATGAGGGCGCATCAGTACCTTCTCCGGGATCGATATCCTCCAGATAAAGATGCATTAAATTGCCGATATCACTAATATTACTCATTGTAAAAAATACTCCTTCGCTAAATTTGCATAGTATTCACGGGCTGTTTTGTTTTTATAAACCGCAGGAACTTGATCAAATCCAGCATTAGCAATATAAGCGTAACTGGGAATCTCAAAAATATGACGATCTTTTTTAGATTTTGTAAACCGTGGATAATAATAAGGCAGTAAATCAAATTGATGATTTTGATCTTTCTTTGTTTCCGCTATTAAACGATCAATAGCTTTATGAACAGTTGTTTTTTGAGAGTCTGTCATCTTCTCTCCATTAAAGAAAATGGGGAGGGCAGTCGGCGATCCATCTTTACGGATATTTTGCACTTCTGGGATATATTTAGAAATCGCAATTGCGGCATTTCTTAAGGAAAAAACATTATTATGTTTGGTTGGAATTAACACCACATCGGCAGCATAAACAGCACTAGCACTGAGAAAACGCCAGTTTGGGGGAGAATCAATTAAAATATAGTCATATTTAGATCGAAGCGTTTCTAAAGTTTGACTCAGTGTATAAATTTTTAGTTCTTGCCGTAACTCATTTTCACTTTTATCAGCAAAGATTTGATCGGCTGGAATGATATCAATTTCTAAGCTTTTACTCTTGGCTTTAACCTCATGACACTTAATTACTTTTTCGAGATTTTCTTGTCTATTTTTCAAACAAGCATAGAAACCTTCTTTTTCAATTTCAAAACCGAGAGAATGAGTTAAGTCTTGCTGATTTGGATCGAAATCGATCACTAATACTTTCTTATTATATAAAGTTAAAACAGCGGCTAAATTGACTGTTGTAGTCGTCTTTCCTACCCCCCCCCTTATTGTTATAAACTGCCACAGTTAAAGCTTTTGAAACTGATTCAATTTTGTGATTAATTTTTGAAATAATCTCACTAACATTCTCTGGAGTTAATTCTAAACAAGGTGTAGCGGCATAAACCACTTTTCCATGCTTTCTAAACAGTTGAATATGTTGGGAATTTGTAATGATTCCCCAATTCACCGTTTTACAATTAGAACCCAAACAATAACTTTTAAGTTGTTGAACCGTTCTAATATATTGTGGCGAACCTTCCGCTAAATTAATATCTATGCCTTTAACTTCTACCAACAAAGTTGGGTTATTTCGAGTTTCTAGAAAACGATCTTGTTCTATACTTTTTCGCGCCGCAAAATCAACTGCTTTAAAACCTTGTCCGGTAGGAAATTCCGAAACAATATCTAATTGATTAAAACCTAGTGCTGTTAATAACTCCGAAACAAAAATCCGACTTACCGTTGCTTCGGGTGCTTTTTCCGGTAAATTAATCAAAGATTGTTGAAGTTTTTCTGTATTCATTTTGACATCAATCATCACATCAACGAGGATAATTTTATTTTCAATCTAAGCATAGATTGCTAGAGATGAGTAAAATTCATCCTATTTCTCAGTATACCCAATCTGACTCTAACCTTATCATATGACTTATATTTCCTGTAAAGCTAATCCAAATCCGGATATACTGCTTTCTCTCATAATAAAAAACCAGGAAACCACTGTTAGCCAGTCAGTAAAACAGCAGTTACCCAGTTGTGCCAAAATCAAATAGTACTAAAAGTTAGGTAAACATGAGTTCGATAACCTCCCCTAACCCCTCCTACAAGGAGGGGAATAAGAAAAATTTCTTAGCTATTTAACGGTCTTATGATGAATTTTCTTGCCCCTCTCGATTAAAAAATAGTCCTCTTAGGACACAGTTTCCCTCTCAAACGAACTCCTCTCTTGGTGCGCGTCTCTTACGAACTTCCTCTACTTGGGGAGACCCCAAGACCGGAGTTCGCGCTTCCTTAGCGCCCTCAGGTGGCGCAGTGAGTTAGTGCGGTCTTGGGGTCTCCCCAAGTTGAGCAACTAACGAACCCTTTAGGGGGTCGCACCGCAACCTGCCTCTAAAAGGGGGAGACCATTCGTTCCCTCTCCACCCCCTCCAACCTGCCTCTAAAAGGGGGAGACCATTCGTTCCCTCTCCTCGTAGGAGAGGGCTAGGGAGAGGTGAGAGGTCGGTTTTAAATTCGTCTCCCTCACGTTATGTAAATTGAGAATTCTATCCTTGTAAAACCTTGAGATAATCAATAGAAGTGTGACTCTTTTCAAACCCAACAGATTCGTATAACTTTAATGCACCCGATGGATTTTGAGCATCCACTCCTAACAGCGCAATCTCCATGCCTTTTGCTTTTAATCTATGCATTCCTGTTAGTAACATCGCCCGTCCTAAGCCGAGTTTACGGAAGCCGCGCCGAGTTCCTAATATATTAATCCACCCTTCATTCCGACCATTTCGTTGATTGTCATAGTGATAAATTTGACCTTCACAAAAGCCTGCAAATGTACCGTCTTTTGCAATCAAAACTAAATCTAAATCAGGGTCATAACTTGGACTTTTAATATGGTGTTGATATTGTTCTAAAGTTAGATCATGATGATTCCAATGATCGATAAAGGTTTGATTGAACATCTCTATCCAGGCTTCTGCGTCCTGTTGAGGATTAACTGAACGTACTACAAACCCGTCAGGCAATTGTGGCTGAGGCAGAGGTTGATTTAAATCCCGTTGCATCTGGAAGAAATAGCGATCGCTAATAAACCCAAAGTCTTTTAAAAGATTAATTTTTTCCTGTTGGTGACTTCGACAATCTGCACGTAGTTTTATCTGTTTTTGTTGCGGGAAACTCTCTCGAACTCGCTTAAGTCCCCAAGCGATAATATCACGTTCTAGATTTTTGTCTCTAAATTTAGGATGTACCCGAAAGCCTAAAAAACTCTCTGGTTTATCAGTAGATATTGAACGATGTACTGCTGCGATAGCAATTAATTGACCTTGATTATTTTCCCATAAACGCAAGTCTAAATTGGGATTAAACCCCGGAGAATTGTAAGATTGTCGTAAATTATCGGCGGTTATCCAATAGCCGAGTTGATCGACTTGTTCACAATCGTTGTAAAATTGAGCAATGATTTCTAAATCGGTTTCGCCCTGATAAGGACGGATTAATAGAGTATCCATAACTGACACTACTGCTGTAACACTACAAATGTACTACATAACCGTGTGAGTGTCAATCGCTCATTTAAGTGACATTGATATAGCGCTACGCGCGGTTGCAACAGACAATCTTACTATAGGCAACAGGGGGATAACTTACCTATCATATAAAGCTTCTGGAATCTTTGGATAGAGAGGTTATATATAACGTTTCTACGAGCCTGTAAATAGACGACTCGCGACCTGCTATATTTTGAGAATTAGTAAGTTTTATTCATTATAATTTGAGTCAATCAGAATTTAATAAAGTTCGTATTTTAATAAAGTACAAGGTAAACTGCCATTATAAACAGCGGTACGCCGAGATGTTCTTAAACCCACTTGCTTAGATAACGCTTTGTTACCACATAAAATAAAAGCAGTCCAACCTTTAAAGCGTTGCTTAAAAATATCTCCTAGCTGCTTATATAATCCGCCTAATTCTGCGGCATTCCCTAAGCGTTCTCCATAGGGAGGATTGCATAAAATTACACCTTTATCGCTGGGTGCTTCTAATTGTTCAAGGGAACGTTGAATTAAAGTAATTTGATCGGCAACGCCACATTGTTGAGCATTACAGTCCGCTTGATAAATCATTTCAGAATCGCGATCGCATCCCATAATCATCGCCGGAAGTTTAGGTTTTTGACGCTCTTCTGCTTCAGTTTCTAACTGTTGCCATAACTCCGAATCAAAGTCTTTCCAGTTCATAAATCCAAAGCTTTCTCGAAATAATCCTGGTGCAACATTTAACGCTTTCAAACTCGCTTCTAAAGGTAATGTTCCTGAACCACATAGAGGATCGAGAAACGGTAGATTAGTATCCCATTCTGCTAATTCTAATAATGCCGCTGCTAAGGTTTCTTTCAAAGGCGCTTTACCCACTGCTGCTCGATATCCTCGCCGATGTAGGCTGCCGCCCGAACTATCTAAACTTAAAATACCTGTGGTTTGATCAATATGAAAGTTAATGTTTATATCTGGGTTTTTCGGATCAATATCTGAGCGTTGCTTAAATTGCTGACGCTGTTGATCGATGATGGCATTTTTTACCTGTAATGCGGTAAAATGAGTATGATTAAGCTGACGATTTGAACCCGTACAATGAACTGCAAAAGTTTGATCGGGCGTTAAATAATCACTCCATTCAAGAGATTGAATATTACGATAAAGTTGTTGAGCATTATGACAAGGAAATTGAGCAATAGGAACTAAAACTCGAAAGATAATTCGACTCCACAAATTAACCCGATAAAGTAGTTTCTTATCTCCTGTAAACCGAACCCCAGTAAATTCAGGTTGAATGTTTTCAGCGCCCAGTTGTGCTAATTCTTCAGCCGCAACTTCTTCTAAACCTCGGGCAACAGTCGCAAAATAGTTAGTCATTTTTATTAGTTATTTGTTATTAGTTATTTGTTATTAGTTGTTTTTTGTTAGGCAAGACTCGCGCTCCGGGCGCATGCAATGCGCCCCTACCTGACTCCTGATCAAAAGATCTTCTGCTAAAGCAACAGCGCCCCAAAGGGGGGCAACATCGCCGAGTTTTGCGGGAACAATTTCAAAATGGACCTCGGGTAAAGCGGTTTGACGGGCAACTTGACGGACTTCTTGCCAGAATAAATCTCCGGCTTTTGTGACTCCTCCACCCAGGATAAACCGCTGCGGGTTAATTAAATTCGCGGCATTGCCAATTCCTCGGCCAATTGCCCAACCGGCTTTGAGAATTGCAGCTTGAGAGAGTTTATCGCCTTGGTTTGCAGCCTGACTGACCAATTCAGCGGTAATTTCATCTAAATTATGGTTAACGAATTCTCGTAAAATCTGACCCTCTTTGGGATGTTGAGTTAAGCTTTGCCGAACCTGCTGAGCAATATATGGCCCAGAAGCCAAGCGTTCGACACAACCCCGTTTACCGCATAAACATTTAGGGCCATCGGGTTGTACGACTGTATGACCCATTTCTCCAGCCATACCATCTGCACCACGCCAGGGTTGCCCATTTAAAATCCAGCCACCCCCCACACCTGTACTGACCGTAATATAACAAAGGTGAGCATATCCCTGTCCGGCTCCGAAGCGATGTTCCCCTAAAGCGGCAATATTGGCATCATTATCGACTGCAACGGGTACGCCATATTCGGTTTGTAACTGTTGCGATAGGGGTATATTCTCCCAACCGGGAACATGGTGAGATAACCGCACAGTGCCTGTTGTGGCATCAACCGGGCCGCCAAAACTCACGCCAATTGCCAGGGGTTTTTCCCCTTGTAAAACATCATCAATGAGCGAGTGCATGATTGCCAAATCGGACTCTGCTGAAGGAGAATAGGGAGACAAACGACGCTGATGGCGATACCATTTTTGTGTTCCTTGAACCCAGCTAGCGGCGGCTAATTTTGTACCCCCAAAATCAAGGGCTAAAATTTTATCAGTCATGTTTACGATTTAAAATCTAGATTGAGAGTGTCTTTAACTTTAATGTTGAAATCTTCAGTGGGGTTCGTCTGTTTATGCAAAATCGGCAAGCAATTCCTATTATTTTAATCAGTGTAATCACAGCAGGGATTTTCGCAATGTTATCCTGGCGTAATCCTAACCGCGTTTATCATCTTACCTTAGCCACAGGCGGAAAAACCGGTGAATATTATGCTTTTGGTCAAGCATTAGCCGAAGTGGTGGCTCAACATCAACCTCGGATTAAAATTGATGTGATTGAAACCAAGGGTTCGATTAATAATCTTGAATTACTGGAGCAAAATCAAGCACATTTAGCATTAATTCAAAGTAATTCATCGGTTTCTCCGAACGTTAAAGCGGTTGCTTTTTTATTTCCTGAAGTGTTTCACTTGATTGCAAATACTAATTCAGGAATTGATAGTGTCAACGATCTAAAAGGTAAACGAATTGCGTTAATGCCGGAAGGGAGCGGTTCCTATCAACTCTTTTGGCCCCTGAGTCAACATTACGGTTTAACACCACAAGATTTTCAAGCTTTTCCCTTAACTCCCACCGCAGCCCATACCGCCTTAAAACAAGGTCGGGTAGATGCTTTATTTCGGATTATTGCTTTAGGAAATCCAGCCATTGATGAATTATTACAAACGGAAGATTATCGTTTAGTCCCGATTGATCAAGCAGCAGCTTTACAACTGTTTCAACCCACCTTAGAAGCCAGTACAATTCCTAAGGGAACTTATAATGGCGCGATTCCCATTCCTTCCGAAGATTTATTAGTGGTTTCTGTTCGTTCTGTGATGGTAACTCGCCCCAATATTGAGCCTTGGGTGATTCAAGAAATTACTCGAATTCTGTATGAAGCCCGGAATGATTTAGTGAGTAAAACACCGCAAGCGTCTCTGGTTGCGCCGCCTAATTCGACTCGAACATTAGGGTTTTCCTTTCATCCAGGGGCTTTAATCTATTATCAGCAAGATGAACCTAGTTTTCTAGAAAAATATGCAGAGACGATGGGATTTATTTTATCGGTTTCTGTTTTATTAATTTCGAGTTTTTGGCAATTTCGAGTATGGTTAAGCGGCAAACAAAAAAATAGAGCTGATTATTATAATTTAGAGCTTTTAAACTTAATTGAGCAAATTCAGGGTAGTCAAACTTTAGAAGAGTTACAAGAGTTACGCTCAAAACTATTTGTAATATTAAATGAAGTGGTGGTGGAGTTAGATGAAGATCGAATTTCTCCTGAGTCTTTTCAATCTTTTACTTTTACCTGGCAAGTCGCCATTAGTACTGCTCGTCACCAGTATAATCTACTCAGAAATTCACTGCTTCAGCCGTATTCTTAAGAATTTAATCACTTCATACAGTACAGAAAAATAACTTATAATTTTATACCATGCAACTCTCAAACTTATCTAAAATAGAATATCAAGTTTATTGTTTACGAGATCCAATTAAAGCAGCCGCTATAGAATTTAATGTTTCTCCAGAAATTATTGGCGCTATTTTACTCGATGAACTACAAAGACGGAGTTTAGAAGATGATATAGAAGAAATTTTAGCCCAATTTATTCCCCAACTCGTTTATTATGCAGATTGGTCCATTGGAATTGCTCAAATTAAACCGAAAACGGCTGAACGGACTTATCAAGCGATTTTAAAACAACAGCATCACCCTAATTTTATTGTTAAATCTTTACTCGATGCCAGTGTTTCTTGCCGATTGATTGCTGCCTATATTCGGTATATTATTAATCTGTGGAAATCAACTTATCCTCCCGCCGAACAAACTGAGATCAATGCCAGTGGTGCTAAATTAGTGGGTACACTTTATTCGATGGGGGAGATGGGAAGTCGGGGTGTTAATGCCAGTCCCCAATTTAATCGTCGCGGTGAGGGGATTGTTGCCACTATGCCTCTCATTCATGATTTAATTAATTTAGCTTAGATGTAGATGAGAGTGAGTTTTAAGTCTCAAGCCGCTAACGATTGAAACCGAATTGATGATGAAGGGGTGCATAGATATCGGATTATTTGTTAAAATGATAAAAGATATTAGTCCAGCTCATTAGACTTCTACCTTGACTGAGTGATATTGTTGAAATAGTAGAATGAAGTTAGTCTAAAACTCCACAATCTGACGAAGAAGATAGCATAAATTCAGTTAAAATTCAATGTCGTTTTCAGCCAATTGAGTGACATTAATCTGCCATTTCTTGATCCAATTTCGGTAAAAAAAATGGCAGGAATTATAGTGGCCTTAGAGCATCTAACTCTTTTACCATAGTACATACAGGTTCAAGCCCATCTGTTGGTAGACAAGGGTGTCAAACGAGATTGTGACTTACCCCGCGATCGCTCGTTAACTAACATGGTTGGAATCAAGGACAAATCAGACTTACAATAGTCTGTGATGGTGACCCAAACTTAGCCCGTACCGTGAAACAAACCATTGTAGTTGTCGATGATCATGAAGTTGTTTTGGGAGGGACGATCAGTCTTCTCAAACAGCACTATTCAGCATCAGAGATCCACACTGCTCAATCTGCCTCAGATGCAATCGAACTTGTAACACAGGTTCAACCCAATCTAGTTGTTTTTGATCTTTCAATTCCAGAAACAACTGGAGGAATGGCTCGAACAGAAGTGGGGATCGAAGCGCTCAAAACCTTAATGAAGCGTTATCCTAATCTCAATTTTATGGTACAAAGCACTTATGTTAAAGCATTGGTGCGAATCAAACCCGAAATTGATGCCCATCAGGGGGGATTTACCATCGTAGACAAAAGCCTCTCTGGCCAAGAAATGTTAACTCGGGT
The DNA here is from genome assembly GCA_049647265.1 of Microcoleaceae cyanobacterium. Lineage (GTDB taxonomy): Bacteria > Cyanobacteriota > Cyanobacteriia > Cyanobacteriales > Microcoleaceae > JAAURB01. The sequence goes on from JBARXJ010000056.1 coordinate 194,382, forward strand.
AGAGTGGGCAACGCAAGGGGTAACCCATACCAAAGACTTGCAAACTGGCTTAGAAGTTAAACCCGAGTGGATAGAAGTCCTCAGACTGGCTTTTCAAGAAGGATTGCAAGATCGTGCGATCGCGACTCGAATGTCAGTCTCAGAACGAACCGTTCGTCACTACTGGACTAAAATTCAGGATGTGCTGGGAATCTATCCCGAAGACGACAAAAAAGATGGTAAAAACATTCGTATCCAAACCGAAATTCGAGCCAGAGTTGTAGGGTTAATCGACTGATGAATTGAATCTGGGAAAGAAGATATGGATCGCCGCCTCTGGTGTCAACTGGAAAAAAGCGCTGTTCCTGGGATTGGGGTTCTGCCTGGGTTGCTCATGATCGCACTTGTAGTCTGTGCTCGACTCACAGGACTCCTGCAAGTTGTAGAATTGAGAACCCTCGATCTATTTTTACGATGGCGACCAACCGAACCCATAGACGAACGGATCGTGATTGTTGGAATTGATCGCGCTGATGTTAAGGCGATGGGAAGTTATCCCATCCCGGATGAAGATATTGCTCAACTTTTAGAGAGTTTGCAGCAGTATAATCCAACAGTTATTGGTCTGAATATCCGGCGCGAACTTCCTGTTGAACCCGGTTCTGCTCAACTGCAGGCGGTGTTTGCAGCCAATGAAACTTTCATCGCTGTTGAACGAGTTCTACCCCCTAAAATTCTACCCCCACAAGGACTTGATGCCGATCAAGTTGGATTTGATGACTATCCGTATGATGCCGATCTCAGTGTCAGACGACAGTATCTGGGCATTCCCACCCTAGATGATGGATACAAATTCTCCCTGTCATTGCGCTTAGCCGATGCCTATCTTAGACAACAAGGTTTTGCCCTAGGGAATGGTTTACGGGATGAGAATGCGATGCGGTTTTATTCTGATGAACTGGGTTCAACAGAGTTACCGATGATTTATGCTCATTCCGGTAGCTATGTTGGGATTGATGCGGGTGGGGTACAGGTATTGCTGAATTACAGAAGCAATCCTCAATCCTTTCGTACCTTATCTTTGCAAGATATCAAAACCAATAATTTTGATCCAGACTGGCTGCGCGAGCGCATTATTATCATTGGTTTAACCGCTCCTGACTACAGTGACAAAGTCAATGTCTCTGCCATTTCAGACAAGGATTTTTCTAAAAAAACCATTATCGGGGTTGAATTTCAAGCTCATGCCGTCAGCCAAATTATCAGCGCGGTATTAGATGGACGGCCTCTACTGAAAAGCTGGTACGATTTGTGTGAATATCTCTGGATTATCGCTTGGGGTGGAGTCAGTATTTACCTCAGTTATCGTCGGCAACGCTCACCCGTTCAACATCTTTTAGAACTGATATTAGTCGGTTTCAGTCTGCTAGTGACGAGTATGTTGCTGTTGATGTGGGGTTGGTGGGTTCCCATCGTTCCGCCGATGATTGCCTTAGTCTTGGGAGATATCTCCTGTATTGCTTTCAAGGCTTATGACCAAACGTTACGATCAAGACTCAATGAGCGTCAACAAACCATTGAACGCACTTTTGATGTGATTCACAATGGACCTCTACAGACCCTCGCCAGTTTACTGAGACAGGTGCAAGATGGTCAAATTCAGACTCCTCAGTTACTGACGGAATTGGACGAGCTAAATCAAGAAATTCGTGCAGTGGGAGAACGCTTGAAACAAGAAGCACTTTCTCGCGAAGAAAGTTTGTATCTCAGTAGCAAACTGACATTGGATCTGAAGTCTCCCATTCATGAGCTATTTTATCAGGTGTATACCAGTACTTTAGAGCGAGATTTACCCGGCTTTAAAACGCTAAAGGTGAAGATTCGATACTTTGATGGGATTGAGGAAGAACAACTCAGCTTGGATGATAAACGGGGGCTTTGTCGCTTCCTAGAAGAGGCGTTATGTAATGTGGGTAAGCACGCCACAGGGGTAACTCGTGTCAGTGCCACGGGTAAACAGAACCAAGGCTGGTATACCTTATGTGTAACGGATAACGGGCCGGGGATTCATTCTAACCTCAAAGGTCAAGGCACGAAACAAGTTCTCAATCTTAAAACCCGGCTAAGGGGAAAATTTAAGCGAGAATCTCTGTCTCCTAAGGGAACACTTTGTGAATTAAGTTGGCCGCTTGTGATATCTTCAGCGTAGTTAATTCTTCGTTAAAGTTTAAATTTTTAGCGGTTTTAATCATTCTGAAGATAAACGTTATACAATGAAATTAATGACAGGTTTAGTAAGTCAGGGTAAGCTCAGAATATGAAGCAGGGTTGCTCTACTTGTCATCAAAGAATTGACCTTAAAAAAATCAAGTTGGTTCCTTAGTTTTTATCAAAATCCTCATCAAGAAGGAACCCTATAAATATCATATGCATCTATCGTACTTTAGATGGGTTTAGCCTATCTATTCATTCCCAAAACAGTCCATAAAGGAGATGAAAATCATCATGAAATTTACTGGTAAATCTATAACTCTAAAAAATCATTGTTGTCACAGCATTCAAAGGTCGTTAGCGCTGATGTTGGTGATTTCACCGACGCTTCTGTTCGGATACAATCCACCCAGAGATCAAAGACCGCCCAGTGCTCCAGGGGGCGGCAGCAGTTTTCGTTCTATTGAAATAGGTGAGATTTTATTGTAATCTCTGTTTATATCATTCACTGGTGTGATGGAGCAACAGTAGCTAAAGCTCAAAGGTTGCTCTTATAATAAGAAATCATATCAGGTGTAACTACCCGCATTTTACCAATTTGAAAAAAAACGATATTTTAGGCTAGCTCTATGGGGAGAATCGAGCTAACCCAGCTTGTGATAAATATTCTCACTTTCAAGGAAATTTAAGGATGACAGTCAATGTCGTTTTCAACAAAAAAAATTGCAGAAATCTGCAATGCAAATGTCTAAAACTATGCAGTCAATTCGGTCAAAAAGTTTAGTGCATAATTGAGATATAAGCTTTAACGTAGATCGTAACAGGATGGTTATCTGTTGAACTCAATCAATTATGACTTGCCCCCAAAACAGTTCATTGTCAACCGGCTTGTTTTATAACAGCTCATCCGGCTAGACCCCAACACAAATTCTGTGTTACCAACTCATCAACAATTTCCGGTACCGACTCGACCCACACCCAACATCTCAAAATCCAAACTTGATGTATTGGGCGATCGCAGTTCTAACTGTACTGGTTATGACTAAAGCTATCTATGGTTCAGTCTGTTCCAGTACCACAACCGGTTTATCAATTTGAAACCCTACAGTGAGGTGCAATTGTCTGGTCCAACTGAAAAAAACCAACCTGTAACCCGAATAATGTACTTACAACTTCCAAAATGCTCAATCACTGTTAAATAGCATCACGGGCAACCAGTTGATGAATCGTCTACTCAACCACTTCTACTATTTAGTGCTATCTACATGACCGTTTGAATCCGCCAAATGCAGACATAATAAGAATTACAGGGTGACTAGCAGCGCGTGCATAAGGCGAAAAAATACTTCAGTGATAATAACCGAACCCTAGCCGATTAAAAGGGTGCAACACCACCGTCACAGTCGTTATCTTGCTGCTTCTACTATTCAAAGTGAAGAGAGTCGAATCAGGACAGACCATCAATCCGGTTTTACTCATATGCGTCTCTAACGGTGCTTTACCCAAGGAAAAAAAAAATGTTTGTGAATACTCAATCTCTAAATTCTGTCACCCCCACCCCCTACGCAACTCCCGATGTTACTCCTGAATATCTTCCCTCAGCCACTGAGGTTGAAATGGATGTACAAGCCTTAACCGAGATTCTGTTACGGGAACTCCAGACCAGCATCAAAACTAAGCCGGCTGGGGCTAAAATGGTGATGCTGCGAATTGCCTTAGAAGTTGAACGCATTTGTCAAAAAAGCGATCGCATTCAAGATTCAGGTGAAATTCAAACTTGGCAGCTTAACTTAGGTCGCCATCGCTTACAAAAGTGCATCCATTACTACAAACTAGGTTCTAAGCAAGGTCGGGTTGAACTACATTCGAGTTTGGCTGCAATGGTCTATCGTCACATTGCTTACTTTGAATCACAGTTAAGCTTCCAAGCCCGTTACAATTTAATTGAAGATTTTCTGCAAGCGTTCTATATCGAATCATTACGAGCGTTTCGTCGCGAACACGACGTGGTAGAAGATTATACCCCCCGCACTCGTTTAGAACTGTCTGAATACATGGCATTCACTGAACAGTACGCCAAGCGCCAAATTGGCTTACCGGGTCGTAACCGTCAACGTTTGATTGTATTACGCGCTCAAAGCTTTGCTAAAGGTCAACCCCCAGAAACCTCAATTGATATTGAAATGGCGGTTGAAGGCGCTAAAACAGAAGAAGCAGAAGCTCAAAGCCGTTCCTACGTCATGCAGCAAGTTCGTGAACAAATGGTCTCTGAAGCGGTTGACCCAGCCGAAGCAGTACTCCGCGATCGCGTCGTTGTAGAATTGAAGCGCTATCTCGAGGAGCAAGGACAACTTGACTGTGTGCGGTATCTTGAATTGAAAATGCAAGATTTACAAGCTTGTGACATTGATCAAGCCCTCGGTTTAACCACTCGTCAACGGGACTATCTGCAACAACGGTTTAAGTATCATGTCGAAAAGTTCTCTCGCTCTGGCCAATGGAAATTAGTTCATCAGTGGTTAGGTGCTGATTTAGACCAAAAACTAGGAATGAGTGCGGTTCAATGGGAACAGTTCTACGGACAACTGTCTGAAGCTGAGAAAACGTTGATCCAACTCAAACAAGCACAGCACAGTGATAAAGAAATCGGCAAAGTGCTCAAATGTACTCCCAAGCAAGCTCAAAAACGCTGGGCAAAACTCTTAGAGGCTGCCGCCGCTCAACGTAACACTCAACAAGCATAGGATTCAGGTAGATCAGAACATGGTGACATTCTCGTTACCAGATGCCAACCTTATCTACCTGGCTATCTATCCCCTGGATTTAACCATGTTCACCCTGATCCAATGCTTGTAATAGAATACAATTTATCAGAATTTTTAATCTAAAATTTGCACTAATTTGGCAGATCGCCTGACACTAGCGGAATAAATTAGATACAGTAGATGAAGTAACAATATATTAAGACAAACCGAATTAACAATTATGTCGGTCAATCTCTTCTCAACTTCTCGGGACACTTTCCACTACGCTGGGTATACTGATAATCTCCTTAGAGTTGAGGAGCAGTTCTCCTCTATGCCTATTGCTCAAAATCATTCTCTACTGCGCCATATCTTACAAACGGTTGATGCTCAGAGTTGTCCCCGTTCTTACAACTTCCATATGCATACGGTCAAATCAGACGGACAACTGCAACCGGCTGAGATTATCGAACAAGCGATCGCCATTGGTTTAAGCGGATTGGCCATTACCGATCACCACACCACAAAAGGGTATTACGAAGCTCAAAGATATCTCGATAGTTGGAAAGCGCGACACCCAGAGAATCACTCCAAAGCACCGACTCTGTGGACTGGAGTTGAAATTAGTGCAGATCTGTTTAAGACGAGGGTACATATTCTAGGCTATGCTTTTGACCCGACTGCAAGCTGTTTAAAGCCTTATCTCCAAAATCAACCCGGTACAGAGACTTTAGACGTAGCACAAAACGTGATCAAAGCCATTCAACAAGCAGGAGGGTTAGCGGTACTCGCTCATCCAGCACGATATCGCCGCGAGGCTGCTAAACTGATTCCCGAAGCAGCGCGTTTAGGCATTGATGGGGTTGAAGTTTATTATAATTACCGCTTTAGTAACCCCTGGTTACCCACTCCTGAGATTGCAGAAGAAATAGAATCTCTAGCTGAAGCCTACGGGTTATTGAGAACTTGCGGTACAGATACTCACGGTAGTAATTTATTGTTGCGTCGATAGAGTCAATCAGAGTATTGTGTTTCTATGAATTTGAATCCAGTTTAAAGGCAGCTTGGGCTTGAATATAGTCTTTCAATTCAATTGAAACAGGTTGAATATCCCAAATCTCGTTACAATATTCTCGAATGGCGCGATCGCTAGAAAAATATCCTGTTCTTGCGGTATTTAGAATTGACATCCGAGTCCAATTTTCTTGATCTCGGTAAGCCAAATTCACCTGTTCTTGACAGTCAATATAAGCTTGATAATCTGCTAAAACCAGATATTCATCATGATACAGTAAAGAGTCTATCAATGCTTTAAATAAGTCTGTATCGCCATTGGAAAAGTATCCAGATGCAATCTGATCGATGATTTGTTGTAATTCTTTGTTAGAACGATAATAATCCCAAGGATTATAACCCAGATGTTTTTGGTGTTCGACTTCTTCTGCGGTTAAACCAAATAAAAAGAAATTCTCTTCCCCAACTCGGTTACGAATTTCTACATTAGCGCCATCTAAAGTACCAATGGTTAATGCACCATTCAGAGAAAACTTCATATTTCCTGTGCCTGAGGCTTCTTTGCCTGCGGTTGAAATTTGTTCTGATACGTCTGCTGCTGGGTAAATAGATTGAGAATTCGTCACATTATAATCGGGAATGAATACCACTTTAAGGCGATCGCGAATATCGGGATCGTTGTTTACCACATCTGCTACAGAATTAATCAATTTTATCACTAATTTCGCCATAAAATAGCTGGGGGCAGCCTTTCCCGCAAAGATAAATGTCCGGGGTACAATATCTAAGTCCGGGAAATTTTTCAGGCGATTATATAAAGTAATGATATGCAATACATTCAGATGTTGACGTTTATATTCATGAATTCTTTTAACTTGAATATCAAACATCGTTTGTGGATTAACAGTAATGCCACATTGTTGTTGAATCTGCTGTATTAATTTCTGTTTTGCCTGATATTTAACCTGTCGCCATGCTTGCCGAAATTGCGGATCATCTACAAAGGATTCTAGTTTCGATAAATCATCTAAATGTTTAATCCAGTTTTCCCCTATTTTAGATGTAATTAATTGGGTTAAACCAGGGTTTGATAACACCATCCAACGTCGCGGAGTAACGCCATTAGTTATATTGCTAAATTTATTGGGATAAAGTTGATAAAAATCCTGTAGAGTATATTGTTTTAAAAGTTCTGTATGCAGTTTAGCCACTCCATTAATAGAATGACTCCCAACACAGGCTAAATTTGCCATCCGAACAGATTTTCCGCCTGCTTCATCAATCAGAGATAGACGAGATAATTTATCGTTGTCACCCGTATATTTTTCCTGCATTTGCTTTAAAAAACGACTATTAATTTCATAGATAATTTCTAAATGACGCGGCAACAGGAAATCCAATAAATCAACAGACCATTTTTCTAATGCTTCTGGCAGTAAAGTATGATTGGTATAAGCAAAGGTTTTTTGAGTTATTTCCCAGGCTTGTTCCCACTCAAAATTATGTTCATCGATTAATAATCGCATCAACTCTGCAATGCCAATTGTTGGGTGCGTATCATTCAATTGAACTGCATATTTATGATGAAATGTTTCTAAGGAATTTTCCCGATAAAGATGAATCCGAATCATATCTTGTAAGGCACAAGACACGAAGAAATATTGTTGTTTTAGGCGTAGTTGTTTACCTTGAATAGGTTCATCATTGGGATAAAGAACTTTTGTAATATTTTCAGCAAAGGTTTTTTCATGGACTGCAGCATAATAATCTCCGGTATTAAAGGCTTGAAAATTAAACGATTCTGGCGCTTCAGCTTTCCACAAGCGTAATGTATTTGCAGTATTGGTTTGATAACCTAAAATTGGGGTATCATAAGGAACCCCTTTAATGGTTTGTGCGGGTATCCATTTCACCCGATAACGCCCATTTTCATCAAAATTCCCTTCAGTATATCCGCCTAACTTGACTTCAACACTGGACTCAGGGCGGGCAATTTCCCAAGGGTTACCAAATCTTAACCATTTATCGGTTATTTCTGCTTGCCAACCATTGCGGATTTCTTGATCAAAAATTCCAAATTCATAGCGAATTCCATAGCCAATTGCGGGTATTTCTAAACTTGCCATTGAGTCCATATAACAAGCCGCTAATCGCCCTAAACCGCCATTTCCTAAACCGGGTTCTTCTTCAATTTTCATCAATTCTTGTAAGTTTAATCCATAGGCTTCTACTGCTTGACGAACGGGTTCAAAAATTCCTAAATTGATTAAGTTCTTGCCTAAATGCGGCCCTAATAAATATTCAGCCGATAAATAACAAACAACTTTTACATTTTCTCGCAGATAAGTTTCTGTTGTATTTAACCACCGATGTAATAAGCGATCGCGTACGGTATAAGCCAATGCCATATAAAAGTCATTCTCTGTGGCAATGGCTGGAAACTTTCCTTGTAAATAAAATAAATTATCTGCAAAAGCCCGTTTAAGGGTTTCTATCTCTATTCCGGTGCGATCATCTTCTATTTTAATATTTTCATTCGACATGGGCTGATTTATCATTAATTTTAAAAGATTATTTAATTAAAAAATTATTCAATATGAATTTGAATTAAAATTATGGAAAAATAGGGTATGAATTTTATGATAAAACATACCCCATCAAGCAGCTATGAATGAATAACAAATAAATCCATTTAAGAAGCTAAACGGAACGCTGCACCGAGTCCGGCTGACATTTCTTCGGGTGTAATTTTACCGTCTTTATTTTCATCTAAAGCATCAAATACAGCATCCGTTCCTGCCCATTCTTCGCGGGTAATAAAACCATCCCCATCTAAATCATAGGTGCGGAAAATATCTTCAGCCGCATGATTAACCACATCTTCCCCTTCCAAACTTGCGAGGCGTTCTGCTAACAAACTTTCCAACGCTTCTAATGCTTTAGAAAACCCTATAATTCCTTCTTCTAATTTATCAGAAGCCATTTTATCTTCTGCGTGCATTTGATCGAATTTAGCCTTGTCTATAGAGCATTTCTCAATCTCCATTCCCTTCGCTTTTTCAGGATCGAGTTTTCGAGGTAAGTCCGTATCAGTAGACTTTAATGTATCCAATAACTTGGGAGAAATTGTCAGTAAATCACACCCGGCTAATTCTGTAATTTCTCCAATATTACGGAAACTCGCCCCCATTACTTCTGTCTTGTAGTCAAACTTTTTGTAATAGTTATAAATCTCGGTGACAGACATAACGCCCGGATCTTCTGCTGGAGGATAAGAATCTCGTCCTGTTTCTTTTTTATACCAATCTAAAATCCGACCGACAAACGGAGAAATTAACGTTACTTTAGCCTCAGCACAAGCAATGGCTTGATGGATACCAAACAGCAAGGTTAAGTTGCAGTGAATTCCTTCTGTTTCGAGGATTTCTGCCGCTTTAATGCCTTCCCAAGTCGAGGCAATTTTAATTAAAATGCGATCGCGCGAAACTCCGGCGGCTTCATACTGAGCAATTAATTCTCTGCCTTGGGCTAGAGTCGCTTCCGTATCATAGGATAAGCGAGCATCTACTTCCGTTGAAACCCGACCGGGAATAATTTCTAAGATTTTTAGCCCAAATGCCACGGCTAAGCGCTTAAAGGCAAGCGTTGCCACTTCCGTTGCATCCCCATCCGTCCCTAATTCTTGACGCGCTGTTTTTAGGGTCTCATCCACAATCTCTTGATATTCTGGCATTTGTGCCGCTGCGGTGATCAAGGATGGGTTGGTGGTCGCGTCTTGGGGTTCAAAGGTTTGGATCGCCTTAATATCTCCAGTATCGGCGACCACAACTGTGAATTGCCGTAACTGTTCTAGCAATGTTGTCATATCTCTCACTACTCCGGTTCGGTTCATAGTTCTAGAACACTTTCATGGTACTATGATCTTAGCAGTGATAATAGTTAAGAAAACGTTAGAAGTTATCCCAGATGAGTGGCGAAGTAGAGTTGATATAATTGGCAACTGGGAATGATTTGATTACCCCTCAAAGTCACTAACCCCATATTTTCTAATTGATGGGCTAAAACGGGATTGAGTTTAAGACTGTGTTCTGAATGAATCACTTGTTTATATGCATTTGCTAGTTGAGGTTGAGCATTCAGAATCATCAGATAATGCAATAAAAAATCATGATAAATACCTGACATTGTTGGGGCTTGCTGTAGAAGTTCGTCTAAAGTCATATCAGTTTGAGCCAGATAATAAAATGCTAGTTGTGTTAAGTAAGGATGCCCCCCTAAAAGGCGTTGTAAAGCTTTGAGTTGCTGAATTCCCTCTGCTTCTATTGCCCAATCTAACTGATAACGCAGGGCTAATTCTTGGGTTTGTCCGATACTAAAAGGGGGTAATTTAATCGGTAAACCAATAGAATTTAAGTAACCGGGATAAAACGGAATTTCAATTTCTGTAGAATGTAGCACAATAAAGCGGATCTGTTTCATAATCTCAAATCGCTTTGATTCTTCATAGCAGGATCGTAATAACATGACTATCTCTTGAATAATTGAAGGAGAGTGAGATAAAAGATTAGTCCCGTCTAAGCCTATCACTAAAGGATGATTGATTTGAGGAAGTAAATATTGTTTAAAATAGCGGATACAATTGACTTTACTATCTATTTCTTGCTGCCAACAATTATCTAACTGTAGATTTAATTCGAGTTTTTGAGTGATGTTTAAACACAGCCAGCGAAAAAATTGGTCGAGATCTTGTAAGTGAGAAACGGTAATTTGCTGGAAATCAATTATAACAGTTTGATAACCTTGAGAATTAGCACGAGCTATAATTCTTTCAAGTAGAGAACTTTTACCCATTTTTTGCGGGGCTTTTATCCAAATAATATTACCGGGTTGTTCAATCTCTCGGAAAACAATAGTTTCTAAAGGAGGACGCTCAATATAAAATGTTGAACCCAGAGGAATTAGATGACCGGGAAATTCAATCGGATTAGTATTGGAAGGGTTATAACTTGTCAGGGTTTGTTGTTGTAAATGGAAGTGATAGTTTGTAATTAACTGTTGCTGTTGAGGCGTAGTTTCTAAAGATTCAACAATAGAACGAAAAGTAACTTTAGAAATGGATTTTCCCAATAACGCGGAGACAATATGCCAGAGTTTATGAGCAACTTTTTTGAGGTAATCTGCATCAAAATGATACTCCTGCGCCATGTTACTATAGGTTTTACTTTCCCAAGCTTGACGGAGTATAATTTCCTGGACAGAATTTAAATGACCTGTTGCTTCCATTAGTTTTAATAATTCTTCAAGCCTCATTCTGGATGCATTTTCCCTGAGCATTGATTAGCACTCAACCAATTTATTCTATTTATCGTAAAGTAATATGTCTCTTAACTGACTAATTTTCAAGGAAAGTTTGACTGAGAATTGACTGGGAGTGACTTCTACTTGGAGTCGGCTTTTTTAAGTAGTTACTTTATCTCATTGACAAAAATATATCAATATGCACTAAGGAAAAATGGCGATTAGAAAAGCATTATCGCTGAATGAGCATTGATTAGATTAATCAAGTCGTATATACTTTGCAATATTATTTGAAATATTTTGTTATGTTATCAGCAAAGTATAATATCTCGTTTCTTAAAGCGTTAACTTTTATATCAGAAAAAGCGGCTTTTTTAAAAAAACATTTGTTTTCTTTACAATTCAGGTCACTTTCCTTACAGCCAGAGAGTTACTTTTACCCCTTTCCAATTAAATGATCTGCTGATAGGGTTAGAAATACATTCCAATCCCGAAAGAATTCATCTGGCTTTGATCGGCAATCATAACATTCAGGTGATAACTCTACGGGATAATTCATGACCACAAACGTTGTTCATACAACTTAAGATGCAGGTCAGGTCTGTTGTCTTAGATTGTGTGGTTTTACCTCAGTATTGCTACCTCATGATGGCTGTAGAGTAATGGGAATGATTCTTACTATTTTTTATAAGATTCAGACCCATTCTCTATCTTTCCTCAAAATTCAACTTGATATCCATCCTGTTGAGAGTCAAAACTTTTTTCTTTATGAACACTCCATCATTAAATCTATCCTTCTGAACTCTATGAGTTCTGATTAACCTTTTTCTCATCAGTTTAATCCCTCAATCACTCTATTTGCCTACGACTATTAGGAATACGAAAAATGACTGATAAAAAAATTAATTTAACGGCTTTGATGGTTATGAAGGAAATTGAAGATTTCTTAATGGCTTCTGATAACCCTGCATATCACCTGATTTTTTCCTCGTTAGCTTTACGAAATAAACTGCTCACCGGTGTATTGGCTTGTATTCCTAACCGTTATAAGCAGGTCAAAAACTTACAAGATTTAACCGATAAATCCCTTAACTGTTCTCACAAACCTTTAGAAGAACGGTTACTCATTGAAAGCGTCATTAATCAAAATATCTCAATGATTTTATTAGAATCCTATGAAGAGTTAAATGAGCAAAATATTCGCCAGAAAATTTTAAATTAAGTTGCGGTTTCTAGATGGAGTGTAAATAAACGTGAGTTATACGAATTTAAAATAGACCGTCTGAGGTTAAAAAAAGCATCAAATTAATAATCTCCTACTTCATTTCCCTGTGAGAAAATCAATAGGAGATTACCTTTAAAATTCCATTCAATATTAACGCTTTCTCAACCCTAACCGGGCATCTGTACCGAAGAAGCAGGAGGCTGTACCATTTCTTCTGGCGGTTTGTCCTCAACGGGATCGAGATTCGTAATTAAACACGCGCCGCCCTGGCCGGTAAAGTATCGCCAAGCCCACTGAATCATCACAATTAACTTATTGTCAAACTCAATTAAGAACAAGACATGAACAAACACCCAAGCCAGCCAAGCAAAGATACCAGAGAAACGGGTGAATTTTAGATCCACCACGGCTTTATTACGACCAATCACCGCCAAACTACCATAGTCTTTATAATGGAATTGAGGCAATGTTTGAGCTTTGAGGCGCTTCTGAATTAGTTTTGCCACATAAATCCCCTGCTGTTGGGCAACGGGGGCAACACCGGGTAAAGGACGTTCTCCCTGGTGGGCAAAATTAGCTAAATCCCCAATCACAAAAATATTGGGATGCTTTGCGACACTTAGATTAGGTTCTACGATCACTCGTCCTGAACGGTCTAGTTCTGCCCCAGTACGGTCGGCGATCGCTTTACCCATGGCTGAGGCTTTAACGCCTGCTGCCCAGAGAATAGTTTTAGCAGCAATTTGTTCCGTTTGATCGCCCGACTTAAGGGTGACGATATCTCCTTCTATATTAGTAACCAGAGTTTTGGTTCTGACAGTTACTCCTAAATCAGTTAAATCTGCGGCGGCTTTTTGAGATAAGTCGGGTGCATAGGGAGGCAATACTCTATCCATCCCTTCTAACAGCAGAATTTTGGTTTCTGAGGTATCGATATTGCGGAAATTATCCCGTAATGTTCGGTAAGCAATCTCTGCTAAAGCGCCTGCCAGTTCAACGCCAGTTGGGCCACCACCGACAACAACAAATGTTAGTAACGCTTTACGCTTTTCTGGGTCTGACTCTTTTTCTGCCGCTTCAAAAGCAGAGAAAATACGTTTACGCATTTCTAAGGCATCTTCAACGGTTTTCAAACCTGGGGCAGCCGATGCCCATTGATCGTTACCAAAATAGTGATGACTGACACCTGTGGCAACAATTAAACTATCGTAGTTGAGTTGACCATCTTTTAAAACCAGTTGATTCTCTTCGGGTTTGAGATCAACCACTTCCCCAGTCAAGACTTGAGTATTTTTGTTGCGACTCAATACCGATCTTAGGGGAGAAGCGATATCTCCGGCCGATAAACTACCCGTTGCCACTTGGTACAACAGGGGTTGGAACAGGTGAAAATTGCGCTTATCGACAAGGGTAACCTTAACGGGTGCTCGTCCGAGGACTTGGGCTGCATGTAATCCACCGAACCCGCCACCGACAATAACGACATGATGGAGAGACTGCTGATTTGAGCGATCTGACATGGGGATAATTTCCTTGGCTTTACACAGAACCAGCCACATAACACAGTTAAACTGTTGGGCTAAGTTAGGAAAAAAAGATGTTAATAATCCTACATAATACTTTACAAGACTTTCGCTTGTTTTACCAGTATCTGTTGATACGACACCACACCAGACAGCCAAGGATGAAAAGGGGGAATTAGTCAAGGAGATTGAACAGGCGATTGATTTGAAAGATGATTTGGCGCAGAATTTGTAAATGTTCTTGTTGAGCCGCGCTGAGTCCTTCCACTTCTAATAGTTCTGTTGATAGATTTAATGCGGTTAATAATGAACAAAGCCGATCAAAGTCTTGAGTATCCAATTGATTTTTCATCATCGAGTTAGGAATAAAATTCAGTAGTAGTCTGGGGTGATTTCTCTATTCTCAATCTATCACTCGGATTCATATTGTTCTTCAAGCTTTTGTAAATTTTACAGCGATTTTTGTAAAACAAATTGAATTAACGCTCTGGTTTTCTTTCGGATTTTATTACTATAAATAGAAGAATATAACTCTTGTTTGAATTACAGAATTTACAGACATTAAGTGCTTTTATGGAGCAAATAGAGTAAAATATTGCAGCGTATTTCTAACAGTCTCAGTAATTTTTGCGAGGGACAAAGCGAATTAATTAATGAAATGTTGATTTCTCTTAGTCAATTATCACTATTTCCAAAAAAGATAGATTTATCTACAGGAAAATACCGAAGATAGAGGGTTATATTTGTAGAACTATTTTCTGGCTTAAATCAAACTTAAAGTTGTAGAATTAACCGCGCTAAATTGAAATAAATTAAAACGCCCAAAACATCAACAGCGGTTGTAATAAACGGTGCAGACATCAACGCCGGATCTAAATCGAGACGACGGAATAAAAAGGGTAAGGCCGAACCCGCAACGGAGGCTAATACCGAAATAGCCACTAAACTCAACCCCACAGAAACTGCAACCGCCCAGTCACCCTGAACCACAAATAAACTCGCCCAAGCTGTCGCTAGAATACCCAGAATCGTTCCGAGTAACATCCCGGCTAACGCTTCTCGCCAGACCACTTGAGCAGGCCCGAGGGTGCGAATTTCATCCGTGTTCATCCCCCTAATCACCACAGTCGAAGATTGTGCCCCCACATTCCCTCCTGTCCCGGTTAATAGCGGAATAAAGAAACTGAGTGACACCACCTGTTGAATAATATCCTGCTGCGTTTTAAGGATCGAACCCGTGACGCTATTGGTGAGTAACAACACCAGTAACCACACCACCCGTCGGCGGGCAATGGTGAGTAAACTCGCCTGAAAGTAATTATCTCCTTCAGATTGCACCCCGCTGAGGGCATAAATATCTTCTGTGGTTTCTTCTTGAAGAATATCTAAAATATCATCAACGGTAATAATCCCCACAAGTCGCTGTTCGCGGTCAACTACAGGCACAGCCAAAAAGTCGTATCGTTGAATAATCCGGGCAACCTCTTCTTGATCGGTATCAGTTTGAACACAGACAAAATCCCGGCTAAGAATTTCACCAATAGTCTGATTCAGTTGAGCCGTGACTAAATCCCGTAATGATAAAATCCCGATTAACTGCCGATCTGCATCGGTAACATAGAGTGAATAAATTGTTTCTGTAACGTTGGCTAAACTGCGAATTCTCTCCAAACTCTCACCAACAGTGTTGTTCTCCTTCAAAGAAATATATTCTGGGGTCATGACCCGACCTGCCGTCCCCGGTTCATAACCTAACAGTAAAGCAGTGGCTTGTCGTTCAGTCAGACTGAGTTGAGACACTAACCGCCTCACTACAGCCGCCGGGAGTTCTTCAAATAACTTAGCCCGGTCATCGGGAGACATTTTATCAACAATATCTAAGACTTCCTGACGCTTAAACTTCTCACACAGAGACTGTTGTACGCTAGAGCCTAATTGTTCATAGACTTCGATTGCCTCATCTTTTGACAGTAAACGAAAGGCAATCACTTGCATGGTTTCGGGTAACCCTTCAATCGCCTCGGCAATATCTGCCGGTTGTACAGGAATTAAAATCGCCTTCGCCGCCTGTAAATCTCCTTGTTCCAGCAAAACTTGAAGTTGCGATCGCACCAGTTCCCGCAATTCTTGACGAGACATGGCAGTTAAACTGGATGAGGGGGGATGATTCTCGCTCAAGGCAATCCTCCATAAATTTAGAATACTCATATCACCCATCACCAGTATATGGTTATTAGTTATTGCTTATTCGTCATTTGTTATTCCGTCTGATGTTATTTGTCTTTGATTAAGGCGACTCAGTCGCGCTACAGGTTTGATATCCTTTCCGGGTTGAATACTCTCTCCTGGCTTAGCCTTACCTTATTGACATCCTCCCAACGCCAACATTCTTTATGGCGTGGGATTCCTAAGACTCACGACTTAGGTTTCTGCTTCATAGCACCCGGCTTAACAGACTTACTCTGTTCTGCTCTTACGGTCGCTCCACAGACAAGCCAGCGCCGCCAAAGGGGGTTCCCCCCATAAGTGACTGGCGCTGACACGGCAAGCCCTGCCGCCAAAATATTTATACTCGCATTGAGATCCCGCTCATGCTTAGTTCCACATTGAGGACAATCCCAGTTCCGGATATTCAACGGCATTTTCTCTACAATATGTCCGCAATTAGAGCATCGCGCATGAACTAGGAAACCAACGGTCTATCTTGATTAATTTCCGTCCGTACCACAAGGCTTTGTAGTCTAGTTGTCGGACAAATTCTCCCCAGTTCGCATCACTGATCGCTCTGGCTAATCTGTGGTCTCTTGGTGCGCGTTCCCTAGGGGAAGCGCGAATCACCGGGGTCGCACCGCTTTTTAACCATATTCTTAACAGCTAAATCCTCAACTACTATTCTGTGATTTTCACGAATCAGTTGAGTTGTTAGCTTCTGAGTATGATCGCGCCTAACATCAGCAATACGCGCTTGAATACAAGCTACTTTAACTCTGGCTTTTTCTCGATTTTTAGAACCTTTGACTTTTCTGCAACGCCGATTTTTGAGCAAGTCTCAGTTTCTTATACAACCTGTTAAAGTGTTTTGGATTAGCGACTTTTTGACCATCGCTAGTGGTGCATAGACTGCTAATTCCTAAGTCAATCCCAATAGATTTTTTGAGCGGTTTCAACTTGTGGTCGGTTGGGTCATCAATTCTCAGAGATACAAACCATCTCCCACTTGGTTCTAACTTGACTGTAATCGTTGACGGCTCACAATTTTTAGGAAGTTGACGACTCCAACGAATCGGTAAAGCTTCTTGACACTTAGCTAAGTAGACAAGACCATCCCTGTATTTAAAAGCTGACGAGCGTAAATTCAGCACTACCTCCTGATCGCTTTTTCTTAAAATTTGGGTACTTTGCCCTGCCAGCGAAAAAGTTGGTGAATGCTGTTTGCAAGTGTCTCAACCCTTGCTGAAGAGGAACGCAGCTCACATCATTTAGAAAGTCTAATTCTTCTAGTTTCTTCCACCCTGTCAACCCAATCGGATGTTTGTTTATAGCTGATTCGTTCCTTTCTCTCGTACCAACCCTCGGTACGTGCTGCTAGCGCCTTGTTATACACTAGGCGCACACATCCTAACGTCCTCCTCAACAGGGTTTGCTGTTCAGAAGTTGGGTAGAAACGGAATTTTAGAGCTTTTTCAACCATGCTCACACTCTAGCATATTCTGTGTAATTTCTTTGTGGGTAGCAATTCCTCCCGGCCCCATAAGGGACGTTGGGGCGGGTCTCCTTGCTCCATTTAGATGATTCAAAGAAAAAGAAACGCTCAAAATCTCCTATAATCTAGGGTGAGTTGTGATATGAGCTATGAGATTGCGATCGCAGTTTTCATTTTTCCCAAGTTCGGGAAATCAGAGTTTAGATATCGACGACAGCTTTATAAAAAAATCGATTATGCAAACTTTACCCAAACCATCAGAAACATCCTCAAATCAATCTCCGGTAGATACAGTGATTCATCGCCGCAAAACCCGCGCCGTTAAAGTGGGAAATATCACCATTGGCGGGGGTCATCCTGTGGTGGTTCAATCGATGATTAATGAAGATACGATGGATATTGAGGGTGCAGTTGCAGCGATCCGCCGCTTGCATGAAATCGGTTGTGAAATTGTGCGGGTGACCGTTCCCAGTGTGGGTCATGCTAAAGCCGTGGGTGAAATTAGACAACAACTCGAACAAACTTATCAACCCGTTCCGTTGGTGGCAGATGTTCACCACAATGGCATGAGAATTGCTTTAGAAGTCGCCAAACACGTCGATAAGGTACGGGTTAATCCGGGGTTATACGTGTTTGAAAAGCCAAAATCAGACCGGACAGAATATACTGAAGCGGAATTTAAGGAAATTGGTGACAAAATTCGTGAAACGCTAGAACCTTTGATTGTTTCTCTACGAGATCAAGGTAAAGCCATGCGAATTGGGGTCAATCATGGATCTTTAGCCGAACGGATGTTATTTACTTACGGAGATACGCCAGAAGGGATGGTAGAGTCTGCCCTGGAGTTTATCCGGATTTGTGAATCGTTTGATTTTTATAATATTGTGATTTCCCTCAAAGCGTCACGAGTTCCGGTGATGTTAGCCGCTTATCGGTTAATGGCGAAACGCATGGATGAACTGGGAATGGATTATCCGTTACATTTGGGCGTGACGGAAGCCGGAGACGGAGAATATGGCCGGATTAAGTCTACTGCTGGAATTGGGACATTATTGGCTGAAGGCATCGGCGATACCATTCGGGTTTCGTTGACCGAAGCCCCTGAAAAAGAAATTCCCGTTTGTTATAGTATTCTGCAAGCCCTGGGACTACGGAAAACCATGGTAGAATACGTCGCTTGTCCTTCTTGTGGCCGGACGTTATTTAATTTAGAAGAAGTTCTGCATAAAGTCCGAGAGGCAACGAAACATTTGACCGGATTAGATATTGCGGTAATGGGATGTATTGTTAATGGCCCTGGAGAAATGGCGGATGCAGATTACGGTTATGTCGGTAAACAGCCCGGTTATATTTCTCTGTATCGCGGCCGAGAAGAAATTAAAAAAGTTCCCGAAGATAAAGGGGTTGTAGAACTCATTAATCTGATTAAATCGGATGATCGCTGGGTAGATCCGTAGGATTATTTCTGAGATAATTCACGCTGCGATTGCCCTCTATTATCAGTCTCGCGACAGTATAATTGAGGGTTTAATCTCAATTTCTACACTAATCAATTATCAATTCACGAGACTTTAAGAATTGGCAAAAACTGGGATGATACCAACGATAACAAGTTTCTGATTCTATTTCATCACATTGTAAAAACTCAATCCAATCTGCTAAAACCCGTTCAATTTCATATTCATCTTCATCTAATTGTTCAGCAATTGCTTCAGCCGAAAGCCATTCATTTTGTTCTGTCCAACAATCAATAATATTGAGTTGTAATTCTGAAGGATTTTTGGTTACCATTCGCTGCCAATGGTTTTGATAATATTCAATTAATTTCGGTAATGATTCAAGGCTATAATTATCAATTTTTTTAGCTATTTCTACAGCATATTTAAAATTAAATTTACTTTGATTTAAAATATTTTCAATCTTCTCATTACCTAAATTAAACTGATTTAAATAAGCTTGAATATCTTGTTGATTTTGTTGATAATATTGACTTAAATCTAAGATTTTACTAGGCGTTTCAACCAATAACCCAGACTGTTCAGATAAAAACGGACGACGACTGAGAATAAAATAAATATTATCCGGAAGATAACGGGGAAGATAAAGAAGATTTGAACCTAGGGGTTGAGTTGAATTGTTGAGGCGATCGCGTAGCGAGACGTAAGTCTTATCGCAACCATCAATCATAATCACTAATCGTTCATCGGGTGATAATAAATCACTAACTTGTTGCAGAATAACCGATAAAAACCAGCCATCTGCTGTTGCATTTTCTGGTAAGCTTGAATAACTGAGAGAATAAGCCTGAATCAGTTGGTTAAATAAAGTTTCGAGAAAGACTTCAGTTTGATGATAGTTATTAATTTCACAAGTATAAAAAATAGTCTGAGGGTTTTTAAAAACATATTGAGAGAGAATTGCACTTTTTCCCATGCCGGGAAACCCCACCAGAGTAAAATATCCCCGTGAATAGCGGTTGATGAAGTTTTGAATGGCATCAAATACAAATTTCCGTCCGACAAAGTTCTGGCGCTTCTCAGTAATAAAATTTTGTATTTCTGGGGGATAGCTGACTGTTGTTATAGTTGGAGGTCTAGGATTTGAATTCATCATTTTTTTGATTCCCCAGAGATTTTATTTTCGTCAATATCAGCTATATTCAATCCTTCTATCTTAAGAAAATGAATAATTCCTGACGCATCTCCAGCTACAATTGTTTGACCGTCAGGACTAATTGCACAACAGCAAAAAGGACTATCTCCAATAAATGTCATTACTAATTTTCCAGTGGCTAAATCCCACAGTTTCAAAGTTTGATCATTAGAAGCAGAAATCACTTCTGACCCATCAGGAGTAATCGCAACTGATTGAACCCAATAAGTATGACCTTTAAGAGTCACTTGTTCAATTCCTGTATTTAAATCCCAGACTTTTAAAGAATAATCTGAAGTAGCAGAAATGATCTGTGATCCATTAGGAGTAATAGCGACGGATATCAATTCATAATTACAATATTGTAAAGTTAAAAGTTGTTTTCCAGTGGCTAAATCCCAGACTTTTAAAGTTTTATCGTTAGCAGCAGAAACGACTTTCGACCCATCAGGAGTAACGGAAACTGCTGTCACCCAACTGTTATGACCTTGTAAAGTTAAAAGTTGTTTTCCCGTAGCTAAATCCCATATTTTTAAAGTTTTATCGTTAGCAGCAGAAACTAATTTTGACCCATCGGGAGTAATAGCGATTGCTGTTATTCTATTACTAAATTTATTAAATTCCAGTTGATATTTTTCAGTAACTAAATCCCAGACTTTTAAAGTTTTATCATTGGAAGCAGAAATAATTCGCGACCCATCAGGAGTAATGGCAATTGCTGTTACCCAATTCTTATGACCTCTAAAAGTTGATAGTTTTTTTCTAGTTGCTAAATCCCATAATTTCAAAGTTGTGTCACCAGAAGCAGAAACGACTTTCGACCCATCAGGAGTAATGGCAACTGCTGTCACCCAACTACTATGATTTTGTAGAGTTAATTGTTGAGTTTCCGTGGTTAAATCCCATATTTTTAATGTCTGATCATTAGAAGCAGAAACGACTCGTGACCCATCGGGAGTAATGGCAATTGCTGTTATCCAACTGCTATGACCTTTAAAAGTTAAATATTCATCTCCAGTGGCTATATCCCATACTTTTAAAGTACAAGCAGATGAAGCGGAAACAATTCGTGAACCATCGGGAGTAATAGCAGCCGCGATCGCCCAACTACTGTGACCTTTAAAAGTTAAATATTCATCTCCAGTGGCTATATCCCATACTTTCACCGTTCTATCTTGTGACGCAGAAATCACTCGTGAACCATCAGGAGTAATGGCAATTGATGTTACTCCATTCCGATGAATTCTGAGATTCAACTGTTCAGTTTTAGTCGCTAAATTATATACTTTTACAGTTCTGTCCTGATCGGCAAAAATCACTTGTGATCCGTCAGGAGTAATGGCAATTGATGTCACCTCATGACAAATATACTTTAATGTTAACTGTTCAATTCCTGTTATTAAATTCCATACTTTTATAGTCTTATCTTGAGCAGCAGAAATCACTCGTGAACCATCGGGAGTAATGGCAATTGCTGTTACTGTATCACTATGACCTACAAGTGTTAACTGTTCAATTCCCGTTATTAAATCCCATACTTTTATAGTTTGATCTACAGAAGCAGAAATTACTTGTGAACCATCAGGAGTAATAGCTACTGCTGTCACCAAACTTTGATGACCTCTGAGGGTTAATTGTTCAGTCCCAGTCATTAAATCCCATACTTTTAAAGTCCTATCATTAGAGGCAGAGACGACTGTTAAACCATCAGGAGTAATGGCAACTGCTGTTACTCCATCTTCATGTCCACTTAATGTCCGAATTAACGCACCACCGGCTGGGGTTAAATTAGGAAAAATAGGGCGCAACCAAGGCTGGGTTTGGCGCTGTTTAGCTGTTTCTAATAACTGTTGAATTGCCGGATTATTTTCAAAATATAATAATCTTCCCCAGAGTTGTGAGGCGAGTTGTGTCGTGTCTTGAGATAAAATATGAGCCGATAATTCAAAATTTCGTTGTAGAATACGAAGTATTTTGTCTTTTTCAGGTTGCAATTGAATATCATCAGTAATATCAGCTTCAGCAATCAGATTATAATCTTCAATTAATGCCTGAATACCAAATTCTGAATGTTCTATTTTTTGTCGAATAAAATCAAAATTGGTAAGTAAATTATAGTAATCTAGAATATTACCTGAACGTACTAATGCTTGAGGGTAACTTTTGAGATATCCCCGAAGTTTAGCTTCTGTTAGTTTTCTCATTTCTTATCCCCCCTTCAATTTATTAGTAACGCCGAAAAATAGGTTCTAAATCAATTACTAATCCCGGTAAAACTGATTCTCCTGATAATCTAGGGGAATGCTGTGAATTAGAAAAATCAATGATTTCTACTGCTTGGTTTTGTCGGTAAATTTCAACCTGTTTTGTTTTAGGATCGATTAACCACCCTAACTGAATCCCATTTTCTAGATATTCTAACAATTTAGAACGAAGGGGTTCTAGGTTATCGGTTTCGGATCGGAGTTCAATCACAAAGTCTGGGCAGATGGGGGGAAATCGTCGCTTTTCTTCAGTGGATAAACGATTCCAACGTTCTTGTTTAACCCAGGCAACATCAGGCGATCGCTTTGCGCCATTTGGGAGTTTAAAAACCGTAGAAGAATCAAAGACATAGCCTAGTTGTGTTTGACGGTTCCAGGATACAATTTGAAAATTAAGATCGGCATTTCTAATTCCACTTTCTCCTCCAGTTGGCGGCATGATCATCAGTTCTCCGGTTGCAGTGATTTCCATTTTCCAGGCTTCATTTGCCAGACATAATTGATAAAATTGTTCATCCGTTAGATTAAAGTTCGGTGGAATATTAAGGGTTAAATTTTTCATAATTTATCCTTGTAGAGTGCGTTAATAACGCACCTCTATAGTGAGTTTTACAGTTCAAGTATTTATTCAATCAATATCAATAATATTTTTCTTTTTTGTCTCCTCATAGATTACTATTTATTTGTGTGTTACGCTATCGCTAACACACCCTACAAAGTCTATTGTATAATTTTACATTTGAAAATCTTGATAATAATTAACGATTCTTTGATTCACCTCTTTAAATAATTTGCGAGTTGCTTTTAATTCTCGCTTCTGACTCAAAAACTGTAAGAAACTGGCATGATACAACGTCCAACAGGTTTCCTCCTTAATTTCCTGAACGGTTAAATATTCTCGCCATCGTTCTAAAATATCCCCGACATCGGCTTCATCTGCATCGGCAATTTCAGCGATCATTTCACAGGGAATCGGTGTACCAATTTCAACTAAAATAAATAGAACCATCACCATTAACGGTTGGCGTTCTTCCATCCCCATTCTCACCCAATGAATTTGATAATATTCTTGCAGTCCTTGGGGTAAATTTTTCAGTTCAAGATCGTTATAGTTACCGTTGGCGATCGCAGGCAATAAATAACGAATGTACATAAAGTTATTTTCACTTTTATTCGCAATCTGTTCAACAAATTGTTCGACTGTAACGTTTTGACGATCAATCCATTGATTCAGGGTTTCTTGATAGTCTGAATCACTATTAATAAATAAACGAATATAGGATTTAATGTCTTCCCGACTTAATTGACAGTATTTCTCGTCTGTTAAATCTAATTCCTGCATGGGAACTCCCGGATCAACAAATAGCTGTTTATTGCGGAGGATATAAGGTCTACGGGTTAGAAAGAAATAAACTTGATCGGGTAAATTTTTCGGTAAATCGAGTAAATTGCTACCCGGTTGTTGTTCAACTTCATCTAATGCATCAACGAGTAAAATGAAGCGATCGCC
Source organism: Microcoleaceae cyanobacterium (assembly GCA_049647265.1). Classification (GTDB taxonomy): domain Bacteria; phylum Cyanobacteriota; class Cyanobacteriia; order Cyanobacteriales; family Microcoleaceae; genus JAAURB01. The sequence continues at coordinate 218,505 of JBARXJ010000056.1, forward strand.
TGTGGCTAATTGCTGACTGACTTTTGCCAATAATGTCGATAAGTTATCTTGTTCTGCATTTTTCAGTTGATACCGATCAATCATCTGTTGACGAACACTTCTGAGAAATAACTCGGGGCGGTTACGGCGTTCTGCCAAGACGTTAAAATAACAAATCGTCCCATGATCTGCAACGTATTTAGCGGCGATCGCACTTTTCCCCATGCCTGCATCCCCAATGACGGTAAAATAGCCGTGAGGATGACTGTTTAGGAATTGATCAAATAAGGAAAATACAAACTGGCGACCACAAAAATTACGGATTTTCTCTTCAATTAAAGACTTAAATTCTGAAGGATAAAGGGTTTCTTGAGGGTTCCAAATTTTGGGATCAACAATATCAGTTGGTTTCAGCTTTAAAACACGGGCAACATTTTCAATTACCCAACGTTCAACACCATTTTCAGATCGCTTAGTTCCCAGTAAGCGTTTAATAGTGTCGATGGTAGTATGGGCAAGATCTGCTAACTTTTCTTGCGTTAGCTTGTTTTCCTTATACGTTTTTCTCACAAGATTGACTCCTTCTGGAGTTAAGCGATAACCACGACTCATAGATATCAATATGATCTATTATGTACTCTGACCCTATCCCTATTTTAGGGCAGATGGGGTATTTTTATCATTTCTAACTGCCCTACTCAAAAATGATTTTATTATTGAAACTGACTTTTGGCTGAATTTACCCTAATTAAAAATAGGGCAGAGATGAATTTTAGCTTTCCCTATCTGCCCTTTAAATGATTGGTTGTTTATTAGAAAGTAATAATCAAACAATAAAACGAGGAAGCAAGATGTCTTTCATCAATTCAGCGACAAATACCCTATTATTCACAATCGCATTTAGTTTTACAGTACAACTCAATTCAGATTTAGTTACTGTTAAAATTCATCAAACATCTCATACAGTTTGTCCGCCCATAAATATTCAATCACAAAGCAATAACAATTCTCCATTCACTCGAGATAAAAAGCCAGGAGGAGGTCATTTATTTGAGAATTATACTAGCTAATGGGTTATAAAAATAGCCCACAATGATTAAACCCATTCATAGCATTCTCATCAGTGATAGAGATGAATAGCTTCAGTAATAGCCAAATTCAAATCAGCTTCTTTCGTACCTATGAACATCTATTATCTGGTAGATCAAGTTAACAGCTTCAGTTTAGTAAAACCACTTTTCTTTGAGGCATAACCCAAAAATCTAATCTTTATGCTTGATCTGAATCACCCATACCGTGACCTGCTAACCATCCCGTTGTCCAAGCATTTTGAAAGTTAAACCCTCCGGTAATTCCATCAATATCTAGGATTTCTCCGGCAAAATATAACCCTCGACAACAGCGACTTTCCATCGTTTTAAAATTAACTTGCTTTAAATTAACCCCACCACAGGTGACAAATTCTTCTTTAAAAATGCCTTTTCCTAAAATTTGATATTGACCTTGATTCAATTCTTGAATGAGTTGATTAAGTTGTTTTTTTGATAATTCTGCCCACTTTTGCTGCGGTTTAATATCACTACATTCTACGAATTTTTGCCAAAGCCGTTTGGGTACTTCAACGGGGCAATAACCCGCAATCACTTTTTTCGGAAACTGAGATTTTACACTGAGTAAATGTTTTCTGAGTTGTTCAGAATTCATCTGCGGTAACCAATTCACTTTTAACAAAGTCTGATAATTACACTCATGTAAAAAACGCGCCCCCCAAGCAGAAAGTTTTAAAACCGCTGGCCCGCTTAACCCCCAGTGAGTGATTAAAACAGGCCCCGTTTGTTCTAATTTACAGCCAGGTAATTGTACTTGTGCGGTTGTAACAGATACTCCGGCTAAATCTTGTAAGCGTTGATCTTTAATTTTAAAAGTAAATAAAGACGGAACAGGCGGAATTATTTTATGTCCGAGTTGTTGGGCAAATTGATATCCTATCGGTTGACTTCCGGTTGCCAAAAGTAAGCGATCGCACTTTAACTGTTCTCCTGATTTTAATGCAACTTGAAATTGAGGCTGTTGTTCTGTACCGACAAATTGAATATCAGCAACTCTAGCAGACGTTCTAAGTTTCACTCCCGCTTTTTCTGCTGCTTGCATCAAACAATTAACAATAGTGGCTGAATTATCCGTTGTGGGAAACATCCGACCATCGGCTTCTGTTTTCAGCTTCACCCCGCGACGAGTAAACCAATCTACCGTATCTTTGGCTTGGAACCGAGTAAACGCCCCCCGCAACGCTTTACCTCCGCGCGGATAATGATGAATAAATTGTATGGGGTCAAAACAGGCGTGAGTCACATTACACCGTCCTCCCCCAGAAATCCTGACTTTACCTAACGGTTCTCGTCCGGCTTCGAGGAGAATTACACGAGTCTGGGGAGAAGTGGCGGCGCAGGTAATTGCCCCAAAAAATCCGGCTGCCCCTCCTCCAATCACAATAACGGTTAAACTCATACTTTTTATAGCCCCCCCTTTGAAAGGGGGATGTTGGGGAGTCTTCATTGTTCCTCAAACTACAATACCCGTAAAATACTCGGAATGCGTTCGACAATATCCGACTGTTGCAATTCTTCTAAAGCAGTTCTAAAGTTGCCTTCTTGGACATCGTGAGTCACCACCACAATTTCTGCCAATTCCTCACGAGAATCTATTTGAAACATCGACTCAATACTGACTTGATGGTTACCGAAACAGGTTCCTAATTTACCCAATACTCCGGGATGATCGACAGTCATAAACCGGACATAAAATCGCGTTACTAAATCGCTTAGCGGCGAGAGTTGACAATAATGTTGATGGGTACAACTCATTAACGGATGAATTAACTGGGGGTTGATGGCGTTTGTAGCTTGAGTTTTGAGAGTGGCGGCAATATTAAGCAGATCGGCAACCACAGCGCTCGCAGTTGGCCCTGCCCCAGCCCCTGGCCCAAAAAACATTACCTGTCCGATGGGTTCTCCTTCAATTAAAACCGCGTTATTCACACCATTAATACTGGCTAACGGATGATCTTGAGGGACTAACGTGGGATGGACTCGCACCGATAACAAATCTTGTTCTGTGGTGGCGTTGGGATCTCGATTGGCAATGGCTAACAATTTAATCACAAACCCGAGGCGTTGGGCGTAGTCAATATCAGTAGCGGTAATTTGACGAATGCCTTCACAATAGACATCTTCAAGTTTAATTCGTCCGCCAAACCCGAGTGAAGCCAAAATAGCAATTTTATCGGCAGCATCTAAACCCTCGACATCGGCAGTGGGGTCAGCTTCAGCATACCCTAAACGTTGGGCATCTGCCAGAACATCTTCAAAGTCTGCCCCTTCTGCTTGCATCCGCGTCAAAATATAGTTAGTCGTACCATTAACAATGCCCATAATGGCCTGAATTTTATTCGCCCCCAGGGATTGCTTCAGGGGTAAAATCACGGGGATACCGCCCCCCACTGCGGCTTCTAACAGGACGTAGACTCCGGCTTTATTGGCTGCCTCGAAGATTTCGTGACTGTAACGAGAAATCACTGCTTTATTCGCCGTGACAACGTGTTTTCCATTGGCAATGGCTTGGAGAATTAGCGATCGCGCGGGTTCGAGTCCTCCGATTAATTCCACCACAATATCGACATCTGGATCGGTGACAATTGCGTCTAAGTCGGTGGTTAATAATTCTGAGGGCAGTTCAATTTGACGGGGTTTGGACAGCGATCGCACACCACAGAGATGCAAGCTTAAGCCGTCTACAAGGGGATGACGATCTTGTGGGTTGAGTAAAATTTGTGCAGTTCCTGTCCCAACTGTTCCCAAGCCTAATAAACCAATTTTGAAAGCCACAATTCTAACTTCTATCTTAACGTTCTTAATTCTCTATTTTAAGCGATGATAAGTCGTCTTGAATGATTTTCACCACAAAGACACGGGAGTTCACAAAGGTAATAAATCTTTTATAGCAATTCATTTATGATTCATGAAAAGTCTAAAAACCTATGATTTGCCTGAAATGACTTCCCTGATCGCAAGAGTGTCTCTTATAAAAAGATTTTTTCTAACTCATAAATGTTATTTTTTTTATTTATAAGTTAGAGCTGATTAGATTCAATTTGTACCACTGCCGAGAATATATAAACTCAGTAAAGTTCCACTATTCCAGAGTCCATGCAGTAACATCGAAGAGAGTAAGTTTCGAGAGCGAGTATAAACGATTCCTAAAATAATACCTAATGTCATTAAAGGAATCACTTCAGAGATATTTAAGTGCGCCGCTGCAAAGATTAAGCTACTGAGTAAAACAGCTCCCCAAACAGGTAAATATCGAGTCAAGGAAGGCAAAATAAAGCCTCTGAAAAAGATTTCTTCAAACACGGGTGCTGCGATAGAAGCAGTAATAAAGAAGATGAATAATGCGATGCCATCTCGATTTTCTAAAGCAATCGGTAAAATCGGATTACTTCCCCCTTGTCCATCCCAAATTTGTTGATTAATTAAGGAGACTAAAATGACTAAAGGTAATGCCGTTAAATAGCCACCTAATCCCCACAGAAACCAATTTTTCCCCCAATTAAACTGAAACCATCCTTCTGGCAAGGGGAAAAAAGATCGAATTGAAAAGTATAAAACGGATAATCCGCCTAACATTAAGGTTAGATAAGTAATGAATACATAAATGGCTTGAGAACGGGGGGTAAAGCTTCCCGGTTGTAGATTAAATGCTTGAAAAGCGATAGAAAACAATAGCGGAACAACCAGTTGTCCGACTAAGAAAAATCCAACCAGAAACACTTGAAGTAAGATTTCCCAATTCCACGGCACTTGCCAGGAGTTATTATTATTACGGGCTAAAATAGATTCTTTTCGATTGAGTAACCATTGCACTCCTAAACTCAGTAATAATAAGGTTCCTAAAATGAGTCCAATTCCCGGTATGGCGCTGACAATAGCGAGTTTAGTTAAGGCTTGTTTAGCAACAGCTTGTTCTTCGATTTGAAGCGTGATTAACGCCTGTTGTCTTTCCTGTAATTGATAGAGTTGAGTTAAGGCTTGATAGCGAAACCAACCGTCTAAATTTTGATTGAGAATGGATTCAGCATCCGGTAATATTTTAGCAGGTTGCTTCCAGAGTCCTGTGAGTACTTGAGCGGTTTTAATGGCTGATGAATCTATATTACTATTGTCTACCGTTGTAATCCGATTCCAATTTTCAATGGCTGAATTAATTTCACCTTGAGTTGCTTGTAAAATTCCTGTTTTCAGGGTAACTTCTGTGAGTAAATTCTGAGTTTTGTTAAGTTCAGTGGCTGTGGTTAATTCGGGTAACGCTTGAACTTGATTAAAGTGAGTTTGAGTCGATTCTTGTGTTTCTTCGTACTGTTGTAAAGCTGTTTTAATCCCATCTTTCCCAGTAATTCCTGTTTGAAGCGCGGTTAAACTATTATTGGCATCAGCTTCTGGTTGCCATTCTGTTGCATGCAGTAATAAATTAGTTTGATACAGTTCTAAACGACTTTGAATTTGAGGTTGAGTTACACTACTCAGCAGTGAACCTCCCATAATCGCAATCGCGAGTAGGGTGAGAATACCTAAAAGAACTTGCTTCAATGTCATCTTACGTCTCCAGCGTAAACTTTATTTTACCCCAATTTGGCAATTTAACGCGGTTGAAATTCAATCCCTGGGGCACTCATATAGTAGTCAATAACAAGGTGCATCAAGTAACGCACCCTATCATCATAATGAGTTGAACGAATTATCTTAAAAAAAATTCATGACCCACTTCACTGTTGTTTCTTCCTTTTTCCTTCAAGTTAAGCTTCCCGTCCAGAAGCCCACTTATCCCGCCATTTGACAATCCCTTCGCTGGCAATCACCCAACGACGAGAGACCAGATTTTCTCGCAGGGGAGATTCTCCTTCTCGTATCATTGCATATTTGTAATTAATCAGTTTTCCTGCACTTTCATTAAACGGAATTTCACCAAACCAGGTATTGGTATTAACGTATTCTAACGGATATCCATGAGCAATATCCCAGTTGCCTAATTCTGGGCAATCTCCGATTATAATAATACGTTCGCCCGGTAAGGTTTGAACGCCGTTAAGTTGTACCCGAACAATGGTTTTTGCTTTAACTCTTTCTCCCACGAAACTTAAGACAATAATCTGTTTTGCTGAGAGTGTTAAGTTATAGATTTTACTGTCTTCAACAGTATATTTTTCCGGTGACATAATATCAGAATGTTCACCATCGGGGAACTCTGTTTCTACTTCATCTAACGTCACCGTTTCTCCCCGGTTCATTGCCACAAATAAAAGAGAATCTCGATAGCGACGAACGTAGCAATAAACATCTGGAGTAATGTATTTTTGCCACTGACTTCCCATCGATACCGCAGGATTTAAACGGCGTAAACCTGAAAGTAATCGAATCTCACGATACAATGAACTTTCAGTATCCCAACTCTCCATCATTGGACGGTTATAAGGGTCATTATTACCGTAAGGATTTTGATCGCCATTCGTATCATTATGAAGACCCTGTTCTGTACCGTAATAAAGACAAGGAATTCCTCGAGAAGTCATAATTAAACCAACCGCTAACCGTAATACTTCTATATCCGGATTGAGGGTTTGAAAACGGTGCATATCATGGTTATCAATAAACGTAACTAACTCGGTTGCACCGTAATAATAATGGTCTTTATCAAAGACTTCTTGAACTAAATGAAATCCCCCTTCTTCGTAATTTCCTAATGCCCGTCGGATTGCCATACATAATCCGAAATCTAACATCGACATTCCAGATTCATTGGCAAATTCAACAGATCGACCATCATCTGGACTACTATAAATCCATTCTCCAAAAATAAAAACATCCGGGCGATAAGTGGTAATATCAGCGTTAAATTCTTGCCAAAACCAAATCGGCATATGTTTAACTGTATCAACCCGTAGCGCATCAACACCCCTATCTAACCACTGTTTAATTGCCGATTTAATATAGTTACGATACTCAATATTATTTTCATTAAATGAGGCTAAACCTGCGAGTTCACAGTTTTGAACTTGCCAATCATCTTCCCAGTTAGTCACCTCACCATAGTGATGATACCAATAGTTTTCATCATTATGAAATTCAGCAATTTTTACCCCATCATCATACAGTTCCCCTTTGTTTCCTTCAATATCAGGGCTACTATGGTTACAGACAATATCTAAAATTAACTTCATATTCCGTTTATGAAGTTCTTCAATTAACCGATCAAATACAGTATCTTTAGTATCTTGCGTTGCGTTAAGAGAAGGATTATCTCCTTCATTAATAAAGCGAGGATTAATCCGTTTAAAGTCCTTTGTCCAATAGCCATGAATGGCAGCGGTTTCAAAGAACAATCCTTCCACTTGTTCAAATAAAGGCGTTAACCAAACAGCCGTCACCCCTAAGTTCTTGAGATAATCTAACTTATCAATAATCCCTTGTAAATCTCCTCCCCAATATTTCCCCCAATCTTCCTGACTGTTATCATATAATTCTGGGTTAGGGCCTTCGTTATTATTGCGATCGCCATCATGAAACCGATCAACAACAATAAAATAAAGGGTTTCTTGACGGAATTCGATATCTCGTGTGAAAATAAAGTCTAAATCTAAATCAGTATCAGAAGAAATTTCTGAGATTTCTTCAACCTCAGCATTCGCTTCTGCTGCCGTCATCGGATCAATCTGAGATGAAGTTTTTTTCGGATCAATAGAAACCATAGAACTACCTAAAATATCATTCAACAAATGGCGATCGCTGCTGGAGAGTGTTATTCCGTTACGCCTGCGATTAAATAGCGTTCACAAGCTCACTTCAAACACCCAAAATTTACTACTACCACCTAGAATATTAAGATATATTTAATATACTGAACCCTCCCCCCTCGCAACATATGCAAAAAGGTAGACTTTTACAACGTTTACTCACTATACTGCCTTGAGATACTGCCTGACTGCCTGGGTGTCATCCCCTTAAACCGTTTGAAAGTACGAGTAAAATCAGACCCATCCGCAAACCAAAACTGATAGGCAACTTCGGTTAAACTGAGGGACTCTTGCTGAAGAACGACAGTTGCTTTTTTAATGGGTTGTTTCATCAGATATTGATGGGGGGTGAAACCCAACGCTGCTTTAAAGATTCGAGAAAAATCAAACGGACTTAAACCGGCAACGGCGGCTAAATTACTTAAACTTAAATCTTCGGTTAGATAGGCTTCAATATACTCAATCACTTGAGCGAAACGTTGTCGATATAATGGTTTAAGATTAGAAAAATCAATCGGGTTTTGGATGCCGTAATGATTGACACAATGAATAGATAATGGGGTTAATAAAGTATCGGCAAAAGGCTAACTCTAGCACTCCAGAACGGGGCGCGATACGGCTATATCGCAGAAGAGACGGCATTGCACCGAGTCGAGAACAGGGATGGAGTGCCTGTATCTCATACTAAAACCCTGGAGAATGGGTTAGTGATTGAGCAAATTTCTCAACCTGCATGAGAATACTTTGATATTCCTTTGCTCATGGCTTCTCAGCAGTGCCGGGGATTGATTTGGAGTATAATCATGGGGAGTCAATGGCAGCGATACGTGTTGTCACACAGGCTACGCCACCGGCACCAAAATATGATAGGTTCTAATAAACTGGGTGATGTATACCAACCTCTAGAGCCAGGTGATTGATTATCCAACCCATATTAATAGTAATTTGACTGCCATCCAAGCTTCTGGGATAGAAATGATTTATCACTCGGGCCGTCAAAGTTTTAAGGTACTAAAAGGGATTGATTTGAAAGTCCAACGGGGGGATATTCAACTGTTGATGGGGCCAAGTGGATCGGGAAAAACCACTCTACTCTCGATTTTAGCCGGGTTACTCACCCCCACAAGCGGACAAGTGTTGTTATTGGGGCAGGAAATTACTAAAATGTCTCGTAAACGTTTGGCTCAATATCGTTTAAATCATATTGGTTTTATTTTCCAAGGATTTAATTTATTTCCGGCTTTAACGGCGCGAGAGAATGTAGAAGTTGCCTTCGGAATTAAAGGCATTCAAGGCCCAAAAGCTCATCAAGAAGCCCAGCAATTATTAGATCAAGTGGGACTCGGAGATAAAGCCAATTTATTGCCTCGGGATTTATCCGGCGGACAAAAACAACGAGTCGCGATCGCCCGAGCTTTAGCGGATCATCCCCCTTTGATTATGGCAGATGAACCGACGGCGGCTCTAGACTCCAAGAGTGGTCATGATGTGATTACACTGCTGGGGCGTTTAGCAAAAGAAGAGGGATCAACCGTGTTAATGGTGACCCACGATCCTAGAATTATAGGTGTTGCCGACCGGATTTTAGATCTTGAAGATGGCATGATTAAAGCATAAGGGTAAAGGGGGAGAAGGAATAACAACTGCTTGTCTCCCGTCATTGCTGAGGATCAATAACAAATCACCCATAACAAATCACCCGTGTCCCATTCTATGAGAATATAGGGGCAAGGGACCTCTTTAAGATTTATGAAGGTAGAAGACTGTTGTCAAGCGTTACTCGCCCAAATTCTACCCACTATTGATCCTCAGCGTCAGGGGATCTGTATTGATGTGGGGGTGGGGACTTTTGCGTTTTACTGTGAATTGTTTGCTCAGTTAGGATTTGAGACGGTTGCCGTTGAACCGTTACCATTGCCGGCTATTCGGGCAATGTGTCAATCTCGTGGCATACAGTGGATTGAAAGTTGTCTATCGGATGTTGACGGCACTCAAACGTTACATTTGGGTACTTATCAAGGGGCAGTAGATGTCAATTTATCCTCTTTAGTTGCCCATTGGTGGGGGGCTTCCTCAGTCACTCAAACGGTGCGATCGCTTAGACTTCCTACTCTGCTCTCTCAGGTCAACCCACAGAAAATGACCTGTTTAAAATTGGATGTGGAGGGGGTAGAGTTAACGATTCTGAGGCAGTTGCTGGAGTTACCAGAATCTTTGTTGCCTCAGGTGGTGATGTTTGAATATGGGGGCGGAGACAGTCGAGACAGTGGTCAGAAGGGCTGGTCAGAGGAATTTTTGTCTAAAACCTATGCTTGTCTGAAAGTGCTGCAACAATGCGGTTATGGCTTCAGCATCGGGGTAGATTCTGCCCCTCACACGACAGAAGTGTTATTTGACATTAGATACCCCAACATACAACTTGACAATATATTACACCCTCAGGCGATTTATGGCAATATTATTAGTTTGCGTCACAGTAATTTCTCTAAATTTAAGATACAAGAAATCTGTCGAGAATTTTATGAGCCGCCTGAATTATCGGTGCTGCATTCTGATAAGAATTTAATAGATTCTGGAGAGTTTAAAGTGATTCAGAAATGTATTGAGTCTAATCAAGTTATTTTTGATATTGGAGCCAATGTAGGCGCTTGGAGTCAAGCGGTTTTAAAACATTGTCCGACTGTAAAACTTCACTCATTTGAACCGGCTTTACCCACGTATCAGCAGCTTTTAAAAAATTGTGCTTATCGGATGCAGGTGAGTCATCTCTATTTTAATAATATTGCCTTATCGAATCAAGAATCCTTACAAAAGTTTTGCTTTTATCCAGATAAGCCTAATTGGAGTACATTTTATCGTCGTTCAGATATCGAAGCGCAGTATCAGTTATCTTCTCCTCAATTTATCCCCGTCTTACAAACGACTTTAGATCTCTACTGTCAGCGACATCAAATTGATCGAATTCATTTTTTAAAAATTGATGTGGAAGGCAGTGAATTAGATGTTTTACAGGGAGCGTATGATTATTTAAAACAGGAAAAAATAGATTATGTTCAGTTTGAGTACGGCGGCAGTTATAGAAATGCTCGAATTACACTGAAGCAAATTTTTGAACTTTTAACAGGCTTTCAATATTCTTTATTTAAAATTCATCCGAATCATTTAGAATATATTCCTAAATTTGTTCCGAGCTCTGAGAATTTTGAGTATAGTAACTTTCTGGCGGTTAACCAGCGCTTAAAAGCGAGCTTTCTCAAGCAACCGCCTCAAATGTTAGATTTATCCCAGCTAATGCAGCAATATTCTATTAAACCTAGAGGGGTAATTCATGTTGGGGCTTATGAAGGGCAGGAGGTTAAACTTTATCAGCAATTAAGATTTCAAAGAATTCTGTTAGTGGAGGCAAACCCTGTTGTTTTTAAACGCTTAGGTCGCACCGTTGAACAGGAAAGAAATGTGATTGCAGTGAATTGTGCTATTAGCGATCGCAATGGTACAACCACTCTTCATATCACCTCATTAGAACAAAGTAGTTCCATCTTACCGTTAAAGCAAGTTACTCAATATTATCCTCAAATTCAGGAAACAGGACAAGTTTCTGTACCTGCAAGAAATATAGATAGTTTGTTTCAAGAATTAAAACTTAATTTTGCAGATTTTAATATTCTCAATATCGACATTCAAGGTGCAGAACTTCTGGCTTTAAAAGGAGCCAAAAAGTGGTTGAAGTATGTCGATGCCATTAATACAGAAGTCAACTATGAAGAACTTTATGAAGGCTGTGTTTTAATTGATAGCTTAGATGAGTTTCTCGCTGAGCAAGGATTTGAAAGAGTCGCAACCACCAGTCCCTATCATCCCTCCTGGGGAGACGCATTTTATATTAGAAAACCTGTGATTTCAATGGCTTCTTTAGGCAAAAATGGTCGGTTTGCAAATCAAGTTTTTCAATATGCCTTCCTGAAAATTTATGCTCAAGAACATGATTTAAGAGTAGAAACCCCTAAATGGATTGGGCAATTTTTATTTGGACATCAAGATTCTCGTCTCAGTCGGCAGTATCCTGAATTTAAAGAAACTACAAATATCTTATCTGAGGCAAAAATTCCTCACGCCACTACTGCACTCAAAAATAGAGATTTATGGGGATATTTTCAATATCATACCCAATATTATAAACCCCATAAAAGTTATTTTCGTTCATTATTTCAGCCCACTCCTGAAATTGAGCAACAACTCAGCCCCGGATTAAAATATTTACAACTTAATGGTAAAACAGTGGTGGGATTACATTTACGGCGAGGAGATTATGGATACGAACACTTTTTTGTTGCGCCCAATACTTGGTATTTAGACTGGTTAAAAGGCTTATGGGATACCTTAGATGATCCTCTACTATTTATTGCCAGCGATCAACCCGAAAAAGTGGTAAAAGACTTTGCTGAATATCAACCGCTCACCGCAAAAGATTTGGGAATTGAGTTAGCCTCAGCTAGCTTTTATCCTGATTTTTATTTTTTGAGTCATTGTAATATTTTAGCGATTTCTAACAGTTCCTTTTCCTTTGCCGCTTCCTTACTCAATGAAAACTGTAAATTCTTCTTTCGCCCTCATTTACCCTCTCAAAAACTGATTCCATTTGATCCTTGGGATAGCGAAGTCATTTTCCGAGATGCTAAAGTGAATCAATTCAAAAACCCGCTACCTACATCCCTTTCTGCCTGCTATGAAATGATCAAAAAACAACCTAACTCTGTAGAAGCTTATCAACGATTGGCTACAATTTTACAACACCAAGGTAAACTCGAAGCTGCCATTCGAGCTTATAAGAAAGTGATTGAACTTAGACCCCAAGATGCTGAGGCTTATGCAAATATTGGTGGTATATTAGATCAGCAAGGAAAACCTGAAGTGGCGATCGCTTTTTATCGTAAAGCGATGGTGATACAATTCCCTCAATCTTTCTAATTCCCATCATGACTCAGTGGCAATTAAATACACCGGTTGTTTTAATTATTTTTAATCGCCCTCAAACCACTCAAAAAGTGTTTGAAGTCATTCGGCAAGTTCAACCGCCGAAACTCTTTGTCATTGCGGATGGGGCGCGTCAAAACTCTCCTGAAGATGCGGAGAAATGTGCAGCCACCCGAGAGATTATTGATCGAGTTGATTGGGACTGTGAAGTTTTTAAAAACTATTCTGACACTAACTTAGGGTGTCGGCAGCGGGTTTCTAGTGGGTTAAACTGGGTATTTAAACAAGTAGAAACGGCTATTATTTTAGAAGATGACTGTTTACCTCACAGAAGCTTTTTTCGATTTTGTGAAGAACTTTTAAATCGATATATTCAAACCGAAAATATTTTTGTAATATCAGGGAATAACTTTCAATTGGGTCAAACACGAACTCAAAATAGTTATTACTTTTCTCGATATAATCATTTGTGGGGATGGGCAACCTGGCGACGAGCTTGGCAATATTATGATGATACCATGCAGCAGTGGCTAGAAGCCAAACAAAATAATTTACTCTCTCAAATTGTCTCAACACCCGAAGCCATTCAATATTGGTCAAATCGGTTTCAGGCTAACTACAACGGCTTTAATTCTTGGGGATATGCCTGGACATTTGCTTGTTGGTTAAATCAAGGATTAACCATACTTCCTGAAGTTAATTTAGTCTCTAATATTGGTTTTGGACGAGACGCAACCCATACCACAACGGTTGATTTTGTGGCGAATTTACCTATAAATGAAATACAGTTTCCGCTTCAACATCCTCCCGAAATAGCAGTTCAAATTGAGGCAGATTTATATACCGAAAAAACATTATTTAGTGGACGAGCTATTTCATCTGTATCTCCAAAAACAGATCAAAAACAATCTCTTAAACGTCATCAACATATTCTTTTATATACAGATGATCCACAATTAGGCGGAGTTGCACAATATAATCATTCTATTCTACTCGCTTTAGTTCAACAAGGTTATCAAGTCACTTGTGTTCAAACCCGTAAACAAAATCCTGTTATTCTAGAACAACAACAGTTAGGAATTCGCCATATTTGGTTAGAGTTTGATACAGTTACAGACTTTTATCGTACCTTAGTTAATCCGCAAGATGCCCAATATATCTTAAGCCAAACTCAACCCGATTTAATTCTGTTTAGTGATTCTTGTCCCCTCTCTAACTTTGCGGCAAAACAGGTGGCAATTGACCTAAAAATTCCCTATCTAATTATTAATCATTTTGCAGCCCCATACTTAGCAGAACGGTTTAAAGACTATTTAAATCAACTGTCTAATTTTTATACTCAATCTCAAGCCGTTATTGCTGTTTCTCAAGACAACTTACAATTGCTGCATTCTCTATTTAAACTGCCTAAAAATAGAGGAATTATAATTTATAATGGTCGTCCTCAACAATACTTTAATCCTCCTGAGTTATCGACTCGTCAATCTTTGCGAAAGACTTATCAAATTCCAGAGAATGCAATTGTTTGTTTCACTTCTGCACAACTTTCTGCGGTTAAAGGCTTTCAATATCAGCTTGAAGCCATTCAATCTTTACAAAAAACAGATATTTTTTCTCAGCTTTATTTTGTTTGGGCGGGTACAGGAATTTTAGAACAACAATTAAAAGATAAAATTAAAACATTAGGAATTGAAGATCGGGTTAAATTAATCGGGCAACGTTGGGATATTCCTGACTGGTTAGATACTAGTGATATTTTTATTTTACCCTCAGAAGCAGAAGGAATGCCGTTAGCAATTATTGAAGCAATGGCAAAAGGATTACCTGTGATTGCATCAGCCGTCAGTGGCATCCCTGAAGAGTTAGGAAATACAGGAAAACTCTTACCTAACCCCAAAGAATCTCCTCAAAAAGCAATTGAAAAATTAGTTCAAACGATACAACAATGGGCAACTGATTATGAGTTTAGAAAATCCATAGGGGAAAGTTGTAAACAGCGGGCAAAACAGTTATTTACAGAAGAAATAATGGTTGATAAAACCTTAAATATGATTCAACGGGCGTTACTGCCAGCCGGGGATTATGTCTCTCCGAACTTCACGGTTATTCAACTCGATACAAACTTCCCTCATTTAATAATAGGTGATAAAAATACAAGTTCATGGCAATATTTACGGCGAGAAATTCCTCATAATTGGTATGTCGATCAACGTCAACCGCAAGTGGGTTTTCTTAGCCGAGATGAAGTTCATATTCTCTATAATACAGCCCTACAATTTTCGGGAAAAAAAGCTTTAGAAATTGGCTGTTGGTTGGGATGGTCTGCTTGCCATTTAGCCACTGCGGGTGTGCAATTAGATGTGATCGATCCGTTACTGACTCGAACAGAATTTTATCAAAGTGTTCAACAGTCTTTAACGGCTGCGGGTGTAATCAATCATGTTAATTTAGTGCCGGGATATAGTCCTCAGAAAGTAGAAGAATTAGCAACAACTCAACAACAGCAATGGTCACTGATTTTTATTGATGGTAATCATAATGCACCGGGTCCATTACAAGATGCAATTATTTGTGAAAAATTAGCAGCAGAAGATGCCATTATTTTGTTTCATGATTTGGCTTCCCCAGATGTTGCTCAAGGTTTAGCCTATTTTAAACAGAAAGGTTGGCAAACGATGATTTATCAAACGATGCAAATTATGGGGGTAGCCTGGCGAGGAAATGTCATACCCATACAACATCAACCTGACCCTCAAGTTGATTGGCAATTGCCGGAACATTTACAAGGATATACAGTAAGTAATGGATTAAAAAATTATAATTTTCAGGAGAATGTTATGACTCAAAATATTAATGATTTACAACAAAATATTATTGAATTACTGAAACAAGGAAAAGCATTATTAGCTTTAAAAGTCGCTGAAGAAGTTATTTCTATTAATAATAAACTTCCAGAAATTAATTATTTACACTGTTTATGTTTGATTCCCTTAGGACGGCATAAAGAAGCGTTAGCCGCCGCAAAAGCAGAATTAGCAATTAATCCTAATCATCCCCAAGCAACAGTACAAGTTCAACAATTATCTCAATCTTTAACTCGAGAAATTCCTAAAATACCGACCGATCAACGTCCTTGGAATACCAGTTTATCTCAATCTGTACTTCAGTCTATACAAAAGGGATCTCATTACTATTCCTATCGCGGGATTTCAATGATTAAAAATCCTTTTGATTTTGCTTTATATCCTTTATTAATCTGGGATTTAAAACCGCAAACTATTATTGAAATAGGGTCAAAAAATGGCGGAAGTGCCGTTTGGTTTGGTGATTTATTCAATAACTTTAATCTCGAAGGTCATATCTTTTCAATTGATATTGTACCGGTGAAAGAAGTAGAACATGAAAGAGTGACATTTATGGCAGGAAATGGTCGTCAGTTGGAGGATTTGTTATCGACTGATTGGATAAATTCTTTACCTCGACCTTTACTCGTGATCGAAGATGCGGATCATTCTTATGAAACCAGCCATGCGGTTTTAAACTTTTTCCATCCTCACTTACGCAGGGGAGATTACATTATTATTGAAGATGGAATTATCTCAGATCTGACTCAGGATAAAACCTATAATAGCGGCCCCCATCGGGCGTTAAAAGCCTTTTTAGCGAATCATTTAAAAGAATATGAAATTGATCAAAATTACTGTGATTTCTTTGGGTATAACTTAACCTGGTGTACCAATGGATTTTTAAAGAAAGTTAAAGATCATTCTACTGTATTTCCATCTCAAACCATTACAGAGGAAACTTTAAAACAAGTTCAAACCTGGGTTAATCAATATCAACAGCAGCCACAACACTATCATTCCGCCTTAGAAAACTTAAGAAAGGTGCGTCAACAATTAGCGGAGTCTTGGTTAAATTCATTAGATGAAACTATATCGAATCTCTATGCTAAAGAAACGGGTAAAATCCATAAATTACTGATTAATAGTGGGATTAAATCCGAATTTTTAACCGAGACAGAACAACGATTTGTACAGCAGATTTATACTCAGATTGCTCAAGGTTGGAGTCATCCACAGGCGTTAAATACCTTCTTAGCCGCGATGCTATATCAACGAGCCGATCAATTGCCGCTACAGTATCAAAATGCACCCATTCCTCGCTGGTTTGCCAATGATTACCTTAAATTTATGTTTGCCTCTCCCAGTAGTTTTCAAAAACCTGGAGAAGCCGATCAATATTATCAGTATTTTTTAGATTGGATGGGTTACATTCATCAAAATGTCACCACTCAATCAAACTCTCCAATATGGCAAGATATCGCCTTATGGTTTACTCAAACTGTTAGCTTTATTCCGATTTATTTTACACAAACTGAAAATTTATTAACGTTTTATCAAAAACGAGCAGAAATTATTGAAGTGGCACTGAAACAGCGAGACTGTCAGCTTAATTTTACCTTTGAAAAAACTAATGTAAAATCGAGTAAAATTCGCATCGGTATTCTGAAAGATCATTATAGTCCTCAAACCGAAACCTATGCGGCTTTACCTATTTTTGAATATTTAGATCGATCTGAATTTGAAATCATTTTATATGCAATCAAATCTTATCATCATCCTTTAGAACAATATTGCAAAGATCGCGTCGATCAATTTATCTCTTTACCCACTAACTTAGAACGTCAAGTTCAAACCATTCGAGAAGGCAACTTAGATATACTGTTTATTGCGTCTAATTTAACCGCAGTTAATCTGAATTCTACGTTACTGGCTTTACATAAACTTGCACCGATACAAATCACATCTATCGCCTCTCCGGTGAGTACGGGAATGAATTCCATTGACTATTATATTGCGGGTAATTTAACCGCAAATTCAGAGACTTTTCAAGAGCAATATTGCGAGACATTAGTTAACCTGAAAGGTTCAGGATTATGCTTTAGTTATCCTCTCGAAGAAGCTGAACAAACGGTTTCGCCGACTCGAGAAAGTTGGGGGGCAAATAAAGATACAATAGTGTTTATTTCGGGTGCAAACTTTTATAAAATTATCCCAGAAGTTCGGGAAACTTGGGCAAAAATTATCGCACAAATACCGAATTCTATTTTAGTATTATACCCCTTTAATCCCAACTGGACGAATACCTATCCCATCACAACATTTGTTCATCAAATGCAATCTGTATTTCAACAATATGGCATTTCAACAGATCGCTTGGTAGTTATCAAAGCTTTACCCAACCGTAGTGATATTAAAGCCTGTCTAAAACTAGCCGATATTTATTTAGATTCCTATCCTTATGGCGGCGCAACTTCCCTAATTGATCCTTTAGAAACAGGTTTACCGATGGTTGTTTCAACAGCAAATGCATTACGATTTCGTCAAGCAGCAGCTTTGCTACAAGAAATACAACTCTCTGAATTAATCACAAATAATGAAACAGCTTATATTCAACTGGCAACTCAACTGGCAATTAATTCAAAATGGCGGCAATTTATTCGGCAAAAAATTCAGCAGAATATGCAAACGTCACCTTCATTTTTAGAGAGTAAAGCTTATGGTGAAAAAATAGGAAAACTGTTAAAATCATTACTTCCAGAAGACAAAATATCTACATCAACATTCTCTTCTATTGCTTTAGATACCCCCCAACAAATACAACAGTTTTTAACAGATATTGTAGAAAATGTTAATCGTTATGATTTAAATCCTGCCGATCAATCTTCCCTAAAAAACTTACGCCAACTTCGTAAAGCGATGGCAGACTACTGGCTAAATATTCCAGTTGAGCATTTAGAAGTTTATTATCAGGGTGATATGGGGACAGGCTACCAAATTTTATTAAATCGTGGCATTCAACAAGAACCTTTAACTGAAGCTGAAGCCGCATTTGTCAATCAATTAACACCGATAGCCGTAGGATTAAAACAGCCAAATGCCTTAAATTATTTAATTGCAGCAATGCTTTATTATGTTCCTGGAAAGATGCTAGTACGAGATGCAAAAACTCGTTTACCTCAATGGCTGTATGGGGATTATCAACAGGTTTTTGAAAATAAAGAAAGCTTAGAAAAAATTCAGCAGTCTATCAAACAACGGCAAACCAAATTAAATCCTGTTGATCTCGATAACCCTAAATTTCTGAATCGTTTAACGGGTTGTGCAAATCTGTATGAAATCGATCCCACTCATCAATCAGTGGTTGAGGAAATGTATCAATTGCGGCAACAAGTTGCGGTTTATCTGACTCAACTTCCCCAAACCGCCTTGGCTTCTCTGACCTCGACTTCCATCATTCAAGCGTATCAAATCTTGTTAAATAGTGGCTTCTGGAAACAACCTCTGACTGCTCAAGATCAACAGTTTTTAAAAACTCTCGGGATTCAATCAGTTGACTCTCTTCATCTATCGGATACAACTGCTCTGCAACTAATTGCCTTGCTCTATTTCAATCCAACAGACCTTCCTCAGCTTCATCTGACGGCTTTACCTACGCCGTTTCAAACTATAATCTCAAAGTTCCTTCAGGCTGACGGCAACAGATTAAAATGACTGAGTAAAACGGCTGGAGTCATCCACCAGGCGAATCCATCCCCGACGAATATTGTACAGCACTCTTTGAATAATTGCCGTTTCATCCTCATTCAGGGAGTCACTGTCTAATGCCTGTAGCAGCCGTTGGCGATCGCTGCGGGTAATTAAACTGGAAAACATAATTTCTCCGAATAATTCTTCTAAAGACAGAGAAGAAGCGGTAGGAGATGAACGTTTAGAACGGTTGTTAGACATGATCAATTTCAAAAAATTATCTATGTAGACAATTATGCCGAGTTTTCTATGAAGCTTCCGTGATATCCATCGGAGATGACAAGTGATGTCTGACCCTATTAACGTGTGATCAAATCCTGACTTAAAAAGTGATATCGATCACACTGCTTCACAATAGCTTTAAACTTCATCAAGAATGTTTTAAACTATTATGTAGAGTGCCATACACAAGTGATGATAGAGAAAGCAACATTCGGTGCAGGCTGTTTTTGGGGAGTAGAGGCAGCTTTCGGTAGGCTAAAGGGAGTGATTTCTACCTCAGTCGGATATATGGGTGGACATTTTCCCAATCCATCTTACCTGGATGTTTGCGCTCGAATTACTGGTCATGCGGAAGTGGTTCAGATAGAATATGATCCAGAGATCATTTCTTACAGCACACTTCTAGACCTGTTCTGGCAGATTCATGATCCAACCTCTCTCAATCGTCAGGGGCCCGATCGCGGAGAACAATATCGATCTGTGATCTTTTATCATAATTCTCAACAGCAAACAGCGGCTTACTCCTCTAAACAACAACAGCAAATGTCAGGGAAATATGACAAAGATATTGTCACAGAAATTAAGCCAGCATCTGACTATTACCTTGCATCAGCGGAGCATCAGCAATATTACGAAAAATTGCAAAATAAAACGCTGTGATACCTTTAACTGAAAATAAATCAACAATTCCCTTTGTGTCCATTTCAGGGTACACTGAATAAAGCCGGAAAATAAGTCTCTAATCAACCTTATTTCCAGCACAAAGCTGCACGTCGATGTGACATCTAGAGTAACTTGTTTAACAAGTTTTCGTGAATCATTAACCCAGAAACCCTGATCTAAATTGTCTTAAAATTATACCCGACCCAGAGCGTTTTCTCCCCAGATTCTCCCTCACCGCCTAATCAGTTTGAGCCGAACTCAGTCTGAAACCATCGCATTTTATCCCAATTGACGTACTAGCCAATACTAAACAGATCAACTATGATGGGATATTCTATTGAGATTAACCCCGAAACTTTTAATGCCGAAGTCATCGAAAAGTCTTATGAAAAACCGGTTTTAATAGACTTTTTTGCAACTTGGTGTGGTCCTTGCCAGATTTTAAAACCGATGTTAGAAAATCTGCTGCAAGAATATGATTTTGTCTTAGCAAAAGTCGATATTGACCAAAATACAGAGTTAGCAAATCGCTACGGTATAGAAGGTGTTCCAGATGTGAGAATTGCCATACAAGGGGAAGTTAAACCCGGATTTGTCGGTGTTTTACCGGAAGAACAGATTCGAGAATTACTGGCTCAGTTTAATTTAAAGTCTGGATTAGAAACTGGACTCGTAACAATTCAAACCCATGTTCAATCCGGAGAAATTAAGCAAGCTCAAGCTTTATTTGAGCAACTGCTGCAACAATATCCGAACTCTACTCAGTTAGCAATCAAAGCTGCTCAGTTTATGATTAAAAATAATCAAATAGAAGCCGCTAAAAATATCCTCAGCCAAATCTCAGAATACGACCGCCAATATGGTGCAAAAGCAACCGCTTTAAAACAGTTAATAGAATTAAAAATTGTAGCAGAACAATCTTCTGAAACTCCAATAGATAAAGACTATGCTAAAGCGTGTCATTTAACATTACTCGAAGATTATACTGCCGCTTTACCCTTATTTCTCGCCATCGTTGAACAAAATCGTAAATATAGAAATGATGGTGCGAGAATTGCCATGTTGACTATATTTGAGCTGTTGGGAAACGAAGATCCTTTAACTCGAGAATATCGGCAAAAATTAATGTTAAGCCTTTACTAAATTTTTAAAAAATTAGGATGGTTTTCAATTTTTGTTACGGATGTATACATCAATTTTTCTTTAATTTATATCAATCATTCAATTGCGATAAGTGAGCAAAAGTCATGAGTAAAGCGCTGGTTATTTTAAGTGAACTGAATCATCGAGATATAGACTGGATGATTAATCATGGGATTCAAGAACAGATTGAAAGTGGAATGATACTCATTCATGAAGGAAAACCCATCAATGCTTTGTATATTGTTCTCGATGGTAGCTTAAGTGTTTCTGTTGCAGCCGTTGGCGATCGCGAAATTAGTCGAATTGGCAAAGGAGAAGTTTTAGGAGAAATGTCATTCATTGATGGTCGCCTGCCTTCAGCCACAGTCAAAGCATTAACTCCGACATTAGTCTTATCCATTCCTAAACATAAACTCTCAGAAAAGTTAGAACAAGATGTGTTATTTGCCTTGAGATTTTATCGCGCCGTGACGAAATTTTTATCCTCGCGGTTACGAAATACGGTTAATCGTTTTGGCGATCAATCCCATTCTAATTCCTCTTCTCAAACCGTACTCAATCCAGAAGATCTTGAGCAATTTCAAGATGGAATTTCTAAATTTGATTGGATTTTACAACGCCTGAAAACTCAAGCCAATTGTGATTATCACGTCAAACGAGTGTAAATATTAAACAATAGAGACGTTCTGATCGCAACGCCTCTACCTAATTAATTCAATCAACCGTTGAGGTCAACTTAAACAAACTTTCCTAAGAGAATAAAAAGTCATCGGCAACCAAATCCGAGGCTTCTGTATTCAGCAGAATGGCTAGATCGCTATCTAAACCGTTAATAACTGCATCATCCCCATCCTGAGTAATGGATAAATCAGTAAAGGTTAAACCTAACCCCCCAATACCAATCAGATCAATACCAGCCTCAAAATCAGCCACAACAGTGGGACTGCCGGGGACAAAGGCTGTGGTCACGAAGAATTGATCTGCGCCTTGATCTCCACTCATGAGAACACCATCACCTGTGGCAATCAGGTTATCATCCCCAACGCCACCATATAGGCGATCGCCATCACCCCCAATCAGAATATCATTTCCAGGCCCACCATAACTGCGGTTTTGACCCGAACTGGCTGAAGTATCCACCAAGTCATCGCCGTCACCTGCAAAAACCAGTACATTATCTTCAAAAACATTCAATTCATCATCATCCGGAGTCCCGAAAATGATCCCAGTATCAGTATCATCTACCTCTTGGTTACCGAAATCAATTCCCTCAACGTTTTCCCCGGCATCGAGTTGTATGGTATAAGTTCCAGGAATAGCCGATCCACCGGAGAAGGAGAAATTATCCACCAGTAACCCGCTACTGACTACGGTATCCCCAACATCAACGATCCCAACACCGATAGTGTAAGTTCCGCCATTCTCGAAGGTATATTCAAAACTACCGTATCCTGTTTCTTCAGAGAATATACCTGTGTCTGAAAGATTAAGAGGACTAAGGGTATTGGCTAAGATTTGGCTATCTTCTGATTCAATAGAAACAAAGGCAAAATCGGTAATACTTGAACCACTTCCTTCGTTGGTGAGGTAATTCCAATCAAAACTGAGTTGATCTCCAGCCGATACCGTAACAGTTTGTGCGATAGCGCTGCCTTCCGTTGCGTCCCCACTGCCTAAACCATCTAAAGTTCCCGGATCTAGATTTAAGAACGTTTCTAATGCAGCATCGGTAACTGCATCGATATCATTGCTAATTAAAGCTTGATTGGTTCCTTCCGTTGGATCGCTACCCAAATCACTGGTTTCGATAGACGTTAACCCGACAGTTTCCCAACCATTAAAGTCGTCTTCAAAGCCGCCATTTTCAATCTCGGGGACTTCCTCATCGTCATCGACGCTAGGGAACGTTTGTATCCAACCCTCTTGTAATTCCTCTGCAACAATATAAGTCGCTGGATCTAAATCGGTAAAAGAATAACTCCCGTCACTATCGGTAGTTGTGGAAACTTCATCGTCATCTAATTCCCCGTTTTGGTTGTCATCAATATAAATTGTCCAGTCTTCCAAACCCGGTTCATCATCATCTCGAACCCCATCTCCATCAAGATCGTTCCATTTTGTCCCAGAAATAGATCCGGTTTCAACTGTTGCAGAAATTAACTCAATATTGAGATCGTAATCTCCGCTACTTCCCCCGAAACCGCTACCTTCAAAGAATGGATCGTAGTCAAAGTTGGCAAAACTACTCACCCCAACATAGTATGTGCCATCACTAGAAGCTGTAAACTCAAAGTAAGAATCTAGCGAGAAATCTTCATCGGGTGCGGGTGTATCATCACTAACAGCCAATTCAAACCCACTATCATCAAACAACCGTAATACCGGATCGAGAAATGAACCCAATTCGGCTGCATCAATATCAACTAGAATTTGATCGCCACTATTGAGTTGAACTTCGTAAACATCAACATCATCTAACTCAAACACATTCGGGTTATCGCCGATGAAACTGGCGGTGAAGAAATTGCCTGAACTTCCCCCGGTTAATTCAGTGTCAATTGCCTCAGGAATAGTATCGTTGGGTTCATCATCACCTGGCGGCAGAATAATATCATCCGGAGTAACATTAATCTCAAGATCATAATCTCCGCTACTATTGCCAAAGCCACTGCCTTCGGTAAATGGATCGTAGCCGAAGTTGGAAAAACTACTGACCCCAACATAGTAAGTTCCAGCACTAGAGACGGTAAAATCAAAGTAAGAATCTAGCGTGCCAAATTCATCCGGTGCCGGATCGTCATCACTGACAGTTAATTCAAATCCACTTTCATCAAATAACCGTAAGACTGAGTCGAGAGGTGAACCAAATTCCTCTGCATCAATATCAGCCGCGATCGTATCATTGGCTTCTAATTGTACTTGATATAAATCAACGTCATCAAACTCAAATATATTCGGGTTATCGCCGATGAAATTGAAGGTAAAGAAGCTTTCCGCTACTCCTCCGGTTATTGCAGTATCAATTGCCTCTAAAATCGTATCGTTGGGTTCATCGCCTGGAGGTGGCGGGGGTGGCGTAATATCATCTGGGTTAATATTAAACTCAATATCATACTCACCGCTACTGCCACCAATACCGCTACCTTCGGTAAATGGATCGTAGTCGAAGTTGGAAAAACTACTCACCCCAACATAGTAAGTTCCCTCACTAAAAGCGGTAAACTCAAAGTAAGAATCTAGCGTGAAGTCCTCACCGGGTGCGGGATCGTCATCACTCACAGCTAATTCAAATCCCTCTTGATCAAACAACCGTAAGACTGGATCGAGAAATGAACCGAATTCAGCCGCATCAATATCAACCGTTAGCAGATCCGATGTTTCTAGGTGAAGTTGGTATAAATCAACATCATCAAATTCAGAGACATCTTCGTTATCTCCAATGAAATTACTCAGTAGTAAGTTTTCAGTCTCTCCCCCACTTAATTCAGTATCAATTGCCTCTAAAATCGTATCGTTAGGCTCAGTATTAATAATCTCTTCTAGTGTATTGGTATTAGAAGAATTACTAGAATCTGAGTCTAGAATTTGTGTCCGTTCTTCTGTGGAGTCTGTGGTAGCGGGTTTCTCTGAGTTAGACTTTGCCGGAACTTGACCCCGTTCTTCTTGAATGGTGTCTTTGGAAGCTGAATTCAACATAATATTGGCCTCAATTTAATGTTTCCCTGAATCGAAATTGATTAATTTCGAGGTTATTGTTGAACAAATGTCTTGCCTGATGTTGCATTAATTTGGTACTGCAAAGCGAGATTTTGGCATCATAAATTGATGCTTTTCTCTATCTGAGTTAAGCAGTACTTCAGCCTTGCTCTGATTGGGTTCTACAATACTATAGAGTCAAAAAAAGTGATGAAAATTTTATTTCATTCAACCCGTCATTTCATGAAAAAAATACACCCTTGTACTGTTTTCACAGTTGTGACAAATATTGAAACCGGATAGAACTTAAAAACTTAAAAAGCTCTATGAACAGTTTTATTATGTCTTACATTTGTTATACTTGTTGTTTTCTTTACAATTGTTTATAATTTGATGATACAATCAAGCTATTGGATAATATAGTATAAAAAAATCAAAATAATATTTCAGTTTATAAAGAATCCGTTGAGGCTATATTTAGATAAACTAGTAATGATTACGACTCATCGTTGCCCAGTTTGGCTCAAGGGTGCTGAACAGATTTAAAGATTGACCCATTTATATCAGTGAGCCGAGGCTGTTGGTTACTGATGGAGAATAAAGTAAATTTGATCGAATTATTCTATCTCACTAACAACTTAGAAAGATTTACTAAAATTGATAATATCCCCTGTAGTCTGTAGCTAGTAAAAGAGAGGTTATTATGATTACAACTTTCAATACAACTGATTCAACCCTGACTGCAATTGAAGCAGCTTTACCCATTAATCCTCAACCCTATACTGTTGGCGCTCGCTCCACCGGTTTAATTATTGTAGATGTGGTCAATGGCTTTTGTACAGTTGGTTGTGGTGCTTTAGCTCCGACAGAACCCAATCCACAAATTGAGAAGATGATATCAGAAAGTAATCGCCTAGCTCAAGCATTTGTGGCTAAAAAAATGCCTATTTTAGCATTCCTTGATAGCCATGAACCCGGTAAACCTGAACCCCCTTATCTCCCCCATTGTGAGAAAGGATCGGGGGACGAAAAGTTAGTGCCTAAACTCGAATGGCTAGAAACTCATCCTCAAGTGACTTTAATTGAAAAAGATTGTATTAATGGGTTTATTGGGTCAATTGATATTAAAACAGGTCAGAATTCTTTAATTGAATGGGTTAATCATTTGCAACTCGAAGCATTAGTAGTTGTTGGCATTTGTACTGATATTTGTGTGATGGATTTTGTGGTGACGATGTTATCTGCGCGAAACCATGACATGACACCGACGTTAAAAGAGATTGTTGTTTATACCGAAGGCTGTTCAACCTTCGATCTCAGCGCAGAAATGGCAATCAATTTAGGACTCCCCAAAACAGCCATTCATCCTCAAAAGATTGCTCATCATATCGGTTTGTATACAATGGCAGAACGGGGGGCATTTCTTGCTGATAGCGTCTTAGTTTAAAGGCTCAAAGTTAAACCCAGGTTAATAAGGGCTGATTTAAGTCTGTTTGACACTCCTACCATCACCCAGCCGTGAAAGACTTAACTTTGACATCTTCTCAATTGGGTTCTAATTTAGAACAATATAAAATAGCGGGATAATTTTTATCGAATTAACGTTGAACTCGTTCTCCTTTGGTTCTGAGGTATTCTCCCACAAATGCAACAACACCTGATAGAAGAATTAGAATAACACTGAGGGCATTAATATCGGGTTTAACGCCTGTACGAATGCGGCTAAAAATTTCCATGGGTAAAGTGGTTGCGCCACTTCCGGCGGTGAAACTGGAAATTAAAAAGTCATCCATACTGAGGACAAATGCGAGTAAACAACCCGATACAATTCCCGGCATTAATTCTGGTAACAGGACTTGGATAAAAGCTTGGACTGGAGTTGCACCGAGATCTAATGCGGCTTCTTCTAAGTTGGGATCGAGATCGGCGAGGCGAGTTGAAACCACTAACGCCACATAGGATAAACAAAAGACAACGTGAGCGGCAACTATTGTCCATAAACTGAGGGGAATGGCAACAGCAGCGAGGAAAACGAGGGTTGAAACTGCGATCGCAATATCGGGGACAATTAAAGGTAAATAAGCAATGCCTTGATACAGATTTTTTCCAGGAAAGCGAAATCTAGCTAAACCAACTGCCATTAAAGTGCCGATGACAGCGGAAATTAACACGGCAGTTAACCCCACAATTAAGCTATTTTTTAAGGCGGTTAAAATTCGAGTATCTTGAAATAATTTTTGATACCATTCTAGGGTAAAGCCTTGCCAACCTGCACTATAACGGGATTGATTAAAACTATAAAACGTTAATACAAAAATCGGCAGATACATATAAAAAAACATCAAGCCGACAAAAATCACCTGCCAAGATAACTTAAATGGTTTCTTTTTTTGTCTCATTTCTATTGGAATTTCTTCTGAGTTTGTCATTAGTTGAGCGGTTATTAGTTATTAGTCATTAGTTATTAGTTGTTAGTCAGAGCGTTATTCGTTTCGCAATATTACCGTTACCCGTTACTCATTCTCCATTCCCCACTTCTTACTTGGAGGGTCTACCATCCCCGTATCGTAATAGTAATGCGATCGCGGTTTCTCACCCCCATAATTAACACCATACTCAAAGCTGAACCAAAGCCCCAGTTTTGAGTCGCGCCTAAAAATGGGTTGTAAATTAACAGTATCTCTCCCTTGTCTAGCTTGTCGGCGAAATCTACCTTGTCCTCCTTACTCCTTACTCCTTACTTGGAGGGTCTACCATCCCCGTATCGTAATAGTAATGCGATCGCTAAACTCACCCCCATAATTAACACCATACTCAAAGCTGAACCAAAGCCCCAGTTTTGAGTCGCGCCTAAAAATTGGTTGTAAATTAATCGCGAAACCGTCATACTAGAGGCTCCGCCAAGCAGTTCTGGATCGACAAAATCCCCTAAAGCACTAATAAAGACTAAAAGCGACCCAGCAGCAATACCGGGTAAGGTTTGAGGGACGGTGACTTTCCAGAAGGTTTGTGTGGGTTTTGCCCCCAGATCGGCGGAGGCTTCTAATAGTTGTCGATCTAGCTTTTCTAAAGACGCATACAGCACCGTAACAATATAAGGTAAATAACTGTAAGCCATACCAATTAAAACGGCTGGGGTGCGGTTGAGTAACTCTAATGCGGGTAAACCCAGTAAAGCCAGAAATGAGTTTAATACCCCAGTGGGTCGTAAAATGGTGATCCAAGCATAGGAACGTAGCAAGGAAGAAGTCCACAACGGCAAGACAAACCCTAATAACAATAGGTTGCGCCATTTACGGGGAGCCATGATCGCGATCCAATAGGCAACCGGAAAACCCAATAATAAACAGAGAATAGTAGTTCCGGTGGCGAAAAATAGCGATCGCCCAATGACGTGTAAGTTAATGGCTTGAAATACCCGCAGATAGTTGGCGATACCATCTGGAATCACAAGATCACCGGGTCGGATATCTGCAACTAAACTCAGTTGAAAAATCACCAGTGTTGGCAAAACCAACAATAATAATAGCCAGAGTCCGGCTGGCCCTAACAAAGTTAACGGCCCGACCAACTTTGATCCAATGCCCCCTCGTCCGGCTTTGGGCGGGCTTTCTGGCGGGGTTGAAGGAGAAGGTTCGTTAAGTGAAACAGTCATATTGATTGGTTATTTATTGTTCGTTGGCGCGTTATTAGTTATTAGTTATTAGTGATTAGTTAATAGCGCCCCTAGCGCGTGGCTTTGCTAACGAGCGGGTAATTAGGGACTTGCAAACTCAAAACGTGCCAACTAACGACTAACAACTAATGACTCAATTAAGCGCTCGTGAGTTTTGTCCAATACAGATCATAAACTTCGCTGACTTCCCCAACCGGAGCCAGGCCGACACATTTTTCAATCACAGATTTAGGAGGAAATAGAGTCGGGTCACCGCTGAGGGTTTTGGGTAATTTATCAAATGCCAATTGAGACGCTGTGGCAAAACTCAAGCGTTCAACTATCCGGGCGGCAATGTCCGGCTGTAACATAAAGTTAATCCACTTATAGGCTGCGTCTGGGTTGGGGGCCGCTTTGGGAATAACCAGGGTATCTGTCCAGAGTGAAGAACCACTATCGGGGGTGATGTAATTTAAATCCTCGTTTTCCGGCATCACTTCAGCCGCATCAGAGGAATAGCACATTGCGACTAATAGATCTCCGACAATAATTTGAGGTCGCCAAGCATCGGTTGTGAAAGACGCGATCGCGGGTTTTATCTCTGTTAATTTTTCGTAGGCTTGGCGAATCTCTTCTGGATTAGTGGAATTATAGGAGTATCCTAGCATTCGCAGCGCTGCCCCAATCACTTCTCGCACATCATTAACGAGGGTAAAGCGCTTATTAATTTGGTCTTGATATTGCCACAGATAGTCCCAGTCTTTGGGTTGAGTGGATAACTTGCGGCTATTGTAAATTAACCCAGTGGTTCCCCAACTAATGGGGACGCTATATTGATTACTAGGATCGTAAACTGGGTCTTGAAAGGTGGGAAAGAGGTCTTCTATTCCCAAGATCAAAGAATGATCCAACTTCGTTAATAAGCCGAGTTCAACCATCTTCTGAACCATATAGTCAGAAGGGTAAATCACGCTATAGGCACTTGCCCCCCCAGCCTGAATCCGAGCCAGCATCGCTTCATTGGAGTCAAACACATCTGCAACCACTTTTATCCCGGTTTCTTGGGTAAAGCGATTTAGCAAATCTTGATCGGTATATCCGGCCCAAGTGTAGATATACAAGGTATCAGATGCCACTTGAGCGCTGGGTGTTGTTTTGACTTCAGCCAATGTCCAGCCACAACTCGAAAGGGTTGAAGCAGCCATTGCTGTTAGAGACGTTTGTATAAACTGCCGTCGAGTTTGTCCAACCCTGTTATACGGCGGTTTCGATAAGTTCTTTGGCGGCACTATTTACTACCCATCCATATCTAACCTACACAAGCATTAATCCTATTTTCACACAACTTTTACAGACGGCACGGATCTGCTGCTCTGACTGTGCAGATTTTTCACAATATAGCGGCGTTAGGGAATAGGGAATGGTGAACGGGGAACAGAATCATCAAAACTCCTGAATTCTGACTCAGTATCGGGCGTGACTCCTGTACATCTCTACTGAGGAGGTAACTCCAAGATCCTTAAATATAATTTCAGATTGCTATACATTCCTCAAAAAATACATAACTTCCATTTCATCCGATATATGTACAGGTAAATCAAGCAAGTCAGTTTAACTCAGTTGTTTTTCTGTTCTCGACAAAAAAGTGCATAACTTGATTCACATCAGATATATGTGCTGTTAGACAGGGTAAACAAAATACAACATAAAATTGTTTTTCTGTTCTCGACAAAAAAGTGCATAACTTGATTCACATCAGATATATGTACTGTTAGATGAAGTCAGTCAAATACAACGTAAAACTGCTTCCTCTTCACCCAAAAGCCTTCCTATAATAGGCACTTTTTCTTCATAGAAGGCTTGCATCTACTATCAACATCTACCATCGCTGGAGTTTGATCATGACTACTATTACAACGACTCAAATTACTAACAACTTCTCTAATGATGCCAACCCTCAGGTTTCAGGATTTGGTGAAGTGGTTTGGGAATATGAGTATAGTTTGTTTGATCGCGATATCTACTACTATGAGAATGGAATTACTTCTTCTATTGCAGCCAGTTTTGATGATGAAACAAACCCTCAAATTTCTTATTGGGGTGATGTAGCTTACGAATCTTATAGTTCTACAACAATTGATTCAAATATTGAATACTACGATTGGTTTAGCGGCACGACTGAAACGATTGCAGATAGCTTTAACTACGAATATAATCCTCAAATTGATGGTAATTATATTGTCTACGAAGAAGAGTTGAGCGTTTTTGATCGCGATATTTCCGCTTACGATACATATAGTGACACTGAGATTCCTATTGCTACCAGTTTTAACGATGAATGGGGTCCAGATATTGCTGGAGATTATGTTACTTATCACTCTGAATATGCCTTTGGTGACAATGACATTTATTTGTACGATCTCTACAATGGTACAACCACAACTGTTGCAGCAAGTGTTAATAATGAAACCAATGCCCAAGTTTCAACTTATTCTGTTTATGATGGTTATTATGGCTATTCAAATCACGCTGCTGTTGTTTATGAATATGAGTACGCAGTCGGTGATAATGACATTTATCTCTACTTAGATGAAACAGGCGAAACTCGTTACTTAGCTACCAGTATTTACGATGAAATTAATCCTGATATTGCTGGAAATTATGTGACTTGGCAAGCTTGGGATGGCAATGATTATGAAGTTTATCGCCATGATATTCTCACCAATACGACTGAACAATTAACCGATAACTTTGTTGACGATACCAATCCTCAAGTTTCTGATTTAGGTTATGTGGTTTGGGAACATCAATACAGCTTGTTGGATACCGATATTTATCTCCATGATGGTAATAATATTCAGTTTGTAGCGACTAGTTTTAACGATGAAATTAACCCCGATATTGCTGGAAGTCATGTCACTTGGCAAGCTTGGGACGGTAATGATTACGAAGTTTACAGTGCTACAATTACTGAATCCTTTGTTTAGAATTTTTTGAATACTATCACCTCACTGCACTAGATTTTGTTAAGACTCACTAAAATACAATAAGATCAATAAATAGAGACGTTCAAGCTTGAGCGTTTCTTTCCATTTTTTTATTAGATTTGACTACTATTAACTTATTTTATTCACATTCAAATATTATAGTTTATGGATTAACTGAATACAAAGCCGCATCATAGAGTTTCTGAGATTCTTGATTCAGTTTTTCAATTTCTTGTTGCTCTGCTAAACTTAACTCTCGATTTTCATTCATAGCATTGACTTGAATTTGACGAATTTGTTGATAGAGTTGATAACCTTTGCCAAAACGAACCTGATTAATTGATTTTAAATTAAGCTGAACTTCTGCAATATGTTGATTTGACAATTTAACATTTAATAAAATATCTCGATATCCTCCCGGTGTCGGTTGAATAAAGCGATCTTTAATCCGAACTAATTTAACTGTTTCTGGGATAGCTTGGAGTGCAAAATAAAGCTGTTCTAAAGAGTCATATTCTATAGAAATACGAGCTAAATCAGTAATTTTGGATGCATCACCTTCATAATCCATTTTTATTTTTTCCTCAGCACGTCGTCGTCCTTTTAAACCCCCCGGTGGCAAGACTACAGTTCCTTCTGTTATATTTGCCCATTTTTTAGCAATATTTTGTAGCTCAATATCGGCGATTGCTGCCTGCTGATATAATACATCTAAATTACTATATTTTTGTTGAAGAATTTGTGGTAAAACTCTCGATTTAATCGTTTGACTAATCTGAGTTTTTTCAGATGTTAATCCTGTATTTTCTGCAACAGATGAATTGATTTTATTATTAGAAACAAGAGAAAATTTAAGTTCATAGCTCCCTAGCACTAAACCTATTCCCATCAGCAGAGGAATGAAAAAACGAGTAGATATTTTTTGTAAGTTTTTCATCTTCATTTAATCTCAGCCGTTAGTTATTTTCTGACTTAAGTTTATCCTAAAGCGATTATGTGAGAATAAACAGAGTTTTTTACCGTAACTTTCTGAGTTAATAAATTTAAAGCGAAGTGAGCGATCGGCAATTTTATCAAATTTACGTTATAGTATCGATAACCCAGAAAGCTGGAAAACTATTTGTAACGTTATTCTCTACTTTTTTATGAACTTAAAGATAGCAGGACAATCATTATTAGCAGATTATATATATCGAGAATTACAACTTCGTGTGTCTGAATATTTACTCTATTGCAATACAGAGAGTGAAGAAAAAAAGCTGGCTGAAGATACCCTTTATAATACCTTGGTAAGCTTTCTCCTCGAACTAGGAATGCCGCAAACAGCAGCCGAACAGTTTTGTGAAGACTCGGATAATTTAATTGAATTATCACTTAGAATCAGTTCTATTTTATAAGGTAAATAGGTATGTAGGGAACAGGGTTGAATCCCCCCTCAGTCCCCCCTTGGAAAGGGGGGTTGGGAACGGGGAACAGAATCATCAGAACAGAATTACTATAAAATTTATAAAATAAACAAAAATATATTAAATTTCAAAATGGTTAATTTTATTAATGATAACGGTGCAGTATTTATTAATATTGGAGGAATTAATCCACCGTCTTTAACTGAGGCTACCCGTGGGATTAATGCTCGTCCAATTATTGCTAATGAGCCTATTGCTGGAGAAGGTAATTTTTTTGATGTAGATGTCATAACGACTCCTTTAACTGCACCGGGTGGTGGGTTAAGTTTAGTTCCAATTCTACCTATTACGAACAATCCTAACGCTATCGGTATTTCAGACTTTGAGCCATTTGAGCGAGATTTAAGCAGTGGAGAATTAACCTCAATAGGAGAAGTGGATTATCGTACGTTTCCTCTATTTCAATATGGCGCTAATTCCTCAGATAACAATTTTAATCCGGTTGAAGTTCCTACTATAATTAATACTCAACGAATCGTTGAAGATGTCAATAATGAGTTATTAGAGGGGGATTTAGGAGATGATCAACTGAATGGCTTTCTGGGGAATGATACAATATTTGGTAGCTTTGGTAATGATAGCTTGTTTGGGGGTCAAGGTGATGATATTTTGAATGGAAATGAAGGAAATGATATCTTAAGTGGTGATTATGGACAAGATATTTTAACGGGGGGTTTAGACAGAGATACATTTATTTTTTCTAAAATTACAGCAACATTTGATATTAATCAAGTGGATATTATTACGGATTTTATTGTAGGAGAAGATCAGATTAAACTTGTTGATGGCAGTAATATTTATCAGATTAATTTAGTGTCTACTATATTATTTGAAACCGTGGGGACATTAGTTGTAGATACTCCATCTAATCTAATTCTTGGATTTGTCAGTAACGTGCCTGCTGAAGCTTTGTGGAATAGTATTGATTTACCTTAATTACATGATTGAATCATTGATAGAATTCAAAACAAAATTGCTGAAATATTGAGAATTAACGTTACAAATCTTAATATAATCGAGTCTGAATTGGCTTTTGAGCCGAATACCTGTATAATACTTTTTAAAAAAGATACTGTTTAAATTAAAGGTTTTTCTATCTTTACAGAGCAGATTCGTATTGAATTTTTCACAATATTTTGCTGTCAGCAGCTTGATTGATTTATCAAACTTGAGATAAATATGGACAAATTCGTACAACGGCTCGAATATAACTAGAAATAACCGGATAGACAGAGGGATTCTTTTATCATAAAATATAATACCAATAAAGCTATATTCATCAATTCGTTTTTATGTTGGAAGCTTGTATCTTTGCCACCACACTCTGTGGTTTTTTTGGAATTATTTTCAAGAAAAACTTGGTGATGAAAATTGTTTCAATGGATATCATGAGTACAGGAGTGATTGCTTACTATGTTCTAGTCGCATCACGAGAAGGTTTATTCACACCCATCGCTTCTACAGTCAGTCGCGATTCTTATGCAGATCCGGTTCCTCAAGCCGTGATTTTAACCGCAATCGTCATTGGCTTTTCGATTCAAGCATTAATGTTAGTTGGAGTGATGAAGTTAGCCAAAGATAATCCAACTTTAGAAACCAAGATAATTGAAGAGAATAATACACCATGACTGAGATGACAATTGTCTGGATGGCACTCCCCTTTTTTGTGGGATTTGTCGTCTATTTAATTCCCCAACTGTCTCGTTTTTTTGTGCTGGGGATTGCCCTAAGTTCAGCCGCTTATGCCGGACAAGTTTTCTCGTCAAATTCCTCTTTTACCTTGGAATTAATCGATCATTTTGGCGTGAGTCTAATGATCGATCAACTCAGCGGATTTTTCATCCTCACCAACGCTTTAGTGACTGCTGCTGTAGTGGTGTATTGCTGGGGAAGCGATAAAACAGCATTCTT
>JBARXJ010000057.1:0-98604 GCA_049647265.1 Microcoleaceae cyanobacterium
GAGATTTTTGACGAGGTGGGAAAAGTTTGATACCATACAGCTATTAGTTTTTTAAAATTTATCAGCCTCTAGTCTATCAAATTAGAGGCTCTTTTTTAAGTCTTTTCACTAACATTCAACACTTCTGAGATTGACGCTTCCTCAAAGTCAAAATCTTCATCTACTTCTTCGGGTGCAACTCCCACGTATCGCCCCGGTGTTAAACTCCAATCATTCGCTTCTAATTCCTGACGAGCAACCAGTTTAACCAAGCCTTCGATATCCTGTAGTTGAGCATCAGGAAAACGCATCATCAGCCAATCTGCTTGTCTGAAAAAATACCGCACCTGCTTAAGTTGTTTGACTACGAACTGACGAAAATTATCCAATTCTTTTAAAGAATTTTTCACCTCTCGACTGTTCCAAAAATCACTTGATTTTGCTGCTAAGTCCGTTTCACAATGGTCTAGTAGACGACCCGCTAATTTATAAACTAGATCTGCCTGCTTAACTAAATCGCGGCTTGTTTCCGCTAAAGGCTGCACCTTTTTGATAAATAGGTTCAGGGCGGTTATTTGCATTTTTGGTGATTCTAAACTTAAACATTGATGGGTGAATGCTTCACTTTCAACTTTAAAGGTTTTGCAGGTTTGCCAAAATTCCTCCCAAACATCATCTTGATCTTTTAATCCTGCTTGCTTGAGTAGGGGAGGACTTAAAAAAGGTTCTACTATTTGTTGAAAACTAGAAATAGCCTCTTGATAATCAGATAAAACTCTATTACATAAATTCCCTTCTTCTAGCATCTGGGTTAAATAGCCTTGAACCAAAGTTAAAAAACGTTCTGATTCTCCCCGATAAAGCCAAACAATAGAAACAATATTCTGTAACTGTTCGGGGGTAAAATCATAAATTTTCCGGGTAACTTTGCGGTAAATTTGACGAGCATCAATCATCAAAACTTTATCATCCATCTGCTTGGGTTTTGCCCGATTAAAAAACCACAATTCGCAGGGGACAGATCGAGTGTAGAAAAAGTTACTCCGAATGGCGATCATTAACTCCACATCACCCGTTTCAATTAGCTTTTGACGCACCTTTGCCTGATCTCCTCCCGCACTCGAAGCCTGAGAAGACATCACAAACCCCGCCCGTCCTCGCTCATTGAGATAACTGTAGAAATAACTAATCCAGAGATAATTTCCGTTAGAAACTTTCTTGCTTTTGTTCACCCCTGGTAACCCAAACGGTAAACGGCGATCGCCATCTACTTTTTCTGCGTCCACCTATCCCCCCTTCGGTTCCCCCCTTTGAAAGGGGGGTTAGGGGGGATGGTGGGTTAGCCATGACAAAATCAGCTTTCTCAACCAGTTCAAAGGGATCTTCGTAATAAGTAATTGCCTGTTGAATATCTCCCTCCAGCCCATGCACGGCGAGGTTCATTTTAGCCAGCCGGATCGTTGTTGGGTTCTTCTCTAACCCCTAGAAAGTAAGCTGACCGATCTTATTGTTGCGTTCTTCTGCCAGTCGCGCACTTTGAACGAACATTCCCCCAGAACCACAAGCGGGATCGAATACTGTCCCTCTATCTGGTTCGATCACGTTAGCAATCAGAGAAACAAGAGAAATGGGAGTAAAGAATTCTCCCCCATCATGGGCTTTAAGATCGGCAAATTTCGTTAAAAAATATTCATAGATCCGCCCGAAGACATCTCCTGAAACCCGTTTGAGTTCTTCCGGGTTGAGTTGTCGTAGGAGTTGTCCCAAAACTGTATCATCTAAATCTTTATACTCTGACTTTGGCAAAACCCCGCTGAGGGTTTGATAATCTTGCTCAATGGAGTCCATCGCAGCAAAGATGGCATCGGCTCGTTTCGCTCCATCTGGCAAAGACACTAAACAATCAAACTGTGCCTCTGGCTTGAGGAAAATTGCATTCTTTTTCGAGAAGTCTTCTTTCTTTAACGCTCTCGTCTTGCCGCCCCTTCTGGGTAAATTCGGCTCAATTTCCTCCTTCACCTTCAAAAAGCGACTGTAGGCATGGCGTAGGAAGATTAACCCCATGACGGGTAAAAAATATTCGTTGCTGGCATAGTTAGAGTTTGAGCGTAGTGTGTCGGCGGCTTTCCATAATCGTTTTTCGATTGCTTCAATATGTTCAAGTTGGGCCATGAGGAGTTGATCGAAAGTTCCTAATTCTTTATTGTGGCATTGAACAACAACTGTGAAGTTAATTGATGCTCAGATCAGAAACATCAGTTCGAGTTAAGGCGATTTTTCCACTTGTATAACGACAGAATCAGGGTTTCAGTTCCCACCCGAACTGAAGTGACTCGAATAAATCTTTTAATTTTGTTGGTTTTTATCAAGTTAACTTATATTAGTTAACAGACTTGCGGTATCAAACAATGTCAAAACCGATTCAGTTATGACAAGCATCACCTGGCGATCTTTGAAGTCCCTCTTCCGTTATGGCAATCAATGGTTTCGACAAACTCCAGAAAGAGCGTTGGATCAAGCTTATGATGCAGCGTTAAAAATTCGCTCGATTGAAAATGAGCATTTTAATAGTCAGCCTATTTCAACAGAAACCAGTGATTTTGGCGATCGCGTCAATAATTATTTTAAATCGGAATTAAAGCAATCTCTCAATATTATCAAAACTCGTTTAGCCGAATTTAATACGAGTCGGTCTGTATTCGGCTTTTCGGATTCTTTAAACGGCACAGAAATTAACGACCAGATTAATTTAGAAAAACTCGATCAAACGGATTTAAAAACTTCAGAAAATTTCTCAATTTGTTATGAAAAATTAAGCTTTATTGATTCGGTTATTAGTCCTTATCAACCCACCATCCGAAAGAGATCTAAACAATCTAAAGCCCTTGTTAAAGTTCCTGAACCCACAAAATTTTCGATTCTATCTCAATCTGATTCGGAGCAATATAATTCAATGAGTCAAAATTATAATGATCCGGGTGTTCCGACTTCAGAGAATAACTTTAAAGAAGAACTAACTGAGGGCTCAGATACCAGTTTTTTACCTCGTTCTTTACTCAGAACATTTGGTCGTATTCGGCGGGAACTTAACCCAGAATCAGAAGATGAAGTTCTAAAAAAATATCGAAAATCTAAAGTTAAAACGATTATCTCAATCCGATTTGTCTTACTCTTGATTTTAATTCCTTTATTAACTCAACAACTCAGTAAGAATTTTATAGTAGGGCCAATTGTTGACTCAGTTTGGCATCAAGAAGAATCTCAAGAAATTTTCTTCAACTTAGATATGGAAGAAGAAGCATTTATGGAATTACATCGTTATCAAGAACGGTTAGAATTTCAAAAAATGATTGGAATACTTCCCAATATTACTGATGAAGAAATTGAAGAAGAAGTGAAACACAAAGCACAAGAACTGGCGACAGAATACCAAACCTTGGGTTCAGATGCGATTAAAAATGTTTTTGCAGATATTTTATCAGTCATCACTTTTGGTGTTATTATCTACACAAACCGTAAAGAAGTTGATATTTTGAAGTCTTTTATGGGAGACTTAATTTATGGTTTAAGTGATAGTGCGAAAGCATTTATTATTATTTTATTAACCGATATGTTTGTTGGGTTCCACTCTCCCCATGGTTGGGAAGTGATACTAGAAAGTATTGCCCGACATTTTGGCTTACCTGAAAATAGAGACTTTAATTTCCTGTTTATTGCAACGTTTCCTGTGATTTTAGATGCTGTCTTCAAATACTGGATTTTCCGTTATCTCAATCGAAGTTCACCTTCTGCTGTTTCTACATATAAAACGATGAATGAGTAAAGAACTGAAGCTATATAAAAGTTGGGAGTAGAAAATAAGCCTTAGAGTTTCGTACTGAGTACAAACCAAATCGCCTATTATCTACTCCCAAAAAGATTCAAAATCTGATTAAAGATTTAAAAATTCATTTCAGCCGCTTGAACTTTTTCGACCTGCTTTTTCTTCAGGACAAGCATAATTTGAGCTAACATTACGATAGCAACAAATGCTAGTAATCCTTGAACTCGAGTTGCACTTTGCAGCACAATTTCAGTATCGGCTTGACCAAATCCACCCACATTGGGATTATTGGTTAAAGGTTCACTGGCTTCGACAGTTTGACCTTCTGAAACAATTAATTCAGGCCCAAACGGAATACTATCTACAACTGTTTCACCATCAGCCGTTTCAATGCTAACTTGATAGCCGACGTATTCTTCCTCTGTAATAGCCGAAATTGTTCCGGCCGCAGACGCTTTATAAACGGCATTATTGCTAGCATTACCTGCTGGATAAACCTGACCTCTTCCTCGGTTACCGCCAACATGAACCGCGAATTTACCGTAATTCACATCTTTGTTCGTTTCAGGGTCGGGAGATAAAATGGGGAAGACAATTTCTTGATATTGATCGCCCGGTAATGGCCCAACGATGTACACGTTGTCTTGATCTTCTCGGTAAGGTTGGAAATATAATTCTCCGACCTCTTCTTTTAAATCTTCAGGAATGCGATCTTCGGGTGCAACGGTAAAGCCTTCCGGCAACATCAATACAGCACCGACGTTTAAACCGCCTCTGCTGCCATCTCCGAGTACCTGTTGCACACTGGTATCATACGGAATTTCTACCACTGCTTTAAAGACCGTATCCGGTAAAACGGAGGTGGGAACTTCAACTTTAGTGGGTTTTGCAGCCAAGTGGCAGTTTGCACAAACAATTCGCCCGGTTGCTTCACGGGGCGTTTCTGGGGCAGTTTGTTGCGCCCAAAAAGGATAAGCTGCGGCCGACTGGGGTAGGGCAATATCTGTGGTAAAAAAGAAGGTTACGGTTGCAACCGCTACCAGAATTAAGTTCCAGGCTGCCCGCCACCGACGACGCAACATTAAGAGTCGTTCTAGTCTTGACATTAGAGTGTTCTATCTTTCAAAGTCAATCAACAGTTAATTTGAGGAAAAATGAATCGCTCAAATCTTATTCAGAAATTAGGTCCACCAAGGATTTTCATTGGTGCGGAAATCAGTTTCTGTCCAGGTCGTAAAACTGACTTTATCATTGGTTACATCAGCATGAGCTAAGGCCAGTGATAAAGGAGCAGGGCCACGAACTACTTTACCCTGAGCGTTATACTGGGAACCATGACAGGGACACATAAACTTGTTTTCGCTGCTGTTCCAAGGCACAACGCAACCCAAGTGAGTACAGACAGCATTCAAGCCGTAGTCAGCTAAAGTTCCATCATTTTCTACAATTAAGTAGGTTGGATCGCCTTTGAGTCCTTGGGCCAGAACGCGATCGCCTGGATTATGTTCTTCTAGAAATTGACTGACAATTACATCATCTCCTAGAGCATCCTTGGCGGTGACACCACCACCAGCCCCGCCACTGGAGGGTGGAATAAAGTATTTTACAACGGGATACAGTGCGCCTACCGCAACACCGGTAACGCTCCCGAATGTCAAAAGATTCATAAATTGGCGACGACCCATACTGGGAACGTCTGGAGTCTCAGAAAGTTGAGCCATAATTAACGCAGTTTGTCTGTGTTATGTTACTTTTCTTAGCAAAGGGGGGTTAAACTATAGCGGCAGATTCCTTGAAGTATTGCACTTAATCTGCTGCACTAGCGCGAGAACTCACAACAGTGATTGAACTATTGACCTCGCGACTGGTTTCAAGAGTATTATTACATTTTTTTAACTCAGTCTCATATTGTTAATTTTTGTAAAGTTTTTGAATTCACTGAGGAGTCGTCTATGACGGGTACAGAGTTACAACAACTACTCCGGCAAAAATGGGGCGTATCTTACGATGTTCAGTTTCGGCGGGTACGGGGTCAGATTTTCTTACAAGTGATGTGGAAATACTTAGAACAAGCCTCCTTTCCGATGACAGAGGCTGATTATCTGGCTCATTTAGATGGGATTGTAGAGTATCTTAATGGCTGGGGAAGTGTCGAAAGAGTCAAGCAGGTGATTGAAACGACTCGTGAAAAACCTCGGGTAGGGAAAGCCGTCAGTATTCCTTTAGAATTGGGTGAGCGGGCTTCTGAGTGGCTTTTATAGTGATAAAAAAAGAGACGTTCATAGGTAACGCCTCTTCCAAAAACTGATTAAATTTCAACTAAGTTAGAAACTACAGAATACTGCCAACAGTATCGAATTGACTACTATCTGTTAAATCTAAACTGGTCACACCACTGACAATAGCAATGTAATCATCAGATACGCCACTGGTTTCGTAAATTCGGGTCGAACCATTAACCTCACTGAGTTCGTAGGTTCCATTGCTGCTGAGTTGGATAATATCTTCTCCAATTGTAAAGTCTTTAATGATTGCACGACCCGCGTTGCCTTCTGCTCTGGTTGTGCCGTTATCGTGGTAAAAGATATTATTTTCATCTCCTAATACAAAGGTATCAGCCCCAGCATTACCTTTAAGAATATCTCGTTCTCCCGCGCCAGGGTTGGCTTCGTAAGGATTAACCCCAATTAGGATATCACTCCCACCGCCCCCAAACATGGTGTCATTTCCCGTGCCTCCAACCATGGTATCTGCGCCGCCACCACCGAGTAGCTTATCGTTATCTCCTCCCCCTGTTAGGACATCTGCACCGCCTAACCCTTTAATGGTATCAGCGCCAGAACTTCCTAACATTAACTCTTTGATGCCGTTGTTACCTAGCAGTGAGTCGTCAGAAGCACCACCATCGATTAAATTCAGGACTCTCAAGCCAGCATTTGCATCTGTGACATAAAGATAGTTGTTATCAACAGAGACACCAGATGTTTCCTTTGTCGCCTCATAAACATAAGCAGCAGTCGGGGCGCTAGGATCACTGATATCGATAATTTCTAAGCCCGACCCGTCAGCAACATAAGCGAAGTTCCCGGAAACAGAAACATCAGTGGCTGTCATTGCAGTATCGTAGCTACCTGCCAAGCTAGGGTTTGCGGGGTCAGTAACATTAATAATTTGTAAGCCAGCGTCCCCATCTGCAACGTAGGCATAGTTTCCTTCGACAAATA
This sequence comes from Microcoleaceae cyanobacterium, assembly GCA_049647265.1. GTDB lineage: Bacteria > Cyanobacteriota > Cyanobacteriia > Cyanobacteriales > Microcoleaceae > JAAURB01. The sequence continues at coordinate 7,027 of JBARXJ010000057.1, forward strand.
CCCCAGAAGCACTTCCAGGAGTATCATAGGTCGTTAGAGCAATGGGTAACCCAAACATCACTGCACTTGCGACATTGTCAGTGGCAGTAATTTGTAAACCGGATGCACCATCTGCAACATAGGTGTAATTTCCGGAGAGATAGACATCTGTAGTAGCGCTAAACTCTGAAGGGAAGGATACCTGAAACTGATCTAGAAAGCTATATATCTGACTTGAATTAGTTGTATCCAGAATGTCCCAGCCTGTGTTTGAGTCGTACACAGCAGTTAGGTTAGAGATACCCATAGCAGCCAGAGACACTGGAAAAGGTAGATTTGGCATGGATATCTCGTAACTGTTTAAGGCACTTAAATCTGATATCTGCTCATAATTTCCCCCTGAATAAGTGCTGGAAAGAGTAGGATTATTGGGATCACTAATATCTATAATTTGTAAACCTTTAGAACCATCCGCAACATAAGCGTTATTATCTGAAATTAATACATCTTGTGCTTTACCATCTGTGTTAAAACGAGCCGCCTGGTTGTAGTTGTATGTCATAATTCAGTTACTGGGATTCAATATCTAATGTGAACAAATCAATAGTAAAAGTCAGGTAAAAAGCCTGAAAGTACTGTGCATTGGCTAAAAGGTCTTTGATTTGAAGCTGATTCTGTTGGCTCTCAACTCAGTACATACAATCTAGGAAAATTGTATTTTGGCAATAGGTTTAGTTTTCTATTTATTTTTTTTTGATGCAATACATCAATTTTATTTCATCTCACTTTTTTTTCCATTGGAGACAATACGGAATATTGTGAGTCAAAAAGTTATTATTTTTATTAGAAAATTACGGATTGAATTCACTGGGTATATTTATTCTGTCAGTAAAATCACAGAAGCTTTACCAAAGCTTTAATAGTTTAGGATTTATGCTCTACTTTTATGATAAAATCAACCCAAAATTTACTTAATGTCTAATGAGATGTTTTAATTTTATTTAAATCGTTTATATTAAATACAGAAAATTTAAGCATATCAGCTCTAGAAAGTTCATTCTTAAAGGGGATGGAAGCATCAAGCGCAATTTGGATACAATAATCCCACGGAACCTTTCCGTTGAATTACAATTGTTATATGCTTTTCTATACCTCAGTGACTCTAGTCCAGTAGACTGGATAACTATTCATGCTATCCCTGACTCAAACAACAGATGTGGAACTTTAAGAAGTTACGAAAATATTTAATAGATGGCGTATTTGCATTGCTACCCATCTTACTTTTATTATGGGTATATAGCTTCATCTATCGATTTATTGCAGCAACCGCTCAACCCATTGCATCTCATTTATTTGGAGGAGAAGGATTTACAAAAAATATAACAGTTATTTTGTTATTTCTGCTCTTATTTGTTTGCTTTGGATTTCTGATTAAAACACCAACGGGTTCATATATTTATCATGCATTAGTTACAAAACTGTTTCACTATTTACCTGGGTATTCATGGATTAATAGTACGGTTGCCCAGTTTACAGAAGTAGATCGCAATACGTTTTCTTCTGTGGCTTTAGTCAAGGTATTTCCAAATGGAACACTGATGACCGCATTCATTACAGACGAAGATGAACAGGGGCGAAAAACCGTATTTGTTCCCACTGGCCCTAACCCGACCTCTGGAAATATTTATCATTTAAAGTCAGAGCAAGTCTTCCCTATTAATATTCCAGTTGAAGACGCGATTCGGACAATTATTGGGGTCGGAAATGGCTCTAAGAAATTGTTAAAACTTTATCGAGAGCAATATGAAAAACCTCAATTATTACCTCAAAATCCACCTCATCCAGACTCAAATCTTATAGAAACTGTTACTAAAAATACTCATCAGAAAAACAGACAAAAACCATCTGCAATGTTGCCAGATTCGGAGACTTATTCTACTGATAAACCCTTCAATTAAGTCTTAAATTAAATGATAAGGTGCGTCCGACAGACGCACCCTACGAGAGTCGCTGAACATTACGCGGGATAGATCCTTAACCGTCGGTTGGGTTCTTCTCCAAAACTATTGGACTTGAGGCGATAATGTTCTACCAGTTCATGTTGCATTTTGCGAACCGTTGCTGGACGCGGCAATAATTCCACAGGTTGGCCTTTGGGAATGACAATCTGTTCAACAGCCAAACGAGCTTCTTCTAACGCCTCTAACTCATCAGTTGAACCCTGACTGGTAAACATATCCAACTCCGGAACTTCCGGGGTATTGAGATCTTCCATATGTAGCAGTCGCCGCAGTGCGCGAGCAATTTGGGGGGCGCTGCCGGATTTAATGATATGAATCGGCACTTGCCGAGCTTTTGCCATATGCCTGACTTTCGATTGGTTGCGGATATGCGATCGCAATGCTAACACCACGTCAGCACTATCAATATCTTTGGTGACCATAACGGGTAAATTTAAACTACGAATCACCTGTTCAATTTGATGACGAGCGATGGCATAGGGATAAATATGCAGGGGTAAATCTTCCCCATTCGGGCCAAGTCCATTTAGGACAGCACCATTTTCTGCTAACAGGGATAAATCAGGTGTGAATGAAGCATCTAATAACTGTTCAAAGGATCGTGTGGTTGGGGTTGATGCTTCTGGAGGAACGGGAGTCATTTTTCCAGATCCCCGTAACCCTCGTACTCCTGGAACTGCGATCGCGCTAGTCAGACGTTTTTTACTACTGCGTTCTGGGGGAGTGGCAATATGAGTGGGTAAGGTTGGGGTTGATTGTTCTTCTGTAATAGAGACGTTTCCAGCCTTGTCCATGGTTCGCACCTGTAACATCGGTTGAAGTCCCCGTAACAGGCTATCAATGGTTGCCGCGACTGACTCATGAACCACCCAGCGATCGCGTTCTAACATTTCCACCGCAATCTCAAATGTGGGTGGGGCTTTACGTTCTAAGACTGTTTTCTGAGATCCTCGACGGCGAGCCTCATCATCCCCTAAAGTAACCGCTTGAATGCCCCCAATTAAATCGGCTAAGGTGGGGTTTTTCATTAAGTTTTCGATCCGGTTACCGTGGGCAGTTCCAATCAGTTGAACGCCTCGTTCAGCAATGGTTCGCGCCGCTAATGCCTCTAATTCTGTACCGATTTCATCAATGACAATCACTTCTGGCATATGGTTTTCCACTGCTTCGATCATCACCTGATGTTGTAACTCGGGGCGAGAAACCTGCATCCGACGAGCGCGACCAATGGCTGGATGAGGAATATCACCATCGCCGGCAATTTCGTTAGAAGTATCGATAATCACCACCCGTTTTTCCAATTCATCGGCTAGTACTCGAGCAATTTCTCGCAGGGCAGTGGTTTTTCCGACTCCAGGACGACCCAACATCAAAATAGATTGACCGGTTTCGACTAAATCCCGAATCATGCCAATCTTACCAAAGACCGCTCGACCCACGCGGCAAGTCAACCCAATCACCTTTCCAGTCCGGTTACGAATTCCACTAATTCGGTGTAAGGTTTGTTCAATTCCGGCACGATTATCTCCGCTAAATTCACCAATTTGAGAAATACAATCGTTGAGGTCATCCCAGGAGACAGGAGTTTCGGACAGGTATTGCGCTCCAGAGGGAAACCGTGCTTCCGGACGGCGACCTAAGTCCATCACAATCTCAATCAGGCTATCTCGTTGTGGATGTAATTCGATACTTTGGCGAATATTGTCGGGAATGACATCTAACAATTTTTTCAGGTCGTCTGTGATCTGCATATTCACAACAGTCGTTTATTAAAAATTTTGGGTTAATTTCAGGTTATGGATGATGGAAGTGAAAAGTCTTTAAGTTGAGAGACTAAAGAATCAGCTAAACTAACGGCTTTCCAAAGCAAATGGGGTTGAGTTTCGAGTGCAGTCATGGGTACTGATTCAAGTGGTTCTAAAACTCTTGATAATAAAGTGCGGGCATAACTGCCATAGGCGACACCCCCAACTGGGCTATGGCGAGATTGTCCAGTTCGTAACAATCCCAGGCGTTTGAGTTTTGCCACAGTGGATTGATTTGTTCCCCCAGCAAGCTGGACAAATCCGGGTAAATCCGCAGCTATCACTTTTTGAGCGAGTTTAATAGTAGCTTGGGTGGTTCCCGCTCCGATATCTCCACTCATGGGACGACCATCCGTTTGCCAAATGAGGACACAAGGCAAAGGAGAAATGATCTGATACAGGGTTGAGAGATAGTCAACTAAGTCTGGGTGATTTGGACAGCTAATGGAAATGAGTTTGAGTTGACAAACCCAATCTTGCACATATTCCCAAAGTCGTTTAAAATCATGTTCCCGCCCGACTTGAGTATGAATTTCAATGGCATCAATTCCATTAGACAGAACGACATCAGCCACAGTGGTTGGAGTAGAAACGTAAGAACGGGTGTTGATTAGAGCGCTGGGACATACAGGTAAACACCGACCACACCCATAGCATAGGGCATCTATCACTCCTGACTCCTCTTCAGAAAAGGTAATTGCAGCCGCTGGACAAATCGCTTCACAGGGTCGCCAACATTCCACTGGACAGGCAGCGCTCTCAAACTCTGCCTTACGGAAATGAGGATCTTCTCCATCGTTGAGACTAATCATCAACAATGGTTGACCTGTGTAGTGAAATCCTTTTTGAGCCGCTACTGTTGCCAATTGCTGAGCGACTTTCAAGCCGACTTGAGCCGCTGCAATTACAGCAGGATCAGCAGCAACATCAATACAATCCGCACCTGCGAGAGTATAGGCTAGGGTTAAGTTCCTAACCGCAGGGAGATGTTGGTAACTGGCTCCGCAAATTAGTTTAAACCAGTTGCCCGTGGCAAGTGAATTGAGGGGAGTGTATAGTGTTCTCACACTTATTATGTTGACACAATCTTGACCGAATTCGCCAAGCACTCAGCAAAGTTTATTTGATCGCCCCAGACTTTAACACTACACCTTTTCTCTCAACTGATTATCTGTCCGGGGTATAAACCTGCAAATTACGCCAGCTTTTCTCAATTGGCAACAGCGTTTAACAGCCAACCGATGATAATGCCAGCGCCACCGAAGCGAATGGCTTGCCAAAAAGGTTCTTTTAAGCTATTCCAAGTAAATAGGCGGCTTTCTAAATTCAGCTCAATGGTTTCTAGTTCTGCTTCGAGCTGTTTTAGTTCTTCTCGCATCTGCTGAGTTCGATGCTGCCGCAGTTCTGGTAAAATTTCTTCAACACGATGCTTTAATTCAGCCTGACGACGTTGAGCCTGCTGAACTTGCTCATAGCGTTCTTTGAGGGCGCATAGCGATCGCTCTACCGCTGAAATTTCTTGCTCAATCTCAAGATCGTGACGGGGAGTCTCCACAGATATACAGATTAAAATTTGTTATCTTTTCGCGCTTGAAGTACTTATGATAAACTGAATACTCAGCTTAATCCTACTATTAAACGTCAAAGTTAACGTTATGTCTAGTCCTCCTTCAACTTCTAACCCCATCAAAAGCTCAGCTCATGAGCATTTAAAGGAATTAACCTCCTTAGAACTCGCTCAACTTTTGTTAGAGCAACTGGCTATTGGTGAGCGAGATTGGCATCGTCTGAAGTCCAATCGCCAAGCTCGTGCGAGTGAGCAAGTTGCCTCAGCCTTAGTTTTTCTACTCAAACAACAGCCTGAAGAAGTGATACCTCGCTTAAATCAAGCGATTGGATGGTTAGACCGCTCTGTTTCTGCCCCCCCTTGTCCGTCCCATGGGAATCGTGAAAAATCCCATTAAATCAGTTTTGTCAACTGGGAACTAGATCTCAGAGAGTTTATAGAAATTAAACTCTAAATTGTAATCAATCCTAGCTGATGTTTAATTTGTGTTGAACTTAAACTTGCAAAACAACGAGCAATGAAGGCTGTAAGTTATGAAATAACTTCCTTACATAGGGTTAGCTCTGTTCCCTGGCTATTCCATTCCACCCAATCAAAGACTTGGTGAAGGATATATAAACCTCGTCCACATTCATTTTCCTCCAAAGGTACATCAGAATCATCAATACTGTTGTGGTTTAAAGCTTCTAGAGGATGACATCGACAAGGGGGGTCAAACCCAGCGCCTTGGTCAGAAATCACCCACCAAAATTGGTTCTCAACCACGGAAAAACGCACAACAACAGTTTTACTGGGATCTAACCGATTTCCGTGCTTTGCTGCATTTACTAATGCCTCTTGGAGTCCTAATCTCAGCTCTAGATGCCACTGATCCGGAATTTCGGCCAGTAGCAGATCTAAAATTGGACAAAGGTATAGTGTAGACGCAAAGCTGATAGTAACCCAATTTCGTGTAACTGGACGTGATATTACTGCAACCACTCAGAAAACTCCCTGGTGTTCAGGTTTATAAACTTCACACCCTGCATCTTGATAACTTCTTCCCTGTAATAAATCATAGAGTATCGCCCCATAGATAGTTTTTAAGAAACGATAGTCTACTTAAACCGCTCTTAATCGATCAAGAGTGGAAAATTGTATTTTTTGTTTGTGTCAGTTGGTGAGTCGGCTCAGCAACTAAACTGTTTTAGATGAGGTATCGGCAGCTATGTTCCCGATACAGATTTCTAGCTTCCTATATCTAGTGACTAGAAATTCATTTGCTGCTGAGGTATCAGTTTTTCAGGATAGACGACTCGCGCAGTCAGAAACTGTTTGAGGTAGACTGAGGTCAGTTTTAAAGCGACACAGTCAAGTTCTATCACTGAGAAGTCTGACTACCTACAAATTCAGCCAGCTCAAGACCCCATCAGATTTTCGGGTTATTTAATGCTGATTGTTTTTTCAGCAACCTTTGAGTTCAGGCTACCCTGTATTCTCCGCCATCATCGGGATGTTAGACCGATGTGGAATTGAATCAAGATTCGTCATTAACAATAAGCCTTGCGGTACCCAACACCTTCTTTGAGCGAAAATGTTCTTAATACCTAGCTCTATCTTTAGATTACCAAAACCGCTTCCAAAAAACACTACTTAACATTAAAATTATTGGTGTATTTTCTTATTTACATTATACTACAAATCTCTAAAACCTGCTTGATAACTGGGATATAACCTTCTCATCTAATTGGATAAATTGTTCAAATCCAGTGTGTCATTTCACGGCAAATTCTTGAAAATTTGATACAATAGTATATAAATCTTAATAAATACTTATAATTATGTCCGTCACCTCAGTTGTATATAGCCCTCCGATTCCAGGAACCTACTGGAAGTGGCAAGAGCATCTAATTTATTATGTTCGTGCCGGAGTATCTCATTCCCAACACCCACCCTTACTTCTGGTTCATGGGTTTGGTGCATCAACCGACCACTGGAGAAAAAATATTGAGGAACTCTCCAAAACCTTTGAAGTTTGGGCAATTGATTTATTGGGATTTGGACGTTCTGCAAAGCCTGAACTACAATACAGCGGTCAGCTTTGGCGGGAACAACTCCACGAGTTCATTACTCAGGTCATTGGTCAGCCTGTGGTTGTAGCTGGCAACTCTCTGGGGGGATATGCCGCCCTCTCGACTGCTGCTTATCATCCTGATGCCGTAGCGGGTTTAATCTTACTCAATAGTGCCGGGCCATTTACAAGTTCTCAACCCACCGTAAAACCATCTCGGTTAAAGCAAAGCCTCAACCAAACGACAAAATTATTGTTTCAACAAGATTGGGTGAGTTTACTCATCTTTCAGTGGACTCGCAGACGCTCTACCATTCGCAATACCCTAAAAAAAGTTTACCTCGATCACAGTGCGATTACTGACCAACTCGTCGAAGAGATTTACCAGCCTTCCCGTACACCCGGTGCGGCTAAAGTCTTTGCCTCCATCTTTAGAACCCCGAATGGCGATAAAGTCGATATTTTACTGCAAAAACTCCAATGTCCCCTGCTAATGTTATGGGGAGAAGGAGATCCTTGGATCAATTGTCGTCAACGCAGCGCTCAGTTTCGTCAATATTATCCCCAACTAACAGAACATTTCCTGCAAGCGGGTCACTGTCCCCATGATGAAGTCCCTCAACAAGTGAATGCTCTCATTCAACAGTGGGTTTTGTCTATTGCTCAATAACTGTAAGATCGAGAATGAATTCTAGGGTTCAGCTTTTCCGTTACAGGCTGACCCTTCTGTAAATGTTCTTCAACAATGGAGGTCACATCTTCCGGTTGAACTCGATAGTACCAAGTTTTATCCGGTAAGACCCGCACGCTTGGGCCAATATTACACTGTCCTTGACAGCCACTGCACTCAACCGTGACCCCTGGAACAGACTGTTGCTGAAAGGCTTCTAAAACAGCATCCGCACCCTGACGCATACAGGAGGTGTGCTGACAGACTAACACTCGTCTATTTTGGTCTGAGGTCTGCGAATTTGAATCAACCTCATCTTGCAACATATATCTTCAATTAATCCGTAGATTTTTATGGGTTATAATTACTATTATAAAAACTCTTTTAAAAATCGCCAATATTCGTCAGAAAATCATTAAGTTGATATTTTTAACATTTTATCTATTGTATTGATTCAGAATCAAGACTTACTCTCAATATTAAAAAGTAGAGCCATTCCTCAGAACACCTCTACAATACTCAATTAACCTTTCACACAGACAACTTGCTTTAAAGTGGCCACCACTTCAACTAAATCCTGTTGTTGATTCATCACCTGATCAATTGGCTTATAAGCCCCTGGAATTTCATCTATAATTCCTGGATCTTTTCGACATTCAACTCCTTGGGTTTGCTGAACTAAATCATCAACATCAAATAGCTTTTTGGCTTTACTTCGAGACATTAACCGCCCGGCTCCATGAGAACAGCTACAGTAACTTTCAGGATGACCTTTTCCTTTAACAATAAAAGACTTTGATCCCATCGATCCAGGAATAATACCATAATCTGATGTTTCTGCCCTGACTGCTCCTTTACGAGTCACATAAACTTCCTCACCAAAATGCAATTCTTTTTCTGCATAATTGTGATGACAATTTACCTCTAATAAAGGTTTTGTTGGCTTACCTCCAGCAATAGCTTGTTCAACAATGCGCTTAAATCTTGCCATCATTACATCTCGATTATAACGAGCATAATCCTGCGCCCATTGTAAATCATGCCAGTAGGCTGTAAATTCAGGTGTATTTGCTACAAAATAAGCTAAATCAGGATCGGGTAATTTTGTTTCTGTTAATTTAGCCAGTTCTTTTGCGCTGTCAATATGGCGTTGAGCAATGATATTACCAATATGACGAGAGCCTGAATGTAACATCAACCAAACATTATTTTCAGTATCTAAACAGAGTTCAATAAAATGATTACCTCCGCCTAAAGAACCCATTTGTTTCAGTGCTTTTTTCTCTCGATCTTGTACTTTAGAATGCAAGTTTTTAAACTCTTGCCAACCTTGCCAATTTAAAGCAGATTTATCGGCTTCTTTATTTTCTGAAAAACCTACTGGAATAACCGCTTCAATCTCTAAACGAATTTGCTTTAGTTTTCCTTCTAGTTTATCGGCTGTAAACGGCATCTTTAAAGCACTCATTCCACAACCAATATCTACCCCAACAGCCGCTGGGATAATCGCTTCTTTGGTGGCTAAAACAGACCCGACAAGTGCCCCTTTACCTAAATGAACATCCGGCATCAAAGCAACGTGTTTAAACACAAAAGGTAAGCCTGCAACGTTCTTTGCCATCTGGATTTCATGGGAAGCTAAATCATGGCTTGCCCAGGATAGAACGGGTTTGGGGGTGGATAATTTTAAGGTTTCGTAAGGCATCTTTTTTAATGATTTTCGTAATATTGTCTTTATTGTAGTATTTTTGTATTACGTTGTCAATAGGATTGCGAAAAATTACTAGATCCACTCAGTAATCTAGTAAAATAGAGATGATAGTTTACGCAAACTATAGAAGATCTGGCGATCAATTAATAAGTTCTTTGATGTTGTGTGAAAACTCTTTGTTTCCAGGTCAATTCTTTGTCACAGGTATCAAAAGTTTTATATTATATTTATTATCTTTTGAATAAACCCCTATATAATAGAAATAGAGAATGATTTCTTAACTACTATGAGTTTTCAACTTTCATCTCGTGTATTTCGCATTTGTCTAACCGTGCCAACTCCATTATTTTTCTTATTACTGATTGGGATAGGAGCAGGACTTTTTTACTTATTCTCGAAGTTAAAATGAGCTGAGTTTTAACTCAATGTCATGAACTCAACTTTAGGCAATAATGGATCTTTAACCAAGGCAATTCCCCCAAAACTCCAACGTTGTAAGATGCCTTTGATTTGAGAACCAGTAATTGATTCTACTGCAAATTCAGTCGCTAAATCAGCCGCATATTTATTCAAATAGCTGAGAGCATCAAATTGTTCCGAAAATAGGAGGATATAGGCTTGAGCATGATCTTGATGGGGATGAGCTGTTAAATACTGGCCATCTGCTTTAGCCCGGAGCAAATAGTAAACTTGAGAAAACATTCTTTTAAGCTATTAATTTCTATTACTGAGAATTGTAAAACTAATGAGGTAGAAATTAAGCGAATCGGTATAATTAGATGGTGAAAAAAACTTAAAAATTTTTGACGTTCTATTTTTAATAGTCGTAAATTCAATAAATCGTTAAAATTGAACAGCTTTCTGGGTTACCTAAGGGAGTTAAATCACCATGAGCTGTTCAACGGGTTAATATCAATCAGTATCTCTATGAGGCGGCTACAGAGATGTTTGACGAGACGCTAATTTTTCAAAGTAAACTTGTGTTTGATGGAGGAGTTGCTCCCGGCTATCTTTGGCTTGAGATAAGGGGGGAACTAAATTACGAGCCTGCAACGTCATGTGAAATTGAAGGTCAGCCACATACTCGCTGACATCATGACGTAGAGAACAGCTAGGGTACTGTGTTGAATGTTGATTCAAAGATTTCTCCTCCGATTAGCTCAATATTATTTAACAATCTGCCCTATGAAGGTATCATGACTCCAGGAGTTCAAGAGCGATTTCGTAACGAACTTTAATGTTTAGCCAACAGCGGCGTTACAAACTGTTACAGGGACGACAGTTTGCTTCAGTCATTCAACAGTAGAGAAAAGCCGTCAACAATAGTAAAAATTCATCGCCGTTGATGATATCAAATAGAGCAAATCCGGGTAAGCTAAAATACAGTCATCCTTCACCTCAGTATCTCTATTAAAGTCTAGAACTGAATGAGTAAGCTGTGTGGAAAGTTGAGATTTAGCTGTAACCCTTTATCGGTTAACAGTTGACTAACAACAAAATGGATGATGATTGACTGAATCAATATTTTTACCGAATTGTAGAAGAGTGTTTTGTGGAAAGTTTAGCATAAATTCTTTATTCTGTGTTAATTTAACACTCGAAATTTAGAATTTCCTAAGTCAAAACATTCTTGCTTGTTTGTTCATTCATAATATTATATTCTAATGGCTAATCTGATGGGAACTTCTAGTCCAGACTTTCTAGAAGGTACAAATGAGGCTGATTTTATTGAGGGACTTTCTGAAAATGATACCCTATTGGGTTTTCAAGGAAATGACTCTTTATACGGTAATGAAGGGTCGGATTCTCTGCATGGCGGACAAGGAGAAGATGCGCTTTATGGTGGCAAAGGACAAGATTCCCTGTTTGGTGAATCAGGAGATGATACATTACAGGGAAATTTAGGAGACGACTTTGTTCTAGGGAATGAAGGGAATGATTTAATTAATGATACAGCAGGAAACGATGCCCTGTATGGTGGCCAAGGGGCAGATACATTATTCAATGAAGCAGGAGATGATATTGTTTTTGGCGATCGCGGTAATGATATTCTCTATACAGGTTTAAACGCGAATATATTAACAGGGGGTGCGGGTTCTGATTTATTTGTTTTAGGTCTGGGATTTAATGGTAACGATACGGATATTATCACTGATTTTAGACCCGGATTTGACCTATTAGGATTAGATGGAGAGTTAGAATTTTCGGATTTAAGTTTTGTACAAACGGGTAATGATACCACTATTTTTGAGATAGAAACGGGTGAAGCTTTAGCAATTTTAGAAGCGACTCAAAGCAATACACTCAATATTAATCGATTCACAAAATCGATTACAACAATTACCTCTACAGTTGAATTTACAGACACTGCATTAGTGGCAACAGAAGGTAGAGACGATGTTTTAGAAATTGGAATTCGGCGAGTCGGTTCCCCGTTAAATGACACAGACGTTGCTCCCAGTGTCACCCTGTTTTTACCCGAAGAACGGTTTGAACCGGCCACAATTGATATTCAATTTAACCCCTTTGAAAGCTTTAAATTAATCTCTGTTCCCCTCAGTGATAACGAAGAATTTACCGGCGATCAAAACTTTAGCTTCTTACTCGGTGAACCCCTCGGCGGTGCGACCATTGGGGGGGCTGGAGAACTAGCGGTAACTGTAATTGATGATGACACCCCCTCTGAACCGGTTACCCCCTCACCCACAGAACCTCCCCTACCCGATCCCATGATCCCCGTGGTTGAACCCCCCTCAATTTCCATTGTCGGGGTTGCTGTTTCCCCAGAAGCGATCGAAGAAAACAGTAACCAAGGGTTCAGCTATACCCTCACCCGTAGCGGCGGCAGCTTAAACACCGCCATCTCTGTTGATTTTAGCTTTGGTGGGAATGCTGTACTTAATACAGATTATCAAGTCACAGGTATTGAGATTGTTGATGGTGTGGGTAGCGTGACCTTTAATCGGGGTTCATCAACGGCTACAGTCAATATTACTCCCATTGATAATAATGTATTTGAACCCGATAAAACCGTTGAATTAATTGTGAATGAATCGGGTTTTCTCTATAGCGCAGATCCCAGTAACTCCTCTGCTATCGCAACCATTACCAATGACGATCCGCCCCCCGATCCCCCCGTTTATGACTTTACTTTAGCCAACTTTATTGCTTTAGAAGGCAATCCCGAACCCGATAACCCAGATGCTTCCCCAACCACCGCTGTTGAAGTTACCGTCGAACGATCTTTTGTAACGAATGTTCAATCTGAAGTCGATGTCATCCTTACCCCTGGCACTGCAACAGCAGATGTTGATTATCTTCCCACACCAGAACCCGTTACGCTAGAATTTGCACCCGGCGAAACCACAAAATCAACCATTATTCAACTGGTTAAAGATGAAGTCGAAGAAGTAGCCGAAACCATTAACCTCTCACTCGATAACTTTAGAGTGATGTTCGATGATGGCAGTGAAATTGAAGCCGGACAAGCCGGTGTCGCCAACCCAACTGCTTTACTCACGATTAGCGACGATGACGGCCCTCTAACTTACAATTTTAGTGAGAGTCTATTTACCACTCCAGAAGGTAACGAAGAGAATATTACAGAAGTCGTCACCATTGATCGAACAGGTAGAGTATCTGATCCCTCTTCAGTTACAGTTGAACTGGTGGGAGTCGATGCGACGCTAGATACAGACTTTGCACCCGCTACAGTTACCGTAGAGTTTGCAGCAGAGGAAACCTCAACAACTGTTCCGATTACTTTATTTGGCAATACTCAAATTGACCCCAACCGAACGATTGAACTGAGTTTACAACCGGACGAAGGTCAATTAGTTGGAACCATCAATCCCACAGCAGAACTAATTATTGCTGATGATGATGATATTCCCACCTATGACTTTAGCACTGGGACTTATACGGTGAGTGAAGATATTGGCACAACTGATATTATCACTATTATTCGGTCTGGTAATACTTCTGAAGTCTCTAGTGTCACCGTTGATTTAGCGGCAGGGGGTGAAAGTCCTGCTGAACCTGGAGATGACTTTGTCCCAACGACTGTAACCCTTGATTTTGCAGCGGGTGAAAATAGTCAGGTGATTTCCTTGGACATTTTAGATGATGAAGAAGCCGAAGGCACAGAAACAGTTGCATTATCCTTTACCAACTTTAACCCGGATGGACAAGCGGGTGCAACCAATCCCACAGCAACTTTAGTGATTGCAGATAATGATTCTCCTCCTATCTATAACTTTGCTGAGGCGAGTTACAGTATTGATGAAGGAGATGAAACTAGCACAACTAATGTGGTTGAAGTCATCCGTCAGGGAGATATTACGGTAACCTCGCGGGTGAATATTGTTCCGACTGGTTTTGCTACAGATGCAACCTCAGAAGCCACTGCGGGTCAGGATTTTGAGAGTGCAGCAATTACTCTCACATTCAATCCGAATCAAACCTCACAAACGGTTCCTTTGGATATTGTGGGTGATTTGTTAGTTGAGGATGATGAAAGTTTACAACTGAATTTTGCTGAATTTATCATTGTCGATGAAAACGGTAGCGAACAAACTGGGGGTGAAGCGGGTATACTGCGACCTAATACAATCCTGACTTTAGCTAATGATGATGTTGCGACTGTTTCGATTACTGCTACTACCCCTGAAGCAACTGAAGTTAGTACAATTAGTCCAGAAGCGACGAATGGCGTTTACCAAATTAGCCGCGCACCCAATACCTTTGGGGATTTAGTCGTCGGTTTAAGCGTAACAGAAGATTTGATTAGCGCAGAAGATTATCAATTGGTTGTTGGAGAGACTATTCTCGATGCCAGTAATTCTCTGACGGTGACAATTCCCGACGGTCAAGCCAGCCTTGATATCTCACTGCAACCGATAGATGATCCTCAAGCAGAAGCCAATGAGTCTTTAACCTTAGAGTTGGTCGCACAAACTAACCCCGACCAGCAACCTTACGAAATCGACTCACAAGCCACCACAGCAACTGTTACGATTCCGGCTAATGATACTGCTGTAACTCAGTTAACCGATAGTACAGATGATTACACGCTGCTTGAAGGATCATTCCGGCAAGCGTTAGAAAATGCCGCCACTTTAGCCACAGATACGGTTAGTACTGTCACCTTCGAGGAAAGCGCCGCATCAGGAACTTTAACCATTATGGCAGAATTACCCGCTATTACTCAAGATGTTAATATTGACGGCCCCGGTGCGAATCAACTCACCATTAGTGCGGATAATCAATTCCGTCTGTTTACTATTAACGGGGGTGATATCACAGTAGAAGGATTAACATTAAGCGATGGGCTGGCAGCGGGAACCAATTTAGATGCAGGTTTAGGTACTCCCACATCCGGTAGCCGAGGCGGTGCAATTAATATTAGTTCGAGTTCTAGTACGGTTAACTTGATTGATAGTGTCATTCAAAATAGTACCGCTAATAACGGGGGCGCGATCGCCAACTCCGGTACACTCAATATCACCAATAGTACGATTACGGGTAACAATGCTGTCAATGGCGGCGGTGTCGTGGTGATTGATGGTCAGGTGAATATCACCAATAGTACAATTGCGGGTAATACGGCAGAAAATGGTGGTGGTCTATTTAACTCGATTGCCAGTTTGACCCTAACAAATGCGACGGTTGCTGATAATACAGCCACGAATGATGATATGACAGGTCGCGGCGGTGGTATTCGTAATATTGGGGGGGCAACCAGTTTAAAAAATACCCTCGTTGCCAATAATACCGCAAGTATTGAGCCTGATATTTCGACTCCGGCAGAGTTTCCAGCCAATAGCGGTGGTAATAACTTAATTGGAGATGCGACAGGTGCCAATGGCTTTACGAATGGAGAAGACGGCGATATTGTCGGTGTGCTACCCGATGCTTTGCTGATTGGTGCATTAGCTGATAACGGCGGCACAACCCCTACTATTGCGCTGTTAGAGACGAGTCCGGCAATTAATGCGGGTGAGAGTAGCTTCTCAAATCCTTTTACTGACCCAGGAGAGTTTGATCAACGGGGTTTAACTCGAATTGTTGATGTGATTGATATCGGGTCGTTTGAGTTTCAGTAAACGTGATAGACCTCTCTACCTCTCCCTAGACCTCTCTACCTCTCCCTAGCCCTCTCCTGCGAGGAGAGGGAACAATTGGTCTCCCCCTTGTAGGGGGAGGTTGCGGTGCGACCTGGAGGCAATGCACAGCCAAATAGCGTGCCGCGCACGCCTGAGAGGAGTTCGTTTGAGAGGGGCAATTAGTTCCTGATAGTGATAGACGCATTAGTTTTTCACAATACCGAAGGCTGTCAAAAGAGGTGCTTGTGATATCAGAGGGATAAGTTATTCTTATATTCGGGTTTACGGGTTGAGCTTAAAGGTTATCGCTTCTATTTCTCAAGAGATATACTTGTTGAGAATCTAGATTGATTTATCCTTCAAATTAAAGATTAATTTTTTGTAAAGAGTCGTTAACTTAGAAGAAAGAACTCAATCAATATAACTCGAAAGTCTACTTTACTTTGAGGAAAAAAACTATGACTGAACAAGATATTCTCAAGAAACTACTTAACTTTTCTTCTGATTTTTTAAAGCAAACGTACTTTGCTATTTTAGAAGGAAAGTTCACTAAACACCCTTTGCATCAAGCGATCTTAATCCTCGATCCCAATGCTCAAATTAGAATTATGTCAGCCATTAATCAAGAATTTTGAGCTGAAAAAATAGCGAGGGATAATCATCAGTTATCCCTCAAAATCCAATTACCTAAAAGACAAGTTAATCCTGCTGGATTTTAAAACAATTAATCTCCTAAACTAATTCCCATACTACGAGCCGTTTTCACCAAAATATCACCCTTGTCAATGGCTCGATATTGTGCGATCGCATCTTTAATCGGCACACTTTCAACCTGACGATTGTGCCAAATTACCATCCGATCATATTTCTCATCAGCAATTAAATCCACCGCTGCCACGCCAAACGCTGAACCAATCACCCGATCTGTGACCGTAGGCGGGCCTCCCCGTTGCGTATGACCCAAAACGGTAACCCGAGTTTCTGCGCCGCTACAGGCGGAAATTTTGTCCGCTAAATACTGACCAATTCCCCCTAAACGAGATTGTCCTAAAGCATTTGTACTGGTTAACGGTTCTCCGGTTTCGGTTTTAACCGCTTCTGCCACAACAACTAAACAATAGTTTCGCCCTTGTTGTTGTCGTTTCTCTAACTGATTGCAAATTTTCTCTAAACTGTAGGGAATTTCAGGCACAACGATCACATCTGCACCCCCGGCAATTCCGGCCCTCAGGGCAATATGTCCAGCGTCGCGTCCCATGACTTCTACAATCATCACTCGGCTATGACTGGCAGCGGTGAAATGTAACCGATCAATCGCTTCTGTGGCAATGGTAACCGCCGTATGATAGCCAATCGACAATTCTGTACTACCCACATCATTATCAATCGTTTTGGGAATTCCGACTAAGTTTAAATTTCCCTGTTGCGCTAAACGCCGCAAAATCGCTAAGCTGCCATCTCCACCAATCCCAATTAAAGCATCGAGTTTGAGTGAATGATACCCCTCAACAATCTCCTGGGAGCGATCGCGCGTTGTGCCATCGCCCATCGGAAAGGCAAAAGGATCGCCTTTATTGGTTGTCCCCAGGATCGTTCCTCCTAAGGTCAAAATCGGGTCAACTTTATCAATCGTTAAGTTAATTGCTTCCGGGGGACGGCTCATTAACCCATGAGTGGCTTGGCGTATCCCAACCACTTCCCATCCATAAGCCCCAACTGCTCGGTAGACAACGGCTCGAATTACGGCATTTAACCCTGCACAGTCGCCGCCACTGGTGAGGATGCCAATACGCTTGTGTTCTGTCATGACTGACAAAATAAAATCTGTGACTTTTAGATTAAATCCTCTCGGTCAGCTTACGACTAAATTGGGCTTCAACTTCAACTTTCTTAACTTCTGGGGAGAGTTTAATGTTAAATATTATAAACAAATTATTTTCTGTAGCGTAGACTACAAAATTTAAGTTATACTAGAAATTGAAAGCGAAATTCAACACAACAGATTGAGTCCTCAAAGGAGAAGTTATTCATGTCAGCTCAAAATCAAGCTCGCGCTCTGATGATGCGTCATCACCATCAAATTAAAAATCGTCAACAATCTTTACTCAACCGTAGCGCCGCAGAAATTGGTATCGAAGTAGAAGATAGTCTGAGCGGTACACAAGGTAAGCCTAACCCTGCATTTCGGACAAGCTATGACCGGAGTCAGTCTGCTTTAAGTTAAAAAAAACATTTGATATTTAATAAACGGATTTAAAATCGGAGGAATTTAACAATGTCTACACAAGATCAAGCTCGTGCGTTGATGATGCGTCATCACCATCAGGTAAAAAATCGGGAACAGTCCATGTTAAACCGAGTCGCGGATGAAGTAGGAGTGGATGTGGGTGAGTATCATCTCACAATTCAAGGCAAACCGAATAGAAGTTTCCGCCAAGACTATGACCGTAGCTCCGCATCGATGAGCTAAATCATCAAACTTCACTCAGTTTACTTGTAAGCTTGTAGCGCGATCGCTGCAAGTTTTTTATTTTGGTTATTCGTTGTTTGTTGTTAGTGATTCGTTGCTTGTTTAAGCTGTAAAACTGATATCGAACAGGACTTAAGCATTTTTCCTTACTTTTGCTAAGGAAGAACTAGGGACAAATCACCCATAACAAACAACCAAAAATTTACAAAGCTTAAACTTTATCGGAAATTGTCAGAAATCTTCAAGCATTAGATTGATTAGGGTGAAAAACCAGTATTTATACTTAACAAATTTTAGCTTGATTGACTCTCAGACTGAAACCTAACTGATAGCGGCTATTAGCCTAAACGACCCGAATTAACCTAATATCCATCTAGCGTGTCTTGCTGCTGCTGTAGCTGACATATTTAGGCGCTGAGACGATTTATTCAATTCAGATTCACCTTTCTCCATTTTATTTTTTGCTTATTGTAACTATTTTTATAAAAATGATGATGTAAAAACTTTAAAGAATCTAAATTTAAACCTAAGAAATTCTCTAAGCTGTGAATCATCCCTTAAGATACTTTGAGATTGAAAAGCTTTGTTTTAAGGATGAACCCGATAAGTTCCCCCCTTTCATTTCTGATTCAGTTCGTCAATAATGCTGACAAGGAGCAAGCCAAGGGCAGCTTTCTCCTGAATAGACCCAAATTAAGGCTTGCTCTAGAAAAATAAACGGATAAGGAGAAATACTTTGAAATTAGCAGTTTATGGTAAAGGTGGTATTGGCAAATCAACCACCAGTTGTAATATCTCTGTGGCGCTCGCCAAACGAGGCAAAAAAGTCCTGCAAATTGGTTGCGACCCGAAACATGACAGTACTTTCACGCTGACTGGCTTTTTAATTCCCACAATTATCGATACGCTACAAGAAAAAGATTATCACTACGAAGATATCTGGCCAGAAGATGTAATTTACAAAGGTTATGGCGGTGTAGACTGTGTCGAAGCAGGTGGCCCTCCAGCCGGAGCCGGATGTGGCGGTTATGTTGTGGGAGAAACCGTCAAACTCCTCAAAGAACTCAACGCTTTTGACGAATACGATGTCATCCTGTTTGATGTACTAGGAGACGTGGTTTGTGGCGGATTTGCAGCGCCCCTCAATTATGCAGACTATTGCATGATTGTCACCGATAACGGATTTGATGCGCTGTTTGCAGCCAACCGGATTGCTGCCTCCGTCCGGGAAAAAGCCAGAACTCATCCGCTGCGTTTAGCAGGACTGATTGGTAACCGCACCTCACAACGAGATTTAATTGAGAAATATGTCGAAGCGGTTCCCATGCCTATCTTAGAAGTTTTACCCTTAATTGAAGATATTCGGGTTTCCCGAGTCAAAGGAAAAACATTATTTGAAATGACTGAGGGCGATCCATCCCTGAGTTACGTCTGTGACTACTATCTCAATATCGCCGATCAAATCCTAGCTTTACCCGAAGGTGTGGTTCCCAAAGATGCGGCAGATCGAGAATTATTCTCATTACTATCTGATTTTTACCTCAATCCCGGAAACCCCCCTAGCCAAACTCAACAAGATGAGCTAGACCTGATGATGGTTTAATTATGTCTAGCTGCTCAGGATGAGGTAAAGAGGCAATGGCTTTCTTTAATGAATTTACGGTTAATCTCAAACAGAAATGGTTACAGTACTACCAAGCAAATAGAAATTGGTTGGTGTTGCAGATGGATCTTAATCCCGTGCCAACACCCGATGGCGGTCGAAGACCCGCCTCTGCACTCATCTTGGGAACAATTAATGCCCTAGATTCAGATGCGGCGCAGTTGATGATGCCGTTTTCCCAACTTAATCCTGACCCGGACAGACTGGTAGAGGTTCTCGGATTAAATTTTGATCCAGATATGGCTTTGGGAAATCCCTCTGCATCTTCGGCCACTACTCCAATGGCTGTCTCTGGTGGTGTCTCAATGCCTCCGGCTCCACCGCCTGTCGCTCCACCGCCTATCACAGGTGAAATGGCTGCTGTATCAGGAGTGGCAGCAGCGGCAATGGGAGGAGCAGCGATCGCTTCTGCACTGGATGAAACTGAAGCTCAGCTTGAGATGGATCTTGAAGCAGAAGAAGATCTAGACATGGATCTTCACGCTGATGATGATTTAGCGGTTGAGGATGATCTCGATATTGGTTTAGATACCGATGATGATTTAGGGATGGACCTTGATGCTGATGATGATTTAGCTGATCTTCAACTAGACGGCATGGAAGATGCTGACTCAGATGATTTGACCCAGTTAGAATCAGCCACCGATATCAATGATACAGACGATTTTGATTTAGGTGATTTAGACCTTGATGAAGATTTGGGAGGAGATGACGCAACTTCAGATGATTTGGATGACTTAGATTTAGGGGATTTAGGAGACGATGACCTCGGAGATCTCTCGGATGATGACTTTGATGAGATGAGCTTGGACGATCTCGGAGAAGTGACAACGGGAGACTTGGATGAAATAGATTTAGAAGGTCTAACAGACGCTCCTGACGATGATGGGGATATCTCATTATCTGACTTAAAGTAAATCCCTCAATTGAAGTCACGGTTTTCTGGAGTTAAAGAGCGCCTTATTTTCCTTCGTTATTGTCAATTAGCACAATCTTGGTTTTGGGTGTTTTTCATCCAAAATCAGGAGGCGGCTGTTGGTCGATTATTGGAAACTGAAACGATATAAATTTTAAGAGGAAAAACCGATGACAACTGTACAACCAGAAGCATTAACATTTGAATGTGAAACCGGAAATTATCATACTTTTTGTCCGATTAGTTGTGTCGCATGGCTTTATCAAAAAATAGAAGATA
Organism: Microcoleaceae cyanobacterium; assembly: GCA_049647265.1. Classification (GTDB taxonomy): domain Bacteria; phylum Cyanobacteriota; class Cyanobacteriia; order Cyanobacteriales; family Microcoleaceae; genus JAAURB01. The sequence goes on from JBARXJ010000057.1 coordinate 28,262, forward strand.
GCTTCTTTTTAGTGATTGGAACTAAAACCTGTGGCTATTTCCTTCAAAATGCGATGGGGGTAATGATTTTTGCGGAACCCCGTTATGCCATGGCAGAACTCGAAGAAGGAGACATTTCTGCTCAACTCAATGATTATAATGAATTGAAGCGACTTTGTGAGCAAATTAAACGCGATCGCAATCCCAGTGTCATTGTTTGGATTGGCACTTGTACCACTGAAATTATTAAAATGGATTTGGAAGGATTAGCGCCAAAATTAGAAGCAGATATCGGTATTCCGATTGTTGTCGCACGGGCAAATGGTTTAGATTATGCCTTTACTCAAGGAGAAGATACCGTATTAGCCGCGATGGCGGCACGATGCCCAAAAACCGCTAAAGAAGAAGAAAAAGAAGAAAGAAACGGAATTCAAAAACTGTTAACCTTTGGTAAGAAAAAGGAAGAAAATAATACTGATGAATCAGAATATAAGGATCATCCGCCGCTAGTATTATTTGGTTCTTTACCCGATCCAGTTGTTACCAACTTAACCCTGGAATTGAAAAAGCAAGGGATTAAAGTTTCGGGGTGGTTACCTGCAAAACGTTACACAGAATTACCAGTGATTGAAGAAGGGTATTATGTGGCGGGTGTTAATCCTTTCTTATCGCGTACAGCCAGCACTTTAATGCGTCGTCGTAAATGTAAATTAGTCGGCGCACCTTTCCCGATTGGGCCGGATGGCACTCGAGCTTGGATTGAGAAAATATGCTCTGTATTTGGCATTGAACCCCAAGGTTTAGAGGAACGAGAAGCGCAAATTTGGCAGAATATGGAAGATTATTTGCAGCTTATTCGCGGTAAATCCGTCTTCTTTATGGGAGATAATTTATTAGAAATTTCTCTAGCTCGTTTTCTAGTTCGCTGTGGCATGAATTGCCCGGAAATTGGTATTCCTTACATGGATAAACGTTACCAAAAAGCAGAGTTAGAGTTGTTAGAAAAAACCTGTCATGAAATGGGTGTTCCCCTGCCTAAAATTATCGAAAAACCAGATAATTATAATCAACTGCAACGCATTCATGAGATTAGGCCGGATTTAGTGATTACAGGAATGGCTCATGCTAATCCTTTAGAAGCACGAGGAATTAATACAAAATGGTCAGTTGAGTTTACCTTTGCTCAAATGCATGGGTTTACAAATGCCCGTGATATTTTAGAGTTAGTGACTCGTCCTTTACGCCGAAATAATAACTTGAAAGAATTAGGCTGGGATAAGTTAGTCAAAGATGTCGATCTAGTTTAAATCAAATTAATAGAAAAGGTGATTACTTAAGATCGCCTTTTTTTAGTCATCAAAATATAAAGAAAAGTATCGTAAATCATTTCAAAAAGTTAAGCTATATCAATCTTAGTAAATAGGTTGACAACAACCCCTAAACTCGTGTTAAATTAAACAGCATCAGGACATAACTATTTCATCTAATAGAACAGAGATGTGAATAGGCAAGGTTTAGGATTAAAGCAAGTGTCCTCCAGCTTTGATCCAACTACAACACCAGAACAGTGTATTCAGCCAGTCACTGAAATTGGCAATATTACGAATCAAGAATTCGCCTAATGCCATTACTAAGGTCTGTATCGGCTTTTAAGGTTCTGTATTCTATTCATGGATGTTGTAGATACTGTAAAGCTTAGTAAGATTTAATTGTACAAAATATAGTGCGTACTTAACGCATCTCTTGATCTTTGAGTAATCAAAACAGCAGGTTGGATCGTTTCAGCCTGCGCTCAAAATAATCATGATTTCCAGTTAGAAATAATTGATCAATTGAGATTGGAAATCACAGCCATCAAGAGTTATTCATCATTCTACAGCGCTTCAACCTCTGAATGAATTTCAGAATCTGTTAGATCAGGGTGCTGTACAAAAGTAATTTCGGTTGAAAGACCAACGCGCTTGAGAGTGAACCTTTATTTTCGGTTCAGCTATGATTGCACCAAAACCAACCACGTAAGATACAAATAGGCGGCAATCAACTCAAAAATCTCTGTCATATTGATAGCAGAGAATGTCAATTCTTGTCTAACTTCTCTACTAAATCTGCTTGAGTCAACTTAGTTTCATGATTTGAGGTCTGGTAGCCATCTACTAGACCTTTAAATTTTTTATGATAGGCTATTTTTATTGCCTTGACTAGAAATAGATCTCAATTAAAAAGGCGAACAGTTTTTTCATAGAAAGATTCTAACGCTTTAACACAGGATCGATCGTCAAATAAATTATTATGACGTTGACTCATTCGTTGAGAAATATCATTTTTCCATTCTGAATCATTACCCAGTCTAACCGCAATATCAATGTATTCTGCCTCAGTTTTAGCAATTGTATCCGTAACTCCTAACAGTTTTAAAAAACTATCGGCATGACGACCCCGCATAAATTCCCCTGGATAAGTAACGATGGGTAAATTACAGGCGATCGCCTCTAAAGAGGTATTTCCACCTGACCAAGTTATCGTATCTAGAAATACATCACAAAGTAAGTTTAACATCAAATAATCTTGCCGTGCCGGAATCACTAGATGAATGCAATAATCTTGATGATTGAGTCCTACTTCAGCAAAAGCATATTCTAAACGCGGTTTTAATAATTCTCCTCGTAAAAATAGAAACTTAGCGTTAGGAACTTGCAAGGCAATTTCAGGTAAAATATAGTCATATTGTGGTAAATATTTAAATGGCGCTTGACAGCAAAAATACAGAATATCTTCTTCTGAAAGATTAAAATCTGAGCGTTTTTTTGTTAAAGTTGGGATATCTTTCGGTTTCGGATAAGCTACCCCAATATTCGGTAATTTAATTAAGGTTTCTGAGTAATGTTGTTGTGCATTTTCAGCTTCCATCAATTCACTCGATAAAAAGTAGTCAATATTTGAAAGTCCTGTGGTTACTGGATGTCCCCAAGCTGTACATTGAATGGGTGCAAGTCGTAACGCTGCCTTCTGTAATGTTGGCGGGTCCATGCCAATTTCAGGATAAACTAAAATATGCAATTGATCCTCTCTAATTTGCTGACAAACCGCTGCTAAATTATGGGGAATATGACGAAACACATCACTGTATTGTTGAAACTGTTGAGTCACTACATCGGGATAATTTCCAGTATAGTAACAATAAACTTCAAACTTTTCATGATTACAGTATTTTAGCCAACCTGTTAACCACAATGTACCACTATAGGAATGCAAATAATGGGAAACATAACCCACTCTAATTTTATCCTGAATAGGCGGCATAGATAACGGCTTAATCCATTCTGGATAATTTGCCGCCATAATGGTATGAATTAAATTACCATAAATACATTGACTTTCAACTACATTATGCGCTTGATAAGCAAGATAAAAATTCGTCCATCTAGAAGTCCCTAAAAAAGCATTTTTTCGATTTTCTGGAGTATTTAAAACAGTTTTTTCAATTAAGGCTTGTAATTCTCTTTCAAATCTTTCGCGATAGTAGGAAATTGACTCAGAATTAGGATATATCATTGGCACAATTAAGTGCTTCATTAATTGAAAAGTATAATCATCAGGCAGATTATTTGAAGCTATTTCTGCTTGAGTAATTGCTGCTTCAGTTTGTCCTTGCTGCAAAAACTCGGTAATTAAATAAAAATGTAGTTGTCCAGAATTTGGATGAAGTTTTGTTCCGGTTTGTAATGTTTCAATAGCTGTTTGCCGTTGGCGAAGTTGACGAAAACATTCACTCAGTTTTGAATAAAGTTCTACATCTCCTATTTGAATTTCTAATAAATTTTGATATTGGTCAATCGCTGCTTGATATTCTCCTTTTTGATAGAGTTTATTTCCTAAATTAATATAAACTTGAGCCGGATTATTTTTAAGTTCTAATGCTAAATTAAGGTTATATTGAATATCTGGATAATCAGGATTTAATTTTAATGCATTTTGATAGAAAGTAATGGATTCGTCAATTTGATATTGTTCAAATAGTAAATTCCCTAAATTTAAATAAATTCCCCAATGATTCTGATTAATATCAATCCCTTTTCTATATATAGTTTCAGCCTCTGCAACTGCACCGCTGCGGTGTAAAAGATTGCCTAAATTATTGTAAGCATCTATTAGTTGATTATCTTTTTCTATTGCTGTTTGATATGCTGCGATCGCTTGCTGTATTTGATTAAGCTTTTCAAATACAAATCCTATATAATAATGAACTAAACCTTGAGATTCATCTATCTGAACAGATTTTAATAAAGCCTGAAGAGATTTAGAGTAGTCTTCTATTTCTATATAAAGAATACCTAACTTTAACCAAGCATCCGAGTTATCACTTTGCCAGACTAAAAAATCCTTATACTTTTTCTCAGCAATTTCAAATTTTTTCTGCTGATGCCAATATATCGCTTCTTCATACAAATTACTTAAAGTTAATTCCGACTGTTCAAACTGCTGTAAATTATTAATGGCTTGAATAACAGCTTGTTGACAGTTTTCTTGAAATATTGCAGCGGGATAGTTTGAAGTTCTCTGAGTATCCCAGCTTAATAATAAAATATCATCTCCAAAATCTAACGTAGAAAAATTTAGTAAAATTTGACATTCAGGCTGAACCGCCATAAAATCCCAGATAGCCTGCTGTACCATTTGAAAATGAGCATTTTTAATAAAAATTGTCGCTTTATTTGCTAAAAAAGGCTTAATTAATAATAATCCCACTAATACTGAACGATAGTCAGACTCTCCCTGATAAAAATAAATGCCTATTTTATTTTCTAATTCAATTTCCCGTAATTCTAATAAAAATGCTTCTATTGCTTGTTGACAGAAAATTACCTGTTCTTCCAGTTCAAACTGCTGTAAGTCTGCCGCCAGCTTCTCTACATCCTCCGTCTCAAGTTCCCCAACGGCATAAGCCATGCATTCTGGATGTTCTAGCAAAGCCGCAATTAAAGTTGAACTTCCAACCGTACCCATTTCACAATATATCTCATCCAATGCCATGCAATTGACAGCAGCATTGAGTAACTCCATCACATTCGTTGAAGCATCCCCCTGTATTTGCGCCCTCACCTGCTGAAACTGATCTGAATGAGGTTGAACTGAATCCTGTCCCCAGTGTTTGTAAAGGTTCGGCAGAAGCTGCATCAATGCTTGATAATCCATTTTCGCGGTAGGATAGTTTAGACAGTCATAAAATCAGATCATACAAGATAGTTTTAGGGTATGCTTGAGTTCAATCGCTCATCGATGGAAATGGACAATCATTTTGGCTACTCACTGGGGTAGGTTAAGAAAGATCATTAGCAATTTTTGATATTATTATAGTCAGTAGAAAAGCATATTATGGATTTTAGTGACGATAAAATCAGTAAAAATATAAGTTGTTTGTGGAATTTAGTTTATTGACCTCTCAATCCAGATCAATTTAATTGATTTATTATTATAGATAAAAAATAGAGTACCATGGTAACATCCAACAAAATTAATTTTAAAAAGATAGAAAATCTCATCAATGATTTACCTGAAGTTTATCAGTCTATCTATGTCAAAGATAGCTTGATTAAACAAGGAGTACGTCAGAATGAATGGGAGAGATTAGAAGTTATCAAAAATCACATTAAACCAGGTCAAGCTATTTTAGATATCGGTTCTAATGTAGGCTTTTTTACGATCCAGCTTGCTAAGCTTTTCCCTGAAAACGTATTCGTTAGTGTTGAAAAGCAACCGAGTTATGCTAAATTACAAGCTGAGCTATTAAAAATTGAGCAGTTAAACAATGTTATTCTAGTTAACTCAGATATCAGTATTGACTGGCTAATTAAGGCGAATCAAGCTTGTACTTATTTTGATGTGACTCTTTTACTCTCTGTTTTACATCACATGGAAGATGCAGAATCATTTTTATTAGAACTGAGTAAAATATCAAAATCTTTAATCATCGAAATGCCACACCCTGACGAATCAAGAGTTTGTGGCAAAAAAGTTTTAAAAAATCAATTAACCCTCGAAAAAATTAGTCAAATTAAACCTATTTTTAATAAACTGAGCTACGAATCAGATACTCATTGCGATCCCACTTTAAAAAGATCGTTTTATTATGCAGATTCACCCAATTATACAAGAGAATCAATATTCCCTTATATTAGTTATCCTTTAGATCCGAGAAAATATATTTTAAAACATAACGAAGAAAGTATTGTTCTTCATAAATCACACCTGAATCAAGATATTCAGTTTATTCCAGGAGTACTACTTTACGATATTGCTCAAATCGGTCAAATTCTCTATCCAATTAAAGAAAATGTGATTAATCAGATAAAAAAAGAGTTTGGAAAAATAGATAAGCTAGAAAATATAGCAGATATTAGACCTTGGAATATACTTTTTACATCTCAGGGTTTACAATTAATTGACTATCTATATACTGATGATTTAGAACCGCAATTAAAGTATAATAAAGAAAAAGATTATTCAATAATAGTAGATTACTTAAATACCCTGTTAAGAGATGAAATAAAGCCAAAGATAGCCATTGATGGAATCTTTTTTCAATATTATAGTACAGGAATTGCGCGTGTATGGAAATCCTTATTAGAAACTTGGAAACACCAGGACTTTGCTAGAAATATTGTTTTATTAGATCGAGTAGGAACAGCACCCAAAATATCAGGAATTAGGACTCGTAGAATTCCAGCACATAACTATAATAATATTGAGCAAGATCGGATGATGTTGCAATATATTTGTGATGATGAAGAAGTAGATTTATTTATTTCAACCTATTATACTACTCCTATTTCAACCCCCTCAGTATTCATGGCTTATGACATGATTCCAGAAGTATTAGGTGCAAACTTTAATGAACCCATGTGGCGTGAAAAACACAATAGTATTCGTCATGCTTCAGCTTATATTTCAATTTCAGAGAATACTGCTTCCGACTTAGCTAAGTTTTTCTCGGGAATTGCGTTAGAAGATGTTACAGTTGCTCATTGCGGTGTTTCGAGTCATTTCTCACCCGCTAATGTAGCAGAAATTAATCAATTTAAATTTAGGTATGGTATTACAAAACCTTACTTTCTTTTAGTCGGTGCAGGTAGTAATTATAAAAATGCAGGATTATTTTTTAAAGCATTTTCTAAACTCCAGAGTAAACAAGGATTTGATATTATTTGTACTGGCAGTGGTTATATGTTAGGGAATGAATATCGAGAATTTACCTCGGGTTGTATCGTACATCCTATGCAACTGAGTGATGAGGAACTTAGAATTGCTTATTCTGGTGCGACAGCATTAGTTTATCCCTCATTGTACGAAGGCTTTGGGATGCCTGTCGTAGAAGCATTGGCTTGTGGTTGTCCGGTTATTACTTGTCCGAATGCTTCAATTCCTGAAGTGGGTGGAGAAGCCGTAATTTATGTTAATCATAATAATGTAGACGAATTAGCAGATGCATTATGTGAGGTACAAAAACCAACTATTCGTAACTCTTTAATTGCAGCAGGTTTGGAACAAGCGAAAAAATTCTCTTGGTCAAAAATGGCAGATATTGTTAGTGAGGCTTTAATCAATGCAACCTTATTATGTTTAAATTTAAGAGAAATTAATTTTATTATATTTCCAGATTGGTCTCAACCCGAAGAGTCACTGGCTTCAGAGTTAAATCAAGTGATTAAAGCAGTAGTAACTCATCCAGATAAAGATAAAATGACTTTACTGATTGATAATAGCAATATTTCAAATGAAGATGCAGATATGGCTTTATCTAGTGTTGTGATGAATTTGATGATGGAGGAAGAATTAGAGTTTGAAGAAAGTGCAGAAATTGCATTAATTGGTGAATTGAGTGAGATTCAATGGTCAGCTTTATTACCTCGCTTGCAAGGTCGAATTGTATTAGAAAATGAGAATAAAGAAGCAATTAAACAAGCAAAATCAGAGAATTTATCTCAAATCAAACTGGATAGCTTATTAAGTTAAAACTTATGACATTAACCTCTACTCAAAAACTAACCTTTCTTGAATTTTTAGAACAGTACCCTGATGGTTTCGGACAGTATGAACTGGTTAATGGAGAACTGATCAAAATGGAACCCACTCGCGCTCATAAAAATGTGGCTCGGTTTTTAGTTCGTTGCTTTGACCGAGAAAGTGAGCGCTTGAATTTAGACTATATTGTCGATAAAGATATCATAATTAGAACAACAACTCAAGCAGGCGAAGAACGAGGTAGAAATCCTGATGTTGGAGTCGTAAAAGCAGCAGTTTGGAATAGTAATGTACGAACCTATGGCGCATTAACAGAACCCATTCAATTAGCTGTAGAAGTGGTTTCTACCAATTGGGAGGATGATTACATTGATAAACGAGATGAATACCAACGTTTAGGTATTCCTGAATATTGGATTATTGATTATTTGGCAATTGGTTCTCGAACGTTTTTAGGTAACCCGAAACAACCGACTATTTTTATTCATCAGTTAATTGAAGGAGAATATCAAGTTCAATCTTTGAGAGGAAACGACCGCATCATTTCAGCGACTTTTCCTGAGTTAGAATTAACCTGTGAGCAAGTGTTTGCATCAAGTCAAATTCGGGAGTTATAGTTTCGGCAAGAAATTTCTATTGATCAGCACTTAATTCGAGGGATGATAGAAGAGGGAAGACAATAATACTCTTAATGTTTACTATCTAGATAATTTTGCCACATTTGTTGATAAGCTTTTTCCATCTCACGGGTAAATTGTTTCCCATTCCATAATGGCGCTATTTGCTTAGATTTTCTCAACTTCCAAGCCACTTGTTGACGTAACGTTTCATCAGTCCCTAAGCGTATTCCCCATTCAATATATTCTTCATCTGTCCATGCAATGCCTTCGGTAATGCCTGCATTCATCATCATTGTATAACTATTACGACTAGCAAACTGTTGTCCGACTCGCGTGACCATTGGAACTTCCATCCACAGGGTTTCTAAGGTGGTTGTCGCACCATTGTAGGGGTAAGTATCGAGAAAAACATCTGCGATCGCCAAATTAGCACGATGAATGGCTGAAGTCGGTACTCCTGATAAAAACTTTAAGCGATCTGGGTTAATTCCTTCTTCTTTTGCCAGTTGAATAAAGAACTCTGTGACGATATCTTGCTTCTTAAAACCTTTAATTAAAAAATAGCTATTCTTGACTGCTTTAAGAATCTGAATCTGCATCCGTGCTGTTTTTGGGTTGTATTTATAACCCATTTGAGAACTCAGATAAATCACTGCATCACTGGGAATATTTAACTCATCTCGTCGCAGCGTAGGTACACCGACTTCAAAACCATCGACTGCAATATAAGTTTGCGGAAGTCGCCAAATTGTCTCACTATAATAATCCTGAGCATTTTCTGGTAACACATAAGGATCGGCAATATAGTAATCAATAGTTGGCACTTCAGAAGCATCCCAACCGAGCCAGGTAACTTGAACAGGTGCAGTTTTGAGTGCCATAATTTCACAAGTTACATCTAGCGTAATACTATCGAGATCAATAAGAATATCAATTTCATCCTCTGAGATTTGATCCGGAATTTCTCCATAACCCATCGGAAACTCATAGGCTTGATCAACTTGATTAACATACCAATTTTGTAAAGCATCTTGGCGACCTTCTGCATTAATTAAATAAGCATAAATTTCAAACTTTTCTCGGTCATGATGTTGAACAAGCCATCGGGCTAACCATCCCACAGAATGAGTTCTTAAACACTGAGAAAGATAGCCTATCTTTAAAGGTTTATCATCAGTTTTTATCAGTTGACGGGATATAATTTTTTGTTGATATTGGGAGATATAAGAATTAGCATAATTTTCTATATTCTTTTGGCAAATTTGAGCTACTTGTTGCCGTAATTTATTATTAACTTTTGGATTATCTCGTAAATAGAGGGGAAAAAACTGAGTTGAAAATAGCGGTGTTGTTACCTCTGGCGGAAGTTCAGTCGGTTCTAACTCAATTAAAGACTGAAGTAAAGTTTCATGGCGTTCTAGAGTTGAACTGACTTCTTTTACCGCTCCACCTCCGGCACACATTAAGCCCCGCAAAATCAAGTGATTTGCATAAACTTTATCTGCTAAATCTTCACAGTTCTCATAGTATTGCTTTGCCAGCTCAATCCCTCTTTCAAGATTTCCGATATCTTGATTAAGAGTTATTAAACGTAACCAAACAACTTTATTTTCTGGTTCTAACTGTAACCCTAATTCAGCAAATTGAACCCCCAAATGAGATCGTGAATAAATCCTCGAAATTTTTGTCGAAGTAGCTACTAATAAATTAATAAATGCACTCCGATCAAAAATACAAGGCAGACAAGCTTTAGTTAATTCAAAAGATTGAGGATCTAAAGGGGCATACTCTAGAACTTCTTTTAATACTATGAACAATAATTGACTATCGGTTTCTGTTATTTCTGAAATGGATTGAAGCTGCTCAAAAACACCCAACGAGATTAGATCTTCTCCGGTATAAGTTTTGAGTACAATACTCAGCCCAATTAAACTGAATAGATTATTGATATCTGTAGGATCGATTTCTTGGATATGTTGCCGAATTGCCCAAGCAACTGCCCAATCTTCCAAATATTCTCGCCGTTGAGCTTCTCTTGTCAAAATCTGGATTAATTCTATTGTCCATTGTTCTATCTCCTCTGGCTCACCTTCTGCCATTGCAAATAGCCAAGTTGTCTGTGCTTCGGCTTCCTGTCCCTGCAACAACAGCATTAGCCCTAAATTCCAGTAATGGGATTTTATATCCGGCTCCGTTTCTATTGCGGCTTCGTAGAAACGGCTTGCTTGTAGATAATCTCCATCTAATAGAAATTGCTCTGCTTGTTGTTGCCAATTCATGGGTTTTGAGTCAGAAGAGAGTATTGCTGAAGGAAAATAAAATTTAATCACAAAAATAAGTGGGTCGCTTCAGCTACCCACCTAGATTAACAGTAAACTGTCTTAAATTATGAAAACAGTGCAAGTTTTGACAATGAATTTAGACATCTTCCATGCCAATATCTTCACATTTTGGATCAGTGGTGTCACCTGCACCAGGTGCTGCAATTTCATCTAATTCACCAACACCAGCTTCACCTGTACTCGGAGTCTCGCAAAGTACGCTTCTTGATGTTGATTCTCCAGGATCACCCTCTTCATTTTCAACCTGTATCAAATAGACAGCGCCAAGGTAGGATTGAAGAGACTTAGTCAGATCCTCTGCTTGGCAGTTCACTTGCTGAGCTTTCGGATCATCTAGTATACAAGAGTATTTGTAATTTGTTGTTTGAGTTTTGATACCCACACCCAGAGCATCAATGTTTTGCTTGAATCCACTAAATTCTGTGTAGGAGGCTTGTTGACCTTTATTGATAGAAGACAGATACTGCTTCGCTTCAGACTGCTTCGCTTTATTCGCTTGGTTTAAGAAAGAAGGTAACGCAATAGCTGATAAAATCCCAATAATAATAATTACAACGAGTAGTTCAATTAGAGTAAAACCTTCTTCGCGCTTTCTTTTGGCGACGTGTTGTAAGAATTTTGCTTTAAATTCAGTTTTCATAGGTGTTTCTCCTTAAGAGGAATGCTTGAGTGTTTTTGTAGTAAGCCTAACTTACCCAGAGATTATCAGATTCTTATCACCTGCTCAAATTTTTTTCGAGGCAGTTCATGCGGATCGCTTATAAAGTATATACAGTGAGGGTTATAGCTTACTTAAGAGTTCTGTGACTTACTCAAAAATGGTCTGGTTTACTGATGGGGTTGGAAGAATTGCGATATACAAGGACACACGCGCGCGCGATCGCTCTGACAATGTTATAAACGGTTGTGATGTTTACCCTGAGACTGTAGCCTCTAGACCTCTCCCCAACCCCTCTCACCTCTCCCTGCCCTCTCCTGGGAGGAGAGGGAAATTGTGTCCTTTCAGGACTATTTTTTAATGGCGAGGGGCTTGAAATCTCTGATCTGTTCGTGGTTGGCCTAACCTTGCGATCTTCTGTGGCGCGTGATTGAGTCGTATCATTGACTTGTTTAGGCGTTTTTCTGATCCCTCTCCTTGTAGGAGGGGTTAGGGGAGGTCAACCGCTGCGCGTTCGTCAAAAGTCAAAAGTCATTAAAGCGATCGCTGCCACTATTGTATATCCGCTAAAATCTAACTATCAAATCTCTACAAGAGCAGAGGTCAAGATGGTACAAACGCCTGCACAATCGGAAACTGAAACCCTCTCCCTTGAGTTACCTAGAACTCTAAAGCTTTATGTTACTCCAGAACAGTTTGAAGCTTTGGCTGCCAGTAACCGAAAATTACGAATGGAAAGAACATCACTTGGAGAGTTAATTGTGAATCCACCTACAGGCTGGGAAACTGGAAAACGTAACCGCAGTATCATCGGACAACTTGATCGTTGGTACGAAGAATATCAACAGGGAGAGGCATTTGACTGTAATACAGGATTCTTCTTACCCAATGGTGCAAATCGTTCTCCTGATGCTTGTTGGATTAGTCCAGAACGTTGGGACGCATTAACAGATGAACAAAAGGGAACGTTTGCTAATATTTGTCCCGATTTTGTCGTAGAATTGCGTTCTAGTTCCGATACTCTCAAATCTTTGCAAGAGAAAATGCAAGAATATATAGATAATGGCGCTAAATTAGGTTGGTTAATCGATCCTCAACATAGAACGGTGGAAGTGTATCGCGTCGGTGTAGAAGTAGAAGTATTATCTAATCCGACAGAGTTATCCGGTGAGGAAGTTTTACCCGGTTTTGTATTAAATTTACGTCGGGTATGGGGTTAAGTGGATCGTTCTAAAAGCACATAGAGAAAAGGTTCTAGGTCAGTTAAGAGTTCTTTGACTTGCTCAAAAATAGTCTGTTTATCAATCGGTTCTAAGGTGATAGGATCAACAGGTCGAATTTGATGCGATCGCTCTACCAAACTCATAAACGGTTGAGGGCTGTCCCACAATGGCAGTAAACAAGCCACAATATAACTTTCTTGATGCAATGCTATCAATGTTGGAATTTTAACATATTTACTGATTTCAAAAGGTCTACGGGTTTTGATAGACTCAATTAAGTCTTCTTTTGCTTTATCGGTTCTCAGTTGAGGATGTAAATGAACTGTAGTTTGTTCCCAGTCTGTATCAGTCCATTCTGCAATATCTTCGTCAGGTTTGGCGGCATCGGGATGACCACACCAGAAGTCTAATAGGCGATGAACAGGGTTAAGTAGTTCAAATAGATGGAGTTGTTGTTCTGTTGAGAGTTCGGGTAAACTCATGGCTAGAAATGCAGGTAAATCATCCGGTTCTTTAAATAATCCAGTGATATCCCAATAGCGCCAATTCACCATACTAATAAATTCTAAGTTCGCCCCTTTCAAAGCAGCAAAAAGATCGGGAATAGTTGAGCCTTTATCCCCCATTAAAAGAACATTGGCTAACATCGCTTCTTCGCTTTCTGCCATTCTTTTGCTCCAAGTTTGCCTTTTAATTAATACCGCATCCTTGAGAGCCTCCATCGTTTCTCGAACAATTTCCATCTCCATTTCTCTTGGACTTTCATCCATCAATCCCATAAATTTAAATAGGGATTGCGCTCTAAAATAGGAAGCTCTTTGATATGAACTATGCAGATTACTTCTAATGATTCCTTCTGGCTTTAATACGGCTTTCATGGCATTTAGCCCGGTTACAGCATCCGGCAATAAATACAGCACTTCATCGGCATTAATATAATCAAATTCTAATCCTAATTTTGGTAAATCTTCAATAGATAAAGCGTGAAATTCGCAAGTTTTAAACCCGTAATGTTCTAAACGTTGACGGGCGAGTTCTACTGATTTTTCGGATAAATCTACGCCGACAATTTTTGCGCCGGGATTAGCTTCTGCCAGGACTAAAGATTTATAACCGCTACCACAGCCTGCATCTAAAATAACTGTATTTTCAGTATTAATAACTTTTTTATTTCTGAGATAATAGGAGGTAACGAGATTATGAATATAAAGTATATCGTAATTTTCTTTGGGTGATTTTTCTAATGGAATTCTCGGATAAGGGGCGGAGTCAAATTGTTGACGAATTTTTTCCAGGAGTTGAGGATCTTTTTTTTCCATTTTTATTGACTTTAAGAATACTATCTTAACTATAAAATTATATAGGATTATAACCGATCCGGATATAATATTATGGATTGAGATTATAGTCTAAAAAAGAATATAATTTTGTTATTTATTGACTGATTATATTGTACGATTGCGCTAAATTAATCACTATCCCGATTAACGATATCGGGCGAAAAGGCGGGTAAACAGACGGCAATATATTCTGCACCTTCTGCTCCGGGAGTACTATAACGTACCCATTCACCTTTACTGGCAATAATAGCTTGTCCGGCTTTAATTTCCATTTCTCCCCCAACGTATTCAACTTTTAGGGTTCCTTTTAATACAAGGGTATATTCGTCAAATTCGGGGCGTTGACCGGGTTCTATCCAACCGCTGGGTGACTGCATTTTTGCAATACTTATCCCTTCAGTTTGACTATTCACTCGACCAATATATTCATCAATGATTTTAGGTTTATTGCCGACTGATTCTATTCTTGTCGGTTTTTCAATATGTTGGGGCATTTTGGTTGTTAGTTTTTAGTTGTTAGTTTTTAGTTGTTAGTTTTTAGTTGGAAATAGGAAATGGGAAACGGACAATCTTGCTAGAAGGAGTCAGTACCCAGTATATTCGAGGTAAGATATCTCTGACAGTCATCATCAATCTATCCTCCTGTCTCCTGACTCCTGTCCCCGCCTGCGCGGGGATGACGTACCTGAGTATTCTTACAACATAGGCTGTTCTGACCAGTCTAATACTTGTTGTAGAGAAATCTCTAATAGAGATACTTCATTATTATTTAAATGAAGCTCAATATCATGAATAGCCTGTTCTAATAGATAACAATCTAACAAGATTTGGGCTTCCATTTGTCCTTCGGGCAACAAATTGTAAGGTTCGATTTTCTCCAGGTAAACGTTAAGAAAAGCGGCACTCACCCAGACTGACCACAATTGCGTCCAATGTTCCATTTTAGCCAGGTTATCGGGTTGAATCATTCCTTGATCCAATTCCTGTTTGAGGGCGACTCGGGCGGCACTATCAAAGGATAAGATCATGCCTGCTACATCTCGCAGCGGCGATCGCTTCATCCGGCGTTCATTTAAAGTCCGGTAGGTTTCTCCTTCAAAATCTAGAATAACAAAGTCTTTCCCGGTATAGAGAACTTCATCTAAGCAGTAATTCCCATGACAACGGGTTCGCATTGCGGTAATCTTTTGATTCAAGACTTGTTCTAAACGAGTCAGCAGATAATCTTTACGGCTGATCACCTGACGCGCAAGGGGTTGAACTTCTTCCGGTAAGGAACGTAACCGTTTTTTCAGACGTAATAATGCTTGTCCGGTGAGGTTACGAGAATATTGATAAATGGAACGTTGGTAGAAGGAAGAAAACGCCAACGGAGAAAAATCAGGGTTATCTTGATCGGAAGATAAGGCAATATGTAATTCTGCGGTGCGTTGTCCCAATAATCGAATATTTGCCAGATACGATCCGATCGTCATTGATGCCACTTCTGGAATAGGATGTTGATGCATCTCAAACAAACTACCCGCCGGCAATGCCATTTCTGTTTCAGCAGCCTCGCTGGGTTGGACTGCAATCTTCTCGAAATAATCCCGTAAACTATCTAGTGTATAATTCCAAGCATTAATGGCATCGGGGACATAAGATTGTAAGACTCCAAATGTCATCGATACCCCTTGGTTAGAACGATATTCAATCCCGCCAATAGCTGGGGCGATATGTTCGAGTTGTTGCGGTTGTAAATGTCGTGTTTGCCCTAAGAAGCGGCGAATTTCTAATTCTGGGTTAACGCCTTCTTCTAAACGCCGGAACAGCTTAAATACCAAACGATTATCATATACAACTAAGGTATTGCTACGTTCTTCTAGATGCGGCTGCAGATCTGATCCGGCTGCCATTTGTTCTAATTGCTTAGTTGCTTCTGTCACAATAGCGTTTAAGCGTCCCTGTTTACCGGAGTAAGTGTGTAGCTGCCTCACCATTTCCCGAGGAACAGTCATAAATTTCGGATCAAAGATCGCATCAAATAAAATCCCCTCTTCTTCTCCAAGGTTCAGCTTGGCAATGACAGCTTGAGAACTATGTTGTTGAATACTTTCTGCTAGTTCTCCGGTGGCATAAGTTAAGGGTAAAACGTAGGTTTCAGGGAACCCTTCGGTATAGTCTATTTTGACTAAGGCAATGACTGCTTCTTTTTTCTCATAAGGCACTGAAATCAAGTCAGAAATACTCAATCCTTGCATCACCCGAGATTGAGAGATAAACCAGCGACGTTCGGGGATATATTGAGCTAAAATCCCTTCTAAACTGCTTCTAGTGGCGGTTTGTTCTAATACTTGTTTCCAACTGCCTGTAACTTCTAGTTCTGGCAACGGTTTAGAGGATACGGGTAAACGGGTCACACTGGGGTCGAGTTGCAGGGTAAACCAGTAGAAGCTATAGGGACTGAGGCTAAAGAAATAGGGAGATTCTTCAATCGTGGGGAATGTCGTCCGACCAAAAATTTCAATCGGGATCATGCCCTGAAATGCCGATAAGTCTAATTCTACAGTTTGGACGAACCGAGATAAATTAGCAACGACTAAAATATGTTCCCCGCTATAAGTCCGAATAAACGCTAGAACTTTACGATTTTCCGGGTGCAACAGTTCAAAGGTTCCCCGTCCAAAAGCTTGGAAGCGTTTCCGGATGGCAATGAGGCGTTTTGTCCAAGAGAGTAAGGAGTTAGAGTTTTCCCCTTGAGCTTCAACGTTAATGGCTTCGTAGTGATATTCTGGATCGAGAATAATGGGGTGATACAGTTTTTGGGGGTTCGCCCGACTAAAGCCCGCGTTACGATCCGGACTCCACTGCATCGGGGTACGAACACCATTGCGATCGCCAATATAAATATTATCTCCCATACCGATTTCATCCCCGTAATATAAAACGGGTGTTCCGGGCAGAGATAACAGTAAACTGTTCATCAGTTCAATTTGGCGGCGATCGTTACCCAATAACGGCGCTAAACGGCGACGAATGCCTAAGTTAATTCGGGCTTGTGGATCTTGAGCATATACTTTGTACATATAATCACGATCTTCATCTGTCACCATCTCTAAGGTGAGTTCATCGTGATTTCGTAAAAATAGCGCCCACTGACAGTTATTGGGAATTGCGGGAGTTTGATTTAGGATATCAATAATTGGGAAACTATCTTCCATCCGTACCGACATAAATAAACGCGGCATCAGTGGGAAGTGGAAGTTCATTTGGCATTCATCCCCCTCACCATAATAGGCGGCGGCATCTTCTGGCCATTGGTTGGCTTCTGCCAGTAACATCCGGTTGGCGTATTTTGAATCAATATATGCCCGCAGTTTCTTTAAAAATGCATGGGTTTGAGGCAGGTTTTCGCAGTTGGTTCCTTCCTGCACACACAAATAGGGAACCGCATCTAACCGCATCCCATCAACTCCCATCCCTAACCAAAAATCAGCCACTTCAAATACGGCTTGTTGCAGGACTGGGTTTTCGTAGTTTAAGTCGGGCTGATGAGAATAAAATCGATGCCAATAGTAGGCTTTTGCGACGGGGTCCCACGCCCAGTTAGAAGTCTCGAAATCTTGGAAAATAATCCGCACATCGGGGAATTGATCCGGGGTATCACTCCAAACGTAAAAATCCCGTTCTTTGCTGCCTTTTGGCGATCGCCTTGCCCGCTGAAACCAAGGATGTTGATCGGAGGTGTGGTTAACGACTAACTCAATAATTACCCGAATTCCCCGGTCATGGGCGGCATCTAGAAACGCTTTAAAATCGTCGATATTGCCATAAATCGGGTTAACGCTCATATAATCAGCGATATCATACCCATCATCTCGTAGCGGTGAGGGGAAAAAGGGTAAAATCCATAACGCGGTTACCCCTAAACCTTGTAAATAATCTAATCTTTGGGTGAGGCCTGGAAAGTCACCAATGCCATCTCCGTTACTATCGGCAAAAGCGCGTACCGGGACTTCGTAAATAACGGCATCTTTGAACCAAAGGGGATCGTTGCTGAGTTTAGCCTGTTGCATATACCCAATATATTTTGATTGCTATAAAGTGTGAAACTGTACGATTGATCGATCAATTCGCCTTGGCAGTTGCCAGCGCGAGCGCAAGCACTATCAACTTTGCATTATTGCACTATTTATTCACGACTGACTCTCTCTGCTAGTGAGCATTTTTACCTTATTTTTAGTGAATATTGGTAAAATCCTTTCCAGGGGACATTTCTCTCCTGCACCCACGTTAAGATCTCTGACTCAACTGACAAAGTATTGTTTCTAGATTGATCTCAATGTGTAATAAATTAGCTTACTATCGTTATCATCGATTTGACTGAGGTTCTCTGTACAATGACTGAAAAACGGATCTTGATGTTAGTGGGTGACTTTGTCGAAGACTATGAATGTATGGTTCCTTTCCAAGCTTTGCAGATGGTCGGTCATACGGTTGATGCCATTTGCCCAGACAAAAAAGCCGGAGAAACAGTTAAAACTGCTATTCATGACTTTGAAGGCGATCAAACCTATACGGAAAAACCGGGTCATCTCTTCAAGCTCAATGCTACATTTGATCAAATTCAGCCCGAAGACTATGATGCTCTAGTAGTGCCGGGTGGACGTGCCCCTGAATATCTCCGCTTAAACGAGCGAGTAATCCAAATCGTACAATCTTTCAGTCACCAGGATAAACCGATTGCGGTGATTTGTCACGGCGCTCAACTGTTAGCTGCGGCGGATGTTTTGCAAGGAAAACGCTGTTCGGCTTATCCCGCTTGTTGTCTAGAGGTGACCCGTGCCGGGGGAGAATATGCCGAAATTGATGTTAGTGATGCTATTATCGATGGAAATTTAGTCTCTGCCCCCGCATGGCCTGCCCATCCTCGGTGGTTAGCATTATTTCAGAAACTGTTGAATCGTTAATGGGTTCGACTTTTTCACATAGGATAATTTAAATATTATTAATCTACTCCAATGGATTCTATAGGTCATTGGAGTTTATGTATAAATAGAATCTCGTATTGTGTTCAACTATTATGCTTCTTGAAAAAGTTAAAATCAGGGCATAACAGGAATTCGTCTCAGCTAGATTAATTCGTTAGAAATCAATAGACGATTGATTATCATCACAGACTTAAACCCTAAATCAACACTAAAATATGGATTTTTCTTGGACAGCAGAACAACTTCAGTTACGAGAAAAAATTATTCGATTTGTTCAGCAAGAGCTACCGAGTAATATTTTAGAGTTAGATCAACAACAAGTCTTTAATATTGAAGGTTGGCAAAAATGCAGTGAGTTTGGAATTTTAGGTTTGCCAATTCCTCTGAAATATGGTGGCGGTGAAGCTGATATTTTGACGACAATTTACGCTTTAGAAGCTTTAGGTTATGCCTATCCAGATAATGGTTTAATCTTTGCTCTCAATGCCCATCTGTGGGCGTGTGAAATCCCTTTACTGACCTTTGGAAGTGAAGCACAAAAGCAAAAATATCTACCTAACCTGTGTCGAGGGAAATTTATTGGCGGTCATGCTATAACTGAACCAGAAGCGGGTTCAGATGTTTATAGTATGAAAACAATAGCTGAGAAACGGGGAGAAAAGTATATTTTAAATGGTACTAAAAGTTATGTTAGTAATGGCACAGTAGCTGATTTATATATTGTGTTTGCAACGGTCGATCCATCACAAGGGAAAAAGGCAATCACTGCATTTATTATTGAAAAAGATTGTCCAGGTTTAGAGATAAAACGCCAAGTGTCTAAAATGGGTTTGAGAACCGCAATGACAGGGGAATTAAGCTTTAATAATTGTGAAGTTTATAGTGAGAATCGTTTAGGAAAAGAAGGGGCTGGAGTCGCTATTTTTACTCATAGTATGGAATGGGAACGAGGATTTATTTTAGCCAGTGCAATTGGTACGATGGAACGAATCCTCAATCAATGTATTCAGTATGCTCGAAAGCGAAAACAATTCGGTCAATCTATTGGTAAATTTCAACTTGTTTCTAGCAAAACAACGGATATGAAAGTCAGGTTGGAAACGGCAAGAATGCTACTTTATAAAGTAGGCTGGTTGAAAAAAATAGGTAAATCAGCGGTGATGGAAGCTGCAATGACTAAATTATATATTAGTGAATCTTGGGTACAAACCTGTTTAGATGCAATTCAAATTCATGGAGGTTCTGGCTATTTAACTGAAGTTGAATTAGAACGACAGTTGAGAGATGCTTTAGGCAGTCGGATCTATTCTGGAACTTCGGATATTCAGCGTGTTATTATTTCTAAAATGATGGGTTTATAGAATAATTTATAATAAAAATGCTATATTTATTACAACAATTATTAGAAACAAGTGCTAAGATTTATCCGGATAAAAAAGCTATTCTTCACAAGAAGAATACAATGACTTATCAGGATTTAAATATTATTTCTTCTCAGCTAGCGAATCGTTTAATAGAAGTGGGTATTAAAAAAGGCGATCGCATCGGAATTTATCTGAATAAATCTATTCCAGCAATTATTGCTATTTTCGCGATTCTTAAAGCAGGAGCTATTTATATTCCTCTCGATCCAACTGCGCCCAGTCAACGAATTACCTTAATTATTAAAAATGCTAAGGTTAAAGCTTTAATCAGTACAGCGGAAAAAATTAAAACTCTCAAATATCGTTTGTCTGAAATTGATTCTCTGCGATCTTTGCTATTTGTAGATCATCTACTTCAAACGGATAGCCGGAATTTAGAGAAATTAGAAATACCAGATTTATCAGAAATAGAAAGTTTTAATTCAATTCAAGTAATCAGTTGCCAAGATATCTTAAAATCATCCCCTTCCTCTCCAACAATATCTAACTTAATTGAAAATGATTTAGCCTATATTTTATATACTTCAGGTTCGACAGGAATCCCTAAAGGAGTAATGATTAGTCATCGCGCGGCTTTAACGTTTATTAATTGGTCTTGTCACTGTTTTCAAGTCCAACCAACAGACCGAGTTTCTCATCACGCGCCCTTACATTTTGATCTGTCAATTTTTGATATTTTTACAACCATTAAAGCGGGGGGTACAGTGATTTTAGTTCCTCCTGAACTCTCGGTCTTTCCTCGCAACTTAGCGCATTTTATTAGCCAACAGCAAATTACCATTTGGTATTCCGTTCCATCAGTACTGACTCAGCTTGTGAATAGGGGAAATTTACAACAGCATCAATTTCTAAGCTTGAGAATGATCCTATTTGCAGGTGAAGTTTTTCCGGTCAAATATTTAGGCGAATTAATCAATCAGTTTCCTAAAGTCGAGTTTTATAACTTATACGGCCCGACAGAAACGAATGTTTGTACTTATTATCCAGTCAAAGAACTCCCGGCTGAACAAATTGAACCCATTCCTATCGGTATTGCTTGTGAAAATACGGAAGTTTTTGCAGTAAATGAACGGGATGAAATTGCCCAAATTGGGGAAGTAGGAGAACTTTATGTTAGGAGTCCTTCTGTGATGACAGGATATTGGGGAATGCCAGATAAAAGCCAAGAGGTTTTGGTTCCTTATGCGGTTCATCCTGAATTAGGAAAAGAGATTGTTTACAAAACAGGAGATTTGGTTCAACAAAGAAGTGATGGCAACTTCCTTTATTTAGGTCGTCGTGATACAATGCTAAAAAGCAGAGGGTATCGTATCGAAGCGGGCGAAATTGAAACGGCAATTTATCGTCATCCTGCGGTACTTGAGGTTGCAGTAATTCCCATTCCTGACGAGGAAATGGGTAATAATATTAAAGCAATCACTGTTCTCAAAGATGGGGTGCAAATCACAGAAAGCGAATTAAAAGCATTCTGTAGTGATATCCTGCCTAAATATATGATTCCAGGCTTGATTGAGTTTCGTCAATCTCTACCGAAAACATCAACGGGTAAGATTGACAAAACCTTGCTGCGTCAGCAAAATATGATTTAGTCTTTTTAGATCATTGTACTCGAAAATTAACCATGACTCAAGCTTTAAACTATACTGAAGCCCAAATTGAAGCAATCATTAAAGCACAAGTTGTTCAAGAGTTTATGTATGATAGGGAATCGGATCTTTTAACCAATGATTATCTCCTCATAGAACAAGGTATTATTGATTCGATGGGCATCATCCGAATGATTGGCTTACTAGAAGATCAATTTGGAATCATCATAGACCCTGAAGATTTTCTGCTGGAATCTTTTGAAACAATTAATGCGATTAAAACTTTAGTCATGACTAAACTCGCAGGCGAGGATAACGAGAGTTGATGCGGCCAGAAATTAACTCAGATTTTGCCTACAAACAACTGAAAAACTTCTGGAATAAAAGTTGGTCTCGTCCAGATTATAATCCAACTTGGAGAATTAGCAAAATCCCCCATGAACTTCAAGTTGCGGTTGATACGGGTTGGTTTTTACCTCATTCATCTTTGCTGGATATTGGTTGTGGCAGTGGTGAAATAGCCGCTGGGTTAGCCGAAAAAAACTTTAATGTTTTAGGGATAGACTGGGCTGAAGCTGCTATCCAAAAAGCTAAGTTAAAACAGGGTGAAGTTCAGGGAAAACTGACATTTAAAACGATTGATATTTGTCGAGAAAAAGCAAAATATCCTGAATTTGATATTTTAATTGATCGCGGTTGTTTTGATGGTTTACCGAAAGCATTTTATTCTGATTATGCGAATACAGTGGCTTCTTATGCTAAATCCGGAGCAAAGTTTCTGCTAATCTCTAGCTTTAATAAAGGGGCTAAATCTGAAGTAGAAGCAGATGATAAATTACGAGAAGACATGATAAATTACATCAAGGCTGTCTTTATACCCTTGTTTGAAATTATCAAAATTGAAACCACTGTTATTGAAAAAAGACCTGTTTCTGTCCCTGCATTAGCGGTTTGGATGATCCGTCATTAACTTAAATTAACTCAAAAAAGAGGCATAAGAATGAATATACCAAACTCTTGTGATGTCGTTGTAATTGGGGGCGGCCCCGGTGGAAGTATGGCAGCCACTTTTCTAAGGCAAAAAGGGTATGATGTTGTTCTACTCGAGAAACAAAAACACCCTCGTCATCGCATCGGAGAAAATATTATTCCTACCTTCTGGAAATATGCTGATTTAGCCCAAGTCAGTGATAAAATTATCGCTGATAATTTCGTAAAAAAATCAGGGGGTATTGTTGCCTGGAAAGGGTCTATTAAAAAAATGGCATTTAAGGATTTTGGTTTCTCTCGTTCAGCCCTTCATGTGGAACGAGATCGATTTGACCATATTCTGATTAAAAATGCCCGAGAAAAGGGGACACAAGTATTTGAAGAAGTTTCCGTTATAGATACCCAACTGAATGATAGTACTCAACAACAACGGGTAACGTATCGGATTAATTCAGATCAAACATCCGGTCAAATTGCTTGCCGATTTATCGTGGATGCTAGCGGACAAGGGGCAGTTATAGGTCGCAAACTCGGCATCCGAGTCGTCGATCAAGGCTTTCGGTTTATGAGTATTTGGGGTTACTTCAAAAACTCTAAATATATGGGTTCCGATGGCAAATTTCAGCCTTGGGAAAACTTACGAACTATCCCACCCGTCACCTTTCAATGTTCTATCCCCGATTTAGGAGATTGGGGATGGACTTGGCATATTCCCCAGCGAGATCGAACTAGTGTGGGTTTAATTCTTCCCATTGAAGCGATGAAAACTGCCAAATCAACCAGTGAATCTTGGGAATCTTATTTTCTGCGGAAATGCTACGAAATTCCTTATCTAAATCAACTGTTAGAAAATGCCCAATATTGTGAAGGGGATTTTGGCAAAATTAATGACTATTCTTACCGCTTAACCCAAGTTGCTGGCCCTGGGTATTTCATGATTGGGGATGCTGCCGGATTTATCGATCCGATTTTTTCTATTGGTGTCCCTCTGGCAATGTATTCCGCTTACTTAGCCACCTGGGCGATTGACCGTTGCTTGAAAAAACCAGAGTCTCTCGGTCAAAATCAAGCCCTGTATACTAAACAACTGCAAGGACGATATGAAGTCAGTCGGTCTTTGGCTTTACCCCGTTATCAATCTGGGGAAGAAGTGAGTCAAATGGCTAAAACAGCGGTTCAATTTCAAAGCCATCTAGAAAAAGAGTTGATGTATGTCGTCTCCACCATGTCCACCCGGTCTGATAATTTTTCTGACCTGGTCACCGATGAGAATGGACAAAGAGTTACCTCTGATAAATTGCAAGTCATTTCTGAACTGGAAACCCATTAACTCTTAACATCTTTATCCTGTCCCTATTTCTGAGTTTTTTACAGCAAAAATCTTAATCTAAATTGTATCATCCTGTGAGTTTATAATCTTCACCTCTGATTAATCCCATGAATTCAGTGTCTTCTTCAACCCCATTATTACATCCACTTTCCTATAAACAGCGTTCCATGTGGTTTCTGAATCAGTTGGCACCGGAGAGTGAAGTTTATAATACTTTGTTTAGTGCCCGGATTGTTTCAGAAGTGGATGTTCCTGCTTTACAACGGGCTTTTCAAACAATTATTAATCGCCATCAAATATTACGGACTTCCTATACTATAAATAATGGTGAACCCGTTCAAGAAATTCATAATTATAGAGATATTAATTTTACTCAAATTGATGCTTCAAATTTGAATAAAGAGGAATTAAAGCAATGTGTAACTAAGGCAAGTCAGTATCGTTTTAATTTAGAAAAAGAAGCCGTAATACGAGTTAATCTATTTACTCATTCGGCTACAGAAAGCATTTTATTACTGATTATTCATCACATTGCTACTGATTTTTGGAGTAGAGAATTAATCTTAGATGAACTCCAGCTATTTTATACAATTGAAACGGGTAAAAGCCAAGCCTCTGTGCCACCGCTTCCTGAGAAACAATACACGGATTTTATTGATTGGCAAACAGAACTGTTAGCCTCTCCCAAAGGAGAACGTCACTGGAACTATTGGCAAAAACAACTGGCTAGGGAACTCCCTATTATTAATTTACCCATTGATAAACCTCGACCACCCGTTCAAACTTATAATGGTGCAGAATACAGTCTAAAACTGTCTCAGGAATTAACACAGCAGGTCAAAACCTTAGCAAAAGCTGAGGGTGTAACGCCATATATGTTGCTTTTAGCTGCTTTCTTTATATTACTTTCCTATTATACAAAACAAAAAGATATTATTGTTGGTTCATTGGCAAATGCGAGAACTAAAAATGAATTTTTAAAGATTGTTGGTGACATCGCTAACTTTGTTGTGATGCGGGCAGATTTGTCAGAAAATCCTGACTTCAAAACCTTTCTAATTCAAGTCCGTCATCGGGTAATGGGAGCACTTTTACATCAAGATTATCCTTTTACCCGTTTAGTCGAACAACGGGTTTTAGAACGAGACTCCAGTCGTTCACCCATTTATCAAATAATCTTTAATATGCCTCAAGGGCATACACCAGGTGCTAAAGAACGGATTGTTTTTAATCTACCAGAAAAAAAGGATATCATCATTGATTTTGGGGGAATTAAAATGGAACATTTTCCCTTAAAGGAAAATCTAGCTGGGGCATTAGACTTACAATTAAATATTTGGGAAATCGATCAATCATTAGTGAGTGTTTGGCAATACAATACTGATTTATTTGAAGCAGCCACAATTGCCAAAATAGCAAAGCATTATCAGACTTTACTGGAAGAAATTATTATCAATCCAGAACAGCAGATTGAGAGTTTTCCACTATTCAAAGAAATTGAATATTCCTCGACTCAATCTTTCTCTCCAGCCCTGGCGATCGCCTCAACTTTCACCGCAGAACCTATCGAAGATTCTCTTAATTTTTGGTTAGAAAAACTGAATTTAGAGTATGACATTGAATTTGCTCCCTACAATCAAATCTTTCAGCAATTACTGGATAAAAATAGTCTATTTTATCAAAATGAGCGGGGAATTAATCTTATTTTATTCCGATTTGAGGATTGGCAAAATTCAGAAACAGACTTGATGAAAGACTTCATTTCAGCCTTAAAATCAGCCGTACAACGTTCAACGATACCTTACTTGGTTTGTTTGTGTCCTCCTTCACCCACGACTCTTGCAGCGACTAATAATGTCGCTATTTTTCAGCAGATGGAAGCCGAAATCACTGCAAGTATAAACAGCATGAATGGCGTGTATTTAGTGACATATTCAGATTTAAATACTCTCTATCCCGTCGAAAATTACTACGATGCCTATGGAGAAGAAAACGGTCATATTCCCTATACACCCACTTTATTTACTGCCCTAGGTACTCTTATTGCCCGTAATATTTACAGTATAAAACAACCCCCCTATAAAGTTATTGTTCTTGACTGTGACTATACTTTATGGCAAGGAGTTTGTGCAGAGGATGGAGTCAATGAAATAGAAATAACTTCCCCTTATCTAGCTTTACAAGAGTTTATAGTAACGCAACAGAAAGCCGGAATGCTAATCTGTTTATGTAGTAAAAATAATGAAGACGATGTTTGGGCTGTATTTGATTATCATCATTCAATGCCTTTAAACCGCGATCATTTAGTGTCTTGGCGGATCAATTGGCAACCGAAATCAGATAACCTTAAATCTTTAGCAGAGGAGTTAAAACTAGGGCTAGATAGCTTTATTTTGATTGATGATAATCCGGTAGAATGTGCTGAAGTTAAATCAAATTGTCCGCAAGTTTTAACAGTTCAGTTACCGCAAAACCCTGATAAAATTCCACAGTGTCTTCAGCATATTTGGGCATTTGATCGCTTAAATATAACTCAGGAAGATCGGCAAAGAACAGCCCGTTATCAACAAAATATTCAGCGTCAACAATGGCAGGAAGAAAGTCTCACATTTGCAGATTTTCTAGCTGGATTAAATTTAGAAGTAAAGATTTATCCTCTGCAACCTCATCAAATTAAACGAGTTTCTCAGTTAACTCAACGAACGAATCAATTTAATTTTACCACAATTAGGCGGTCTGAAACAGAGATTCAACAACTTTGTCAATCTGATAAATTTGATCTTCATGTTGTCGAAGTAAAAGACCGTTTTGGAGATTATGGTTTGGTGGGTGTAATCATATTTCAATTAGGAAGAGAAGCCCTAATTGTTGATACATTTTTACTCAGTTGTCGGGCATTGGGTCGCGGCGTTGAATATCAAATGCTGGCTCATCTTGGAAGACTATCAAAAAAACAAGGATTAAAATCTGTTAACCTTGCTTATATTCCAACAAAAAAAAATAAACCTGCCCTAGATTTTATAAATAAAATAGGAGAAAAATATCAACAACAAACGAATCAGGGTTTGCTTTTTAGTTTACCGATAGAAGTAGCTGAGAACGTGAAACTAGAAGTGAGTGAAGTCAAGGATAAACAAAAAGAAGCTAGTTCAATAAAGCAAGAAGATATTAAAATAAAAAATAGTACCTTTAACTCATCTATTCTATTTAATCATATAGCCACAGAACTCTACGATACCCAGCAAATACTTCAAGAAATTACAGCTCAAAAAAATAGAGAACGACCGGAATTAGAAAAAGAGTTTGTTGCCCCTCGAACGGTTTTAGAGCAAAAGATGGCTAAGATTTGGCAGCAAGTATTGAGCTTAGAAAAAGTAGGAATTTACGATAACTTTTTTGAATTAGGAGGGGATTCAATTAAAGGCGCGATCGCCATCAATAAACTAAAAGAAGAAATCGGAAAATTTGAGTTTTTTCATATTGTTGCACTGTTTGATGCCCCGACAATTGCTGAACTTGCAACCTATATCAAGACACATTATCCAGGTGCAGAGAGTCAATTTATAGCTTCCTCAACCTTTCAAAATCCTGAGATAAGGGAAAAATTTAATATCGCCCAAATTAATGCCATGGCGCAGCTTTTGAAACAACAATTTCCATTACAAATTCCCATCCACCGAACACAAAATAAAAAGAATCCATCAGCAATCTTTATTTTATCCCCACCCCGTTCTGGTTCAACTTTACTCCGGGTTATTTTAGGCGGAAATCCCCAATTATTTGCACCACCCGAATTATATTTGCTCTCTTTTAAGACCTTAGCAGAACGAAAAGCAGCTTTTACAGGTCGCAACAATTTTATGAGTGAAGGAACCATTCGAGCGATTATGACAATTAAAGATTGTAGCGTTCAAAAGGCTCAAGAAATCATGGAAAAGTTAGAAGGCAAACAGTTAACCACCCAGCAATTCTATGCTGTGATGCAGGAGTGGATTTCACCCCGAATATTGGTCGATAAAACACCTCCTTATGCTTTTAATTTAGAAATTCTTAAACAGGCTGAAATAGACTTCGAGAATGCACTGTATATTCATCTTCTCCGTCATCCCTATGGTACAATTCGCTCTCTAGAAGAAGCCAGACTAGATGTTTTTGCCTCAAATCAACTCCAGACCAATATGCCTTTAACAGTACGAGAAAAGGCAGAATTAATTTGGTTAATTTGTCATCAAAATATTCTAGAATTTTTAAAAACTATCCCCACTCATCGTCAATACCGCATCAAATTTGAGGATTTAGTTAACCAACCTAAAATTACAGCAGAGGAGATTTGTCAATTTCTCAATATCAACTTTGATCCAGAAATGTTGCAACCTTACAAGGAAAAACAGCAGCGGATGAGTGATGGTCTTCATTCTGTTTCGAGAGTCTTGGGTGACATCAAATTTCATGACCATCAAGGTATTGAAAAACAGGCAGCAGACCAATGGAAGCAAACCTATAATATTGACTTTTTAGCAGATGTCACTTGGCAAATTGCTGAGTCTTTTGGATACGAACCCATCAGTCATACTATCACTGAGCGAGAACAAGGAGAGATTTAAAAATGATTCAAGAATTATTATCTCAACTTAAGGATTTAGATGTAGTTTTATGGTGTGAAGAATCTCGCCTGCGTTATGATGCGCCTAAAGGTGTGATGACTCCTGAACTCTTAGCAAAATTGCGAGAATATAAAGCAGAAATATTGGATTTTTTGCAAAGTCATCAGCCCGCTTCATCCCCTGCTATTTCAACTATACCTAAGATTGATCGTAACAGTGAAATTCCTCTATCTTTAGGGCAACAACGTTTATGGTTTCTGAACCAATTAGAACCTGAAAGTACCGCTTATAATAGCTTTAGTGTGAGGCGTATTCAAGGCAATCTGAATATCGAAGCCCTGCAACAAAGTTTAAACGAAATTATCCGCCGTCACGAAGTTTTACGGACTCACTTTAAGACGGTAGATGGACAAGCCATTCAAGTCATTTCCTCAGCTTTAACTCGAACTCTGCCCGTTATAGACTTACAAACATTACCAGAAAATGAACAATCGAAAGCACTGCAACAGTTCGTCACTGAGGCAGAACAAAAACCCTTTGATATTGCTAATGAAGCTTTAATTCGAGTCACCTTACTGCGGTTAAACCCACAGGAACATATTTTCTTACTGGGAATGCATCATATTGTCACAGATGGTTGGTCATTGGGGATATTCATTCAAGAATTATCCACTTTATATCAAGCATTTTGTGCAGGAAAACCTTCACCCCTGGAAGAATTACCCATTCAATATGCAGACTTTGCCGTTTGGCAGCGAGAGTTATTAAAAGGAAAAGTTTTAGAGACTCAATTAACTTACTGGAAACAGCAACTCGGCGGTCAACTACCTGTACTAAATTTACCCACAGATTATCACCAAGATTCCACCCGGCAAGACTATTCGGGACAAAAACAATCTTTAGTATTGTCATCAGTACTGACTCAAAAGGTACAAACCTTGAGTCAAAAATCTGGTGTTACCCTGTTTATGACCCTATTGGCGACCTTTGGGATCTTACTTTGCCGCCAAAGCCGACAAGAAGACATTATTGTAGGAACTCCCATTGCAGGTCGCAACCCAATAGAAACCGAAAGACTGATTGGACTTTTTATCAAAACTCTGGCTTTACGAACTAATCTTAATGGTAATCCCACTTTTACCCAACTCCTGAGTCGAGTCCAAAAGGTAGCTTTAGAAGCCTACACTCATCAAGATTTACCCTTTGAAAAACTGGTTGAAGAACTACAGCCCGAACGTTCTCTGAATCGACATCCGATTTTCGATGTCATGTTTAACTTTAATAATACGCCTCAAACTGCCTTTGAGCTATCAGAACTCAATATTACACCTCTGCCAGAGTTGGTTGAACCTGAATCTAAATTCCTGATGACGCTCTATGCACAACAACAAGATCATCAACTTCATCTCAACTTAGTCTATCAAAAAGCCTTGTTTTCGGCTGAACGAATGAGCTGTTTTCTGGATCAGTACCAATATCTGCTGGAACAAATTGTTGCCGATCCCAATCGTCCTATTCAATCCTACTCTTTACTAACACCACAATCTCGTTGCTTACTTCCCAGCCCAGAAATTACCTTACCAGCGCCAGAATATGAGCTTGTAAGCAATCAATTCGCGGCTTGGGTTCAAAAAACCCCCGATCAAGCTGCAATCTGCCAAGGTAACTGTACTTGGAGTTATCAGCAACTGTCTCAAACTGCGATCGCCATTACTCAACGTTTGGTCACTGATGGCATCCAACCGGGGCAAGTGGTTGGGATTTGTGGCGATCGCAGCTTCGGCATGATGGCCAGTTTCCTAGCAGTACTTTCAATGGGTGGGGTGTTGCTGACCTTAGATTTGAATTGGCCCCAACAGCGTTTCTCATTCTGTCTGACAACAGCTCAAGCCCAATGCCTATTATATGTCGGCAAACTCCAACCGGAAGATCAATGGATGGAACAATTCATTGACATTATCTTCATTGATGCCCATAACGGCTTAATAGAAAACCAAACATCCGATTTAAACCCTCAATCTTTCCCTACAAATTTCCCCTCTCCAGAGGATGCCGCCTATATTTTCTTCACTTCCGGCACCAGTGGAGTTCCCAAAGGAATCTTAGGATCTCATCAAGGACTATCCCACTTCCTAAATTGGCAACGGCAAACTTTTAATATTCAACCTCAAGATCGGGTTGCCCAGTTAACAGGCATTACCTTTGATGTGGTGTTGCGAGACATCTTTCTGCCCCTGACGAGTGGTGCAACCCTGTGTCTACCCGAACCATCTGATAACTTATCCCCTGATTGTATTGTTCCTTGGTTAGAACATCAGCAAATTTCTGTCCTACACACAGTTCCAACCCTAGCCCAAAGTTGGTTAAGTCATTTGTCCGCAACAGTCAATCTCAAAAGCTTACGGTGGGTGTTTTTTGCCGGAGAACCTTTATCAGAAACACTGGTTTACCAATGGCGCAATGCGATCTCACAACACTGTCAGATTGTTAATCTTTACGGCCCCACAGAAACAACTTTAGCAAAATGCTACTACCAAATCCCTAATCAGATTTTTTTTGGAGTCCAGCCTGTGGGTTTTCCCTTGCCTCAAACCCAAGTTTTCGTGATCAAAGATAACCATCAATTCTGTGGCATTGGGGAACCTGGAGAAATTGCGATCCGCACCCCATTCCGAACACTCGGTTACATCAACGTCTCAGAAGAAAACCAGAAACAGTTTGTCAAAAATCCGTTTCGCGATGATCCACAGGATTTACTGTATTACACAGGTGATTTAGGACGCTATCGCCCGGATGGTTCATTAGATATTCTGGGTCGAAAAGATTTTCAAGTCAAGATTAGAGGAATACGCATTGAATTAGAAGAAATTGAAGCCGTTTTAACTCAACATCCAGGTGTAGAAGAAACAGTAGTTATTGCAACAGAATATCAACCCGGAGATAGACGGTTAATTGCCTATGTAGTTCCCCATCAAGAACAAGTTCCTAGCTTTATAGAATTACGTCAATTCCTGAAATCAAGGTTACCAGAATACATGATTCCTGCTACCTTTGTACCCCTAGAAGCCTTACCGCTGACTCCTAATGGTAAGCTAGATCGTCGCGCTTTACCTACACCGAACTGGAGTAAAAACATCTCAGAAAACACCTATATTGCACCGCGAAATCCGATTGAACAAAAACTGGCAGAAATTTGGGCAGCAGTTCTTTGGTTAGAACAGCCCGTCGGAATTCACGATAACTTTTTTGAACTAGGGGGTCATTCTCTGCTTTCTGTAAAATTAGTGGCTGAAATTGAAAAAGTATTCAAAACTAAGCTTTCCATAAAAGCTCTATTTCAGTTAAGTACAATCGCAGAATTAGCTGGATTATTAGAAGATACAACAGAGATTGAACTCACTCAAATAGAAGTCAAGAAGACTTCAACAATACCCCAACTCAACCCAGATATTTATCATCAACTTTTAGCCTTGACAGCAGGGTGGAAAGGACAGCGCGTCACTCCAGAATCTTTAATTGTCGGAGTCAATACCCAGGGTAATCAGCCTGCTTTATTCTGGTGTTTTCAAGGATTCCGAGAACTATCTCAAATGGCAAAATATATCGGTTCACAGCAACCGATTTACGGGATGCGGTCGGGTCATTTAGTGATGGAATATACCGAGGAAAATATCCAAGCTTTAGTCGCACATTATATTGATGAAATTCTTAGAATTCAGCCACAGGGAGCTTACCGACTTGGGGGAAATTGTCAGTCCGGAAAAATTATGTTTAAAATCGCCCAACAATTGCAACGGCAGGGAAAAACAGTAGCAATCTTGTGTTTACTCGAAGCATTTATCCCGAAACCTTATTTCGGTGAAGTTGCCCTATTTTTTGGACAAGAAAGCGATCAATTTAATCCTTATAAAGCATTTGCTCAACCCGAATTAGGATATCGTAAATTTTATCGCGGTGGTTTCTCCATTAATATTATCTCGGGAGATCATGGACAATATTTCAAAGAGCCTCATATTCAAGTATTTACCAAAAAATTACGAGAAATTCTTGAGTCGTTTCAAACTGATGAAAGTAGCATTTTAAGTGAAGAAGCCTATCGAGCGCAGCTTTCTACAGTGAGTTATTTAACCGCTAAAGCTGGGGAAATTATTTCTGTAGTTGTTACTGTTAAAAATATCAGTTCTGTGACTTGGCTGGCAACTGAAAAAAGTAGTATCTTTTTAGCCAATCATTGGTTAGATCAAGAACAAAAAATTATTCAATGGTTAGATGGTCGTGTTGAATTTCCCCAAGATTTACAACCTGGAGAAGTTATTGAACTCTGTTTATCTGTCACTGCACCAATCGAACTAGGTTTGTATCATTTAGAATTAGATTTAGTCGAAGAAGGAGTGACTTGGTTTAAAGATCGCAAATCTGAAACAATGACAATACAAGTTGAAGTGACTACAAAGGAAGCATTACAACAATTAGGTTACCTTGAAGTTGAAGAAAATAATGAGTTTTCTAACTCCTCTATTCAGATGGCAGAGGATATTAAAGATTGCAAAAAAGGTCAAGATAGCTTTGAAAAAGGAGATTTTTTCAGTGCCATTAAATTTTATAAAAAAGCAATAAAATCCAATCCTAATCAATCCTTTGAGGTGTACTTTCAGTTAGGAAAAGCCTTGGGGGCGACGGGTAAAGTTTCAGACGCGATCGCAACTTATCAAAAGGTCATTGAATTACAACCTGATTTTGCAGATGTTTATTGGCACTTAGGGCAGTTACAGTCTCAGCAAGGACAGCTAGACGATGCGATCGCTAACTATAAAAAAGCGCTCAATATCGCACCTGATTTAGTTTGGATGTACCCTCTGCTTGCAGAAGCTTTAACTCAAAATCAGCAGCTAGAAGAGGCTATTTCAGTTTATCAAAAAGCTTTAGAATTTCAAGATACTGATTCTCAGATTTATAGTCGTTTAGGTCATCTTAATTTAAAAAATGGTCACCTGGAAGAGGCTTATTTAAATTATCAAAAAGCAATAGAATTGCAGCCTGATAGTGTTCATCTCTATAATAATTTAGGAAATGTATTACTGAAAAAAGGTGATCGGCAAGCCGCGATCGCAGCCGCTCAACAATCGATTCAGATCAATCCTAAACAAGCTGTAGCTTATACGATTTTAGGAAATGCTTTCAGTCAAAAAGAGGAATATAATCAGGCGATTATTGCTTATCAAACAGCTATTGAGTTTCAAACTAACAATCCAATCCCTCATTCTTACTTTCTTTTAGGTAATGCTTTTCGTCAAATAGAAGATTTTAAATCTGCTATTGATGTTTATCAAAAAGCACTCACCTTAAATCCTAAAAATACTTTTGGAATCTATCGAAATTTGGCAGAAGCTTTTAAACGAAATCAACAAATTAAAGAAGCAATCGCTGCTTATAAAAAAGCGCTAGAGATACAACCTAAAAATCCAAATATTCGTCGTATGATTAACCAATTACAACAACAATAGAGGATTAGATAAAAATGACTGTTATTTGTTTACTTGGAATGCATCGTAGTGGCACAAGTTGTTTAGCAGGTTCTTTACAGGCGGCTGGTTTATTTGCCGGTGAGGTTTATGAGTGGAATACGGATAATCTAAAAGGTCATCGGGAAAACCAAGATATCATGGACTTGAATAATGATATTTTAGAGAATAATAATAGCAGTTGGAAAGAACCACCCGATCAAATTCAGTGGTCAGCAGAACATTGTCAGCGACGAGATCAATTAATTGCTCAATTTTACAAACAATCAGCGGTTTGGATGTTTAAAGATCCGCGTACTGTTCTTTTACTCCCTTTTTGGCAAGAAGGAATTAAAAACCTATTATTTTTGGGTAGTTTTCGCCATCCATTAGAAGTCGCTTTATCCTTATACCATCGTTCACAAATCTCCCTCAGCATTCATGATGGAATTCAACTTTGGCTACATTATAATCGTCAGCTTTTAGCAATCTTTGATAACAGTCCTTTTCCCTTAATTTGTTTTGATCTACCCCAACAACAATATCTCGAAAAACTACAAAATATTATTAATCATTTAAATCAGCAACTTCCTCAAGCGATGCAGTTATCCAGTACAGCAGCTTGTCAATTTTACGATAGTACTTTAGTTCATCATAAAAACAGCATCACTTTATCACCCGAAGCGTTAGAAGAACATACGAATGATCCAGCAGAATATCAACTTTTAACGGAGGCAGAAACAGTTTATCAAGCATTAAGACAAGCAGCAGGGCTAAGCATAGAAATACTCCCTTCAGATCATACAGGTTACATCATTCCATTAGAAGAAACCGTAACAGCTTGCCAAAAGGTTTTACAATTACAACCCAATAATCCGCCCGTCTATTTTATCTTAGGAAATATTCAGTCTGAACAAGGTAATATAGAAGCTGCAATTGCTGATTATAAAACATCTATTGCATTGGATTCACAACAATTATGGGTTTATAAAAAGCTGGGAAAATTATTGATTGAACAGAATCATTTGGAGGAAGCGATCGCACTCTTTCAAGAGGCAGCCAAGGTACATCCTGACAACCCTGATTTTTATTGTAGCCTCGGAAAAGTTCAAGGCAAGCAGGGAAATATAGAAGCTGCTATTATCAGTTATCGTCAGGCAATTCAACTATATCCTCAGTATCTTTTGGCTTATCATAGTTTAGGACAAATATTTATACAGCAGGGTCAAATAGAAGAAGCGATCGCCATTTATCAGCAAGCCTTAGAATTAAAACCCAATAGTCCTTATACTTATCTTCTTTTAGGCAATGCCTATCGTAAACAAGAGGAGATTGAATCTGCTATTGCTAGCTATGAAAAAGGACTAGCCTTAAATCCTAATAACCCGGCTGGTTTTTATCTTAATTTAGGAGAAGCATTTAGTTATAAACAGCAATTTGATCGAGCCATGATGTTTTATGAAAAAGTACTTGAATTACAACAAGACGATCCGAATCCGATCATTTATTTTCGGATGGGAAATGTTGAACATCAGCAAAGTCGTTTCGACAGGGCGATCGCTGATTATCAAAAAGCAATTCAATTACAACCGGATTTGATTCCGGCTCATGTACAAATGGGTCATATAAAGAAAAAACAGGGGGAATTTGAAGAAGCCATTACTCATTATCAAAAAGTACTTGAAATCAATCCTAATCATTTTGTGGCTTATAAAAATATTGGAGATAGCTATAAAAATATGGGAAATATTGAAGCGGCAATTACTGCTTACCAAGAAGCGCTTAAAATTAAACCGAATAATCAACCATTGCTTCGCCACCTGAACACTCTTCAGCTTCATCAGGCAAAAACTCCACATCAATGATAAAACGCTCTTGAAGGAGGTTATGAATATAGTGTAAATTGACGAAGTCCATGCCTATCCAGGAGCTTGCATCCCGGAGAACTGTGACACCAAAACTGAGATACAAGATAGGATATCAATCTGTGGTTGTAAATGAACCGATATCGATGAGCCAGCCAGACGAACTTGAAACGGCACTATTAAAGAAGGTCAAGCGTTTGACCGCCGCCCATGGACAGCTTTCTTTACCCTGTGTGCCAGCACTGTTAGACGAATATATGGCACAATTTGACGCTGTGTTAGTGGCTTTAGGACAAAAGTTTAAACCCGAAGAAATGCAGCAGTTACGTCAGTTGGTGCAACGCAAGCTGACCGAAGGCTATCAGAAAACACCCCATGCTCGTTTAATCTTTAAATACGAACCCCCGGATGCCACCCAAGGTCTAACCAGTGGTTTAAAGCTGAGTGTGACGGTCGAAGCACTTTCTTTAGAAAATAAATATCAACGCTGGTTAACGACTCGCGAAGGGCCGTTATTTGGTTCTCATGCCGATGCCAAATTTATGGCGGTTGTGGCACAATTTAAGGGCAATGAAAGCCAATCTCCTATTTTAGATGTGGGGGCGGGTGTGGGACGTAATACGCTGCCTGCGGCGCAACTGGGTCATCCGGTTGATGCGGTTGAACTGACCCCAGACTTTGTTCAAATTATCGCCCAACAAGTTAAACAGCAAAGTTTAAAAGTGCGGGTGATTCAAAGTAATATTTTTAACCCTGCTTTGAAATTACCACAAAACTATTATAAATTGGCTTTAATTTCAGAAGTGATTACCCATTTTCGCAGTTTAGCAGAAGTCCGTACTTTGCTCGCGATGATGGCAAATACCATTCAACCGGGGGGGTTACTGCTATTTAGCTTATTTGTCGCGGATGAGGGATATGAACCTGACCAAAAAGTGCGAGAAATGTCTCAGGTACAATGGTCTTATCTCATCACCCGTAACGAACTCAAAGCGGTTTTACAAGGTTTACCATTGAACGTAATCTCTAATGAATCAGTCTATGATTATGAGCGCACCCATCTACCTGTAGAAGCGTGGCCCCCAACTGCTTGGTATGAACATTGGTGTTTAGGACGAGATATTTTTCCCCTCCAAAAACCGCCGATTTCGTTAAGATGGCTATTATGTCAAGTTCAGTAAGGATTATTTTTATTAATCCTAATCATATTTTTTAAACTCATTCCGTGTTAGTGCTCTACCTCGTCTAAGTTATTTCCCTCTATTGTTGGAATTTTAAGTGCCATGTTAAAGCAAAGATCGACTCAGTTTGCACTTTTGGTAACTGTTGCAATTGTTGCACTCCTATTGGGTGTATTTTTTCCCCTAATGCAATGGCAAAAGTTATGGAAATCTCAGTCCAATATTTCGATTGATGATTCTGATGTGCTAGCAGAAACTGTTTTAAGTTTAGCGGCTTTATCATCGGAAGATCGTCAAGCTGAGTTAGTAGCAATTAATCAAGAAACCGCAAACAGTATTCACCATTCTCGGGCGCGATATCTGTTAGCAATGGATGAGTTGAAACAAGGAGAAACAGAAAAAGCCATTGCGTTATTAGATGAGTTAGAAGTCGATTATCCCCGTTTAGGTGGGCAAATTGCGGTTAAAAAAGCAGAAGCTTATCAACAAGCCGGAGAAACAGAAAAAGCCAATGAAGCATGGGTTAATGTGGTATCTCGTTATCCGGATGAACCGATTGTAGCGGAAGCGTTATATGTCTTAGGAAAAGATGATCCAAAGTATTGGGATCAAGCCATTGCAGATTTTCCCGCTCATCCTCGTAGTGTTGAAATTGCAGAAACTCGCCTCAAAGAAAATCCGAATCAATTACCGTTGTTATTATTAATTGCCCGTCATGGGATTTATTTAGATGATTATGGTACTTATTTAGAAAAACTGCGAATAAACTATGAGAAACAACTAACCCCTGAAGATTGGGAAGTGATTGCATTTGGCTATTGGGAAAAACAGGATTATGGCAAAGGGGCGACTGCTTATTCTAAAGCGAAATCCACTCCCAAGCATTTCTATCGCCATGCCCGAGGTTTATGGTTAGATGGCAAAATTCCAGAGTCTCGTAAAGCTTATGAAAAACTGATTCAAACGTTTCCAAATCAAAAAGATCAAAGTGGGGAAGATGCCGGGTTTGGATTGATTCGTTTAGCCCGGTTAAATGAGGCTGAAGAAGCCGTTAAATTACTCGATCAAGTGATTGGTCAATTTCCCCGTCATACCCCGGAAGCATTACTCGATAAATCTAAATTACTGGACAGATTAAAATCACCTCAGTCGGCTTCTGCGACTCGAAAAATGCTATTAAATCAATATAGCAATTCAGAGGCTGCGGCTCAATTACGATGGGGAATTGCTGAGAAGTTTGCTAAAGCGGGGAATTTAGCAGATGCTTCTCAATGGGCGAGTCAAATTGTGACTGAAAATCCCAATAGTGAATATGCGGCTGAAGCGGGATTTTGGGTGGCACAATGGGCTGAAAAAACCGGACGTTCAAAAGAGGCAAAAGAAGCCTATAGTTATATTTTAGCGCGCTATCCTGAAACCTATTATGCTTGGCGCTCTGCGGTAAAATTAGGCTGGGAAGTGGGTGATTTTACCACCGTTAGAAATATGTCTCCTAATGTACAATATCCTGATACTCATCCTAATTTATTAGTGGGTTCAGAGCAACTAAAAGAACTCTATTTATTGGGACAACATCAAGAGGCTTGGAAACTGTGGCAAGCTGAGTTTAAAGATCGGATGTCACCTTCTGTCGATCAACAATATACTGATGGTTTAGTGCGAATGGCAGTGGGGGATAATTTAGAGGGGATTTGGATGTTAACTAGCCTCAGCAAGCGAGAAGATCCAGAAGAAAGAAAGCGGTATTTAGAACTGAAAAATTCCCCGGATTATTGGCAAGTTTTATATCCTTTTCCTTACTTAGAAACCATTGTTGATTGGTCAGAAAAAAGAGATTTAAATACTGTTTTAGTTACGGCATTAATACGTCAAGAATCTCGGTTTATGCCTTCGATTAAATCCGTTGTTGGGGCAACAGGATTGATGCAAGTGATGCCGGAAACAGGGGAAGAAGTTGCAGAGAAAATTCAACTGACTGAATATTCCCTAGAAGATGTCAATGATAATGTTAATTTAGGCACTTATTATCTTGATTTTACTCACCGAGAATACAACAATAATTCGATGTTAGCGGTTGCGAGTTATAATGCGGGGCCGTTAGCGGTTTCTGAATGGTTACAACGGTTTGGCTTTAATGACGCGGATGAATTTGTTGAGAAAATTCCTTATCCAGAAACCTATGGATATGTTAAATCTGTGTTTGGCAATTATTGGAATTATTTACGCATTTACAATCCAGATATTGCTGAAAAGATGGATAAACATATTGCAACTTATCAGTCAAAGTAGAATAAGCCACACAGGTACAAAGATTCTATTTAATAATAAAATTCTCTCTTTGTATCTCTGTGGTTCATTTATATAAAAAAGGATTAATAAGTCGATGAAATTGAATCAAAGTTTATATGAAAAAGACTTCAATTTATGGACTGAAACTCACGTTAACTTATTAAAAGCAGGTAAGTTTTCAGAAATTGATCTACCTAATTTAATTGAAGAAATTGATAGCATGGGTAAGCGTGAAAAACGGGAAATCAGAAGCCGTTTAATTGTTTTATTGATGCATTTACTCAAATGGAAATATCAGCCGAATAAACGTAGTGAAAGTTGGATCAGTACGATTAGTGAACAACGCTTATCTTTAGAAGAACTGTTAGCAGATAGTCCCAGCTTACAACCATTTATTACAGAAGTTTTTGAAGTCTGCTATCAAAAAGCGAGAGTGAAAGCGACCCAGGAAACTAAAATGATGCTTGATGTATTTCCAGCTATTTCTCCTTTTTCTTTGGGAGAAACGTTAGATTCTGCTTATTTTCCTGAATAGAGAGGTAAATAATCACAAAGATGTAAAGATAAGAAAGATTCTATAGATGTGTTGAATTTATGCTAATCTTCTGAATCAAATATTAACTTGAAGAAGCTTATGCGCCGATTTTCAATCCTTACTCTGATTGGTTTTTTTGTTGTTTTAGCAAATACAATCTTTAAAAATTTCGTATCTCTCTTTCTTTGTAGTGCGTTAATCTTTAATCCTCTGGCTTGTCAAGCTGTTGTAGACAATAGCAGCCTAGTCAATGCGGCAACTTCATCACATTTAACCTCGGTTGAACAGCCATTCAATCACGATATTAGAGTACAGCAACCCGCATCAAGCACTATTTCTAAAGAGTTTATTGCCAAAAGTTCTAGACTCAGTGAAGCTAGAATTGTGCATATCTTAGAAGGTGATAGAACAGGAGGGGGTCATGGCCCCGGCCGAGGAGTTCCTGGAAAAAGTGAATTTCCCATGGGGTGGAGTGATGAGCAAGTCATAGACTATATCAAAGATGTTATCCAAGATCCTAACTCTCGTTGGCGTAGACAAGCAAGACTGCCTGGTAAACCCCAACGATGGTCAGTAGAGGGAAGAAGGGATGGTATTGATATTAAAGTCATTGTAGAACCTGATGGAGAGGGTATTATCACCGCTTTTCCTACCAATGTGCCGCGAAACCCGTAAAAGTGAATGGATAATGGTAAATTACAAAGAGATTGAACAGAAATTTGAGCAAGTTTTATCGCTACTGAATGATGATCTTCAACAACAAGAGATAGACCAAGTTTGTCTAGAATTTTATGTGGGAGAATGGGTTTTAGCTTTAGAAAGTTTATGTGCTATTTTATATGAGAAGAACGTTTCAATCTCTCCAGAAGTTTATCACTTACTTCAAGAGATTGGGTTAAATTTAGAGGCGAGTCAGGATACATGGCAATGCATACAATTGCAAGTAGTCGTCGAAGAAGAGACTGAGTAAGACGCAGATATTTTCAGATCTTTTATCTGTTTCTTAGTTGCCTCTATGGTCAAACTCACCTAAAATCCTCACTCGCAACGAAGTATTGCCACGAGCTTACGCTACAATCAAATAACGTTTAGGCAACCCAATAGAGCAAACAGCTAGAATGATTGGATCTGATTTGACTCCTCAACACTTAACTTCATCTCCACAACCCACTCCAACTCATGAACATTCGACTCACACCCACGTTCATGACCCAGAGTCTTTACGAAAAATTGTGAACCGTCTCTCCCGAGTCGAGGGACATATTCGCGGTGTTAAACGGATGGTACAGGATAGTACCCCCTGTCCAGATGTTTTAATTCAATTGGCTGCCATTCGCGGTGCGGTTGACAAGGTGGCTCGGATGATCTTAGATGAACATCTAACTGAATGTGTCGGTCGGGCGGCTCAAGAAGGGAATATTGATGATGAGATTGAAGCACTCAAAGCTGCATTAGATCGATTTTTACCCTAAAGTATACAATGAATTTTATGAGTAAAAAAATTTTATTTTGGGGAATTTGGATAGGCTTAATTGTTTATGCGTTTGCTTTTGCCCCACCCAATCAACCGGATACATTTCAACTGATTAAAAGGCTGTCTACAGGGGATTGGGACGGCATTAATCCTTTGATTGTCGCGTTGTTTAATTTAATGGGAATCTGGCCGCTAATTTATAGCTGTGTTGTGATTGCCGAT
The DNA here is from genome assembly GCA_049647265.1 of Microcoleaceae cyanobacterium. Classification (GTDB taxonomy): domain Bacteria; phylum Cyanobacteriota; class Cyanobacteriia; order Cyanobacteriales; family Microcoleaceae; genus JAAURB01. The sequence continues at coordinate 70,414 of JBARXJ010000057.1, forward strand.
GGTCGTCTGCAATCGATTCCGGCATGGCCGTTTACACTGACTTCCTTTGGTGTTGGTGCGTTTGCGTTACTGCCTTATTTAGGTTTACGTCAACCGAATCCAAAATTTAGCGGCGATAAAAATCTATTAATCCGAATATTAGATTCTCGAATTACGGGTATTATTTTAACTTTAATTGCTCTGACAATTGTTAGTTATGGATTAATTGGCGCAGATTGGAGTAATTTTATTACTCAGTGGCAAACAGATCGGTTTATTCATGTGATGAGTTTAGATTTTTGTTTGCTAGCCTTACTATTTCCCTCGTTACTAAGAGATGATATGGCAAAGCGAGGCATGAATAACAATTTTTTATTTTGGGGAGTAACTTTGCTGCCTTTATTCGGGCCGCTATTGTATTTGTGTATTCGAGATCGGCTGATCTCTATTGATGTGGACTTGCTGGAAAAACCGACAGTAATGGCTGAAACTTAAAGCCAAATGGACTCAAGTTCTTCAGCTTAAGGGAATTGGATAAAATCGCACCATATATATCAATCTATAGCTAATTATTCTCAATAAGCATCTTTTTTGACAATCGTTAAAAATATTGTGTATCATTTTCAGTATAAGAGCTTTATTGAGAATTAGCCATGCCCCTATATAACGCTGAGTCTTTTCGGTCTGAACTCAATCATAAAGGTTGGCGCTTAACTCCTCAACGAGAAACTATTTTACACGTCTTTCAAAATCTGCCGAAAGGAGATCATTTAAGTGCAGAAGATTTGTATAACTTACTCAAAAGTCGAGGAGAAGCGATTAGTTTGTCAACGATTTATCGAACCTTGAAATTGATGGCGAGAATGGGAATTTTACGAGAATTAGAGTTTGCCGAAGGTCATAAACATTATGAAATTAATCAGCCTTTTCCTCACCATCATCATCATTTAGTTTGTGTCCAATGTAACCGGACCATTGAATTTAAAAATGATTCCATTTCAAAAATTGGGATGAAACAAGCCGATAAATCAGGGTTACATTTATTAGATTGTCAATTAACCATTCATACGGTCTGTCATGAAGCCTTAAGAATGGGATGGCCTTCTCTGGTTTCCAGTGATTGGTGTTGCCAAAATGCAATTGCAGAACAGACTGCCTCCGAATCAGAAGCAGACCATTCTTCTCATTAATCACACGACTATTTGAGTCGATTAAAGTACAAACTCACCCGAATCCTAATTAAATCATCTGTTCTATTTCCTCGGTTTTATGGACTGGAGTGGGTTCAGATAAATGGGGAGTTGCACTGGCAGAACGTCGTTTTAAATGATTCGCAACTACGCCTAAACAAGGTAAACGGAACGTATTAAGTTGATTTAAAGTTTGCTCTACCACTGACTTGTGACTCTTCGCAACACCGACCACCATAATTAAACCATCTAAAAGACCACAGAGAAAGGTGGTATCTGTATATTGATTGAGTTCCGGTGTGTCATAAATCACTAGATCAAAACTTCGTTGTAACTCCTGAGTGATATGCTGCATTTTACCAGAACCCAGTAGTTTAATTGCCGCTAAAGTTGGAGTTCCTGAGGTTAAAACAAATAAGTTTTCTGAGATTAAAGAGCGTTGAATAACAGCACTGGGTGTTAACTTAGTGGTGAGTAAATCACTCAGTCCTTTTTGATTGGCTAATCCTAAACTACTGTGAAGCTGGGGATGGCGTAAATTAGCATCTACCACTAATACTCGTTGACCCATATTGGCAATCGTTTGAGCCAGATGTAAAGCCACGGTAGATTTACCATCACGAGCCTCTGCTGAAGCAATTGCAACCGATTGTATTGGCGTATCCGCATACAAAAACTTGATGTTAGCATACAGCGAATCAAACGCATCGATAAAGCTCGATTGATAATTGTGAGCACCGTGGGTTGTATCAGCTAATCCAGGTAATTTAAACAAATTCAAAGAAGGCTGCATTTTTTGTCGAGGAATAATCCCCAACAAGGGCAGTTGAATACTATCTTTGAGATCTTCAGTGGTGTAGAAAATATTGTGAATTCGCTCAAGTAAAATCGCCAGTAAAATTCCCAGCGCTAAGCCTCCCATCGCACCCAATGCAATCATTTTTTGAGTATTTTCTTCAGCCACTGAATCTGGCTCTCCGAACTCATTCATTTGCAGTTGAGGCGGGGAAAGCACTTCCCACGGGATATTACTTTGAGCGGATTCGACCCGTAGTTTTTCTCGCTGGGCTAAGAAGCGATTGAGATTTTGATTGGTTAGCTCAAGTTGTTGAGTGAAATCTGTATATTGGCGGCTAATTTGAGGGAATTGTTCGGCTTCTATTTGGAGTTGTTGTCGGGTTGAAGTCAGTTGGCTTAAGCGCACTTCTAAGGCCGCAATTTGATTACGCGCTTGCACCATTTGAGCAATCAGATTTTGCCGAATTGAGTTTTGATAGGTAAAAATTGAAGAATTAGAATTACTACTAGCTGAATTTTCACCTAAAATTCGTCCGGTTTCTTGATTTAAAAGATTGAGGATATTTTGGCGTTGTTGCCGCAGCAACCTCATTTCCGGTGTGTTTTCATTATAAATGGCTGATTGCTGAGCAATTTGATTTTCAATTTCAGTGAGGCTTGATAATAATTGACTGCGATTGGGATCTTCACTGAGGGCAGAAGCCGCAATCGCCTCATCGGGTGTTAGCTGAAGTTGGGCTTGCAGATTACGATATTGAGTTTGTAATTCTTGTAATTCTCGGCTTGTGGCTAAACGTTGGTTTTCTAAATCCCGAATTTGTTGATAAACCTCTTCTGCTTGCGCTTGTGGGTTAATTAATTCATAGCGCTGTTGCAGATTCTGAATTTGAGATTGATATTGATTCACTCTTTGCTGTAGCTCGGGTAACTGTTTGTCAATGAATTTTACCCCTTCACTAATGCGATTTTTACGTTCATCTAAGCTATAGCTTAAGTATCGATCTTTAGTTGCTTCTAGAACTAATCTGACTAAATCTGGATCTTTACCTTCGTAGCGAACTTCTAGAATCTTGGTCGTGTCATACCGCCGATTTTCTCCAATTAGCCGCTCTACTTTTAAATTTTTTCTCAAATCTTCTGGTTGAAAACTACCGTATTGTTGTTGAACTCGAGCAATAATCTCGTCTAATATTACTTCGCTTTTTAAGATTTCCAACTGTGTTGGATAGTCAATCTCAAATAAGTTATCGTTGGGAGAACCTTGTGTTCGAGTTAAGGTCAATGGATCGGCCAATTTATCGGCTGAAGTGACGGGTTCAACCAGCATCCGGAAATTACCCGCATAAAGCGGTTCTGTTTCTCCGCCAAAACGCCATGCCAGCGTTGTTGTAAGACCTGCAATTCCCAATATCAAAAGTGCTTTACGTTGAATGGTTCTCAGCAAGGGTTGGAAATTCAGACCTCCCTGAGATGAAGCGGCTAATTCTTCCGTATCATCTGAAACGGTTATGCCTTTAATTGAACTAGGCTCAGTGGCTACAAGATCACGCTGCATGATTACCTAAATTTTGCGACACCTTAATGTGGATATGACAAACTCATTCGTAGCTTTAAGTGAGGATATTGTGATGTGAAGATTGGGTTCTAACACTTCGGTTTAATTTAATCTAATTACTTTTTGATTAAAGTATTTTTACTCTCAATCATCAACTCATAGATTAACTTAAAGCTATGGATTGCACCCTTGATGCTCTACTGACTGGATTAACTTATTTTAACTGTAGCATTAGTCAGAATCGCTTTCAAAAAATACCCTAAAAAAGGCAGTAAATGATAAGAAATTTTCAAAGGGGCGGATTAACTCTTGGGTTACGTCTGCCACAGTTGTAACTATTGAGCGATTCACAACTATAATATCATTATTCCGAACGACCGGATTCTCTTTACCACTAATACCATTAGAAAAATCAATCTCGATTTTGCGTCGAGAAACCGTCCCATCAGGGTTGACTCGAATTAATTGAATTGTCCCTTGACGAGCTCGAATTCTGTCAAATCCGCCAGCAGCAAGTAGAGCTTGATTCAGGGGTGTATTCGGGGGAACTTGAACCAGGCCCGGCTGAACCACTTCGCCAACAACATTGACATTAATTGTTGCTGGAGAAAAGTTGGCATTGGCTCGAGCATCAAGTTCTGTTGTCGCAATCTCTTTGGCTTTAGGAACAACAATTGTATCCCCTTCTTGCAGAAAAACATCTTGCCCAATGTCACCGTTAGCTAACAATTCCCATAAATTGACTTCAATCGTTTGTGAGCCAGTCCGGGTAATTCGCCGTACTTCAATATTACGAATATCTGCTAAGTCTTGAATTCCGCCTGCCACTTGAATAGCTCGGGTGACAGTGGGCGGGTCAAATTGATCTCGGGCATTAGACAACCCTCCTACCACATTTTCACTGGCTAAAGTCCCTGTGGTTGAACCCACCGTATAAGCGCCTGGGCGATACACTTCCCCCACCACTGCCACCTGTACCGGTTCACTGGTTTGAGGTGCTAAATTACTGCTAATAATTTGGCGAGCTTGAGTCGGATCGACACTGAGAGCGGTGGGAACATAAATACTATCCCCATCCATCAAAATCGGATCTTGAGCTAAATTTCCTTGTTGAATTAACTCACTTAAATCTAACGTCACAACTGTAGCGTTAGCGCCCCCACGACGAAGCTGAACTTGAGCAATATCAGCCACTTGGGTAATTCCCCCAGCCTGAGCAATCACGCTACTTAAGCGAGGAAACTGTTCGTTAACTTCGTTGTTGTTCTGTGTTTGACCCACCTGGTAAGACCCTGGGCGATACACTTCTCCTGAAACAGCAACTTGAATTGGCCGAGTTGCAACTAAAGCCAGGCTGACAACTGGTTGCTTGAGCAAAGCGCTGTAGCGTTGAGCAATTCTAGCTTGAGCTTCTGGTAGGGTTAGCCCTCGTACAGAAACCAGTCCGACACCTGGCAGGTTAACATTACCATCGGCTAAGACAAGATATTCTCCTGTGTATTTTTCCACATTAAAGATACTCATTTGCAGGCGATCGCCCACACCTAAGGTATAAGTATATTCCAGCCGACTCGTATCTCCTGCTTTAGGTGCGGGTAATAGGGGGGTCTCTTGAGCCAGCAGGGGCAAGCTAGAAGTCAGACTGACTCCTGTGATTAAGGTTAAATAAGTTAAGTGATAACCGAGAGAGTGGATGAACATAGAGCAGAGATGAATATGAGGCTATCCAATGTGGTATCATGCAATTGATGTTTGAACCGCTTACATTTATTTGTGTTGCGGTGAGTCGATCGCACCCGTTCTCCCTTGTATTGAATTGTGACTCAACCGGATAAGCTTCTGAGATGAGCAATGGATTTTTTTGATAAGCAAACTTGTGCTCATAGGATGGCTCAAACCGGACTAATCGACAATACAGAGCTATTTGTCCTAATATAGCGCACTCTTTAAAGGATTGTCATATTAAAAGATTGTCAGATCTGTTATTAGGTTTTCTGGGATTAATTTATATGACAGAAGTGATAGCGCTGAGTTCAATAAAAATTGATTTTTTTTTTAGTTTGATGGGTTTATCAAAAATCTTAGTTAGTTTTTGATATTTTAATGGGTCTGCACGACAACCAATAATTGGTTCATTAACCGTAAAAATGCAATGGAACTTAATATCACTGTGCCAATTAAGACTATCTATCTCATAATCATTATTTATGATGGATGCTGTGTATTTCTTCGCTGAAGCTAGCCGAGTAATTAAATAAAAAATCAAGTCATTGCCAACCCATTGCCGCCCAAACGCTCATCTCCGCCATCTCAAATCCCCAGATTCTAGGCAAAAAACCTGCGCCGCCTATATTTCGAGCTTTGCATCCTACTAACTGCACCACAGGGGTAAAAGTAGCAACAGCCTATAATCTTGCTAGAGTAACAGGGGCGATCGCGCAGCACGATCGAGAGGAGTGGTTGGCCCACAAACGTCAAGACCCAACAGAATGTAAAGCTTCTGTAAAGTAACTTTATGTTTTTTTCAAGATTTGATGAAATTGCCTCAGACTCTCGAAAAATTTGGTAATAAGCGATTATAATACGAAAAAATACTGAAAAAAGTACTGGCTACTGTTGCAAAAATCCCTATTTTCCCCTAAGGATTTGATCAATTTCAGATGAATTGGATACATTAGATACAAAGGTAAGATCTTAAAATCTATAGATTGACTTCTTAGTGATTCATGTGTCTTGTCAGGTCAAATTGTCCTTGATAAAATTCAATTGGAAGTTGTAATGGAAATACCTACTATGGGGCTACTGGCTGCTATATTGATTGTTGCCGCAATTGGATTAGCGATTCCGATTGGTGTTTTATGTATAGAATGTGGGGCAGCAATTGGGGGGAAATCCCAGCTCAATTCGTCTTCTTCCCCAACAAATACAGACAGTCAAGAGATTAAAGTTTCAGTTTTAATTCCGGCTCACAACGAAGCAACAGAGATAGGCGCAACAGTAAAGGCATTACTCCCTCAGCTTAAAACAGCAGATCAACTGATTGTGATTGCGGATAACTGCACCGATGACACCGCCACAAACGCTCGTCAGCAAGGCGCTACAGTTATAGAACGACACAACGATCGCCAACGCGGAAAAGGATACGCATTAGATTTCGGCCTGCAACAGTTATCTGCTAACCCACCCGATGTGATTGTAATGGTGGATGCAGATTGTCGAGTTGAACCGGGGGGAATTGAAAAAATTGCTCAACAGTCCGTCACCCTGAATAAACCGGTGCAGGCACTCTATTTAATGGAAACTCCCCCGACTCCTAGCCCCAAAGATTCGATCTCAGCTTTAGCCTTCCTGGTGAAAAACTTAGTCCGTCCATTCGGCTTAACTCAATTAGGACAGCCTTGTTTATTAACCGGAACAGGAATGGCCTTTCCCTGGTCTACACTGACAACTATCTCTCTGGCAAGTGGCAATATTGTTGAAGATATGCAGCTTGGACTAGATTTAGCGATCGCAGGCAATGCCCCTTATTTTTGCGGGGAAGCCCAAGTCACAGGAGTGTTGCCTCAGCAAGCAGAAGCGGCCACCAGTCAGCGAACACGGTGGGAACATGGACATTTACAAACGTTATCAACTCAAGTTCCCCGGTTAATTAAAGCAGCATTTCAGCAGCAACGCATTGATTTACTGGCTTTAGCATTAGATTTATGCGTTCCTCCCCTGTCTTTGCTGGTGATGTTGTGGCTTGCTATCACCGCAGTCACGGGTTTATTTAGTGTTTTGACAGGGATCTGGCTTCCCACCCTATTGCTGAGTGTTGAAGGGATATTAATGGCGATCGCGATTATTACGGCTTGGGCCACTTTTGGTCGAGATCGGATTTCTGGGAAAACGTTATTATCCATTCCCTTTTATGTTTTATGGAAAATTCCCCTGTACTTTGCATTTCTGTTTAAACCCCAAAAAGATTGGGTCAGAACCCAACGCGATTCTGTTCAAACCCCTAAACCTTAAGTCATCCCCTAAATCTTGTGAAAAAAGTTGCTTACCTGGTTAACCAATATCCCAAAGTCAGCCATAGTTTTATCCGTCGGGAAATAGTTGGCGTTGAAACTTGTGGTTTAGAAGTTAAACGATATTCTATCCGTTCTTTAGAATCTGAACTCGTCGATGAAGCGGATATACAAGAATTGCAAAACACCCGTTATGTACTCCCCACAGGTATCATCGGGTTACTGGTCAACTTGATTCGTACCGTTTTTACCCGTCCTCTGAATTTCTTCAAAGCCTTGCGCTTAGCTTGGCAAGTGGGTTTAAACTCTCAACGAGGAGTGATTTATCACTTCATTTATCTGATCGAAGCTTGTACGCTGCTTCAGTGGTTGATTCAAGATCAAGTCAATCAAGTTCATGTCCATTTCGGCACCAACTCCACCACTGTTGCCATGCTGTGCCATGAATTAGGCGGCCCTCCCTACAGCTTTACCGTTCACGGGCCCGAAGAATTTGATAAAGCCCTGGGAATTGGACTGACTGAAAAAATTAACCGTGCCGCTTTTGTGGTTGCCATTAGTTCGTTTGGCAAAAGTCAACTGTTTCGTTGGTGTGACTATAAACAATGGTCTAAAATTCACGTCGTTCGCTGTGGGGTTGATGATGCCTTTTTAAATCAACAGCTAACACCCATTCCAAGCCAACCCAAATTTGTTTGTGTGGGTCGTTTAAGTGAACAGAAAGGTCATATTTTACTGATCGAAGCAGTCAGTCAACTGGCAGCAGAAGGACTGCAATTTAAGTTAGTTTTCGTCGGAGATGGAGAACTACGCCCGCAAATTGAAACCTTAATTGAACAACTTCAACTGCAAGACTATATTGAAATTACAGGTTGGGCAACTAATAGCGAAGTTCAACAATATATTCTAGCCAGCCAAATCATGGTTTTACCCAGTTTTGCTGAAGGGTTACCCGTTGTATTAATGGAGGCTTTAGCATTGGGTCGGCCCGTGATTACCACCTATGTTGCAGGAATTCCAGAGTTAGTTAAACCGGGGGAGAATGGCTGGTTAGTCCCGGCTGGCTCAGTAGAAGCATTAAAAAATGCGATGAAAGCGGCTCTACAAGCTGAAGCTAAAACCTTAGAACAAATGGGTCAACAAGGGCAGAAAGCGGTAGCCCAGCAGCACGATATCTATAAAGAATCTCGCCATTTATATAATTTGTTTAAGTCTTACTTGCAGGTGGAGAAGATCTCAAAATAACTCTATTAGTTGATAAGATATAGCTCAATTAAAATCATAAAGATAAAAAGATAATTAGTTTAAAAAAGTAGAAAGAGATGTTAGAATAGGAAACAAATAAAATAATAGTTAAGTTTGATCTCAAATACTCAAACTGATCTGAATTTACCGCAAATATTCCATTGCATTTCTAGGGGGAGAAAAGTTGCAGTCAATCGGCGTAGTTCTCATTGGACGAAATGAAGGGGAGCGTCTGATCCGCAGTCTCGATTCTGTGATCGATTGTTCTCGTCCTGTGGTATATGTAGACTCAGGTTCTACTGACAACAGTTGTGAAGCCGCCCGAGAGCGAGGCGCTGAAGTGGTTGAATTAGACTTATCGATTCCATTTACCGCTGCCCGTGCCCGCAATGCCGGATTTCAATATCTCCGTCAACATCATCTGGGAGTTGAATGGGTTCTGTTGATTGATGGAGACTGCGAAGTTGTCTCAGGCTGGATTGATGCCGCCGCTGAAACCTTAAAGGACAATCCCGAAGCGGTAGCAGTTTGTGGCTATCGGCGTGAACGTTATCCTGAAAAAACAGTTTACAATCGCATTTGTGATATTGAATGGCAAATGGGACCCGTTGGAGAAGTCACCCACTTTGGCGGCGATGTGATGATCAGCGCCAGCGCCCTAGAAGCCATTGGCGGTTACAACAATAACGTGATTGCCGCAGAAGACGATGAAGTCAGTGTCCGACTGCGTCAGGCAGGGGGTAAAATTCTCCGCATCGATCGAGTCAGTACCCTACATGATGCTGATATGCATACCGTTTCCCAGTGGTGGAAACGAGCCGTGCGCTGTGGTTATGGCTTTGCTCAGGTGTCTTCTCTCCACGGCGCATCCCCCGAACGCAAATTTGTCAAAGAAGTGACTCGTACCCTAATTTGGGGTTTAGGGTTACCATTACTAGCGCTAATTCTCGCTTTTCCCACCCGAGGATTATCTTTACTGCTGTTTGCCCGATATCCTCTAAGCGCGGTTAAAATTATCGCTAGCATGAAAAAACAGGGCTATTCTCAAGCTGAATCTATTGCTTGGGGAATTTCCTGTGCCGCCTCAGCATTCCCTAATGTGATCGGGATCATTAAATTTACCAGCGATCGCGTACAAAATAAACAATACAAAATTATTGAATATAAAGGCGTTCAAGCCTCAGCCACCAAATAATACAGACCTCATCTTTAGTTGTTTGTCATTTGTTAAGAATGCTTTCTCAAGACGATTTGAACATTTTCTAGAGATTCACCCATAACCAATGACAACTAACGCGCTAAAAAATCAACAACATCATCATGACTGCCAACACAAACCCAAATCATCAAGCAACCGTTGCCATTCTCGGTGCAGGTTACATTTCTGATTACCATTATCAAGCCCTAAAAACCCTGCCCAACGTTAATATCCGTGCCGTTTGCGATCTTAACCTCGGTTTAGCAGAACGATTTGCCGCCGCCAAAGGGATTCCTCAAGTTTACGGTAACTTAGGGGAAATGTTATCCACCGAAAATCTAGATGTCGTTCATGTTCTGACTCCGCCTCATATTCACTTTCCCACCGCTTCAGAAATCCTCAAAGCAGGGGTTGATACATTTATCGAAAAACCCCTCTGTCATACCGTAGATGCCTGTCAACAACTCCAACAAATCGCAAAAGAACAGGGCCGCGTGATTGGAGTCAGTCATAACTTTCTGTATTTCCCCGCTTATGAAAAACTGGTAGCAGACTACCGTAGTGGCCGCTTAGGACAAATCGATCAAATTGATATTGTTTGGAATAAAGAACTCGGACAACTCAAAGGCGGGCCATTTGGGGCGTGGATGCTGCAAACCCCAACCAATATTCTATTTGAAGTGGCACCTCATTCCTTCGCCCATGCCGTCCATCTGATGCAGGGTTTACCAGATTCTCTCTCCGTTGAAGTCCGCGATCTGATTGATTTACCGAAAGGATTACAATTTTATCGCCGCTGGGAAGTCCGAGGCTGGAAAAATAATACCAGCTTACGCCTTCGTTTTTCGTTTATTGACGGCTATCCCGAACATTACATTCATATTCGCGGCACAAACGCCACAGCGCGAGTAGACTTTGAGAATAATACCTACGTTTGTCAAGAACATACCCCTTATTTACTCGATATTGACCGCTTTGCCAATGTCGTGGGGCCCGCCAAAGATGCTGCCAGCCAAGCCACGACAACACTCGCTGACTTTGTCTTATCCAAAATGGGATTATCGAAAGTCGGGGGGCCGTTTCCTTACAGTATTGCCCGCACCGTTGAAAGCTTCTACAATACTCGCAAAGGTCAACTAGACGAACGGATTACCGCAGACATCGGAGAAACCGCGATCGCACTGGCTGAATGGATCGCTAAAGAAACCCCCTTACCAGAACCAAAACAGACCTCTACAGCCACTCCAGCTACCCCAGAAACCACTTCAGAACCCCCTATTCCTTCAACCGTACTCGTCATTGGCGGAACAGGATTTATTGGTCGGGCGTTAGTCCGTCGTCTGCGTCAAGATGGTTATGGTGTAAGGGTGATGACCCGTAACCCCAGAAGTTGTCCAGCCGAAGTGTTGCAGTTGCAAGTAGAAGTGGTTAAAGGGGACTTCACCGATCCAGAAGCCGTTAAATCTGCTTTAGAAGGGATTGAACAGGTTTATCATTTAGGACGAGGTTATGGCGAAACCTGGGATGAATTCCTTAAATATGATGTTGAACCGACCCGCAAACTGGGAGAATTATGTTTAGAACAAGGGGTAAAACGGTTATTCTATGCTTCTTCCATTGCCATCTATTACGCTGGGGATAAAGGGGATACTATCACGGAGAATAGCAAACCTCACGACGGGATGTTACGAGTCCAACCCTACGCCCGATCTAAAGCCGAAAACGAACGCTTGTTAATGGAATTACATCGGGAAAAAGGCTTACCCGTGGTGATTTTCCGGCCCGGAATAGTGTTAGGAGAAGGCGGAAATCCTTATCACTGGGGCGTTGCGGCTTGGCCATATAATTCGGTTTGTGCCTTGTGGGGAGATGGTAAAAACCCATTACCCATTGTATTGGTTGAAGATGTCGCCGATGCCATGGCGCGGGCAATTGATATTCCGGGTATTGAAGGAGAGTCTTATAATTTAACCAGTAAACCTTGCATTACGGCTCATGAATATCTCAATGAGTTTGAGCAACACGCCGGGATTAAAATCAAGCGGGTTCCGACTCCCAGTTGGCGTTATTATAGTGAAGCATTAGGGAAATGGGCCATTAAGAGTATTGGACGAGATCCCAATGCAGCATTCCCTAGTTATGCCGACTGTCAAGGACGGAGTTTTGCGGCGACCTTTGACGCTTCTAAAGCCGAAAAAGAGTTAGGTTGGTCTCCGGTTCAAGATCGGCAAACCTTAGTGAAAGAAGGAATTTATGCGCCGGTTGATGAGTTTGTAGATTAAGTTCTACAGCAGTATTACGCTTTTTTCAAACAGGGATATAGTCTCACTATGTCCCTATTTCATTTGTTGATGATGGTAGAATCTATCATGCTACACATCAGCAATCTGTAAAAGGGCTATTAGACAAAGGATTTTGAAACCTTAGGTTTCTCAAAGTGTATCAAGAAATCTGTGAACCTGTTACATACTTGTTACATAGCATCAACTGAGTCGGGATCTCTTCACTCTAGCTGACTGAGTTTGTATCTTGATTGGACATCTTTTGCAAGAATTTAAGCAGACAAACTATCTAACTTTAAGTAGCCTCTCCGTAAAATTTACAGTATCTTTACAAGAGCTTTATCAGTTTTTTAAAAGGTTTACAGAAAACTACGTGTATTTTCGTAAACGAAGTGTTATATTACTAATAGTGAATCGTGTAATCCATCAGAATTAGCATCTACAAGATTAGTGGTTGGAGCACACCATCACTCAAAATATCCTCAGGGAAAAACCCTTGAATATTCCATTTGTTTGTATGAACTTTATATCGGGCGTGCAATTGAGGATAGCAGCATTTTCTTTATCCGACTTCGGATTAAAGCAAGATTTCTATAAGCTGAAAGATATTAATTCATTCAGTTTTCTTCCGAGCGAAAAAACATAAAAATTATCTACCATGAGACTTCATAGATCGGATATATAGAAGTTCTCAAAATTTTACAGGGTTGTGATCAGGGTAAATATATGAAGTTAGCGGTCAACGCGATTAATCAGGTGCAATCATTGCAAACCGCAATGTCAGTTGCTCAAAATCTACTGGTTCATTTAGCATCGAATGTTCGTTTTTTAGATACTATTTCAACAGCTTTCGGAACTGATTATAGTCCCGAAAAAATTGATCATTTACAGCAATTATGGCTGACAAAAAACTTCTCAAATTTACCGGAAATTGAAATTCGCTCTCGTATAGAAATTCAAGGTGCAGATGGTGCATTCTCTAAAACAACAGGTCATATCTATTTAGCCCAAGAATATCTGAATCAACACCATAATAATCCTTTGGCAATTGCTAATGTTTTATTAGAAGAAATTGGACATTGGGTTGATGCAGAAATTAATCTAGAAGAAACACCAGGGGATGAAGGAGCCATCTTTTCTGCATTAGTTCGAGGAGAAACTTTAACTGAAGAACAACTCCAAAAATTAAGAGCAGAAGATGATAGCGCCATTACAATTATCGATGGTGAATGGGTTGAATTAGAACAAGCAATTCTTGAACTATCTGGAAATATTCAAGAAGTACCAGCATCTAACCTGTGGCGAACCGAGCGATCTCCGAATCCAGATAATAATTTTTCCTTCGGAACTCGTAATAACTTTCTGCAAATTTTTGAAGAAGAGCAAAATGTTACCCTTTCTCAAAATATTGACTTAAGTAATCCTCAAGATTGGGATCAGTTAAATAACTTAGAATCTCTCTCAGCCGGGACAACTGTAGATAGTCATTTTATCTTCTTAAAAAATCCAGATCCAGGGAATGAAATAGTCAGGGAAGCTACCATCACCTTCGATCAACCCATTATTGGTTTCATGGGTGATCCAAGACTGATTAATCCAACAAATGACTTGTTTCTCTCCTATGCGGTTCTACCGTTAAACAATGGCGGAACTTTAGACACAGGAGAACCGAGTAACGATGTAGTTGAAATTTTGGGAGACAACCAGAATATCCTACGAGTTCGTTTTGAGAATACTTCAGCAGTAGAACCCCTCCGTATCCTAACCTCGTCCGACACAATTATTACCGAACCACCACCCATGAGTACATTCTTTATTGAAGCGGAAGATTTTAATTTAACAACTGATGCCAATATCCTCAGAGACGACAATGGCAATCCTGTTCTTGATGATAATAATGAGCCAATTCCTAATGGTTATGTAGAAGGAGTAAGAGATGGCAAAGATATAATACAAATTTTTCCGACTGATAATAATATTACCGAAGGAGTCGCAGTACTAGAGTTTAATGCCGACTATTTTACGGAGCTAGTACCCAACTTTGTACCGGGTACTTATGATATTACCGTAACGGGTCTGGGAGATCGTGGCGGCGTAGCGACAGTAGATGTTGTAGTTGATGGTAATCGACTTCCAAACCCAAACCTAGACCCTGAAGATCCTCCTGAACTTGATAATACCCTTTTATTCCAAGATGATGGCAATAACGAAGTTATAACATGGACACTTGAAGACATATCTATCGGCTCAGAAAGTACACTTGAACTGTTGGGTACTAAGGGTTTTGAGGGGCCTCAAAACGATCCAGATGATACAGATAATGCTCGGATTGATTTCATTGAGTTTACATTAACCGATGCTCTTGTTGAAGCCAATGATGATAACTTCAATATTTTAGAAGATGAACAACAGACTGGAAATGTATTCGTTGATAACGGTAACGGTGTAGACCTGTTAGGAGACGGCCCAGGGACAGTCACCGCCTTTGATGGTGTTAGTGCTGAAGGAGGTGCTGTCAATGTCAATCCCGATGGCACATTTAGCTACACCCCACTAGCAAACTTTAATGGTGCAGATAGCTTTACATACACCATCACTGATGCTGATGGAGAGGCCGATACAGCGACAGTGAATGTGACTGTGGATGCTATCAATGATGGTGTTCCTGATGCTATAGATGATAATTTCATTGCTCAAGAAGATACAGAACTAACTGGAAATGTATTCGATGATAACGGTAACGGTGCAGACCTCTCACCAGACGGCCCGACAACAGTTACCGACTTTGATGCTGTTAGTGCTGAAGGAGGTGCTGTCACTGTCAATCCCGATGGCACATTCAGCTACACCCCAGTAGCAAACTTTAATGGTGCAGATAGCTTTACATACACCATCACTGATGCTGATGGAGAGACCGATACAGCAACAGTAAACCTGACTGTCGAACCTGTCAATGATGTTCCATTTGCCAATGATGATAACTTCATTGCTCAAGAAGATACAGAACTAACTGGAAATGTATTAGTTGATAACGGTAACGGTGCAGACCTCTCACTAGACGGCCCGACAACAGTTACTGCCTTTGATGCTGTTAGTGCTGAAGGAGGTGCTGTTACTGTCAGTCCCGATGGCACATTTAGCTACACTCCAGCAGCAGACTTTAATGGTACAGATACCTTTGAGTACACTATCACTGATGCCGATGGAGAGACCGATACAGCAACAGTGACAGTCAATGTCGCTCCAGTTGATGACGCGCCTGTAGTTGCCAATGCGATCGCCGATCAAGATGTCAATGAAGATGGTGATAACATTACAATTAACTTGTCAGATGTCTTCAGTGATGTTGATAACGATGACACAGCCATTACAAAAACTGTGATTAATGGTAATGGCAATCTGGTTACAACCAGTTTAGACGGAGATACTCTCACCATAGATCTGTTGGAAAATCGACCGGGTTCAGTTGAAATCACGGTTGAGGGAACATCTAACGGTGTAACTGTCGCTGATGTCTTTACTGTAAATATTGCGGCGGTTGATGATGCGCCGATTGTAGCAAATCCAATCCTTGACGTAACCGTTGATGAGAACGCTGAGAATACAGTGATTGATTTGTCTGCGGTGTTCTCAGACATTGATAATGCAAATATCACCAAACTCATCTCAGCTAATAGTGACTCATCATTAGTCACAGCAAGCATAACTGGAAATCAGTTAGTTCTAGATTATGTAGAGGATCAGTTTGGAGTTGCCGATATTACGGTTGAAGCCTCATCAAATGGCTTAACTGTCACAGATGCATTTACAGTAACAGTTAACGAAGTTGCTGACCCAACACCAACACCAACACCCACACCAACACCAACACCCACACCAACTCCCACACCGACTCCCGATCCGAGTCCTACTCCTACACCCGATCCCGATCCTACACCCACACCGACTCCCGATCCCGATCCGAGTCCTACTCCAACTCCCGATCCCGATCCGAGTCCTACTCCGACTCCCGATCCCGATCCGAGTCCTACTCCAACTCCCGATCCCGATCCTACTCCAACTCCAACTCCCGATCCGAGTCCTACTCCAACTCCAACTCCCGATCCGAGTCCTACTCCAACTCCAACTCCCGATCCGAGTCCTACTCCTACACCCGATCCGAGTCCTACTCCTACACCCAATCCAACACCCACACCGACTCCCGATCCGAGTCCTACTCCCGATCCCGATCCGAGTCCTACTCCAACTCCGACCCCGACTCCCGATCCGAGTCCTACTCCAACTCCCGATCCGAGTCCTACTCCTACACCCAATCCAACTCCGACTCCTACACCCACACCTGCACCTCAACCTGTTTCAAACAATCCGGTTATCTTTGCTCCGGGTGGTAGTGTCTTCGACTTTAGCCCAATTCCTTCTATTAGTAGTGATAATGGCAACGGTGGCGACTCACCCACAACTCCAACACCAACTCCAACTCCAACTCCAACACCTCCGGTTACTCCAACACCTCGGGTAGAGGAGCCAGATGAGACTCCTATTGAGACTCCAGATAATGGTGGTGGAAGTAGTCAGATGTTGTTTG
The DNA here is from genome assembly GCA_049647265.1 of Microcoleaceae cyanobacterium. Lineage (GTDB taxonomy): Bacteria > Cyanobacteriota > Cyanobacteriia > Cyanobacteriales > Microcoleaceae > JAAURB01. Next base: position 87,256 of record JBARXJ010000057.1, read on the forward strand.
AACCCTTACCGTTTATTCAAGCAGCGATGCCACCCGCACCCACCCAAACCACACTGAGTGGTAGCGTCGGTGATGATGATCTCATGGCGACAGACAGTAGCGAATTGATTGACTTAGGCTTAGGTAATGACACCGTAATGGCCTTAGGCGGAGATGATTTAATTGCTGGTGGTGATGGTAATGATGTCATGATGGCTAACACCGGTAATGACTTCATCGACGGTAGTATGGGTAATGATACTGGTTTTGCGGGCCAAGGTAATGACACCGTTATGGGTGGCGCTGGAGAGGATAGCGTCTTCGGCGACATTGGCGACGACTACATCAACGGTGGAGATGGTAACGACTGGCTCAACGGTAACCAGGATAATGATACGATTCTGGGTGGGGCTGGCGACGATCAGATGTACGGTGGTAAAGGAAATGACATCCTGATTGGAGAGTCTGGCAGCGATACTCTCAGCGGTGATATGGGTAATGATACTCTAACTGGTGCTGACCCGTTAAGTTCTACACCCGGTGAAGTCGATGTTCTCACTGGGGGAGACGGAGCCGATCTGTTTGTCCTGGGAGATAGTTCAACTGATTACTATATTGCCGCAGATAGTAATGCTGTGATTACAGACTTCAATCCTGCTGAGGATATGATTCAGTTACACGGTGCTGCTTCCGACTATACCTTATCTACAGATGGCAATAACGTCAATTTACTGCTCAATAATGACTTAATTGCGGTAATTGAAGGCGGCGCTACTCTCGGTTTAGCCTTGAATGATAGCTCGTTTGTCTATGGTTCAATGTAACAGCTTAAGCTGAGATTGAATTTAATCTTGTGTTTTGAATAGGGCGGTCGCTTATTAACTTAGGCGATCGCTTTTTTAACTATAATACTACGCACTATCTTTGTATAATTTTATTCAAACTATCTTTTACCTACAATAATTATTAACTCAAGCGATAACAATTTTTCTATTAAAATGACACTTAAAAAGATAACTCTATGTGTCACTCACTGTTGTTACTTCAAGGTTAAAAATCAGCTAACGAGATAGATTATAATAGATGTTTGGCGTAGTCAAAATGAAGGGTTGTTATGGCGAAGCGATGGTTAAAAGATTTCTGGACACTGCTAAATACAGATGTGAGAGAATTAGGGTTAACGGGAGAAACTGTTATTGAAGGAACGACTTCTCTCATCGATTTAGCTGGGACTTTGAATGAACATCAGGCTGATCTTCCACAACTAGCTGCTGTTATTGAAAGTGTCGAACCTGTTATTAAAATATTAGACTCTCCGATGATAGCAGTTGTTAAGGATATACTGCCGTTTGGATCGATTGGTATTAGTGTGTTAAAGGCTTGTCTGCAAGCCACCCAAAAAGATCCGACGTTGAGTGATTGTGTTGTTATTGTTGGACAAGCAGCTTATTTAGAAAGTTTTCAATATATTCTTAACCATCTGGAAAATAGCGAGGAAAATATAGCTTTAAAACAAGCTGCTGGCAACCTCAAACTCAAAGTATTAATGAAAGCCCAAAGTCAAAGGTTAAAAGAATTAGATTTAGATCAAAATACCGCTAAAACAACTATTAATTCTTTTCATAATTCACCGTTAGCAGAGGCATTAGGAAACGCATTAACAGAACTTTTTCCGAATGAAGATGCAACGGCTATTTTTATTGAACGAGTTGCCCGCAATACTCATTACTATATTTATGAAACGATAGCAAGTTCAGCAGATGATATTAAACCTTTAGCTGAGTTATTCCGTATGGGAGGAACAAAGAAACTAGAACAATTAAATAGTATTGAGAAGTACTTACAGAGAGAAATCAAAACTCAACCGCAAACGCAGGTATTTAATGAAGCAAAAGATGGTAAAAAGCTGAGTATTGATGATATTTATGTGTCAATGAAGGCGAAGACTGTTGATAAAAACGGTGATTCTACGGGTGAAATGGCTTTTGATTTGGCAAACTGGGCAACAGAAATATTAAATAATCTATACTTAAATACTCATAAACAGGTAATATTTATTCAGGGAGAACCGGGACATGGTAAAAGTGTATTCTGTCGAATGTATAGCGACTGGGTACGACGAAATCTCTATCCGAATTGGATACCTATTTTAATTCGATTACGAGATATTCAACTACAAACTCAGTTTCGGGAGACATTACGACAAGCTTTAATTAGTTATGATTTTGCTGCTAATGATGACGGTTGGCTAACTGATGATAATATTCGATATTTATTTTTATTGGATGGTTTCGATGAATTGGTACTCTCACAACAGGATGGAAAAGGATTAGAAAAATTCTTAGATAATGTTGCCACATTTCAACGAGAAGAGGGTAAAAATCATCGACATCGTATTCTAATTACGGGTCGTCCGATGGCATTACAAGGTTATGAATATAGCCTACCTCATAATCTAAATCGAGTTAGTATTGTACCGATGGATGATGACTTGCAAAATCAATGGTTATCCCGTTGGCAAGAATACGCCGGGGAAGCAGAAACCGAAAAATTGCGATCGCTAATTCACAATGAAAATTGTCCGAAAGAACTGCAAAAGCTGGCGCGGGAACCGTTATTATTATATTTATTAGCAATATTAGCCCGTTCCGATCAGTTTAACCCGAATGTGTTTAATGAAACCAAAGGAATTGCAGTTAAAATCCAAATTTATACTAATTTGATTGATTCGGTTTTAGAACAGCAACGAACTGATAGAGAAACAGGTAAAAATATTAACGAAAAACTGACCGGATTTAAACCTAAAAAATTACGTCGTTTATTAAGTGAGTTAGCACTTTGTATTACTCAAACCGAAACAGAACGGGCTTCAGTAACTGCAATTAAACAAGTCCTGGATGAGAAATCAGAAAAAGCGATTGATGATTTAGCAAAGGATAATATTTTAGCGGCATTTTATCTAAAGACAGAAACCAATACAGATAAAGGTTCAATTGAATTTATCCACAAAAGTTTTCGAGAATTTCTCACGGCAGAACGATTACAACGTTCCCTAAAAGAATGGACAGATGTTCGTTGGGATGAAGACGAAGAAGAAGAAGAACCAACGATTAAAAACAAAGAACTTTATCAGCAAATCTATGATTTATTGGGTTATGGAATATTAACGAAAGAAATAGTAGAGTATTTAATCGAATTGCTGAAACAACGAGAATGTTTTAATTTTGGAGTATTAGCCCAGCGGTTACAGAAGTTTTATTTAAAATGGGCAGATGGTGATTTTATTGAGCAAATTACGGAAACTTTACCCCAGAAAAAAGCCCAACAATTACAGGAACAAAAAATAGAGAAAGGACAACGACAGGTTGATATTTATACTGGCTTGAATATTATGATTCTATTGTTGGAGTTACATCGATATGGAAAAACGTTAGAAGATGATAGTTTAAAAACTCAGTTATCCTTTCATCCCTGTGGTGTTAAAGATACAGGAAATAGGGATGATGAACGACTTTTGAAAGTTATCAACTATAGCAATTCTATAGATGAATTTCCCTTTGATATTCTTCTGCGTCAATATTTCAGCCATGCCGACCTCAGCTATGCCGACCTCAGCTATGCCGACCTCAGCTATGCCAACCTCAGCCATGCCCACCTCAGCCTTGCCGACCTCAGCTATGCCAACCTCAGCTATGCCAACCTCAGCCTTGCCGACCTCAGCCATGCCCACCTCAGCCATGCCCACCTCAGCCATGCCCACCTCAGCGATGCCATCCTCAGCCATGCCATCCTCAGCCATGCCATCCTCAGGGGTGCCGACCTCAGCTATGCCGACCTCAGCGATGCAAACCTCAGCCATACCAACCTCAGCCATACCAACCTCAGCCATACCAACCTCAGCGATGTCAACCTCAGAAGTGCTAAATTATTCCAAACAAATTTAAGTAATATTCGTTGGCGTAATACAACTTTATGGGATAGTGCCTATCATCTTTATACTGCTATCAATATTCCAGATAATTTAGCTGAAGATTTATCTTTCCGCGCTGCTGTAAGTTTAAGTCAAGGATATGATTTAGCACAAGCAGGAGAAATTGAGGCGGCTTTACAAGCTTATAAAAAAGCTCAAGAAATTAATCCTACTTTATTTATTGATCTTCCTTTTTGGCAACAATTGTGTTGGCATGGTTGTCTGCATGGTATGGCTGAAAAAGTTTTATTTGCAGGAGAAAAAGCCATTGAGTTACAAGAAGATGATAAACCCATTGATTTACGAGAAGATCATTTAGAAATTTCTTGTTTAGAAAGCCGAGGTTTAGCACGGGCATTAACGAATAATTTAACGGGTGCTTTAGAAGATTTTCAGGCAGCTCAAAAAGTTAGTGGATGCTATTATATCGTAAATGATCGACGATACCGAATGGGGTCTGAGGCTAAACAGCAACGTCAAAAATGGATAACTGCCCTGGAAGCCGGGATAAACCCGTTTACACCCGAGGAATTAGAGGCGTTGCGGCAAGCGGAGAAGAGGGGGTGAGTTCAAAATATCCATGTCTTCTCGTCTCCCTGTCTTTTTCCCTCTCCTCCCACCAGAGGGCTAGGGAGAGGTCATCTAGAAGTCAGCAAGTCAATAGCAAAGATTTCCCGACTTCAAAATATCCATATCTCCTCGTCTCCCTGTCTCCTGACTCCTGACCCTTACGACTAGCGTCACGCTCCGCGAACGACAGGCTCAGGGCAAGCTCCTGTCTCCTGACTCGGTGACTCCTGACTCCTGTAGCGCTGTACAATACAATATTGGATAATGCTGCGGGAAAATCGATCAAATTTTTCGAGAGTTTGGTTCAATGGGCAGTGATGATCGTAACTTTGTCGGGAGATGCAGATGGAAACATGGGAATTTCTGCTTCAACGGGAAGAGGACAACACATGGTTGCCCTTAGAATCCTCTGATGTTGAGATTTTGGAGGGACGTTATCGAATTGTAGCGCGTTCTGGACTGGCCTCAACTGAGGTGGAGATTCGCATCACCCATCACGCTTATGAAGAAACGCCCCCCATCCGTCGGGTACAAACTCGCAAAACTAAAACGACTCCTGAAGGGTTGATGGTTGTAATTCCTTATACTCGCTTAAAACCGGGTATTTGGGACTTGGCTTGTTCTCCTAGTGGTCAGTCTGATGGTTTGGGATTGTCTTGGCAACAGTCGATAAAGTTGCGAGTCTTACCCCAGGAGGCAGAATTAGGAGAATCTTCTACTCCGAATTTACCCGCAGAAACAGAGTCTACACCTCCTGACTCAGATGATACGACTGAAACTGTTACGACTGAGGCAGAATTATCTGCTGAAACAGAAACTATTACGACTGAGTCTGTATCCCCACAAAACGAAGCAGAATTATCTCCGGAAACGGCTACCTCTGATGTTGAATCTTCGACTAATGAGTATGATTGGGTAAAATGGGATGCTTTTGCTGAAACAACCTCCGTTCAACCGCCACCACCGCCGGAAACAGAAACATCTCAAACTATAAATACAACAGAATTACCCCTATTACAATTAACCCTAAATCAAACGGCTTATGTGGCGAAATTAGGGGAAGGTTTCTTAGTCTCGGGACAAGTTCAACAGCTAGAAGAGACCGAAGCAACGATTACAAGTTTGACAGAACCTTACCTGCAAGTCAGTTTACGCGATCCTCAAACAGGAGATATTTTAACAGAAACTCAACAGCCTGTTCCGGCAACAGAATTACCGATTGTATTTTCCGCGATTATTTATTTGCCATTTGAGTGTAAAACCCGCTTAATTTTGGCAGAAATTAGTCTGTATGATCAAACTGTTGCGGTTGCCCGACAAACCTTTACTGTCACCACTCAAGTTGAACATTTATTACAAGCAATTGAAGAAGATTTTAGCGAAATTGATGAATTAGAATCAATGGTTGAAGATCTACCCAATAATTCAGCATTTTACTTGTCTTTGCCCTTAGAACCAGAGTCTGAACAACTGTCGCTTCCTGAATCTCAAGCTTTACCGCCTCTAATTTCTCAACCCACTTCGGCTAAGTTAGAATTACCTGGATTTGGGAATTTTATCTCAGAAAATAATCCGACTGAAGCTACGCCAGAAGAGACATTAACGGCTGCAACAGAGACAACAAAAACACCTGAGACGGGCGAAGTGACTCAAATTCAGCCGATTGAAGAAATTAAGCCGCTTTCCCCAGTTGAACAAGAATTTAAACATTTAAATATTCAAGATCGATTTTGGACGCGGTTAAATTCCCTCGCCACCGATCAAGATTTATCGCAATGGATGAGAAATACCACTCCCAAACCATTACCGGAGACTCCGCTACTTCCCGGTGTGACTCAACCTACCCCAGCCCAAGACTCCCGAGACTCACAGAGTGCCACTTTAGATGCCTTTGCTAGCAGTATTTCAGAGGATTTAGAATCTCAAGAAATTGTAATTGATGACGAACCCATCGACGAGTCTCCGGCATTATATCCTCGTCGTCCGACAACCCCTCGCTTACAACTGGTTCCCGCCCGCGATGAACAACAATTATCCTTACCGGAAGCTTTCCCGAACGATCAACCCCTTCCTGCCCCCACGTTAGAGATCATGACAGATGAACTGGTGGCGGGGCGTTCTGTTCCGGTTCGGGTGCGTTTGCCTCAGGATTTACCCAGAGTGTATACTAAAATTTGGGTTTACGATCGCCAAGCCCGTAATATTATTGATGGCCCCCGCTGGTTAACGGAATTTGCCCCCAATGGTTTAGACGAAATTGAAACTATGGTGAATTTAGATATTGCTTACGGGAGTTTAGAAGTGCAGATAGAGGCGATCGCAGTGGAGATGCAAACCCAGCGAGAAAGCCAAAAAGCTACTTTAGAACGTACCGTGATGCCGCCATCTGAACCCTCCTTACCCCTAGAGGAAGACTAAGGGACTGAAATCGCGATGAGAGTGACTCTATCTTTTGATATAAATTAATTGAGTTTATTCGGTTTAGGACTCTGATCGTGAGCCAATGTACTCAGAATCCTTTAAGATAATATTATCTCAACTAAAACATTAGTTCTTTTTAAGTTTCTAAAAGCTGAGAGTTTCTTCAGGTTATTATTAGTAATCGCCTGAATTGTTTTTTTATATTCTCTTTTTTAATCCTATTTAAGCGCAAAATGATCTTTACTCATCAACAACCTTTTCATCAATTAGAGCAAGTTGAACGACAAGTTAATCAAGTTTTCGATGAATTAGAACAGCTTGGTACTTCTATTTCTCCAGTGAGTTACTTGGGGAATATTCAAGTCTATCAAACCGCTGCAATGATTAAGTTAATTGCAGTCTTGCCGAATATAGATTCAGAGGAATTAAAAGTAGAAGTGATTGATAAATCTGTCCTAATCTCAGGCAAAATTGATCAAACAATCTCGGCTGAATCTTCTACTCAATCCCAATCCCTTAGTCCATTTCGCTGGCTTGTCGCAATCCCCTCTGCGGTTGTCTCTAAGCCTGTGAGTTTGGATTATAAAAATGGCATCCTGACACTTTTACTACAAAAAGTTACAGCAATTTAATTTTAAACTAGGCTGCAACGCCAAGACAATCAGTCTAGGCTTGATTCGGTTTTCCGTTACAGCCGACAGTAAAATAAATACGTTACACTATCATTAATAATAAATTCTGTTAGAAATCAATTATTTTATTAGGAAAAACCTCTACACTACATGGTCTACAAATGGCATCTCAACTTCAAGTTAAAGAATATCTCGCTCATTGGTTCCAACTCGGAAAAAAAGTAGTTCTTCGTAACGGTGAAGACCTGCAACTTCCTAATCCTATCCTGCAACAAGAAGATTACAGCCCTGAATTTGAGCGCTGTTGGCAAAATGTCCTTGCGCCTCAGTCAGGGGACTGTTACCTAGAAGGAACCGATCAAACGATCGCACAATTACTCTCATCGGCTTGGGAAATAGAAGGCTGCGCCCGCTGTGGTATGCCCGTTCCCATCCAAACCAAAGGTTTACCCCCCTCGAATTGTCCTTGTTTTGATTTAAGTAATTGGCCAGATTCGGAGATGCCTCAACCCCGCTTACCGATCAATACAAAGCGTCATCTCACAGATCTGTGCCAACGGTTAACTCAGCTTGCACAAACAGACAATACTTCTCTACAGGAAGACGGCAGATGAGAAACATCTTGTTACAATGGTTAACATTATTACGAAGGGTTACTTCTTCTTATATATGAATGTAAAGACGGTTAGCCAACGCCAAATCCCGGTAAACACCAACTCTCCAGCCATGACCCCAGTCACAACCCCCAGATCTGATGAAATTAGCGTTAACCCTCCCACAGTAGAAGTGGAGTCCCGTACGATTGTAATTGAGGAAAAACCCTCCTCTACAGCAAGCCTTGAAGTTGAGCATCGTCTCGGACAAGATGTGGCGCTACAGTACGATCCAGTGGCGATCGCCAATTACTATCGATCTCGTACCTTCGAGGTGTTAGGGCGACTGTTGAGTGTATTATGGAAATTCATTTCCTATGGTTCGGGGTTATGGCGAGACCGTCTGTTCCGTCGTACCGTTAAAAATGAACGCAAACGGGCAATTCGACTACGAGACATTCTCACAGATTTAGGACCTGCTTTTATCAAAGTCGGTCAGGCCCTCTCCACTCGACCGGATTTAGTCACTCCGATTTATTTAGAAGAATTAGCCAAATTACAAGATCAACTGCCTCCCTTTTCCAACGAACAAGCGTTTCAATTTATTACAGAAGAATTAGGCGCACCCCCTCAACAAATTTATGCCGAATTATCTCCTAACCCCATTGCCGCTGCTTCTTTGGGACAGGTTTATAAAGGTAAATTAAAAACAGGAGAAACCGTTGCAGTTAAAGTCCAACGTCCCGGCTTATCTGAACGAATTGCCTTAGATATTTATATTCTCAGAAGGATTGCCGTTTGGGTGCAAAAACGGTTTAAATTCATCCGCAGTGACCTTGTTGCCATTATGGATGAGTTTGGTCATCGAATTTTTGAAGAAACAGACTATACCCATGAAGGTCGCAATGCCGAACGGTTTCAAAAGCTTTACGGACATCTAGACGATATTTATGTTCCTAAGATTTATTGGCAATACACCGGCCGTCGTGTCCTCACCATGGAATGGGTGAACGGCACTAAATTAACCAATTTAGAGGCAGTAGCAGCTCAAGGAATCGATGCGCGTTACCTGATTGAGGTAGGGGTACAATGTTCTCTGCGACAGCTCTTAGAGCATGGATTTTTCCACGCTGATCCCCATCCTGGTAACCTGCTTGCCAGTCCCGATGGTAAGTTAGTCTATTTAGACTTCGGGATGATGAGTGAGGTCAAACCCTATCAACGCTATGGACTGTTAGAAGCAGTTGTTCACTTAGTGAACCGAGATTTTGAAGGGTTAGCGCGTGATTATGTAAATTTAGAATTCTTAACGCCAGACACAGATTTAACCCCGATTATTCCCGCTTTAGCCAATGTCTTTAACGATGCATTAGGGGCTAGTGTTGCGGAGTTAAACTTTAAAAGTATTACCGATCAACTCTCCGCATTAATGTATGAATATCCCTTCCGAGTGCCAGCGTATTATGCTTTAATTATTCGCTCTTTAGTGACGTTAGAAGGGATTGCCATCAATGTCGATCCAAACTTTAAAGTATTGAGTAAAGCCTATCCTTATGTTGCAAAGCGTTTACTCAGCGATCCGTCTCCCCAACTCCGAGCGTCTTTACGAGATCTGTTATTTAAAGAAGGATCTTTTCGCTGGAATCGTTTAGAGAATTTATTAAAGAATGCTCGCAGTAGTGATGACTATGATATTAATCAAGTCTTAGATCAAACCCTTGACTTTTTATTCTCAGAACGGGGAGAATTTATTCGAGAAAACCTCGCGAATGAGTTAGTTAATAATATTGATTTAGCCTCTCGCCGGGCTTTAAATACTGCTCAATATAAAGTCGCGGAATGGATGGGAATTAAAGTAGATCGTCCGGTGACAACAACGATCAATACCCAGCCGAATAATATGGAACATATTCAACGAATTGTTGAAATTCTACAAGAGACAAAAGGGTTCGATCCAATGATGATTTTACAGCGAGTCCCCGGTTTACTCGCTAAACCAGAAGTACGGCAGTTAAGTCAACAAGTGGCTGGAGAATTGGCGCAAAAAGCCGCTGCCCGTTTAATTCGGGAAATGTTAATTACCGACGAGACACCCGCCGAAACCCATCAAAATGGGCATTATCACCCCACTCAACCCACTCAACCTTTGCCTCAACTATCTTTACCTTCTGCTTCTCGTAGTAATCTGAAAGCTTAGTTCTTGAGTCTATTAAACTCTGACAAAAAAATCAGTTGTTATCCAATTACCGATCCTACCACTTGTGATACTTCAAGTGGGGGATTTTTTATTTGATTAACTCCTTGACGTTTTTGTAGTATTTATGCATTATAAAAATAATAAACAACTTTTAACACCCTCTAAACCTGGAAAATTTGAGGATATATTTGATATTGTAGTCAAGTAGCGCACCAACTGACGCACTAATCATACAAGTTATAAATAGATCTCAAATAATATCAATGAAGCAAGAAACTATAATGAAACTGATTGAAATTGCTTAAGATACAGATATTGTAGGGTGCGTGACTGTTGCGCACCAATTGACATACCAACTATACAAATTATAAATAGATCTCAAATAAAATAATATCAATGAAGCAAGAAACCATAATGAAACTGATTGAAATTGCTTAAGATACAATAGAAATTCTCAATACAGGTTATTACTATTCTCCTGAGGGTCAAAAAGTTGATTTAACAGAGAACTTAAATACTTGTATTACAGGAACAGAATATTATGTACCGGATGTACTTTTAGAAATTGAGCAAAAGATTCTTTCATATTTACCTCAGTTTAAACAGACTGAGTTTGATGTCAGAAATGAAACCACTGTAATGGGAGCAGAGCGACTGGCAAAAACACAACAGTTTAATAAAAAAGCCCCCATTTGCTGGGGGCTGCTTCGTATTCCTTACAGTTCACTGATTAGTGTGACTGTTGAATTACAGTTAAATTACAGTGCGTTACCGCGAGGTAATACTTCTTCAGGGAATACAAAGTTTTGGTGAGGTTGATCCATAGGAGCCATCCAGGCCCGGATACCCTCGTTTAACAGAATGTTTTTGGTATAGAAAGTTTCAAACTCGGGATCTTCTGCCGCCCGTAATTCTTGGGAGACGAAGTCATAAGCCCGTAAGTTGAGTGCCAGTCCGACGACTCCAATTGATGCCATCCATAATCCA